>DHMO01000020.1 GCA_002405835.1 Lentisphaeria bacterium UBA4640 | reverse complement strand
AGACTCCATTCTCTGGATGAACTTGAGCATGAAATGTGTGAAATCGAGCGCAAGCTCCTGTTCGGCGAGACGTTCCGCGACAAAATCATTTATTTCCGCAAGACCGCGATTCGCGAGGTGATCGGTGCAACCTATCAGGTCCTCCGCTGGTTCCGCAGACACTGGTGTCTCGGCCCCGCGCTGATATGCGCATTTGGCACAGCTGTATGGATGGCGTGGCCGGAAAAACCTTATGACATTACTGCAGAGGTTACTCAGGAGTATGTCAATAAAAAAGCGGGAATCTCAATGACTATTCCGAAACAGTGGGATGTCGTCTCTGCATCGACCATGCTGGAGTTTTATAAGGATCTAGGAGAAGAGCTTAAGCAGTACCTTTCTCCTAAATATTTGAAAACTATGAAGATGGAGCTAGAGAATGGCGTGGAATATATTTTTTGTGATGCCGCCGAGAAGTTTAGAGATAACATTACCATTTCTCCTCAAACAAAAGCGTCTGCCAATTTTACAACTGCTCCTCTTGATGGAGTCCAGCTTATGATTCGTGGCTTTTTCCTGCAGAATGGCGTGGAAACAAAGATTCATAAAGTGCAGCGGACAACTATTCTCGGCGCTCCCGCAATTATGATTGATGCAACGAATTATGTGACACCGAAAATGAAGGAGGGATGTCGTGTCAATATATACATGATAATGCGGACGCCTGAAACAAAGATAGAGATTACTCTCATTTCTAGCCATGAGACGTTTGAGAAGCGGAAAGAGCAGTTCGAGGCGGTTCTTAAGACTCTGAAGTTTCAGCCGCCTTACTCGGGGAAAAAATGAGCTTTCCCCGAGAGACGGAAAGAGGATTCGTCAAAACTCTTCTTTCAACCAGATAATCAGTGCAATGAGTGCGATAATGCCGATGATGACGCCGGCGGCAATGACAATGCCCGGATGGTAATAATACAATCTCTCCAGGAGGTATATCAGCAGATTTGTGTTATTCCGGCGGACCGTTTTTCCGTCAGCCCGCCGGATGAGTTTATTTTTCCTCAAGGACTTTTTTCGTTTTTCTTTTCAGAAAGTCGAAGCCTTTTTTCGTTTTCTCTTTGGCCTCTTCACGCTTTTTGTCGTCATGCGTAAGATCGGCGGCGATGTCTCCGATACTTTTCTTGCCGGTTTTCAGCTTCTGATACTCTTCCTGCATGTGCTCCATACGCTTCTTGCCGGTCGGATGGGTGGAGAGAAAACTGCTCCAGCCGGAATCCGAGCCGTCGTTGAGCATGCGGAAAAACTCAATGGCTCCGGCGGGATCGTAGCCGGCACGCTCCATGTAACGGATGCCGAGAGTATCGGCTTCCTTTTCCATTGTGCGGGAGAAGGGAAGCATGAACGCCAGTTTGCTTGCGCCGAAGTAGCCGATGGCAAGGAGCGCGCCGCGCTTGACTTTGCCCTGTGACCAGTATTTGTAAACTTCGTTGGCGGCAACCGTGTTCCCCGCCATGGTCATGATGCATTTTGTGGAGCTCTCGTTGCCGTGACGGGCGACGTAATGCGCGATCTCGTGTCCGAGGATAAACGCCAGAACGTCATCGGATTTGATCTGCTCCAGAAGTCCGGTGTTGACGTAGATGGAGCCGTTCGGGAGGCAGAAGGCGTTGATGGAGTTGTCGCGGTAAAGGTGAAGTTTGAAATTTTTGCGATCCTGCCCGGGAATTCGCGCGATAATGCGGTCGACAATCGTCTTGATCCTCCGCATTTGCTTTTTATCTTTGCAGACCTTCCCTTTCGCCTGAAGTTCTCTGTCAAACTCATCCCCGAGGAGCTTTTCCTGTTCGGGGGCGAGAAGAAGGAAGCGTTTGCGCCAGTGTTCGGGAGCGGCGTTGCGGTACTTCGCCGGATTCGCTTTGATGTCGGCGGCAAGCGCCTCCCTGTCAATGCCGAATTCCTTCAGATCTTCATCCACGAGGATCAGAAGCGGCGGCAGCACGACTTCCGGCTTGGTCGCATCCAGAATCGAAAGTTTTTTGCCTTGTTTGATTTTCGCAAGCTCGATCTTGGCTCTTTCGATGCGGGCTTTGACCGCGGCTTCATCCGCAATGCTGCCGACCGGTGCGAATGCGGCGGCAATGAGGACGACTGCGCAGCTTGCTGCAAGATGTTTCTCTTTGAAATTCAGCATGTTTCAATCCTTGTTTTCCGTTTGGAATATGTTTTCCTGCAACCACCCCAGGGCGTCTTTTTCGCCTTGCTTGGCTGCTTTTTTGATGAGCTCGAGTCCGGCTTTTTCATCGCGAGTGAATCCGGCCTGACCGTTCACAAGAGCGGAGCCGACGAACCATTGTGCGACCGGGTAGCCGGCTTCTGCGGATTTTTTGAGATACTCAATGCTTTTGGCTTCATCAGGGGCGGAGGCGTAGATTCCGCCTGCGGAGTACCAGAGCGCAACATAGAACTGCGCCGGAGCCGAACCGTTTTCCGCGGCGGTTTTGACCGAATTCAGCAGATTCATGGCGTTTTCAGACATTTTTCTGCCGGAGTCTTTGAACAGCGCAACATATTCAGCGTAAATTTTCAAGTTGTCCTGCGAGAACGGATCGGCGGTCTTTTTGCTGCACTCCAGGAGTTCTTCCGCGAGCGCGGCGGCTTTGTCGAGCTGTCCGGTGAGCTGATATACCTGAAGCAGAGCCCCGCCGGCGGTGAGAGCCTGTTCGGGAGCGTTTTTCTGCGCTGTCTTTGCGCTGAGCGACTTCATGATATTGAAGGTTTCGCGGAAATATTTTTCCGCTTCGCCGAACCGTTCGGCCTGAGCGTAAAAGATTGCGAGCGAGAAGCGGATGTCGTTTGTTTTCTCATGTTCCGGACCGTTTTTCTGAATGGACTGCTGCAGATCGCTTTTGATTTTCTGTTCGATTTTGTTCAGATCCGGTTTCTGCGTGATAGTTTCCACCGCCCCGCCGACTGCCGCGGTCCCGAAGAGGACCGCGAGTGCGGCGGCTTTGATAAGATGGTTCATGTATTATCCTTAGTTCTTTTCGTTCTGCCTGAAATTTTCTTCCAGGAGTTTTGCCAGCGGAACGTCGTAATCGGGCATTTTGCCGTTCTGATAGCCGAGGAAATTCTGCGCGGCTTCAACTCCGCTGTCCGCCGCGCTCTTGAGGAGTTCTGCGGCTTTCTGGAAATCCTGGGGTGCTCCTTGACCGGAGTAGTGCATGATACCAATGTAGAATTTGGCAAGCGGGGCATCTTTGACATCCGGATGACTGAAGCATTCATATGCTTTCTCGAAATCTTCATCGCATCCGATTCCTTCCGCATAGCAGATTCCGAGGTTGAAAATTCCTTCAGGGAGATTCTGCTTGGCTGCTTTCTCATAAAGCTTGAACGCATCGCCGAAATTTTTCTTTTCCATTGCCTGATCCGCCTTCTGGACATATTCCTGCGGATTGGAGGCGCTGTTTTCCATAACGCCTTTGACGAAGCCCACGGGAATGGCTAAAAAAAGCAGAATTATGCCGATGATTGAGTAAATGCGGAAAAATGCATCGCTTCCTTTGGGCTCTCGTGTTTTCGGGAGGCATTCTGCATCGAAAAATCTTTTTTCGCGCCAATATTTTATACATTCAATCTGCGCGTGGCTGAGAGCGCTTTCTCCAAACAACAAAGGATTTCTAGAAGCAGCGAATATTATGCAAAAAATTATAAAAAGAATAACAGGTACTACTGCTGTGAGTAATAGCTTAATGTCTCCAAATGCTGCAAAAAGAGAACAGATGGCAACTAGTCCACTTATGACCATATGAAAAATTGAATAAAAACTTATAATTGATCTGGCGGAACTATTTCGTTGGTATCGGAATAGATGACTTAGAGAGTAAATGTAAAGAGCCTGCAGTGCTCCGGCTAGGATAACTCCTAATGCTGGTAGAACTCCTCCAAAACTAAATGCTGGAATGGTGCATAGTGCATATCCAATAGTGATAATGAAGGTTCCGAAGAAACAAAATTTTCCCCATCCATTTAAGTAGTTTGATTGTTTGTAAAGTTTCTTGAATTCCGGTTCCGGAAGGTTGTAGATTTCCTGGGCGATGGAGAGCCTTTGCGATGTTTGGGTGTGTGTGAATGTTTTCATTTTTGAACTTTCTTTATGTTTGTTGGTTTCGTTGAAAAAACTTTTACCTATTTCACTTTTGTTGTAATTCGGCTGTCTGTTCTGAGTGGTCTGAAGTGACTGAGGCTGGGTATTCCCATTAACGTCTTGGACTTTTAAGTTTTCTAGCCATACCTTAGCTTCTTTTATTCCGTATATACTAGCTTTTTTAAAGCAGTTTTCTGCTTTGCTGTAGTCGATTTTTCTTCCATCGCTTCCATTGAAAAACAAAATTCCTTCCTTAAGCCATTTATTTCCCTCAATAATATTTGGTTTTGTTGAGAATTTTCTGTCGTCTAAAAAAATTAAGAAGCTATCGTATGATTTTTGTCGTTGTTTTTTGTTTTGTGATGGTTTTCTGTTTGCTAAATAACTTGCTAAACAAATGGGCGATATAACAATGGCAGCGAATATGATAAGTGAAATGATGTAGAATGGATCTTTAAAAATGTTGTCTAATATGTTGTGATGATTTTTTTGTATATATTCGTATATTTGCTTTCCTGTTGCAGGTCGGATTATGCGAATGTTACTTTTCTTTGCAATGTTTGCGAGTCCTTTGTTTGTTGAATATGTGGCTGCTGGCAAAAATATACAAAGGAGTAAAATGCTAAAAAACTTGCAGAAAAAAGTTCTTTTCATGGAAAAATCCTTTTTGTTTATGTAAAGATTATTTTTTTTGAAAGAGAGACAGAATTCCGAAACGTCCCGTGAACAGCATTTTATACAGGGCAAGTTTTTCGTGACACGCTCCGTTTCGGAATTCGCCTCTCTGGTTACTTACTTCAGGGGAACCCGGTTTTCTTACAGCGGAAAATAAAAAACGTTCTGCTTCCGCTGTACGATAGGTACTTGCAAACCCGCTGCTCAACGAAAACAGAACGCAAATAGATACACTTCACCTATGAAATGGACAGAACCATCCATAGCAGTGTTCAGTTTGCGGTTCCAGAGCAGACGGTAAAAGGTTGCAAGTTTTATCGAGCTGGATCCGATGATTTTTTCAAAACAGCATGGATTGCAAAATAATTGCAATCCATGTTTAAAATACAGCAGATTTTGAAAATAGCAAGCAAGTTCTGTGAAAAATGCTCACTTTTGACAGCGTCAGTTCAGCATTTCGAGCTTCCGGAACGCGAAGCCTCTTCGTAAATCCGGACACTCTTGCGGAGCTGATGCACAAATTCATCTTCGTGCTCCAGTTCCCCGAGCAGTTTCGTGCACGCCGGACACTCCTTCAGGTGCGCAGCACATGCAATCCGCCCGAGAATCGAAAGCTGATGATGACGGTAAAGCTCCAAATCCTCTTTTGTGTAGTGTTTCATGTTTTATACTCCTTTCCGCTAAATCCGATTTCAATGCCCCAGTTCCTTCAGCAGCTCAATCGACGGTTCAAACTGCTGTTTCGCCGCCTGTCGAAGGTATTTCAGCGCTTTTTCTTCGTTGGGTCTGCCGAGTTTGTCCGAGAGCAGGAGCAAGCCGAGCTCGTGCAGGGCCGGGGTAAAGCCGCATTTTGCAGAGTCCTCAAAGCAATAGAACGCTTTCTGGTAATCCTGCTGGACTCCGTCTCCGAATTCGTAGCATTGGCCGAGGTAATAGATTGCGATTGGATCGCCTTTTGCGGCGCCTTCATTGAACAGGCGGAACGCTTTATCCCGGTTCTGTTCCACTCCGCGCCCCTGGGCATAGAGGCGCGCAAGATTGGTGATTGAACTGGCACAGCCTCCGTCCATGGATTTCTGATAAAATTCCGCAGCTTTTGACTCATCTTTTTCTACGCCGTTTCCAAATTCATAGATGGTGCCAAGCTCACCCGCCGCGACCGGATGACCCTTTTCCGCTGCACGGATAAAAAGTCTGATGGCCTGCTGAATATCTTGCGGGACTCCCGGGTAGTTCCCTTTGAGGAAATACTGGGCGAGTCCGGTTTCGGCGGATGGATCACCTTTTTCCGCCGCCATTTTGAGATAACGGAGACTCTCCTGCGGGCTCTGTTTGACCCCGTCGCCGCGGTTGTAGGCAACCGAGAGGTTGAACATCGCGGAGGCGTTGCCGGCTTCCGCCGCTTTTTGATAGTGCTGAACGGCCCGTTCGGGATTTTGTCCGGGACCGTAACAGTCATAATCTCCGAGCATGCATTCCGCTTTGGCGCTTCCGTTTTCCGCTGCTTTGTTGAGCCACTTCAGCATGAGCGTGTCGTTACGCTGGGTTCCGATGCCGCGTCCGTAACATTCGCCGAGGTCGGTCATGGCGTCTGTATCGCCGTTCTTTGCGGCGCGGGAGAACCAGTCGAAGGCCTGCTTGGGGTTCTGTGCGGTTCCGAGTCCATGCAGAAAGCAGAGTCCGAGTTTGTATTGCGCCGGAGGAATCCCGTTTTTCGCCGCGAACTGATAGAGCTGAAACGCCTGTCCGTCATCCTGTTCCACGCCGTTTCCGTTGAAATACGCATCGGCGAGGAAGAGCGCGCCCCACTCGTCATGGTTTTCTGCGGCTTTCTGGAACCAGCGCACCGCCTGCGCGGCATCTTGTTCAAGATGTTCTCCCTTCATATAGAGAGTTCCCATAAAGGTCTGTGCATGAGCGTTGCCGTTCGTTGCCGCAGCTTCGATCAGGGCAATGGCATTGAGCTTGTCCTGTTTCGCGACGGCATTTTTCAGCTCCTGTCTGCCGAGCGTAAACGCGGCCTCCGTATCGCCGTCGCTGATTGCATTTTCGAGCTCTTCAGGTGACATGGCGGAATAATCGAGCGTAAATTCTTCCGAGAACGGCAGGAAATTGCCGCGCGGGTTGTGTGCTTCTCCCGTGTGATGATTTTCGAGAATCGCAAAAACAACGCAGGTGAACTGATTGCGGAATTCCTCTTCCTCCAGAACCTGATGGAAGAGCTTTGCAATCTGTTCCGGCGGATTTTTGAATGCGCCGCATCCCCACGCGCCCAGAACGATGGAATCGTGATTGTGCTTCCGCGCAATGCGGAACATGGTACGGATTTTGTTGAGCGTGCCGTCGATGCTTTCCTGCGTCATCCAGCCGTTTTCATCAAGGCGCGGATGATTGATAGCCGCAACCGCCACAAACGAAAGCAGGAATGGCGTCTCCATCAGACGGTATCCAAGCGCAAGACCTTCACGGAAGACTGTTGCATTCGGAGTGTAAATTCCTCCGAAATTGCGATCCATCGGATACGATTCCGGTCTGCGCGGCACACCGAAATCGTGTGGGAAAGAGGCAAACTGAAAGAGCGAACGGAAGAGCGAGCTTCTGCGGACGAGTGTTTCCTCCTGCGCCCTGGCGCCGTATTGAACTCCTCCGCCAGGCGTCCTGCGGTTTGCCATATTGAGCACAACCGGATTCAGTCCGTTGTCCAGAAGCAGTTTTGCCGCATCAATGCAGTCCGACTTGACGACATGAACCTCCGTTTTTACTTCCTCGCGCCGTTTGGGAGCGGGAGGCAGTTCATGCGAATAGAATACGGTATCGCGTTCCATCTGAAGCGGGGAGGGGAGTATGACGCGTTTTCCCGCCGGAGAGATATACCATCCGCGGTTGACAATTTCGACCGTATCTTCAAAGATTCCGGTCAGAAGATTGTGCATTTCTGTAAGATTTTTTTTCTGCTGAGCTTCTTTATATGAATTTGACCATTGTTCAGGCGTCATCATTTCGCTGATGGTGCGTTCATCATTTGTTTCCGTCTGAGGCTCCTGTTTTTCTTTTGAAAAGAAAGAATTAAAACTGAACATTTACCGTTCCTCCAGATTTTCAATGATTTCTTTGAGTGCTGATATGCAGCGGCTTTTCGCCGTGTAGACCGATGATACGGAGAGATTCAGGAATTTCGCGACGTCCTGCACGGGGCGTCCTTGAATCGCGTACATTTCAAAGGCGACGTATGTTTCGGGCTGGACGCGTCCTTTGAGTTCTGCGAGCGCCATGTTGAGGACATGATGCCGCCATTCTTCATCCCAGACTTTGTCCCAGCTGTCGTCTTCGGAAATTTCGGGATTGTTTTCGATATCTTCGAGCTGGACATGCTCGTTGCGTTTGCGGTAAATGCGGATTGCGTGGTTGCGGATGATTTTGCGGAGATAGTGCCGGAAGCGTCCTTTGGATGGATCGTATTTGAATGTGATATCTTTCGGAATGTTTTCCGGATCGAACTTTCCGATGATGTCTTTCCGGAAGATTTCGGTCATGACCTGTTGAACGAGTTCCTCTTTTTCTGCGTCGGAGAGTCCGTGGTCGTTTCCGCAGAGATAGATGAGGGGTTTATATGCGGTATAGAAATCGCTCCATGAGACTTCATCGCCTGCGCGCACTTTAGCGAGCAGGGATTTTCGAGTTGTAAAAGCCATGATTCTCTTCCCTGTTGTTATGTTTGTCGTATACGGACTTCCGTTCTTTCTGGAAATCTTACAACGGAAACAGAGAAAAATCAAGGTTCCCGCTGCAAGAAATAATTTTTATCCCGAATGCAGATAAGGAATGCGAGGATTGTTCCCGGCAGCCACCCGAAAAGAGTGAAGAGGAAGACGAGACAGACGGATCCGCATCCCTTGTCGATTACTGCGAGCGGAGGAAACAGGAGACAGAGCAGATACCGGACGATGAGTATGACCAGATCTTTTCCTGTTATTTTGACATTGGAGTCATCCATATCACTCTCCGATCTTCTTCTTTTTATCTGCAAGACAGATGAGGAGAGCGACGACTGTTCCCGGCAGCCATCCGATGCAAGTGAGGAAGAGGGTCAGCAGAATGATCCCGCACCCCTTGTCGAACACGGCAAGCGGCGGGAAGATGAAGCACAGTACAATGCGGATGATGAAGTCCATAAGAGGTTGAGTCCTTTATTTAGTTTTTCCTATATCTGCTCTTGGAGATTCCTGAAGACCTTATTCCTTGTCAGAGCCTGTTTCTTACAGTCCTTTTGCAAAAAAAATTGAAGCTGGAGTTTGGTAAACTTTACAGCTTACGGGATACAGAACAGAATGCAAACAAATGGAAAGCATTGATAAAACGGATACAGACATCCATTGCAACGTTCAATTCAGGGATTCCGTGCAGATGATAAACGTCTGAAAGTTTTATCGAACAGATTCCATGCTTGATTTTTGTCAGTATAAAATACAAATATAAAATACTGTAGAAATGAAAAAATACAAGGGGCTGTGTTGGAAAATGCCGTTTTAAAACTCGTTTGTATTCAAAAAAATCTGAAAAGAAAATAAAATTTACGGGAGGGAGGAAATACCGGTCCCGCAAGTCACAGCTGCGGGACCGGATGAGGTTATTCAAGCGTCAGAACAACTTTGCCGATGTTTTCCGCACGGCGGAGAACGCCGTGGGCTTTCTCGACGTCACGGATCGGAAACACCGCGTGGATGTTCGTGATCAGCTTGCGCGACGAGAACAACGGCCAGAGCTCCGTCTGCAAGGCTTTCAGAATACGGCTCTTCTCCTCCGGTGTACGGCTGCGGAGGGTGCTGCCGATCAGACGGATGCGTTTGCGCCAGACCGTTTCAAGGTTGATCGTCGTCTCCGCTCCCGCCATCGTCGCAATCATAATCCAGCGGCCGCCGAAAACCATGTTGCGGAAGCATTCGCCCATCAGTTTGCCGCCGATGCAGTCAAGGGCAACCGTCGGGGGATGCGCTTCAATCACGGGACGGACATCCTCTTTGCGGTAGTCAAGAACGTAATCCGCGCCGAGCTTGCGGACAAACTCCGCTTTCTCCGGAGAGTCGATCGTCGTAATGACTTCCGCGCCAAGCTGTTTGGCGTACTGGATCGCGGCAAGTCCAACGCCGCTGGCGCCCGCCTGCATATAGAAAACATCGCCCGGTTTCATGCCGCCGGCTTCCAGCTGAAGATTCAGGTAAACCGTCGACCAGACTTCCGGAAGGGTTGCGGCTTCAATCATCGAAAGTCCTTCCGGAATCGGAATGACCATGCCCGCAGGGGCTGTCACAAGTTCGGAATATCCGCCGCCGCCGAGCAGCGCACAGACTTTGTCGCCCGGTTTGACCGCGGCGTCCGCGGGGGCTTCCAGGACTTCGCCGGAAACTTCGAGTCCGCACCACTGCGGCCAGCCGGCGGGAGAACTGTAGCAGCCGTCCTTCTGCATCAGGTCGGCGCGGTTGACCGCCGCGGCGTGAACCTTGATGAGGACTTCATCCGGTTTGCGGACCGGATCGGGGACTTCCGCCCATTTGAAATTGAGTTGTTCGTCGAGAATCATTGCGTGCATGGTTCTTAGCTCCATTTTGTATATCCGGCCGCGGCAAGGGTGACCTCGTGGACCAGACAGTCGTGTTCAAAAGTGTAGGGGCTTTTCGCTTCGCCCCGGATCATTTTCGCCAGCTCGATGAGCTGTTCGGTGTAGCGGTCGAACTGCGGCGGAAATTTGATGACGTTTCCGCCCGCCGGATAGCCGCAACAGGCTTTTTTCAGGCAGATGTTGAGTTCAAGCGGTTTGTTGTCGAAGCGTTCCACCGGGCTGATTTCAACCCAGCCGTTTGTGCCTTCGATTTTCAGCCGGCGCTCGTTGACTCCGCCGCTCGCGTGGCGGCTGCAGGCGCGGATGAAGGCGGTCGCATGCGGATAGCCGAGCACGGCCGCGGTGTTGTTTTTCGTGCCGGGGGCGACGTCGGAAGTCGACATCAGGAACGATTCCACACGCTCCGGGCGTCCCATGATTGAAACGATGAAGTCGATCAGGTGGCAGCCGAGGTTGAACATGATTCCGCCTTTGAATTTGGCGAGATATTTCTGGTACTCTTCGCCGCCGTAACCGTGGTTCATATCCATGTCGATCGCGAAAATTTCGCCGAGCGCGTTTTCGCGGACGAGGTGCTGGATGAACTGGAAAACGGGGTTGCCGCGGTACATGTAACCCATCTGGAACGGAAGGCTGCGCGCTTTGCAGCCGTCGAGCAGCGCCTTGTACGGAGCCAGCTCTTCGCCGGCGGGTTTGTCCATGTGCATGGCAAGGCCGCGTTCCATGCACTTGGTTGCAATGGGGACAAGGTCGTTGTTCGGAACTTCAACCGCGACGGCTTCGAGGCCGGGGTAATTGAGCGCTTCGTCAAGCGTCAGCTGCGGGATGCCTTCATAGCGTTCCATGTTGCAGCCGTTTCCGAGACGCGGCGTTTGGCTGAAGGTGCGTTCATCGACCCAGCCGACAATGTCGAAGTATTCCGGGAGCAGTTTGAGCGACTGGATTTTGCCGTTCGCGTGCTCGTGGCAGACTCCGATCTGAATGATTTTTACAGGTTTGAACATCGGTTACTCCTGTTCATTTTGGAACATCGCTTCGATGATGCGGTTGCGTCCATCGTAACCTTCCTGCCAGTCGCCTGTGCGGGAGGTGAGGACAACTGCCGCAAAATCGTTTTCCGGATCGACACAGATGGTCTGACCGCTCCAGCCGGAGTGGAAGATGGCGGAGCGGGAGAGCCCGGCGGGGCGGTTCGCATCGGTCATGTCCCAGCCGAAACTGCGGCGGGTTCCGTCTTTGTCGAATCCGCAGGTTCCAATGAGTCTGTAATAGGATTCGGGGAAGAGTCTGCGCTCCTGAACATCTTTTGCGAACAGCATCATGTCGTGGATCGTCGAGAAACAGCTGCCGCTTCCGAGAGGGAAGGGGCAGGTGAAGCAGGTCGGGTCGTTGTGCTGTCCGGCGGGACGGTTCGGGAGCCAGTGTTCGACTTCGTCCGGACCCGGTCCCGGAGCGGTCCAGCGGGTACGGTTCATGCCGAGCGGAGCCCAGAGAAGTTCGCGGGCAAGGTCGTCCAGTCCTTTTCCGGCAATCCGTTCGGCGATCATGCCGAGCAGAATCATATTGGAACATGCGTATTCAAACGCTTCGAGCCGCGGACGGACGGGGCGTTTGTTGAAAAGAGCTTTGCGGAAAAGCTCCGGATCGGAGATATCGTCGTACGGTTTGCTGTTGTCGAATCCGCTGCAGTGCATGGCGAGATCGCGCACGGTAATGGGCGACTCGGGATCGCAGTACTCTGGAATGTATTTGACAAACGGAGCATCCGGATCCAGTTCGCCCTTCTCAATGAGGAGGGCGGCGCATCCGGCGGTGAAGACTTTGCCCACGGATGCGATGTCGAAACGGGAGTGTTCCGCCATCGCTTTCGTTTCCGGATGAACGGTCTGAAGTCCGGCAACCGCGATCTTCGTCGAGCGGGTGGAAGCGGCGACGCCGCCTTGAATCAGCCCGCTTTTGACTTGTTTCTGAAGCAGTTCCAGTGCAGTTGACATGCGAGTCTCCTTTCCTGTGTTTTTACGCAAGTTTGGTCCAGTCGAAGACGAGTCCCATCGGCGGATTCTTGTCGGTTGCGAGCATCTGGTAGACGGAGTGGGCATCTTCCGGAGAGATCATTTCGGAGATGACCGAGCTTGCCTGCATCTTCCCGTTTGCGAGGAGCTTGAGGAATGCGTTGTAGTCGTCTTCCTGGGTCCAGTGGTACGGGGCGGATTCGAGTTTTGCGCGGCTGAAGGTGTGGGCGCCGAAGAGCTGAACGCCGCGTCCGTGAACGAACTGGTAAAAGTCGGTCGGGAATTCGGGAACGCGTGTGCAGCCGAGCAGAGAGATACGGCCTTCCCAGGCGACGTATTCGAGAGCCTGCTGGAGAGCTGCCGCGCTTCCGGTGACTTCAACGATTGCGCGGACGCCTTCGCCGCCGGTGATCTCTTTGATCTGATCCATGTAATCCTTGTCGCCCGGGTTGAGCGCATAGTCGGCGCCGAGCTTTTTGGCGGTTGCGCGGCGTTCGGGGGAGAAGTCGGCGGCGATCAGCGGAACGGCGCCGCAGAGTCCGGCCACCTGAAGAGCGAATACGCCGAGAATGCCCTGTCCGGCAATCAGCGCGCTTTCTCCGACTTCGAGGTGAAGTTTGCGGACTCCGTTGAACGAGAAGGAGGCGATGTTCGCAAATGCGGCGTCGAGAGTCTTGACGTTGTCCGGAATCTTGACGAGTGCGCCTTTGCGGACGTCGTGCATCGACTGCGGGTTCGTCACAATGCCGGTGACGTTCATCGCGCCTTCGTTTTTGAGCGCGTAGAGCTGATGTCCCGCCCAGTTGATGATGACGCGGTCACCGGGCTTGTAGAGGGTGACTTCGGGTCCGACTTTGACGACTTCGCCTGCGGCGCAGTAGCCCGGAGTGTAGGGGAATGTCGGGTGGGCGTTGTTCATATCCATCGACCATGCGCGTTCCGTTCCGGCGCTGACGACGGAGTACATGGCGCGGACGAGCACCTGATCTCCGACGGGATCCGGAATTTCACTTGCTTCCAGCACGGCGTTGCTGGCGGATTTCATGACGATCTTGTAGTTCTTCATTGCAATCTTCCTTTTTATAGATGTTAGGATTTAAACCTTCTTCGGGAATATAGGTGCTGCGGACGCGAAAAACAACTGTTTTTCCAGATTTTTCGTGAAAAACTGATTGAAAACGGTCGCGATTTGCTTAAAAAAAAACAGATTTCTGCAAATGAAGCAATTTTGAATTCAGATGCTGTTTTTTCTGTTTGCGCGTTTGACGAAACGGCAGTTTCATGATATAATACCACGAAAAACAGTATTATTAAGGAGATTTGAAAATGCCGTTTGATCATGGAAGCATCGCTTTGACCATCTGTCCGCTCAGCTCGCCGCTGCCGGATGATTATCTGAAAAAGCTCGCCGGGGCATCCGCCGGCCGTCTGGAAGACGTCGCCGAGGAACCCGAAATCGGCTGGGTCAGCGGACGCTTCCTGCTCGAAACCGAGATCAGCGAGACGACTTCCATCTGCGGAGACCATCTCTATTTAAACCTGCGCAAAGCGGAACGCAAAATTCCTTCTTCGCTGCTGAACGCAATTTGCCGCCGCGACGAACTCGCGTACATGCATGCGAATCAGACCTTCTCCGTGCCGCGTCTGGAAAAGAAACGCATCAAGGAGGACGCCATCAAGCGCAACCTCATGAAGATGCCGCCGGTGATCTCCGGAACTCCTGTTGTGGTGGACCGTGCGCTGAATGTGATGTATATCGGAACGGCCTCGCTCGCGCAGGTCGACCTGATCGTGAGCGCATTCGTCAGCCAGCTTGGCGTGGAGCCTGTTCCGGTCACGATCAATGAGCTGATGATCAAGCTCTTCAAAGAGGAGTCGAGCGCACTGCCGGATATTTCGTTCACGAACAATGCCGCCGGGGAAACGGATTCCACGCCCGGGCGCGACTTCCTCACCTGGCTCTGGTATTTCTCTGAACTCAACGGGGGAGAGCTGGATGTGGAAAATTGCGGCAGATTCCAGCTCGGCATCCAAGGCCCGCTGACGTTCGGCTACTCCGCCGAGGCGAAAGGCGCGGAGGAGAGCGTGGTCAAGAAGGGCTGTCCCCAGCTTTCCGCCGAGGCGAAAGCCGCGCTTGCGGTAGGCAAGAAACTCAAGAAGGCGAAAATCATGATGGCGCGCGACCAGGACGTCTGGACGTTCACTTTTGACGCCGACAAGTTCAATTTTACCGGTCTGAACCTTCCCGAGGGCGAGGAGATGGACCGTGAAAGTTATTTTGCCGAGCGCGTGGAGTACCTGCACATCTTCCACAAGGCGATTGAAGCCTATTTCAAAAAATTTGTGGGAGACGTTACCGGTGATACCCGCGCGGAGGTTCAGGAAGACATCAAGAAATGGGCGGAGGACCGCGAGTCCTTCTGATAATTATGATATAACGGAACAAAAGGAGGTGCGTCATGCCGGAACTTTTTACTGACGGAGCGTATCTGCTCCGGATCTACACTGCGGAAAAAGATCATGTGGAAGGGCTTCCGTTCTACGAATGGATTGTCCAGCGGGCAGTTGCCTCCGGCATTTCCGGAGCGACGGTGCTGCGCGGGATCGGCGGATTCTGCTCGAACAATCCGGTTCTTGCTCCGGAATTCCGCGCGTTCCAGATCAACCAGCCGGTCCTTGTGGAAATTGTGGATACGCGGGAGAATCTGGAAGCGTTTGTACAGAAAATCGACAGCCGGATTCCGCGCGGTCTCATGACTCTGACGCCTGTTCTGACTCGTTTTTACGGAAAAAAGGAATGAACGGCGCGAAAACCCCGCTGTGGAAACAGCTGCTCAAAGTGTTTCTGAAACTTGGCGTTGCCGCTCTGCTGATCGCCTGGGTGATCGGCGGCGACGCCCGTTCCATGTTTGAATCAGTCCGGCGGATGGATCCCGTCTGGGTTGTGCTCTGTTTCTGTGCGCAGTTCGTGCAGGTGACACTCACCGGGGTGCGCTGGAAATTCCTGATCGCCAAAGAGCTGAACGTTTCGTGGTACGAGGCGATGCGGCTGGCGTTTATCGGGCTTTTCGCGAATATTTTCATTCCGGCGGGCGCGGTCGGCGGCGACGTTCTGAAAGCAGCGATGCTGGCTTCCAAAGTGGAAAAGGGACGGCGTATCGAAGCGACGGTTTCAATTCTGATCGACCGCATTGTCGGCATCGGCGGATTGTTCCTGCTGGCTCTGTTTGCATTCAGCCTGATGTCCCGCCGGATCGGGGAGCTTCCGGTTGCGGCGAAATCAATCGTGTATCTTTTCACTCTGCTCAGCGCGGGCGGAATCGGAGTGATTGCGGTTCTGTTTTTTCAGGATTATATTTTCCGCTGGAAGTTCGCCGCGAAACTTCTTGAACTTGCGGACCGCTGGATGAAAGGGATCCCTGGAAGCATCATCCGTTCGGTTTCCGCTTACCGGACACGCTGGAAAACGCTGATCCTGACCACGCTTTTTTCCGCTCTGATCCTTCATCCGCTTCTGTTCGGGGCATTGTATTTTCCGCTTTACGGTGCGATGCGCGAATTGCCGCCTGCGGATGTGACGCTGACCGCCTCCGCTTACGGCAGTTTAGCTTCGGCGATACCTGTGACTCCCGGCGGGCTCGGCACGCGGGATGCGGTTGTCAAAACGCTTCTGAGCGCCTGGGGCATTCCCGAAAATTCCGCTGTGACGGCAATGGTGATTTACACCGCGGTTCTTCTCCTGACGAATCTTCTCGGCGGAGTCGCCTTCCTCCTCCCCGCGGAGTGGAGGAGGAAGAAGGAGTGACGCCATCGTTTTACTTTTTTGCGGAGAGCCCGGCAATTCCGCAGATGATGAACAGGATTCCAATCCAGCCGTGCAGTGAAAGTTTTTCTTTTTTGAAGAAAACTCTGTAAACGCTGAACAGCAGAATGCAGGTTCCGACTGCGGCCGGATAAACCGCGGAGCTCCAGCCGCATTTTGCCGCCGCATCGGCCGCCAGGTAGAAGGTGTTCTGCCCGGTGTTTACAGAGAGCGGCGCCAGAAAAACGATCTGCTTTCACTTATCACTTATTCGAGTCTCTCCTTCAAGGAAATTGCGGACAAGCTGGGGTTGAAGCATGTTCAGCATCTGAATTTGCTGACGGAGCGTTATTTTCACTGCACTCCGGGCGAGCTGAACCGGCGTTACAGGAAGACGCTTCCCTATATTGAAGCGAATGCGGTGCGCTGAACTGTTTTCCGCCGCGGTTTTCTCACAAAAAATTTACGGAAAAATAAAAAATGCCGCATTGCAAAAACGCGAAAATGTGGTATCTTTTCAGCAAAAGAAAATTGGAGGTCCTGCTATGGATGCCACAGCTCAAAAGAAAGCAATCGCCGTGCTCACAAGCGGCGGCGACGCACCCGGTATGAACGCTTCGGTCCGCGCCGTCGTTCGCGCCGGAATCTCGTACAATATGGATGTCTACGCCGTCTATGAGGGCTATCAGGGACTCATCGAAAACAACATCGTTCTCATGGACTGGCGATCCGTCTCCGGCATCATGCAGGAGGGTGGAACCATCATCGGAACCGCCCGGAGCAAGGCGTTCCGCACGCACGAAGGGCTCCTGACCGCGGCGGAAAATCTCTATCACCGCGGAATCAGCTGCCTCATCGTCATCGGCGGCGACGGCAGTCTCTCCGGTGCAGATGAATTCAGCCAGCTCTGGAAACAGCTCGGCGAGGAACTCGTTGCGGCGAACCGCATCACCGAAGCCGAACGCGCGGTCTGCCCCGATCTCCGGATCGTCGGGCTCATCGGCTCCATCGACAACGATATGGCGAACACCGATATGACCATCGGCGCGGACACCGCGCTGCACCGCATCACCGACGCCATCGACTCGCTCCGCAGCACCGCGTACAGCCATCAGCGCATCTTCATCGTGGAAGTCATGGGACGCAACTGCGGTTATCTCGCTCTGATGAGCGCAATCGCCACCGGCGCCTCCTGGGTCTTCATTCCCGAACGTCCGCCGCAAGAAGGCTGGGAGGATGAACTCTGCACGCTTCTCGAAGACGGCAAGAAGGCGGGACGCCGCGACAACATCATCATCGTCGCCGAGGGCGCGCGCAACTGCAAGGGCGAACCCATCACCTGCGCACAGGTTCAGGAGATGATCGAAGGCCGTCTCAATCTTGAATGCCGCATCACGATTCTCGGACACGTCCAGCGCGGCGGAGCGCCCAGCGCCTACGACCGCTATATGAGCACCGCGTACGGTTATGAAGCTGTCAAAGAGCTTGTCAAGCACCCCGACGCTTCCGAGTCGGTGATTATCGTTTCCAAGAACAACCGCATCACGACCGCTCCGCTGATCGAATCGGTTCAGAAGACCCGCGCAACCGCCGCCGCAATCAAGGCCGGCGAGTACGACAAGGCGGAAGCCATGCGCGGCATCGACTGGAGCCGCGTCAGCGAGCTCGTCAAGATTCAGGCGCAGATCCGTCCCTCCAAAGAGATTACGGAGGACAGCCCGCGCATTGCGATCATGACTTCCGGCTGGCCCGCCCCCGGAATGAACAACGCCATCCGCACGGTGATCCGCGTTGCCATGAACCAGGGCTACAAAGTCGTCGGCATTGAAGACGGCGTGGACGGTCTGGTTGCCGGACGCTTCCGCGAGTTCTCGTGGATGGAGGTTGACAACTGGGCGGGTTCCGCTGGAACCAAGCTCGGCACGAACCGCAAGCTCCCGACCGAAAAAGATTACTACCGCATCGCCGTCAATCTTGAAAAGAACCGCATCAGCGGTCTGCTGATTCTCGGCGGCTGGACGGCGTTTACGCTTGCAACCGAGCTTCACAAGCACCGCGATACGTTTGAAATCTTCCGCATTCCGCTGATCTGCATTCCCGCGACGATCAACAACAACATGCCCGGTGTGGAACACTCCATCGGCTGTGACACGGCGCTGAATACCATCGTTCAGGCGATCGACAAAATCAAGAATTCCGCCGACAGCGCGCGCCGTCTGTTCATCGTGGAAGTCATGGGACGCTACTGCGGTTTCCTCGCGATGATGAGCGGCATGGCGACCGGCGCGGAGTACATTTACATGCATGAAGTCGGCATCAACGTCGATATGCTGGAAAAGCACACGCACGCGCTTGTCGACAACTTCAAGCTCGGCCGCCGCACGGCGCTGATCATCCGGAACGAGCACGCGAACAAGACTTACGACATCAACTTCATCGCCTCGCTCTTTGAAGAGGAGAGCGGCGCGTGGTTCGACGTCCGCAAGACGATTCTCGGTCCGATGCAGCAGGGCGGCAACCCGAGTCCGTTCGACCGCACGCTCGCCGCGCGTCTCGGCTACGAAGCGACCATGCACATGATCGACCGCATCGAAAAGCATTTGGACAGCTGCGCAATCGTCGGTCAGGCCGGAGGCAAGGCGCTGATCTTTGAAGATGAATTCCTGGAGAAGATGGTGGACACGCGCTATCAGCGTCCGCTCCGCCAGTGGTGGGAGAACTTCTACGAGGTTTCGCACATTCTCGCGAAGCCGCCTGAGGTTCGTGAAATCCGCTGAATTCTTCAGCCGTGTCCGCCGGCCGGTTCCTTCGGGAGCGGCCGGCGGTTCCGTTTTTAAAGGAGAGTCTTTCCGGAACTTTGCGCGCGGTAGCTGCGCATGGAGGTCTTGAAGAGGGCGCGGAAACGCTTTGAAAGATAAAACAGACTTGAGAAGCCGCAGATTTCCGCGATTTCCGAAAACGACAGATCGGTTGTCGCAAGCAGGCTGCAGACGTTCTGGAATTTGATTTTTTCGTGATACTTCTGCGGCGTCGTCCCGTAGGTTTCTCTGAAGGCCTGGAAGAATTTCGTGCGGGACATTCCGAAACGTCTGGCGACCTCTTTGAAATCGTTGATCCGGAAGTTCGCCGCAATGAAATTTTTTGCCGCCTCCAGTCGGGGATTGAGTTCAAAGAGGGATTCCGCGTTGCCGCGCATCAGGATGTTTTCAAGCAGGTTTTCAACGAGCGGAAAGACATTTCCGGCTCCTTCCGCGAGCAGAGCATACGCCTCTTCCGCATCGTTCCGGATGCGCGTGAAGGTTTCCTCGCCGGGGTGCACGTGATAGATTTCCCTGACCGGCTGATTCCAGTTGACATGTGTATGGAGATTGAATCCGAACCAGATGCATTCCCATGCGCCGTTGACCGAAAAAAAACGGTTTTTCGAGGGCGGTGAGAGGAGAACGTCGCCGGTTTCCGCCCGGAGTTCTCCGAACTGGTTGCTGAGACGGCATTGTCCTCCGGTCGTGATGACAAGATTCCAGAATTGAAGGTCGTGGGACATCCAGGAGAAGTCCTTGCGGCTGAATGTAACTTTTCCGCCGAAGATGCTTGCGTTTTTATTTGTGTTCGGTGCGTCGTCCATTTGTGTTTTTCTCTTTTTTCGGAATATATCATGCTCCGCACGGGAAATCAACCGCTTTTTTACGGGAACCGCTTTTTGTCGGGAAAAACTTCCGGTTTTGAACGATATGACAAATATTCCGGACTCTTTGGTATTGACAAAACGGGAATTATGCAGTATAATTATTCCCAGAACCAAAGAATGTTTTTATAGGAAACAAACTAAAAAAAAGGAACAGAAACATGAAAAACGGAATTTTGAGAGGCCGGGTTTCCGGAGATCGCAGATCGGGACGAAAATATAAGAAATTTACTCTTATAGAGCTCCTTGTGGTAATTGCGATCATTGCAATACTCGCCGGGATGCTTCTGCCGGCTCTGAATTCGGCACGGGAAAAGGCGCGGGCAATCTCGTGCGTCAACGGATTCAAACAGCTCGGGCTTGCGGTGACGGGATATCTGAATGACAACAAGGATTCCATTTTCGTCATGTCGAGCGATTGGAAGAGAGCGTATTGCTGGGGCGGAGATATGAACGGGCAGCTTTCCTATGTGTATGATGCGGTCGGGCAGAAGGGGCGGGTGTGTCCTTATGATGCCAGCGTCGTCGCTCTTTCGAAGGTTTGCAATTCCACGTTCCAGAAGGCAAACCGGAATGCGAGTGTTACAAAAGTCGAGCTGATCAACCCGCTCTGCAATGACAAAACGCCTCATGTGATGTTTTTCCGGATATACGCCATGCGCATGGATGCGGATCCCGCGGCGTGCTATAAAAACGGAGATGTTTTTGCGCATCAGCTGACCCGTGTGAAAAATCCCTCAAGCAAGGGTTTTTGGACGGAAGGAGTTTCACAGTTCCAGAAGAGTTCCGCTCTGAACACTCTGAATCCGCAGAGGGGAGCGTGGAGTCATATGGAACGGAACAACAACGTTCTCTATTTTGACGGTCATGTCGGAACGATTGCAAAGGGATCGGTTTCCTGCGGTCACGCCTACGCCAGCGGTTCCATTACAATGTCCTGTCCGAGCTGCCGCTTCTGGTATCCGTACAGATAATCACTTCAGAAAAACAAGGAGATTTAGGTGATGAAAAAGATTTTGACTGCATTGCTGTGCGCGTCCGCTGTCCTGATGTCCGCAGATGTGCTGAAAGAGTGGAACTTCAAAGGACCGAAAGTTGATGGACTCATACTTCCCGGAAGCAAGGTTGAATACCGGATCTCTCCGGACGTGAAGACGCCTGAGGGTGAACCCTGCGCGGAAATCAAGGTCCGGACTCCCGGGAAAGTTCCGTGGGAACTGATGGTGAGTTTCGCCTCGGATCAGCAGATTTCCAACGGGATGAAACTGCGCTACAGTTTCCAGATTCGCGGCGACCGCAAGGGGAAAATGCCGGTGAACTGTCTTCAGAATCAGGCTCCGTGGAAGACGATCGGGAACTCGTGGATGGAGTTTGAGTTTGATACGGAATGGAAGACCGTTACCCGTGAATTTACTGCGAATCTTGATTACAGCGGTTCGGTGCGCGGTCCCTCGCTGATGGCCGGAAAACTTCCGGAGGGAACCACGCTTTACATCGGCGCGGTCAAACTGGAGTGGCTGGACAACGTTCTGCCGCTTGCGCTGAATTCAAACTGGACCTTGTTCCGCGCGCCGGATTTGAAAAACGTCAAACTTGATGCGCTGACGGCTGTTCCGCAGACGCTCGGCGGAGTTCAGGGATGCTCGGTGAGTCTGAAAGAGAACACGCTGATGCTCGCGAAACCCGGGGAATCAATAAACCCGAAAATGGTTGCGATGCTTTTCAATGAATTTGAATCGGAGAAGGCGGGCGTGATGCAGGCCGGGTGCTCGGCGGACTACTGGTTTGAATTCATGGTCAACGGCAAAACGGTCTACGATACGATTGTCAACGGCAACGGCTCGACGGCGTATCTTCCGACGGATCACGTGTTCAACTTTCCCGTGAAGAAGGGGAAGAATCTGATTGCGGTTCGCGTGCTGAGCGGCTCCGAAGGCTGGCGGTTCGTCTGCGGCAAAGTTCCGTTCCGCGCAAAGCTGAAGCAGAGCCGGATCACCCGGATTGTGCGCGGGAATGAGTGGCGTCCGGTGAAGATGGACAAGGTTTCGTGGGACCGGAAGGCGCTGATGCACAGGCGAATCGACCAGTGGAAGCGGATTCCCGGAACGGCGCTGGATCTTTCGCAGTATGTGAAGAAATACGATATCGACAAGTGCGGATGGCTGAAGTCGGACGCCGCCGGACGGCTCTATTTTGAATCTGCACCGAACGAGGCTGTTCGTCTGCGCGGATTCAATTTCATTCCCGGCGGCTGGAGACGCGGCTTCATTTCGATGTCGAAGCCGGAGCTGGAGGAGTTCGCGGATCAGATCGCGCTTTCCGGAATGAACGTTCTGCGGTTTCATTTTCTGGATGCTTTTCTTGTCGGCAACGGAGGACTTCCGAAGCAGGGCAAAAAACGGAAGACCGTTTCCGAAGTTTTCATGGCTCAGAAAGCGGAGGAGCTTCCCATTCTTCCGCAGTTTGCGGACCGGTACTGGTATTTCCTGAAGTGTCTGCGCGACCGCGGCGTTTATGTGATGCTGGATATTTTCACCACAACCGGAATGTTCACGGAAGCCGTGAAGAATGAAGATTCCAGTTACGGGCGTTTTCAGATTTTCTTCAATGAACGCTACCGCAATCACTGGAAAGCGGGGTTCAATTATCTGCTGAAGACTCCGAATCCCTACACGGGAAAGGCGTTGATCGACGATCCTCAGCTGATTGCGATCACCTGCTACAACGAACAGGAGCATCTGCTCAATATCGGCGGAAACAAGCTCTCGATGTTTACTCCGGACTGGCGGAAGTTCCGCAATCCGGCAAATCCGGCATCGGTTCCGGAATTCAGCCGGAAACTGATTCAGTCGGCTGGTCCTGAGGGTGACGCGGCACGGGAATATCTGCGGAAGAAACTTCATGAAATGAACGCGTTCTATCTTGGCGTCGTCAAAGAGTCGGGGTTCCGCGGGTTTGTTACAAACTGGGATATGTTCATGCGGAATCTGGAGGGCGACGCCCGCGCGGATTTCAATGCGGTTTCCATGCACACTTACCATGCGCATCCGAACAAGGTCAAACTCTATCCGCCGACCTTCAAGCAGCGTCTTGCGTTCGGGACGTGGCTGCGTGACACCATGCTGACGATAGATCAGGGATCTTCGATTGTGGAGAACAACTACATCGGACGTGCCGCGGCGACGCGCGTGTTCGGCAAGCCGTTCTTCATGACGGAATATTCGCATTGCGGCTACAACCGTTTCGCGCATGAAGCCGCGCCGATGTGGGCGGCTTATGCGAGTCTGCAGGACTGGCAGATGCTTGCGCCGCATTCCAATACCGTCAAGCTCTACTACGCGCCGTTCCAGCCGTATGACTTCGACAGCGGCAGCAATCTTTCGGCCGTGATGAATTCGCTGTTCTGCGCGTTCGGCTGGCAGCGCGGCGATATCCGGAGCGCAAAGCATGCGGTATCGTTCCATGTTCCGGAAAAGACGGTTCGCGGACCGGAGTACACCGGCGCGATCGGGAGCGGCTACAATGCGCTCTATATGCTGACCCGGATCGGTTCCGATTACCGGAATGCGAAGAACCCCATCGCTGATCTCAATATCGAGCCGAAATCGTTTGTCGGCGCGAAGAGTATGGGCATGTACATTGTCCTGAGCGAAGAGCGTGCGCAGAATGCTGAAATTCTGCGGGAACAGGTTGCCGGGCTGCGCAAGGCCGGAATTCTGACCCCGGCGAACCGGACCGATGCGGAAAAGGGGATTTTCGAGAGCGAAACGGGCGAGATCTGCGCGGATGTGCGGAAGAACACGCTCACGATAGATGCGCCGAAATTCCAGTCGGCCGTGCTGAAGGAGAGCAAGCCGGTCAGACTTTCCGATCTGACAGTGGAATCGGTCAGCACGCCCTGCACGATTGCGGCAATCTCGCTTGAAAATGAGAAGAGCATTGCGGATTCAAAACATCTGCTCGTGGTTGTCGGAACGGTGTTTGCCGCGGAGAACGCCGTGTTTTCCACGGAGAATTTCGGGGCGGAGCTGGATGTCGGCGACATGCAGCAGGTGATGCGTGCCGGGCAGTTCCGTTTTTCGCTGAAGAACGGCGCAAAAGGTCTCCCGTCCGTTTACGCGCTGAACATGAGCGGCTCCCGCGAATGCAAAATCCCGGTGACGCTCAAGAACGGCAGAGTTGAGTTTGCGCTTGATACAGGCAAGCTGGAATACGGAACGCCGTATTTCGAGGTGGTTTACCCGTAAACGATGCAGAGCGTTTATGTTCCGCCGGACGGAGGAGTGATCTTCCGGTCCGGCGGAATTTTTTTGTAGACAAGTGTGAATCCGGTGATTCCGCGCGCGCGGAACAGCGTTTCGTTTTCCGGGGGAGGGCGCAGAGACGGATTGCTCATGCCGTATTTTTCAAAATCATTTTCCTGGTAGACAAACAGCGTATCCGGCGGCATCGTTTCAAGCGAAACAAGTTTTTTCACCGGAGCATAAAACGGGACGCGTCCGGAGTAGACGTCCGGGAGCGGTTTTGAGACGTATCCGAGTTCGGGCATGGTCAGCATCTGAACGATCGGCCATGGCGCGACGACGGGAGAATCAAAATGTTCCGTTTCCAGAAAACGGCAGAGCTCCAGATTCGCGCGGGTCTGATTCACATGTTCCGCATTCCGTTCCAGATATTCCCCGGAACAGCGTTCGCCGAACGAGAGCGGTCTGTAGCAGAGCGGCGCAAGGAAAAACAGCGCGCAGAGTCCCCACGGCACAAAACGGTTCCGGCAGTTCAGCGCGGGCAGAAGCAGAATTGCGGGAACGGCAGCCGCCATGTAGCGGGGCAGGGCGGTCCGCGCAATCAAATATGCTCCGGCATATCCGGCCGCAGCCAGAAAGAAAAGCAGGGAGCTCCATCCGTTCTTCCGGATTCGCGCACAGGCGAACGCGGTTCCCGCGCAGAAAACCGGAATCAGAACGGGAAAGTAAAGCCCGGTGTGAAACCACGCCTTGCGCAGCAGATAGACCGGAAATGAAAACGCCGCGTCCGCCGAAGCTGTATGAAGTCCGCCAGCCGCCATGTTGACGTTGTGTTGAAGCAGGAAGAGCTGGAAGAGGAAAATCAGGAAGAATCCGGCAAGCGGAATGCGCAGTTTTTTCCATTCGGAGCGGTCGGCAAGAATCCGGATCAGAAGATAAAGAAACAGGGCAAAGCTCAGAACCGCCGCGCTTGTTTTGAGAAAGACTGCGAGGAAGGCAGCCGCCATTGCGCAGTTCCAGCGTTCCCGGTTCGCAAACCAGAGCGCGAGCATGACGCCGAAGGTCAGCGCGGGTTCCAGACCGAGCGCGATTGTCTGGCCGTAAGTCAGCGGTTCCAGAAGAAAGGCAATTCCCCATCCCGCAGCGCAAAGAGCGGAGACGCCGCGCGAGCGCAGAACGGAGGTCAGCAGAGTTGCGGTTCCCGCCACGCAGGCAAAGTTCAGCAGATGTCCGAGCAGGTGAACCGTTTTCGGGGAAAAAAGCGAATACCAGACTGCGTAGAGAATCGGCAGAATGCTGTACGGGTAGACATTGGAGCCCTCGTAGCTGTGCTGTCCGGGAGCATAAAGTTCCGCAAAGGAGAAGTTGTGTTTCGCGAGAAAGAGCGCCTGATTGTGAAGTCCGATAATTTCGTCCCAGTGGGGCGGATTGTAAAGCAGATGAATATTGCAGAGGAGGATGAGGAGAAAAAAGAGCGGGAAAAATTTAAAATGCGAACCGGAGACGAGTCCGGTCCGCATTTTTTGAATCAGCCGCATGAGAGAACTCAGAGGCTCTCCGCGCTGGCGCCGTCACCGACGGAGCAGATGATGGTCTCGATCGTCTTGCCGGTTTTGAGCTTGTAAGCTGCGGCGAGACGTTCGCAGTAGGTTTCCGCTTCGCTTTCGCGGACGAGGTGGATGCTGATTCCGCCGAATCCGCCGCCGCTGAGACGCGCTCCGACGCAGCCGGGGATTGTGTGCGCGAGTTCGACGAGGATGTCGAGTTCCGGACAGCTGTTTTCGAAGCAGTCGCGGGAGCTTTCATGGCTCTGGAACCAGAGAGCGCCGAATTCTTCGACTTTTCCGGCTTCAAGGAGTTCAACGCCCTTCATGACGCGTTCATCTTCGCCGACCACGTGTTTGGCGCGGAGGTAGTCGGTGTGGTCGAGGATGGATTTGCACTCTTCGAGCATGTCGGAGGAGACGTCGCGCAGGGTTTTGACCTGCGGGAATTTGCCCTGAATGACTTTGGTCGCGCGCTCGCAGCTTTCGCGGCGCTGGTTGTAATCGGATTCCACGAGGTTGTGTTTGACCATGGTGTTTGCGACGACGATCTTCCAGCCTGCGGGCATGGTGACGGTCTTCAGCACTTCCACGGAACGGAAGTCGCAGAGAATGAACGAATCCTTTTTGCCGTAGAGGGAGCTGAACTGGTCGAGAAGTCCGGATTTGAGTCCGAGGTAGACGTTTTCGACGGACTGGCCGACGCGCGCCCATTCGGGAAGCGGAAGTTCGATTCCTGCGAGCTGTTTGAGAGCCATGCAGAACGCCATTTCGAGAGCGGCGGAGCTGCTCATGCCTGCGGAGAGCGGAACGGAGCTTTTGAACAGGACTTCAAACGCCGGATAGGAAATGCCGCGTCTGCGGAGCTCGACGAGAACGCCCTTGATGTAGTTTGTCCAGTCTTTCGGACGGGGCGTGTCCATATTGTCGAGATCGATGGTGAATTCGCCTTTGAGCGGCGGATTCTGAAGTTTGCAGATTCTTCCGGGGATTGCGGCAATCGCCATTTCGGTCGCCTGACCGGTTGCACAGCTCAGCACGAAACCTTCATTGTAGTCTGTGTGGTTGCCGAGAATTTCAAGTCTTCCGGGCGCGTGGGAATACGCCGCCGGTTTTGCGGAGTACGCCGCCGCAAACGAATCAATGACATCTTGTTTCATGAGTTTCAGTTCCTTCTGGTTGATTTCTCATACCTGAAATATATTGGAAGAACGCGGAATTTCAAATATCAAAACACTTTTTTTCTGAAAAAGCACAATATTCCGGCTCGTCCGGACGTTTATACGGGCAAGCCGGTGATGGATGGAGAAAATCTCCGGCGAAACTTTCTCTTCTCAATTCTCCGGCGGACCGCGCCGTGCGGTCCGCCAAACTTTTTTTATTTCCAGCTTACGCCTCGTTCCTGCGGCAGAGCTGCGTTGAGACTGCAGTCGCGGAAGACTTCGCTGACATTGTCCAAAATGTACTGTCCGTCTTTTTCACGGCGCACGGCGGATTCCTTCAGCGCGATCGGCGTCAGCTCCTTCGTGAGCATTTCGATGCAGAGCGTGTGTTCCAGCGCGAGGGAAAGCTGACAGGTGAAGACCGGTTCGCCGCCGATTTTGCGGAGCATGTCGCGGAACATGTCCATGTGCGGAGCTTCGACAACGCCGGAATGGAGAACGGCGCCTTCGGCGTTGCGGATGTTCCAGGTGGAATCAAGTTTCCAGTAGACCGCGCCGTTTTCGCATTCGATTCGCATGGACGGGTTGTCGCCCTGTCCGGCGGTGTGGGTGAACAGAGAGAGCAGTTCGACTCCGTTTGCTGTGCGGAAGCGGAGCGCGGAAGTGTCGAACGTTTCGATTTCCGGACGGGCGCGGCAGAGCATTCCTTCCACCGATTCCGCATGTGCGGAGGTTCCGAAGGTGTCGCCCGAAAGGAAGAGCTGAAGATTGAGATAGTGCGCAAATGCGTTGTTGACCGGGGAGTCGAAAATCGGGGTCCCGTCGGCGGCCGCGAGGCGTCCCGCCCAGTTGTTGCGGTGATAGTACTGATCCGCGCGCGGCCAGAGTCCCGTTGACACAATCCGTTTGACTCCGCCGATGCGTCCGGAGAGCAGATACTGTTTGATGAACTGGATTTCGCGTGCGTAGATGTGCTGGAATCCGACGGCGACGAAGTGTCCGTATTTTTGTTCCGCCGCCATCATGCGGCGGATTGCCGCGGCGGAGCCGGCGGCGGGTTTTTCAACGAGCACGTTTGCGCCGTTTGCAAGCGCCTGTTCGGTCATGGATTCGTGAAAGGCAATGCCGGTCGGAAGGCAGACCAGATCCAGCTTGCCGGAAAGTTCCGCGTACATGGCGTCGGCGGAAGGATAGATTTTCGCTCCGAGCGAGCGCAGGATCGCGAGTTCGTCCGGAACCTGGTCAGGGTTGATGACGACCGCCGCGGCAAATTCCGCCGCGTCCTGTTCCGCAAGCTGTTTCAGATAATTGAAGTGAACTTTGCCGTAGCCGGAGACTCCGATCAGCGCAATTCTGATTTTCTTCATGGTGTGTCCTCAAAAAAAGATGGTTGTTCCGGTATCCGCCGCTTTCTGGGCGAGCAGACACGCATGGGTGAGCTTGAACGTCTCATCGTCGCTGACGAGACCGGGGCGTCCGCCCGCAAGTTCGAGCAGAAAGTCGGAGAAAAGCCGGCGGTCGGGAGTTTCGGGCGCAATGACCTGTTCGCCGTTTTTGCCGATGTAATGAATTTTGCCTCCGCGGACTTCAATGACGCCCTCGGTCCCCGCCACGCGGACGCGGTCGTCGCCGTGCGTCGGCGCGGCGGCCGGACGGAGATAGTCGATTCCGGCGGAGGCAAGCACGCCCGATTTCATGCGGAACTGGCAGTGCGCCGCAATTTCCAGATCACCGTTCCCGAAGTTGTCTTCTGTGGTCTGGATTGCGGAGACCGATTCGAAATCCGAGCCGGAAAACCAGAGAATCCAGTCGAGCGCATGACTGCCGACCCACGGAATTGTTCCGCCGTAAGTTGCACGGTGTTTGTAGAAATCCGGACGTGTTCCGAGACGGTAGGATTTCTGCGCGCGAACCGTTTTGACCTTTCCGACTGCGCCCGCGCAGACCATTTTGTGCGCCTGGCAGAACGCCGGTTCGTAGCGGAGTCCGACCATCGAGACGATGCGCGCGGAGCTTTTTTCGTAAGCGGCGCGGATGTTTTCGAACTGCTCAAGCGTAAGCGCGATCGGTTTTTCGCAAAAGACATTGATGTTGCGTTTCAGCGCCTCCGCGCACATTTCCGCATGAAGTTCAAACGGACCGTCGATGCAGAGGACATCGGGGCGGAATTCATCGAGCATGGCTTTCCAGTCCGCGCGGAATTCAGGCTGGAACCCGTTGTCGCGCGCCATTTTGAGAAGCGGTTCCGGATCGTCCCCGCAGCCGGAGGAGACGCAGGGAAGTTCAATTCCTGGGACTTCGCGGATGCTTTCAAACACGTAGTAGGCATGTCCGCGTTTTCCGATCATGCAAAGTTTCATGAGAATACCTCGTTTGTTGATTATGTCAGCTTTAAAATAGCGTTTTTCCCGGAAAAATCAAGGCGCGGAGGAAAATAAAGTTTATTTTTCCGGTTTGCCGGCATGCGGGAAAGTTTCGAGCCGGCGGATTCCGTTGCGGCAGAGGACGAGACGGCAGCGGACGTACTGTTCTTCGCCGCCTTTTTCGCCGAAGCGCAGGATGATGTTGACATGGTAGTCGCGGTGCGCTTTCAGCGGACGCACGGTTTTGCCGTCCGAGCAGTAGATGAGCCGTTTCGGATTGTCCATCTTGTACAGCCAGTGGAGGACGTTGATGCGGTAGATGTTTACGACGCTGTTGACGTCGAATTCACGGAAGATGTTTTTGCAGGCGTCTCCGAACAGTTCGAATTTCTTGCGGTAGACGATGACGTTTTCGTTTTGTGAACCGTCTTCGAGTCTGCTCAGGGTGGTGCGGTTCCGCACGGCGGTGATGGTTTCGTTGAGGTCGCTTCCGTCACAGTGCCGGAACCCTTCGCGGCAGATTCCGATTTCGTTTCCGAACCCGTCGAAAACCTTCTGGCGGTAGTCGTAGGCGTAACGGCTGCGCTTGTTCAGACAGAACAGCTGGAGCTGGGATTTGATCCGGTCCTTGAACATGTAGGCAATGACCCAGACTACAAAGAAGGAGAGGGAAAACTCTTCGAGAAACAGTCCTTTCCATGCAAAAGAAATCGCTGTGACGAAGATCATCGCGACGGCGGCGGAGAGTGCAAGCAGCATGTTCTCGACGAATACGCCGTCTTTGCGGGTTGCGACTTTCAGGAAGAGAATGCTCGCCATGGCTTTCTTGAGCGCGCTTTCGCGGTAGAGCATTTCGGAATTGTCGCTGTGTTCGTCGGGGATGGAAGGACAGCCCCGTTTTTTGCGGTATTCGATTTCCCCGTGTGTGGCTTCCGCGATCATGGCGCACTGGCGTTCGAATCCGGCAAGCGGGGAAAATCTGTTCCAGAGACGGTAAAGACGTCCGTTGAGTGCGATGCTCAGATACTCGTCGACAAGGTCGTAGAGTTCGAGGGCTTCCGGCTGAAGCAGCAGTCTGCGGCGCAGGTCGCGGAAGTTGGCGAGCAGAGCCTGCGCCCAGTTGAGGTAATCGAGCAGAGCGACGCCCTGGTCGTCCGGCTGAAGCGCTTCGAGCCGCGTCGCCGTGTCACGGAGTGCGGAGCGGGCGATGGAGCAGAACATCCTGAGGTGAAGTGAAAATTCCTCTTTCGATCCTGGCAGGTTGGCGATGGAGCCGGAAAGTCTCTGCAGAACGGGATTTTCCGGTGCGGCGAGTTTTTCGAGACTGACGGATGGGGTTTTGAAGCGGATGTATTCGGAAAAATCGTTGTAGAATTCGCGTCCGGTGTAGGTGTGCGAATTGATGGCGAGGTTGCGCGGCAGAAAGAAAAAGGCGTCGACATAGTAGTCGTTGACCCGCTGGTGCTTGCGGATGGGGCAGACTGTTTTGATTTCGATCTGGAACTTGTCGTGCTGGGTGATTTCCGCGGAGATTTTCATGTTCAGTTCACCTCGGCGTCTGCGGGTTCGGAATAGACGACCATTGCTTTTGCGCGGGAGCATCCCGGAGCGAGAGCCGCGCGGTGCGGGATGTTCGCTTTGAGGTACACGGTGTCGCCGGGATTCATGCGGTGCGGGTTGCGGTCGTCGTAAATGCAGTAGTCGAGCGAGCCTTCGAGCAGCACGAAGAACTCTTCGGAATCGTGACGCATGAGTTCGCGCGGCTCTGCTGAGGTGTATTCGAGAATAAAGGGATCCATCTTGCGTCCGGGCTGGCTGTGTGCGAGGGCGAGATAGCGGATTCCGTAACGGTCGCTGTCGTTGCGCAGGAGCTCCACGCCGTCGTTGACGCTGCTGAAGGAGAATTCCACACCGCGGCTGTCGGCGCTGAAGAGATCGCCGAGCCCGATTCCGAGAGCCGCGGCGATTTTTTCAAGAGCTTTGAGCGACGGCGTTGTGCGGAAGTTTTCCACCTGCGAGATGAACCCTTTGCTGAAGCCGCTCTGCTTCGCCAGCTGTTCGACGGTCATTTTCTGCGCCAGCCGTACACGGCGGATGTTTTGAGAGAGCTCCAGCAGGTTCACTTTGCAGAATCCTTTACTTTACGAGATTTTCGCGGTCGCGTTTGTAGCTTGAGCTTGACGGCATGGCGTCTTCGATGCTTTTTTTCGCATCTTTTGCTGCGCGGTTGAGTTTCTTTCCCGCCTTCTGGAAGAAGTCGTCGGTCTCTTCGGCGAGAGTCTTGGATTCTTCACGGTAATGCATGTACCAGCAGATTCCGCCGGCGACGGCAGCGAGGACGATGATTGCGATGATGATATTGCGTGCGCGTCCTTTTCTTTCGACTTTCTGCTTGTTGTCGAGCACGCTGTCCACGCGAGCGGCACCCTGTTCGGCGAGATCGGCACATTTCTGCGAGCAGTAGTTCTTGCCGTTCTTCTGAACGATGCATCGGGCGCAGACCGGTTTGCTGCAGCTTGCGCAGCGGGCGGTTGCGGGGGTATCGGGGTGATTCAGACAGACACTGTCGTTGTTAGCCATACAAATATTCTCCTCTGTTAGGTTGCGGATCGCATCATCTGTCAATATAAATCCGTTTTCCGGAAAATAAAGCGGGAAAGGAAAATTTTTTTTGATTTGCTTTTTTAGCGTTCCGGTGCTATATTATAAGGCTTTAAATGCAAACTCAATTCAAAAGAGGTAACCATGTACAGTGCATCTGATCTGAAAAAAGGACTGAAAATCGAAATCGACGGTCAGCCGTGGGTCATCACGGACTTTGACTTCTGCAAACCCGGAAAAGGAACGGCTCTCTACCGCTGCCGTCTCAAAAACCTCGTGACCGGCGCCGGCATGGACCGCACCTTCCGCCCCGTCGACAAAGTCGGCAAGCCCGACCTCGAAGAGCGCGAAATGCACTACATCTATCAGGAAGGCGACAACTTCGTCTTCTCTGATTCCGAAACCTATGAAGAGATCACCATCCCCGGCGAAAAACTCGGCAACAAGAGCAAATTCCTCGTGGAAGACGCTCTCTGCAGCGCCGTTTTCTTCAACGGCACCCCGATCGACATCACCCTTCCGACCTGGTACATCGCGGTGATCGCCGAGACCGAGCCGGGCGCACGCGGCGATACGGCTTCCTCCAACGTCATGAAACCCGCCAAGATCGAGAACGGCTATGAACTCATGGTTCCGCTCTTCATCAACACCGGCGACACCATCAAGATTGATACCCGTACAGGCGAATATGCCGAACGCGTCAACAAAGCCTGATTCTCTGGCTTATCTGTCCGATCGCATCAGGGCATTCGAGTTCCGCTCGAATGCCCTTTCCCTTACCCGCGATTTCTTCCGCCGCAACGACTTCTTTGAGGTCGAAACCCCCATCGCCATCCGCGCTCCCGCCGCGGAGGAATATATCGAAGCTCCGCGTCTTGAAAGCGGACTCTTTCTGCGTTCCTCTCCTGAACTGGAAATGAAACGTCTGCTTGCCGCCGGCATGAAACGCATCTATGAACTCGCACCCTGTTTCCGCGCGGGTGAAAACGGACGTCTTCACCGGCAGGAGTTCACCATGCTTGAATGGTATATGGCGAATTCAAATTACCGCGAGATGCTGGATTTCACCATCGCGCTTGTGCGCCACCTGGCAAAGGAACTTGAAGTCCCCGCCGAAGTCTGCGACGTTGCGCAGGAATGGGAACTGATTCCCGTCCGCGAGGCATTCCGCAAATTTGCCGGCGAGGACGCCGATCTCTGCGCGGAGGAAGAGGCGCGGTTTGAAACCGTTCTTGTGGAAAGGGTCGAGCCGAATCTGCCGAAAGACAAACCGTGCGTGCTGATCGACTATCCGATCCGTTTCGGCGCTTTCGCGCGCCCGAAGCCGGAAGACCCGACGCTCGCCGAACGCTGGGAAATCTACATTCACGGCGTGGAGGTTGCGAATGCTTACGGAGAACTGATTGATCCTGTCGAACAGGAGTCGCGGTTCCTGAAATACAACAGGAAGCGTGCGGAAAACGGCTTTGCGGAGTATCCCGAAGCGACCGAATTTCTTGAAGCGATCCGTTACGGCATTCCGCCTTCTTCGGGCTGTGCGCTCGGATTCGACCGCATTGTCATGCTTCTTTTCGGAGCAAAAACTCTTGCCGATGTAGCGTTTCCGCTTGATATCGGCTGAAAGGTTGTATTATGAATATCCAGTCTCTGATGAATGAGTTGTTCCGCTGGTGTGCGGACGGCGATACCCACGACTATTCCGATACTTGCGACACGCTTAAAACCGGCAATCCGGAAACGGAAGTGCACAAGGTCGCTGTTTCGATGTTTGCGACGCCCGCAGTGATCCGCGCCGCTCACGAATGGGGTGCGGAACTGCTGATTGTCCACGAGCCGACGTTCTATGCGCACATGGACGACAACTTCGCCGAACTCGGGAACGACCCCGTTTACAAAGCGAAACGCGAACTGCTGGAAAAGACCGGACTTGCGGTCTGGCGTTATCACGATCATCCGCACTGCAAGTTCAAAGATATGATCAGCGAAGGCGAGACCAAATATCTGGAACTTGACGGCGAATGGATCCGCGGCCCGCGCTGGGCGGTCAACCGCTTCCGTCTGAACACGCCGATGACACCGCGCGAACTCCTGAAACGCATTGAGGAGAAACTCGGTGCACGACACGTCCGCGTGAGCGGATCGATGGATCTTCCCTGCACGAATCTTTCGCTCTGTTTCGGCACGCCGGGCGGAGTCTTCGAGGAGCTCCGCAACCCGGAGATCGATATTGTTCTTACGGGCGAAGCGTGCGAATGGCAGCTGGCGGAATACGCCCGCGACGCCGCGCAGCTCGGCTTCCGCAAGGCTCTGATGATCCTCGGACACATTCCCTCCGAACGCGACGGAATGCGTTTGCTGGCGGATCTGATGCAGGAGCGTTTCGCCGGGCTTGAAACCCGCTATTTTGAATGCGGTGAAGCGTTTGATTGAAAAATGAGCGGATTTTTCCGGAAATCCGCTTGTAAATTTTAAAATCCGGAGTAAATTATCTAGTTCCTGAATCCGTATTACCCGATCACGGAAGGAAGAGCGAACCGCAGACCTGGCGGAAAACGGTTCAATAGATTGTGTCCGGAGGCGGACAAATTACAAAACACGAATCGGAGAAACTGAATAATGAAAACTTTTCTTGCAAAAGCAGGAGAAATTGAGCGCAAGCACATCGTGTTTGACGCAGAGAACGTCCCCGTTGGACGCCTTGCTGTAAAGATCGTCAACGCTCTTCGCGGCAAAGATTGCCCGACCTATACCCCGCATGTTGATACGGGTAAATTCGTCATCGTGATCAACGCCGACAAGGCGCTCCTCACCGGTGCGAAAGAGACCGGCAAAGTCTATGTTGACTACTCCGGCTACCGCAGCGGCCGCACGGAAAAGACCGCGGCTTATGTCCGCGAGACCAATCCGGAGCGCCTGATCCGCGACGCCGTCTGGGGAATGCTTCCCAAGGGCCGTCTCGCCAGAGCGCAGTATCGCAAACTGAAAGTCTACGCCGGCGCCGAGCATCCGCACGCCGCTCAGAAACCTGAAACGGTTAAATAAGGAGATATGGAATGAGCACTGAACTCCGTACAACCGGACGCAGAAAATGCGCCAGCGCCAGAGTCGTGATCGCCGAAGGATCCGGCAAGATCACCGTCAACGGCAAAGCCTTTGAAGAATATTTCAATACCGAGGCTCTCCGCGGATACATCCTCCAGCCGCTCGCGGTCACCGGTTTCTCCGGCAAGATCGACGTCAAAGCGACTGTTGCCGGCGGCGGAAAAGCCGGTCAGGCGGGCGCTGTCCGTCACGGTATTGCCCGCGCTCTCGTCAAACATGACGAAGAGGCTTGCAAGGCTCAGCTCAAGGCTAACGGCATGCTGACCCGTGATGCTCGTGAGAAAGAACGTAAGAAACCCGGTCAGCCGGGCGCAAGAAGACGCTTCCAGTTCTCCAAGCGCTGATTTCGATTTTCCGGAATCATTCAAGGAACTCCCTTCAAAAAGGAGTTCCTTTTTTATTTTAAAGCATTGCTGGAGCATTTCAGGCAGCTGATCCGCAAGACGCTGCTGTCTGCAATTAGAAAGCGCACGGTCCCCGAAGAAAGGTATTGCATCTCTTCGGAGACCGAGTTTTCTGTAGTGTTCTGCAAATTATTCCAAGTCTTCTTCCGCCTTCCGGAGAGCCTCGTTCTCATCAATCTTGATGACAATATATTCGTATTTTCTCTTTTCTCCGATCGGTTTCTGAAGTCCGAACCAATAACCGTTCATTGCAAGAATGAATTTTTCCGTGAATGGGTAGCCGGCTTCATCGCCGATGACGGAATCAATGCCGCAGTAAGGGCACAATGCCGTCCGCCCGTGTGCATCATTGACCCAGTCCTGAATCTCTGAAGACGGAAAGAGGTTGTTGCAGTGAAAGCAGAGACACTCTTTGCTTTTTCTGATGGATTTTTCGTTCTCAAACGAGGCTCGATGTGCTTTTTTCAACAGCTGTTTTGTGATTTTCATGCTGGACCCTTTCATTAAAAGTGTATACAGCAGAATAGCAAAAAACAGGGAAATGTTAACTGAATTCAGATGGAAAATTTCCCTGTCCGGAGAAATTTTTCCACCGCTTCCGCCGTATCTTCGCGGAAGAGTATGTTGGTATGGCGTCCCGGGAGGATGCAATGCGCCTGTTCCATTTCGAGGTGCGTCTGTTCAACTTTGACAGCATGGTCGTTTTCCGCGGCGAGAATCCCGATTTCAAGACCGGATGGAATATGAAGCGAGTGAACCGGACTCTCCTTGCCGGAGCTGAGATCGGGGAGGGGAGTGACCAGCCTGTGCGCAAATGAAAGCCGGTTCAGCCATTTCAGCGCGAGATCCGATCCGCGGTTCGGCGGGGCAATCATGACGATGCGTCCGATCCGTTCCGCAAGTTCCGGTGAGTGTTCCAGTGCGGAACGGAGAATCAGACCGCCCATGCTGTGGGTGACAAGATGGAATTTTGCGATGGGAAAGCTGGTGAGCACTTCGGCAAGTTCGCATCCGTGGTCCGGAACGCGTCTGCGGCAAGTCGGATAATCATAACCGTAACAGTGAAAACCTTTGCTGTTCAAACGTCCGGCGAGCGGGAGCATGATTGCGGACGGCATGAAAAGACCGTGTATAAAAACAATTGAGCCGGAATCGGATCGGCTTTTCAGCTCGAAATTGATTCCGGCTCTCAGAAGTCCCATAAGGCTGGATTACCAGCGGATCAGCTGCGCACCCCAGGTGAGTCCGCCGCCGAACGCGGTCAGAAGAACATAATCGCCGCGTTTAAGTTTGCCTGCGCGGTTGAGCTCGTCGAGGCAGATTCCGATGGAAGCGGAAGAGGTGTTGCCGTAGCGCATGATGTTGACGTAAACACGGTCTTCGGGGACGGTGAGGCGCTGTGCGACGGCGGAAATGATGCGGTGGTTCGCCTGATGCGGAATGACCCAGGAAACCTGTTCCGGAGCGATACCTGCGCTTGCGAGAACCTCTTTGCATGCGTTTGACATGTTGGTGACTGCGAGCTTGAAGGTCTCCTGTCCGCCCATCTTGATGAAGTGAAGTTTTCCGTCGACCGATTCATGGCTGGCGGGCATGGCGCTTCCTCCGGCGGGCAGGTGAAGGATGTCACCGTAGTTGCCGTCTGCGGCGAGTTTGCCGGCGACATAGAAATCGGGGGCGTTGTCGTCGCGCTCAAGAACGAGAGCCGCGGCGCCGTCGCCGAAGAGAACGCATGTGCTGCGGTCGGTCCAGTCGACGATGGAGGAGAGTTTTTCTCCGCCGATGACGAGGGCTTTCTTGTAATTCTTGTGAGCGGTCATGATGCTGTGTCCGACCTCAAGGGAGTAGAGGAGCCCGGAACATGCGGCTTCGATGTCGAAACAGGGGCACGCTTTCGCGCCGAGCTTGCGCTGGACGAGAGCGGCGGTGTTCGGGAACATCTTGTCGGGGGTTACGGTTGCGACGGTGATAAGGTCGAGTTCCTCGGGGGAAACTCCGGCCATATCGAGTGCGCGTTTAGCCGCCTCGTAAGCAAGGTCGGAAGTGGCAACGCCCTTATCGGCGATATGGCGCTGCTTGATTCCGGTGCGGGTCGTGATCCATTCGTCGGAAGTCTCCACCATTTTTTCCAGATCGGCGTTTGTCAGAATACGATCGGGGACATACATTCCCGTACCTTTAATCACAATTCCCATGGCAGTGAAGACTCCTTAAAATTTTCGAGGTGCGGATCAGGAATGTTTAACCGCGATACCGCATTCATTGATACGTTTGACGATTCGATCAGTCAGTCCGTGTTTCAGATAGGTATCCGCGAGCCGGATGGCATTTTTGATAGCCTTCGGTGTGGATGCGCCGTGTCCGATGATGCAGACTCCGCGAATGCCGAGCAGGGGCGCGCCGCCGAATTCCTCCGAGTCGGAGATCTTTTTCAGATCCCGGAACGCCTCTTTTGCGAGGAACGCTCCTGTCTGACGGATCGGGTTGCGGGTGAATGCCTCTTTCAGCCAGTGATAAGTTGCGCGGGCAAGACCTTCCGACGCCTTCAGGATGGAGTTGCCTGTGAAGCCGTCGCAGACGATGACGTCGCAGGTGCTCTTGTGGAAAATGTCGTGTCCTTCCACGTTGCCGACAAAGTTGATCGGCATGTTGGAGAGGATTTTGAACACTTCCTTGGTCAGATCGTTGCCCTTGACGTCTTCACCGCCGACGGAGAGCAGACCGATTCTGGGGCTTTCGAGACCGAAAGTCAGTTGCGCATAGAGTTCGCCCATGACGGCGAATTGCGCGAGGTTCATCGGGGTGCAGTCGGTGTTGGCGCCGACGTCAATGAGGATGTTTTTTCCGCCGACGGCAGGCATCGCAGTTGCGAGAGCCGGGCGGTCCACTCCTTCGAGTGTGCGGAGACGCACTTTGGTTGCGGCGACAGCTGCGCCGGTGTGCCCCGCGGAAACAATCGCGTCGGCGCGTCCGGCTTTCACCAGATCCGCGCAGACGGTGATGGAGGAGTGTTTTTTGGAGCGGATCGAATCCGTCGAGTGGTCACTCATTTCCACGACCTGTTCGGCGTGCACGAGTTCCACTTGAGGATGATTGATCAGCCCGGCTTTTTCGAGATAAAAGGAGAGTTTCTCCTGATGTCCGACCAGAACGAGCTGAAGTCCGGGGATTTCCTGCAAGGCGAGCAGGACGCCCTCAATGACGACTCCGGGCGCGTAGTCTCCGCCCATTGCATCAACGGCGATCTTCATAACGATCCGCTTCTCCGTGTCAAATTACTGTTCGACGGTAAGAATCTGTTTGCCTTTGTAAGTTCCGCAGTGCTTGCAGACCGTGTGGGGTGCCGCAGGTTCGCCGCAGTTCTTGCAGAAGTTGGCCTGAACGCCCTCGTAGCTGTTGGCTGCAATACGCTGACGCTTTTTCATTTTCGACATTTTTCTCTTAGGAACGCCCATTTTTATCTCCTCAATATTTGGTTTTGCTTTTCCAGTTTCTATTATGCGCCGCAACAATGCGGCACTATGCAGAAAAAGGAATATAGCACCTTTTTCCGGTTTTTCAACCTTTGTTCGTTATTTTTCCGTTGTTTTCGCAACATCGCGTATGATTTGCTCCAGCGGAATTTCGGCTTTCCAGCCGAGAAGTTCTCCGATAGCCGTGCAGTCCGGCGCACGGTGGAGCATATCTTCAAATCCGCTCTCGTAGGCTTTGTCGTACGGAATGAATTCCACTCCGGACGCCGAGCCGAGTTCGCGGATGACGAGATGTGCGAGTTCTTCTATCGTAATGCTCCGCGTGGAGCCGATATTGTAAATGTTCCCGTAGGCTTTTTCGTTTCCGGCGAGACCGCGGAGCGCGCGGATCGTGTCGAAAACATGACAGAAGCAGCGGGTCTGTCTTCCGGTTCCGAAAACGCGCACCGGTTCGCCGTTCAGCGCGGCTTTCACGAAACGCGGCAGAACCATGCCGAACTGACCGGTCTGGCGCGGACCGACCGTATTGAAGAAGCGGACGACGGTTCCGCGCAGATTTTTGTTGCGGCGGTACGCCATCAGCAGAAATTCATCGAGCAGTTTGCTGCAGGCGTAGGACCAGCGGGAATGCGTGGAGGGTCCGATGACCAGATCGTCCTTTTCCGAGAACGGAAGGTGCGCGGATTTGCCGTAAACTTCGCTGGTGGAGGCGAGAATGATCTCTTTGTCGAACGTCGAGGCGAGCGCGAGAATCCGTTCGGATCCGTTGACGTTGGTCATGATGGTTCCGATCGGGTCGCGGACGACGAGATCGACGCCGACGACTGCCGCAAAGTGGAAGATCACATCCGCTTCGCGCACCATATCCTCCAGTTCGGGTGCGTGGATCATGTTCGCTTCGGTAAAATGGAAATGCGGGTTGTCCCGCACAGCTTCGATGTTGCGCGGAGAGCCCGTGGAAAAATCGTCGATGGAGAAAACTTCATGTCCGTCGGCAAGCAGATTTTCCGTGAGATGTCCGCCGATGAATCCGGCGCCGCCGGTGATCAGATATTTCATTTTGCCTCCTTCGCCGGCTCGACCGGGGTGCGGAGGAGACCCGTTTTTCTTCCGAGCGCCGCGAAAAGTCCAAGCAGAATGTAGAAGTTGACTGCCGCGAATGCGGTCAGTTCAAGTTTCCAGCAGGCTGCTGCGAGGATGATGACGACGATCAGAAGGCGCTTTCTGTTGCGTTTGAGGGAGAGCAGCCATTTTGCGAAATGGGTGTATTGAATCTTGCTCACCATCAGAATGCCGAGAAGGGCGCAGTAGATCGGAAGGATAACCGCGAGGTAGCGGATTTCCATGCCGAGATGATTGTAGTAGATCACGGTTGTGCAGATGCCGGCCGCCGCTCCGGGGGAGGGGAGACCGGAGAACTTGTCGCTGCTTTTCTTTTCGACCATCGCATGGACATTGTAGGTCGCGAGGCGCAGAGCGGCGCCGCCGAGATAGACTGCGGCGAGCGCCCAGACAATGTAGAAGAAGCGGCTGTCGTAACCGGGGAGACTGCGGGTCATGATGACAACAAGGGTTGCGGGGGCAACGCCGAAAGTGACCATGTCAGCGAGGGAGTCCATCTGGATTCCGTGCATGCTTGCTGCGTTGAGAATCCGCGCTGCGAAGCCGTCGAGCGCGTCGAAGACCATGGCGAAGAGAATGAGAATTGCGCTTGTCGCGAGGATCGACGGGCAGGAAACTCCGGAGAGGGGGAGCGAGGGATCACAGGCGCGGAGCGTGTTGATGATTGCGGCGAATCCGCAGAGGGAGTTGCAGAGGGTCAGAGAGTTCGGAACCGCCTTGAGCCAGCGGTTTCGTTCAAGAAATGCTTTTGCGTTCTTTTTCATGGGCGGTTCCGCTCCTGGTTATGCGTTTGAGTGGGTCTGACGTGCGAGAACGGTGAGACCGCCCTGAACTTTGTCTCCGATGCGGACGGCGATTTCGAGGTCGCTTTTCGCAGGGATGTAGAGTTCCGTGCGGGAACCGAATTTGATCATGCCGTAGCGTTCGCCGCGCTGGAGGCGTCTTCCCGGTTCGACAGGGCAGACGATGCGGCGCGCGATTGCGCCGGAGATCTGCTTGACGGCGACGGGGTATTCCTTGCCGCCGACGGTTGCGATGCCGGCGATGATCTGGGATTCATTTTCCTTGATCGCGCGGTTGTCGCGGGCGTCATAGTAGCAGCCGTCCTTGTGGAAGGAGAGCTTGACGGTCATCGGGGCGGGAGCGCGGTTGAGATGCACGTTGAAAACGGAAAGGAAGATTCCGACGCGGAGCATGTCGCGTCCTTCAAAAACTTCGGCGAGCTGGGGACAGTCCGCCGCGCGGATAAGTTCAATATCTTTGACCAGACCGTCCGCGGGGGAGAGCAGAATGTCGTCCTGTGTGGTGATTGCGCGGGCGGGGTCACGGAAGAATCCCACGAAAGCCAGCCAGACGGCGACAACGAGGATGGAAAGGTAAAAGCCTGCGTTTGAGGCGAAGAGGAAGCCGCAGGCAATGGTTCCTGCAAGCAGAATCGCGGCGACGAGCGTGGCGGTTCCCCATTCACGTCTTCCGTATTTTGTCAGTTTCATAAACGAAAAATCTCCGTTGAATTATATGTTCCGGAAGCTGCGTCAGACGCGTGCTCCGGCTGAAAGCAGAAGTTCTTTGTGGGCCGAGAGGTTTGCATGGCAGAGCGCAAGAGCAAGCGCATCTGTCGCATCGTCGGGCACACCTGATATATCGATTCCGCAGATGGCGGCCATCATGGCTGCGACCTGCTCTTTGGAAGCCTCGCCCCGCCCGACTGCCGCCCGTTTCGCGGTCTTGGGCGAATATTCGTAGATCGGCACACTGCTTTCCGCGAGGGAGGCGATTACCGCACCGCGAGCCAGACTGAGGATCATTGCGGTGCGGATGTTTTTGCTGACGAACGCCATTTCGATAGAGGCGGAATCCGGATGAAAGGCATTGACGATTTCCCGGATTCCTCCCGAAAGCCTGCGCAGACATTCGCTGTGAAGCAGATCTTTGCCGTTGCGGATGAGTCCGCAGTCGGCGACTTCATAGTGTCCGGGGGCTGTCAGGCGCAGAACGGCATAACCGGTTTTCCGGATCGCCGTATCCACGCCCAGTATCGTAACGGGTTCGAACACGCCGGTCAGTCTTCCTGTTCGGCGATCTTTTCGAGGATGTCCTCGGCAATGTCCGCGTTGGAGTGGACCGCCTGGACGTCATCGAGGTCTTCGAGCTTGTCGATGAGACGCAGCACCTGCTGAGCTGTGGAGAGCTCCTTGACTTCGACTTTGTTGTCCGGCTTGCGGACGATGCCCGACTCGGTCGGTTCGATTCCCGCGCCTTCGAGCGCTTTCTGAATCGGTTCAAACGCTTCGGGAGCTGCCCAGATTTCGGCGGTTCCGTCTTCGACTTCAATGTCTTCGGCACCTGCGTCGAGAACGATGTCCATCAGCTTTTCCTCGTCGGCGTTTTCGCCTTCGATGACGAAGTGCGCTTTGCGCTGGAACATCCAGCCGACGGCGCCGCTGTTCGCCATGTTTCCGCCGGTGCGGTCGAGCGTCATGCGGACGTCGCCGAGCGTGCGGTTGCGGTTGTCGGTGAGGCATTCAATGATGAGGGCGGTTCCGGCGGGACCGTAGCCTTCGTAGGTGATTTCTTCAAACACGACGTCGCCGAGTTCGCCGGCGCCTTTTTTGATTGCTCGGTCGATGTTTTCACGCGGCATGTTGGCGGCGCGCGCACCGGCGAGAGCAAGACGGAGTCTCGGGTTGGAGGCGGGATCCTTGCCGCTGGTCTTTACCGCAACCATGATCTCTTTCGCGAACTTCGAGAAGATTTTACCTTTCTTGGCGTCCGCAGCGCCCTTCTTATGCTTGATGTTTGCCCATTTACTGTGTCCGGACATATATACCTGCCTTTTGTTTAGGTTTTGTTTCCAGATAATTGTTGACATGTAATTTAGCATCTTTTCTGCACTTTGTCAACAAAAATCTGTAAACTCCGCTGTTTTTTTGTTCTGTCTGTTGATTTTTGAGCGTAGGGAGCCGAATGTTCGGGGGCTTACCAGACCGCTTCCCGGTCGCAGGCGTTCCCTCCGGCTCCGATGCGGAAGAGCTTGAGACGCCGTTTTCCCGGATCCAGAACCGCAAGTTCCAGGAGACAAGTCCGGGAGGAGTCGAATGAATCGGAGCGTCCCATGAGCGGATTGTATTCATGCGAAACGCGTGCATGTTCCGGTTTTTCGTGCGGAGCGATTCCGCCGTATCCCTGAATGGTGAAGCGGTTGATGCCGTCTTCTTTCACATATGAATCGTAATGGCTGTCTCCCGCAATGACCGCCGCGAGGGTTCCTCCGTTTTTCACAAAATCATGCAGAAGTTCATTGTATTTGATGTGCTGCGGGGCGAGCTGATGCGGCGGCAGGTTTGCCGGGCGTTTCCAGAAACCGGCCGGATGGGCGATGAAATGCTGGAGTATGACTGCGCACCGTTCCCGCGGCATGGAATCCAGATTTTTTTTCAGAAACTCCAGCTGGTCATCCGATATTTTATCTGTTTCATTGGTGTTGATTCGGAAGATGCGGCAGTTTTTCCCGGGAACGTCATAAAAGCCGTACGAGCCGTCGCCGCCGACGGTCATTTTGTGTTTTGCATTGATTTTCGCGAACAGTTCATTCCAGCGCTGCGGCGGGACTTTGCCGTTGAGATCATCATGGTTGCCGAGGGTGAAGAGCACGGGAAGGGTGGATTCCGCATGGAATTCTGCAATGCGGCGCATGAGTGTTTCGGTCTCGCCCTGCGTCTTCAAAGGAACGTCAAGTCCGGTGTCGCCGAGATTTGCCGTGAAATCCGCATGAAGCATTTCCGCCGCGCGGTTCAGAAGACGGATGTGCGAAGCTGTTTCGCGTTTCTGGGAATTCAGCGGGTCTTCTGTGACAAGTCCGGAATGCAGGTCGGTGATGATCGGGAAGACGATGCATTGGCTGCAGCTTCCCCATTCGCGCATCCGTTTCTGTACGTCTTCCAGTTCGGCGATGAACTCGGAACTGTCCGGAGAGATTTTGTTTTTCATAAGAAAATTGATCCTTTTTTCTCCGAATGTAGCATTCCCCGCATAAAAAAGCAAGCGGCATACAGAAAAAAAGTCATTTGCGTAGATTTGCGGAAGATTTCCGGGGATTTCTCTTGACAAATCTGCGGAAGCGTGCTAAAATTTTATCAGCATTGTAAAATCAAACGAAAGGAATTTTTTATGTTTCACACGAACAAACCCGGAAAAAGTTTCCTGAACAGCGAAGTCTACCGTGACAAGGTTCTCGGCTGCTGGACTGGAAAAAACATCGGCGGAACGCTCGGCGCTCCGTACGAAAACAAACAGGAAGTCTTTGACATCCATTTCTACACACAGGATCTCAAGGGCAACCCCGCGCCGAACGACGACCTCGACCTCCAGCTTGTCTGGCTCAAGGCGATTGAGGAAAAGGGACTTTTCCAGATCAACGAACGCGTGCTCGGCGAATACTGGCTGGCGCACATCACCGGACCCTGGAATGAATACGGTGTCGGCAAGTTCAACATGGCGAACGGTTTCCCACCGCCGCTTTCCGGCTTCTGCAACAACGACGTCTGGAAAAACAGCAACGGCGCGTGGATCCGTTCCGAAATCTGGGCATGCCTCTTTCCCGGAGAGCCCGACGAAGTCGCCCCGTATGCGTGGTATGATGCCTGCGTCGACCATGCGGATGACGGCATCTATGCGGAAATCTTCACCGCGACGCTTGAATCCGCGGCGTTCGTCGAAAGCGATCTGCGCAAACTCATCAGCTATGCGCTCGCCCGCATTCCCGCCGATTGCCGTGTTGCCCGCAGCGTGAAAATCGTGCTCGATGCGTTCGACGCAGGGGAGGACTGGAAAACCGCCCGTCAGAAAGTGCTCGACGACAGCGCGGATCTCGGCGTCTTCCAGGCTCCGGCAAACGTCTCTTACGCGATGATCGGTCTCCTCTACGGCAAAGGCGACTTCGGACGCTCGGTCTGTCTCGCGGTCAACTGCGGAGACGACACCGACTGCTCCGGAGCAACCTGTGGCGCGGTTCTCGGCATCATCAACGGACGTTCCGGCATTCCGAAAGAGTGGATTGAGCCGATCGGCGAAGCGATCAAGACGGTTGCCATCGACCCATTCCACGCGGAGCCTCCCGCGACCCTTGACGAACTGACCGACCGTGTCATCGCGTGCAAGAGAATCGCGGACGCCGCCAACCCGACTCTGATGCGCCTGACTGACGGCGAAACAGTTGTCGATGAAGCTCTTCTCACCCGTCTCGCAGACGGTTCAGAGACGGCGAAACGCGTGCTTTCCAGATCTTCGAAATATCTGACCTTTGAGTTTCCGTTCGGTTTCTTCGGCATCGATTTCGAAAAGAGTCCTGTCACCGTTCCGGGCGAAGCGCAGAAACTCACGCTGGAGTATTTCGGCGGAACCTGTGACGACCTGACCTTCTCGATTGAATGGCATCTGCCGGAAGGCTGGAGCATTGCGGAAGGAAACGAACAGCGTTTCATCTCCTATGTCGGCGGACGCCGCAGACTTACGGTTACAATCACTCCGGGCGAATTCTCCGGCGCGTTTGAATACATCCCGGTCACTTTCCGCCTGAGCGGACGCAACTATCCGATTTATGGAACGGTTCCCTTCCAGCTTGCAGGGACGATGTGTGCGAACGGACGCTATACTGTTCATCAGGATTACTGGGACCGCCGCAATCAGATTCTTGCGCGCACCTCAAAATAATCCATCCGGAAAACTTCCGTATTCCGGCCGGCTTTGTTTAAAGTCCGGCCGGATTTTTTTGTTTTTTCAATTGAAAAAAACGGACCGGGAGGTTAAAGTATCCGGAAAACACAAGGAGCTGGTTATGCTGAATCTGAATTTGCTGAAAGATCTGATCCGCTGCAAGGCGGTTACGGAGAATGTGGAAGCGGTCAACCGGGCGGTCGACCGTATGCATGAATTTTTGAAAGACAAAGGTCTGTACTGCACCGTGGAGACTTTGAACGGGCGCAAGATTCTTTATGCCGCGACGGTTCCCGGGAAGACTCCGGACGTTCTGCTGAATGCGCATCTGGATGTCGTTCCCGCGCCGGATTCGATGTTTGAGCCGGAGGAGCGCGACGGGAGGCTTTTCGCTCGCGGGAGCTCCGACTGCCAGGGGAATTCTCTTGTGCTTGCGGAAGTGCTGTGCGCTCTTGTCGGCAAAGCGAGCGTCGGCGCGGTTTTCTCGACCGATGAGGAGACCGGCGGTTCCACAACCGCTTATATGGTGGAGCACGGTTACGGCGCGAAGAAAATCATTCTGATTCTGGACGCCGCACCTTATGGAATCGCCCATGCACAGAAGGGAATCATTTCTCTGACACTCCGGGCGAACGGGAAGGGCGGTCACTCTTCCGAACCGTGGGCGTTCAACAATCCGATTGATCTGCTGGTTGACGGTTATGTGAAACTGCGCGCCGCATGGCCTGCGCTTCCCGCGGATCACTGGGGCGATTCGATGGCTCCGTGCATCATTTCCGGCGGACAGGCGTTCAACCAGATTCCGGATACTGCGGAGATGGTTCTGAACATCCGTTTCATCCATCCGGGGGATGAAGAGAAAATTATCGGCAGAATCCGGGAGGTCACCGGACTTGAAGTGATTGTGAACTCCATTTCCGCGCCTGCATTCGTGGATGAATCGCATCCGCTGATGCAGAAGCTGAAAGCGGAGATGCAGAAACGTTTTCCCGATCATAAGATTGAATTCTACCGGATGCACGGTGCAACCGACGCCCGCCACTTTGCGGAGCTCGGCGTGCCGATAGCAATCCTCGGAAGCGAGGGCTATGGAATGCATTCCTCCGGAGAGTGGGTATCACTGAAGAATCTGGAGGAGAACCGTTCTTTTCTGCTGGACTTCATCCGGACGATTGAATGAGCCGTGCATTTTTTGAAAGCGTTCCGCTGAATCGCCAGGCGGAGTTCACTCTGGTGAATGTGTTCCATGAATGCACGGAATATGTGCGGAATTACACTCTTCCGTTCAACATGCTGGGGATCCATATTCGCGCGGAAGACGCTGACTCGTCTGTTGCGGAGAATCTGCGGACCGGCGAGGTGTATCGTGCGCGTTTGAACGATATAACGCTGGTTCCAGCCGGCATGCCGCAACAGTATCGCCATACGCTGCGTTCCGAGCGGCTTTCGATTCATTTCAGACTGGAGCTTTACCCGGGAATTGATGTGTTCAGCGAAGGACACTCGCGGATTATCGAAAATTCTCCGGAGCTCCGGGTTGAGGCGGAGGAGATTTTCCGCGAGCCGAACCGGGTGCTGATGCTGTCGCGGTGTCAGGAATTTGCTCTCCGGTTCTGTCACCGTTACTGGCCGGAGCGGGAACCCGTCCGGGCGGAACAGGCGCATTTTTTCGAGCCGGTGCTGCGGCAGGTGCGCCGTTCGCTTTCCGCTGAACTTCAGGTTGCGGACATGGCGGAGATTGCGGGGTGTTCCCGCGGATATTTCGTGCGGGAATTCCATAAAGTTTTCGAACGTTCCCCGAAGGAGTATCTTCTGCATGAGCTCTACCGCCGCGCGTGTGTGCTTCTGCTTGCGCCCGGGGCGTCGGTGAAGTCCGTCGCGGAAGAGCTGCGTTTTTCAACGGAGTTCAACTTCTCGCGCTTCTTCAAACGTCTTTCCGGTCTTTCACCGAACGCCTATCGGAAAGATTTTAGGGATGTCATAAAATGATATGCTTTCAGTAAAAAAAGATATTCCATAAAAAAAAAGAACGGCTATATTTTCTCCAGTAACTGAAACTGGAGGATTTTTTATGAACAGCCGTATTGAACGATTTGCCGCGCTGGCGAAAAAGGAAGATCTGAATCCGGAACCCGTCCGCATTGAAGTTGATGAATTCGATGATAAGCTCGCGGAGCCCCTTGCCGTTGCAAAACGTCTCTGCGATTTTATCTGCGCCCAGAAAATCAAGCTGTATGAGGAGAATGAACTCATCGGCATGATGCGGATGAACGGTTGTCCCGTTCCCGCCGATATTTTCACCCGGACGGGACATGTGAAATGTCTGGAGGCTCTGCATCGTTACTACAACCACCCGCAGGAAAATCTCTGCACGATGGAGTGGCAGCATTCGAACGCCGATTTCGGGAAACTGATCTGTCTCGGTTTGAATGGTTACTTGCGTGAAATCAATGCCGCACGCCGGAATTTTTTTGGCAAGCCGTACAACCTCGCGTATCTTGCCGCGCTGGAAATGGTGATCGGCGGAATCGGCCGCCGTGCAGCTCAGCTGCGCGATTTCTGCATTCAGAAGGCTGAAGCAGCAGAAGATGCATCGCGGAAGGCAACGCTGCTCCGCATGGCGCGCAACTGCTCGCGAGTCCCGATGAATCCCGCGCAGAGTTTCGAGGAGGCGATCCAGTGTCTCTATTTCTGTTTTGCGTTCCTGCCCGACAGCATCGGGCGTCCGGACCAGTATCTCTATCCTCTTTACAAACAGGGCATTGCGGATGGCTCGCTCACGCGCGAACACGCGAAGGAGCTGATTCAGGAGCTCTTCATCCGCATTCATGGTCATACGTTCCACACGCCTTGGGCGGACGACAAGGGTGCTGAATCGCACTTCGTCGTCGGCGGTTACACAAAGGAGTACGAAGATGGTTTCAACGAGCTTTCGGATCTGATTCTGGAATCGATGATGGAACTCCCGCTGGAACGTCCGCAGGTTTCGCTCCGCTGGACGAAGAAGACGCCACGCGAAGTTCTGCGCAAAATGCTGGATTATGAGCGCCGCGACCGTTACAAACGCATTGCTTTTGTGAACGACGAACCTCGTATTGCTTCGCTGATGAAAATCAACGGTCTTCCGTTCGAGACCGCATGTGAATACATCATGGTCGGTTGCAACGAACCTGCGTACCAGGGCGGAATCTCACTCGGCGGCAACACTTGCAACATTGTCCGTTCTCTGCTCAATACGCTGGAAAAACGCCGCATCGAAGTTCTCGGCTGCAAAAACTTCGATGAATTCTACAAGCTCTATGAAGAGGAGCTGTTCCATGATCTGGAACTCATGCTGGAATATTCGAACCGCTTCAACAGCCTGCGTTCCCGTGACTGCAATGTGCTCAGCTCGCTCTTCCTGCACGGCTGCATTGAACGGGCGGAGAGCGCGACGCGCGGCGGAGCTTCTCTTGCCCGCGGCGGCGGAGTCAACATGATGGGCGGAACCAATGTCATTGATTCGCTTGCTGTTATCCGCCAGTTCGTTTTCGAGGAAAAACGTATCGGGATGGAGCACCTGCTTGATGCATTGAAGAATGACTGGAAGGATGCGGAAGATCTCCGCCGTGAAATCCTGCGCGACGGGCGCTTCTTCGGCAACCACGACGAGTTCTCCGATTCGATTGCACGCCGCTTCCATGAAAGCATTTACAAGTTCGCCGAGGGGCGCACCGATATGTTCGGAACGCCCCTTACTTACGGGAACCTGACGGGCTACAACACTCACTTCGCGGCTTTCGGCGCTCTCACAGGGGCAACTCCCGACGGACGTGTCGCCGGAAGTCCGCTGACATTCGGAAGCGGGCAGGCATTCGGCAAGGAAAACGACGGCGCGACTTCGCATCTGCTTTCCGTTGCCCAAATGGATCCGACCGGGATCATGTGCGGAAACACCATTATGAATCTGACCGTTGACGAAAGTACGGTCTGCAACGATGAAAGTTTTGAAAAACTCGTTGTGCTTGTCGAAACCTTTTTCAAAGCGGGCGGGCTTCATATTCAGCTGAATCATGTTTCGCGCGAAGAACTGATTGCGGCAAAGGCGAAACCGGAGGAATACAAGAGCTTGCGCGTGCGCGTTTCCGGTTTTTCCGCAACGTTCATCACACTCGGCGAGGAGATGCAGAACAACGTAATCGACCGCACCACGGAGACAATGTAATGAGCAGCGGAATTGTTTTTGATATTCAGAAATTCTGCGTGCACGACGGTCCGGGTATCCGGACGACGGTTTTCCTGAAGGGCTGTCCCCTGCGCTGTCTTTGGTGTCACAATCCGGAATCCTGGAATGCGAACCCCGAGATTCTGTTCGCATCCGGCAAATGCATTGGCTGCGGTGCGTGCGCCGCGGCGTGTCCGCAGAGATGTCACGATCTGAAAGACGGTGTTCACAAGTTCGACCGCACGCGCTGCACTGGCTGCGGTGCGTGTGCAAAGGTCTGTTTTTATGATGTTCTCGAACTTTGCGGCCGCTCCCGGAGTGTGGAAGAGGTTTTCGCGGAAGTCGCGAAAGACAAGGTGTTTTATGAAAATTCCGGAGGCGGCATGACGGTTTCCGGAGGAGAACCGATGGCGCAGTTCGCTTTTATGAAAGAACTGCTGACTTTGGCGAAGGCGGATGAAATTCATATCGCGCTTGAGACTTGCGGTTTTGCCCCGGAAGAGCGGTATCGTGAAATCCTTCCGCTGGTCGATCTCTTCCTTTTTGACATCAAGAGTGTTATTCCGGAGAATCACCGCAAGTTTACCGGGCAGGACAACGCTTTGATTCTGCGAAACCTGCGTTTCCTGAATGCTGCGGGGGCGAAAATCCGTCTGCGCTGTCCGCTGGTTCCCGGATTGAACGACTCGGAAACGGAACTGTGCGGAATTGCAGAACTTGCGGATTCTCTGCAGAATGTTTGCGGGATTGATGTTGAACCGTATCATCCGCTTGGAGTTTCGAAGGCGGTCCGTTTGGGTATTGCAGATGGATTTTCTGCTCCGATGACGTTGCCGGGGACCGTTGACTGCTGGCTTTCAATTCTGCGGTCGGCGGGGAAAACACCGGTTCGGAAACAGTGAGCGGGGAAAGTGGTTGTTCGTTTTCCCGCTTGAAAAACGCCGGAATCAAGGTAAAGTACGGAAATGGAAAATCAAAAAAAAGGAAAATGAAATGGGAACCTGTTCTTTGATCCTTTGCGGCACGCACTGCGAACGTCCGGCGAAAGTCGGAGAGACGATCGGCTTCTATGCATCTCCGATCACCTTTGCCGCTAATCGGGTCTGCTTCGATGCAACGGTACGCTGGAAACTGAAATACAACGGGGAGTTTTTCCTGAAGGAAGGGGAGTTCTCCGCAGGCGACCGTTCCGCCGGAGTCACCTTTACCGCGGATCGTCCGGGCTGGTATATGGCAATATTTGAAGTGTTCCGGAACGGCGAGCTTGATGCGACGGGGAAAATCGGGGCTCTCGTGGAGCCGGAGCGTCTTGAAGCCGCTCTTCCGGTTCCGGAGGATTTTGATGAGTTCTGGAAAAAACAGCTGGATTCCCTGCACCGGATTCCGGCGGAGATGCGGCTGACTCCTCTGAACAGTTCCGATCTGGTTTCCACTTTCGCTCTGCAGGCGAACGGCGGAGACGATGGGGTTCCGGTCCGCGGTGTGCTGGCGCGTCCGGTGAAAACGGTTCGCGGCGGACATCCGGCGATTCTGCTTCCGCACGGCGCGGGTGTCCGGTCTTCCGATTACGGACGGATTGCTGTCTGGGCGGCGAAAGGTTTTCTTGCGCTGGACATCAATGCGCATGGACTGGAGAACGGACGCGATCCCGACTGGTATGCGGAGAAAGAGAAGGAATATGCTGGGTATCCGGTTCGCGGCTTCGAGTCGGGCGATCCGGAGGCTCCGTACATGCGGAATATTTTCCTGCGAGTGGTCCGCGCTCTGGAATGTCTGACTGACATGCCTGAATGGGACGGACGGAATCTATGGGTATTCGGCGGCAGTCAGGGAGCATGGCAGGGACTTGCCGGAGCCGCCTTGATGCCGAAGGTGAGCGGAGCTGCGCTGTGGATTCCCGCCGGATGCGATATTTACGCCGGCGGCTGGCCTTTTGCGCACCTGATCGGCAAGACGCGTCCGGAAGGTTTGCGCCGGACGCTTCCGTATTACGATGGCGGCAGTTTTGCGACCCGGATCAAAGACATTCCGGTGATGTTCTCGATGGGGCTTATCGATGAAGTCTGCAAAGCGGACGGCGTTTCGGCTGTCTACAACCGGCTTGCGACCCCTTTGAAGCGTCGTGAGCTTCATGAGCGCATGCAGCATGAAACCGGAAGCAGCGTCATCCTGGAACTGACGCGCTTCATCATGGGAAATCTGAAGTGAAACGGAAAACTCTCCGGAGGACAGTGTGTCCTTCGGAGAAAGATTTTCGGGAAGCTCAGTTGGAGGCGGAATAGCTGACGTCGCGGGTATAAGTGACGTAGAAGGTCCCTTCCGTGCAAATGTACCAGTGCACTTGGTATCCTGCTGTACGCAGTTGTCTGCGGAAGGTTACAAATTGTTCCATGGAGTCCGGGTGAACCATAATCCAGAGGAAGTTGTAATTCTTCTTGAATTCGTCCAGCACAAGCGGAATGTTTTTTTCGTCCAGCGCAGAGAGCGTTCTTCCGTGAATGGGGGTGAAATATACAACGTTTCCATCCTGATTTGCTTTGACGCCGGGGTATGGTTTCTTTCCATCCGGACCGACTTTGAAGAGTTTGTTCCCCTGGATGATCAGAATGAACGGGCTTTTGCTGGTGCGTTGGTTGTGCGGAAAATGAATTTTTTTGCGGATCGTTTTCGGTTTCCGTGCGGCGAGCCTTTCGGCGGTCAGGGAAAGTTCTTCTGATTCTTTGCGAAGGGAGTTCGCTTTTTCTGCTTCTTCTTTTTCCTTTTTCACCAGATCCTTTTCAGCCGTCCGGTTTTTCCGTTCAGTGTTTTTCCGCTTTTCCTGAATGTTTTTTAACTCCTGCTTTTGCTGTTCAAGTTTCTGTTTCAGAATCCAGCTTTTGTGTTCCAGCGATGCGACTTCCAGGACGAGCCGGGCATTTTCTTTTTTCCCTTGAAAATTTGCGGTATACTTTTTGTAGGAAGCCAGCTTCTTTTCTATGGCTTGTTTTTGATTTTCCAGAACTTGCGTTTCCTGTTTCAGAATCTGCAATTTCTGCTCCAGCTTTTGCGTTTCCTGTTCGGGAGAGGCCGGCGGGCGGCAGACGAATGCCGCCAGGGAAAGACTTATTGCGATGAACATGATTCCCCCGAAGGTATTGCACATGGTATCCAGGAGAAGATCCATGCTTTCGGGAATTTTGCCTTTGCTCATAAATCCTCTCTTTCGGAAATCGGTTCCATTCCGTAATCCGCATTCTTTTTCAGTCCCAGGAATCTGGTGAGCACACGCATGAAATAATCTGAGGCGCTGGGTTTGACGAGAAATACGAAATAATACTGGTTCTGGTCGAAAGCGTTCAGCTCATACATCAGTTTGTTTTCAAGTTCCAGACTTTTTCTGGAAGTCTGTGCGATTTGCCTGTCACGAACCCCTTTCCCTTTGATGGTGATGCTGTCTTTGGAGCATGTAATCACGAGCGGGGTTTTGTCGATTGAGGAGTCGATGCTGATATCAATGATCCGGCGGGTGGGCAAAGGTTTCGAACGTTCTTGCTCAATTTGTTTTTTCTTTTGCCGGTTCTGTTCGGCTGCAAGATCATTTTCCTGTTTTTTCTGATTGAGTTCCAGCCGGCGTTTTTCCAGCCGGTCGTTTTCCTGGCGGGCGCCGGATTCTTTCTGCTGTTCCTGTTCCGTGTTCCGGGTCGTCTCGATCTGTTCCTCTTCAAGTTTTTTCAGCAGTTTTGCCAAAGAGAAATGTTTCAGGCGAAGAGTGGATTCATCGGTATGTTCTATGGAGGAAATCCGCCGGCGGTAGTCTTTGAGCATGCCGGAAAGTTCGGCAATCTGTTTTTCCAGAAGTTTTTTCCGGTCTTTTTGATATGCGATCTCCTGATAAAGCGGCGACTCCTCCTGCTTTGCTTCCGCTGTGTTCAAGATATTCAGCGCCAGCAGAAGGAGAAAGAAGATCATGATGCCGGTGAGACTTGTAATGATGTCCTGAAAAGAAAAAAGGGACATTGGCGGTTCGCTGTTTTTGAACATACCGGCAGATCAATTCCCCATGTCGATCATCTTCAGCTTGGACACGATGTTTTCATAGCAGTAGCCGGCGCACTCGTCCATAAGATCTTCTTCTTTTTGCATGAGAATGGTCATCAGAAGCTGCAGGAAAAGTGCGGCGACCAGAGCAATGAGAGTCGTTTCAAACGCAACAGCGAGACCGCTTGTAACACCGCTCAGCGATTGCTTCAGCAGCTCCAGGTCGGCCCCGCCTGTAATGACTTGTCCAAATCCGCCAACTGCTTCGGAGAGTCCGAGAACCGTTCCGATAAAGCCGGTGACGGGGATTGCCCAAATCAGGCCTTTGGGCAGAGTATAGGTTCCTTCAATGTATTTTTCATCCGCGGCGGCCAAGCTGTCCAGAACGGTGGAAACATCGGAAACTCGTCCGATGTTTTTCAGGTTTGCCAGCGTTTTCTGAATTCTGTTGAGTGCAATGAAACCGCTGGAGTGATAGACCAGTTCGTCGATGCGGTTCAGCACAGCGGCGGAGTTGTCCGGCGACAGAATGAAACCCGGAATTTCAGGCAGAATCCGGAGTGCAAAAACTTTCTTCTGCACTTTGATTTTTTTGCGCTTGATCAGAAGAATTGCAAGGCACCACATGGAGAGAAAAACGGTCACGATCGGGATATAGCTCCGGTGTTCCGGTCCGCCGGGAAAGAACATGTTGACGAACTGGATCGTTTTCATTTGCCAGAATGGGTAGAGTGCCAGATAAAATACTCCGGTCAGAAGCACACCGTTGAAGAGTGCCGCGAAAGAATTTACTCCGGTGAACTTTTTGGCCGGAAGTCCGAATTTGGCTTCCGGATCCATACGTTTCCAGTCGACGATGTCGGTTTTGTTCATTTTTTTTCTCCAATCCAGTCGCGCAGTTTGTGCATCGGCTGATTTTTTACTGCATCCAGTGCGTCAATACGGACCGCATAGTTGTGCTGAACGGCGGAGACCAGCCGAGACCCGTCCTGGGCTGTTCCTGATGGCGTGATGCCCCAAAGAATGGCAACGACTTCGCCAGTCTTGAGGAAAATGGGACTTCCGCTTGCTCCGCCGGTAGAGGGAAGGTTGTGAATGATCGATTTGTTCAATTCCGGGTTTGTGGAATGATTGTCGAAATCAGAGACTCTGCTGATGCTGCCGTCTTTGAATGTTGCTTCCGGTTTATCTAAGTCGATGTCTCCATTCCGCATTAATCCCTCCATCGGGAATCCCAGATATGCGATCGGCTGACCTTTTTTCAGCGCGTAGAGTTTTTCTTTCGGTGCAATAGGGAAAAAAGTGTTGGCTGATTCGTCTGTTGTAAGTATCGCAACATCATACTCTCCGTTTCTGATCTGGGCATCTTCGGAATTGTTCGTGTCGTTGTAACGCGGGTGCACCTGAACGTGTGAAACCCGCAGTGAATGCCCGTTCGAAGTGGATAAACGTATTTCAACATCACGGATTCGGACATTTTTTTCGAGAAAAGACCGAAATTTGTCGATCTCCTGTTCATTTTTTTTGCAAAACTCCTGAAATTCCTTTTCGGATTTCACGTTTTGTTCAATCGCCTTTTCAAAGACAAGATTGAGGAGAATCTTTTTGACAATACCGTCTTTTTGGTCTTTGAGCGCATAGGCAACATGGCTGTTAGTTGCAAATTTGTTTCCGCTTATGGCAAACGCAGTTCCGATTGGCTGATCGGGGCTTAACTGCCACTCGTCAATTTTAGGAAGAGGTTTTCCGTCGGAATTTTCCAGCGTGGCAACGACAATTCCTACAGCTCCCTGATATTGCTGGCAGACTTGTGCAAAATCTTCTAACGCGGTTTTCCCCTTGATCGGCTTGCTGAAAAGTTTTGCCGTTTTCGGAGAGCTTTCCTTGCGGGAATTGCCGGAGTTTGAATACAGCATATAAATGATTCCTCCGGCACAAAGCAACAGAATCAGCAGAATTACTCCTCCGGCAATGCAGGTCGCCTGCATCAGGGAAAGTTTTCGCGGGCGAGTCGGGGCGGTCGCAGCTTTTGTGGGACGTCTCTGGGAATGCGGAACTTCATTTTCCGGCGAAAGGGTCAGAGTTGGTGCTTCACTCGTGATGGCGTCTCCAAGATCCAGTGGCTGCCATTTCTGAAGATCGGTCGAGGTTTGACTGCTCAGACTGAAAAATCCGGATTTGACATAGAATTTGATTTTTTCTTCGTCTGTCGGACCGTAGATTTTTCCGTTGCTTTTAATATAAAACATCATTGTTTCCTTCTCCTTTCATGTTCAGCGGCCAGAATTTCGGCAATTCGACATTTCGGAAATCTGCACCGAAGTCTTTTTTCAACGCATTCAGCATTTCCTCGTAGGAATTCTGCTGCGGCAGAGCAAACAGCAGATGTCCGGGGACAAGATCCCGTGTTTCATCATTCAGCAGAAGTTCTCCGGACTCATATCGTCCGACAACCTGGAAGTTGAGTTCGTTGTCGAAGCAGAGTACTTCGTATGAAGCCGACTTCAGATTTTTGTTGAAGGCGAATTGAACTTCATCGTTGTTCTTCAATGCAGCTCCCAAATATAGGAGTTTTGCCTCTTTTTTGCGGGAGATGAAGGCGCTTATCTTTGCATTCTCCTCAAGGTTCTGGGTAAGCTGACTGATGTTGTAGTTTTTGAAAAACAGCGCAATCCTATCTGCCATGTGCTTGTTGAGCAGCGGATTCCCTCGAAGATGGTCGAGCTTCGCCAAGGCAAGCAGTTCATTCCGCAATTTGGCAAGCTGATGATTCGGTGACCGATCAAGCGGGGCAACGACATCCAGAATGACCTGGGCAAATCTCATTTTCCAGTAGGGGGCGCACCGTTCATCCTGCAGAATGAGCTGCAGGTTGGCAAATGCATCAAAATTTGCTGAATGAACATTGCTGAAGAGCTTTTCCAGCAACAGCTGATGCGGAGCTCTGGAGCTATGCAGAGCTTCTGTGTTGAAGCGTTTGGGGATGATAAGACGACAGTTGTTGTATTCTTCATCGCCGATTGTAATTGTCAGCTTGCGGTTTTTTTGATGCATGACGATATCTTGTCCGTCGACTTGCCGCATTTCCATCTTGTGTTCTGAACCCGTACTGATTCTGGAGATCTTTTGATCTTTAATGTAAACATCAAAGACGGAACTGCCGGATTGGAAACGGACGAACAGAATTTTTTCATGGTTGATGATTTGCTGCAGTTCATCGATGCCCTCCTGGATTTTGGGCAGAACTTCTTTTGTATCCTGTTCGTGTCTGTGTTCTGCTACGAAATCTTTGAAGTAAGGGAGATCAATGAAGTTTTGCGGAATTTCTCTGCCCCGTCCCTGAATGTTTAGAATTGCCTTGAAGTATGCAATTTCCTTCAGAAGCTGTTCGGTATCTTTCTGTGAATCAGAAGGCTGCAATCCTTTTTGGGTAAGAGCAAGAAGGGCTGTTTCGAGTTCATTCAGCGTACCGGACTTTGTGGTTTTTTCCCTGGCGTTTTCAGCTTCCTGATACTGGGATTTCCGGCTGTTGAAGAGTACGTCAAGTTTTTCCGTAGAGCTGAAAAGCTCTTTGTAGTCTGCCAGAATTTCTTCATTGCCGACGGCGTTCGCAATGATGTCTCCGCGGAGTTTATAGATCTTTTCAAGTCGCTTCTGTGCAGCCTCGAATTGCTCGTTGTCGATTTCTTCAAGCAGAGCATCACGTTCATTTTTCAGGATGACCAGCTGATCCTGCAGCAGATTTGCCATTTCATCGTTTTTTGTTTGAATTTTTTCCTGAATGGCGAGTTTCAATTCCCTGATTCGGGAACGCTCAATATCCGACTTCGCAAGTTTCTCCGCGCGGGCCGCTTTCTGATCAATTTCTTTTTTATCGATAGGCCATTGCTCTTTCTGGGCCGTGAGTTCTTTTATCAGCCGGGAGAGTTCCTCTGCGCGTTCCTGTTCATCCGCCTCCAGTTTACGCAGTGCTGCGCGGCTCTGGGAGAGCTTGGGACGGTTTGCAAGTTTGGGATATTTTGTTTCAATTTCTTTCAGGAGCGCCTGCGCCGCCTGGATGTCCTTTTTGAGGATGAGTCCCTGCAGGTTCTTTGCCTGTTTGTTTTCGATGACGAATTGCATGGTCCATACAGTCGCCCCGGTCAGGAGCAGAAGAACCGCGGCAGCAGCTCCGGCAATCTTGACCGCCTTTATCAGTGCGGCAATTTTCTGTTCCCGCTCTGTGTCGCTGCGGTATTGTGCGACGCGGGTGGCTATATGCGGAGGAATTTCGAGTCCGGTTTCCTGTGCTTTGAAAAACGCTCGTTCGACATCCTGCAAGGGGGCTTCCGCGTTCATGAGCGCAATGGTCTCTTCCAGCTGCAGCTGAAATTCCTGTTCGGTTTTCTGCTTTGCCAGTTCAGTTGTGAGATATTCTCTTGCATCGTTGACCTGAATCTGCTGATTTTCATCAGGAACATAATTTTCTTTTGAGCAGAGATCGTCCCAGCAGAGAATGGCGCCTTCCAGTTGAGAAGGATCGAATGCCGCATATGCGTTGTTGATGTTTTCAAGAATGGAGACAGCTTCTTTTCTGACCATATCTTCATGGTGCTGTTTTACAATTTTTTCAACTTTCTGAAGCACGACAGAGGGAATTGCAACCATCCATTTTGAATTTTTGAACTCATCGTTTATCTGTTCCAGCCGTTCAAAATTTTGGTTTTGAATAGCCTTTTGAGCATCGGCGATCAGAATGGGGAGGTATTGATTTTCGATTTCCAGCAAGGGCTGCAGCCACTCGTTGTTTCCTTTGTCGATTCTGGATATTTCCCGCAGAAGATGGAGTTTGTTTTCGGTCTGGTCGGTTCTTGCAATCCGCCGGAATTCCGTGAGCAGCGGCCGCAGATCCTCCATTTCGGAAACGGCTTTTTTGAGCATCCCGACCGTTTTCATATTGATTTCACTCGGCGTTTTCCACCCGTAAAGATCGGCCAGAATCAGGAGAATTTTGCGTTCCGGGATGAGAACGGAATCAATTTGTTCGAAGAGATTCGGCGTCTGCTGGGCAAGGAGAACCGCTTCAATTTTCTGCTTTTTCTGAAGCAGAACTTCACACTTCACGATTCGCTGAACAATGGTGTCGTTCAGTGCGCAGAAAGAGTTGTAAAGCTCCTGGGCGCTCGGTGAATTGATCAGTTCCGGTGAGTTCAGAAACGATTTTATTCGGATGAACAGCTGATGGTTTGTATCCATTATTTCCCTCATTGGATAAGTTTTTCCAAAGTGATTTGTTGTTCGTAAGTCTTCTTTTCTTCCTTATCATAAAGAACAAGTTTCAGCTTTTTCAGCTCCTGTTCGAAATCTTTTTCAATTTTTTTGAGGTTTTCTTGTGCGCCTCGAATGACTTGTTCTTGTTTTTCTATTTCCGCGGAAATTTTGTTCTCTTCTTCTGCCTTGACTTTACTCGCAATCCTGATGAGCTCGTCGTGGAGTCGTTGTAAATCTTCTTCTGCTTCCAGCCAGTCTTCAAAGAGTTTTAGATTTTTTTTGTCCTTTTTCATAGAAACTGAATTACGAATTGTTTTCATTTTTTGTTCTTTAATGGTTCTTTTTATCCACATGATTATTCTCTCGCCGTCTGGTTGTTCTTGTGTGAGAGATTTTAAGATGTCGGCAATATTGTATTGTAAGTCTTTGACCTTGCCTCTTACTTCATTGTAGCAGTCCCAAAAGATTTTTTCTTCAGAGGATGGATATTGTGCTTCAGGAAGTTCTTTTATTCTTGCATCAAGCGCTTCCTTGCCAAGAAGCGTCATCAGCAGTTCCTTTAATCTGCTGTTGAATGAACGTATCATTCCGTTGTTTGGGATTAAATCAAGATTTTCAAGATGTTTGATTTGTTTCTCCCATTCCTTGCGTACATTTTCTTTTTTGGCAACAAGTTCTGCTTTTTTACCTTCAGCCTCATTCAGTTTTTTCTGGGCCTCTTCTCTTTTCTTGTTTGGAATATTTGCATATCCCTTTTTCTTGTCGTAGCCGAACGGTTCTTTGCCGTTTTGCAGTCTGAGCTCTAGCTTGGAATCATCCACTTTTTTATAAGAGTCGTCTTGGCGTTTGTAATAATCTTTGGGAAATAAAATACTTTCAGGAAGTTCAACTCTGCAAACCTCTTTTTCCTCAAGTATGATTTTTCCCTTGTCTTTTTCCGGAGCTTTAATTTTTGAAATTCCAAGACAGAAAAACAGCGGGTATTCCTTCCCGTTAAGCAGAATTAAAATGAGCGGTCTTCCATTCAGTATACCTTTTTCTTTTGTAGGCTTGTCCGAAAAAGAGAGCTTGCCTTTTTCAGAATCATATGAGACTTCTATGCAATAGTTTTTTGCGTTGCGTCTGTCTGTATAAACAATTTTATCGTGATTTTTTCCCTTAAAAGGGAGCTCGTGAGATTTGTTGTCATCATCATAGAACATAACCGAGATTTTCTCTTTCGGGGTTGAGCCGACAAGAACCTCGAATTCCGTCTTTTCTTCAGAGGTCTTCATCCAAACATACCGCGGATCATCCGATTTCAGATTTTTCGGTGTTTGCTGAGCGGCAGTCTTCGTTTTGTTTTGAGGCTGCTGTTTCTCTTCCTGCTTGTTCGGTTGAGCCTTTGCGGGGGAGGGGTTCTTTTCGGAGGCCAGTTCCTTTTGTCTTTTTCTGTCGTTTTCCTCTTTTTTGACCAGTTCGGCTTTGCGCTCTTTCAGCCTTTTGAGTCTTTCTTTCAGATTCTGATTCAGATTATTGCAGTCTTCAAGCAGGTCGCTCGGGGTCTTGAAGGAGGAAATAAGCGTGGGATCCGGAATGTGCTGTTCGAAAAGCGTCTGGTGTGCTTCCAAAGTAGAAAGGTCCTCCTTGATATTGCTGATGCGTTTTTGAAGTTCCTGGATCCGCCGTATCTGTTCATCCGCTTTTTCTGACGTTTTCAAGACTGTATTCTCTATGTCGCGGAACTCATCCGAAGCATAGTTGAAACGTTCCAGAAGTTCTGCAAGGACAGTGCTTTTTTCGGAGAAAAGCTGATTTCCTTTTTCAAGAGAGAGGAAGTAGAATCCGCCGCCGGCTGCGGCAATCAGCAAAATGACGATGCAGCTTGCGATGAGGGCAACTTTCCAGATCCCCGAGGATTCCTGCTGAACTGGTTCGCTGTTTTCCGCAGGTTTCAGCGTGTTTTCGCGCGGAGGCTGAAGCACAGCAGCTTTTTTCTCCGAGAGCGAAATCGTCTGCGGAGCTTTTCCTTCCGTTTTTTGTTTTGAAGAATTCTCTTTTGCAAGGGTGGGAACCGGCTGTTGTTTGTGTATTCCGGTGCGTGCGGCGGAGATGAGCTCGCTGTCCTGATTCAGAGACTGAGGTTTTGAAATGTCAATAATCAGATTGCCCGGAGAGCGCCGTGCGATGCGCAGCGCGTCCGAGTCGACCGGACAGCAGCGCCAGGTACAGTCCATGCCTGCGGGAAGATTGACAAAATATGTGCTGAACGTGAGCTGCCAGCGCAGTTCTTCCGGCAGAAGGCAGGCCGCTTCATGAAGCAGCTGGAGGATCTGTTTGTTCTGTTCAGGAAGGTAAGCAAGGTAGATATTCCGCTTGGGCGTCTGAATGAACGTTTGGGCAAGGAGTCCCGCCCATCCGGCGTCGCCCATGACAGTTTTCCAGGCGGTGCATACACCGGAACGGGGAGATGTCGCGGGGATTTTCTTTTGTGCGGTGTATGTTTCGGCTTTTATTTCCCAGGAAGCATCCTTGAAGAGTTCCTGATGAAGGAGAATGGAGGTTGGACCTCCTTTGGCCGTTTCAGTTTCCTGTTTGCTGAGAACAAGATGGGAAGCAAGTTTGTTGGACCGCTGAGTATAATCAACGCCGTTAAAGCAGACCCGGCTGAGAATGTGCTGCTGTTCTCCGCCGGCGTTGTAAAGGTAGTGGGAGAAGGATACGGGATTGTCCCAGGCATTCGGCGCATAGTGCGGATAGAGCGGCTTGTAGGCGCTCAGTCCTTCCAGCGTGACAATGAGTCGCGGACCGAGTCCGTTTGTGCAGGCTACGACACAGAATCCGGAGCTTCCGCGATTGATTCCCTGCGGGGCGGATGTGTAGACAAGCTCGTATGCCATTTCCGTTCTCCTTTATTACAGATTTGACCAGAACCCGGTGTCGATCTGATCGTTCAGCGAGGTTGCTTTGCAGATTTTCTGACGGGAGTAATTTCCCGGTTCCGGCAGATAGTAGAATTTGTTGTTCTCTTCGCAGAAAACGGCGGTTCCCCAGTAGATTTTCGGCAGTTCGCAGCGATGGCGGGAGCCGGGGAAGGCAAATATGATGGAGTCGCCGGCGAATTTGCAGCGTTCCAGCGGTTCCGCTCCGTCCGGCGGCTGGATTGTTCCGGGGATGAGCCCATGCAGGTAAAGGTGCAGCAGAAACGGAACTTCAGTCCAGAACGGTTTGATTTCATTCGGAATGATTCCCAGCATCGGTTTCCCCGAACTGTTTTCCTGCTGGGGATTCTCAATCTTTTGAGGGGAGCATCCGAAAGAGCTGATGGGAACAAAGTAAACGGTTTCGGAGAATCCTTCCGCCGCCGCGACAAATTCCGGGGCGATTTCCAGCATCTTTTCCCGGAGCAGGAAACTCATGTTTGTGATGTTCTGCAGATTCAGGGAGTACTGCATTTTGTCTTCATCATAGAGAAGGTAATCCTGGTTGTCCGGCTGGAGCCCGAGGCTTTTGCGCAGAACATCGAATTTTGCGATGGCTACGATGAGCGGCTGGCGGTATTTTTCCGTTGCGGCCAGATTGGAGAATTTGCGGATGCGGGCAGCCATTTCGTACAGCAGCGCAAGCTGATTCGTCGATTCCTGCTGAAACTGCGGGTCGTCTTTTTCACAGAAGTTGTGCATGTGCGTATCCCGGAGCGGGTCGTAGACGAAAATGATTCCGTCGGAAAACGACAGATGGTTGGTCGCCAGGTTGTTGATTGATTCGTGACCGGGCTGAAAGTGTTCTCCGGCGTTGTCGTAAAGGATGATGTTGCGTTCAAGTTCCTTGCGTTCCTTTTCGTATCTGGGATGTCCAGGCATGGGAGTCAGCGCAAAGATGAACGGTTTCGGTAGGTCGACGGGGAAGCCGTTCATCATAATCTGATTTGTATATCCGCTGCCCTGAAGCTCCGTTTTCGGAAGTGAAACCGGAAGCTCCGGATGATTGTTCATGAAGAGCAGACTTTCATACTCGTTGAGAACAGAGTTGAAGGAAGAATCCACATCGGTCAGGTTGTAGTCGAAATAGTGCGGCAGGCATTTCCGGATCTGCCAGAGCATTGTTGTAAGAAAATAGGATTTTCCGCTGGAAGGGGCTCCGACGATTGAAAAAATAGAGGTCGCAAGTTCGATCATGGATTCGGGTATTTTCAGATGGCAGTACGGGCATGCCATTTCCGGGCATTCCATGCCTTTTTCATCAATGGCCATGCCGTTGGCGGAAAATTTGATTGGCAGAAAACGCTTCTGTGCATCGCTTCCGAGAACCGGATCCCCGATGAGATCCCAGTGTCTGGAGATGTAGTTGATATTTCTGAAGTCAAAATGTTTCCAGCAGTGAGGGCAGGTGATTAAGCGTCCGGGGCCTTGTGTGTAATCCGCCGCCGGTTCCGGTTCTGCGGTCTCCGGTTGCGGCATCGCGACTTCAGGGGTTGGAAGTTCAGCTGTGAAATATGTGTTGCACATGCCGCATTTCACTCGTTTCCCTAAAATTTCTTCATCAACGTTATATGCAGTTTTGCATTCCGGACAGAAGATCTGAATCATACTCAACCTTTGCTTTCTTGAAAGTTTTATTCCCGAAATGTCCTGTTTTCCGGGGCTTTCGTTTCTGTTTTTGTTTTGACCTTCATGTGTATTACAGTCATTCCGTTCTCTGTTTCTTACATCATTTGGAATTTATGAAATCGTGCCCCTTCATTAATATATGCCCTCTTACAGCTTTTGTTTTTTGTTCCAGGAAAATTTTTCAGTTTTCGTTGAACCCTTCGTTTCCTTTACTGACTTTCGGATGGAACACGTTTCTTACAGCAACTTTAAAATTTTTTTATAAGTCTCTGATTGATAAAACTTTGCAATACCAAGGATACAAAAAAACAGAATGCAAATAGTGCAGAATTTCTGAAAACAGATTCCGGGTTCCTGTTGCATTGTTAAATTTTTTTTGGTCCTGAGCAGATGGTAAAAGGTCGCAAGTTTTATCGGACAGGTTCCAATCATTCTTTCAAATCAGCATAACCCGCAAATATTTGCAAGTCATATATAAAATACAGCAGATAATGAAAATTACAAGCCTTTTGCTTGAAAAATATTACCTCTGCATTTCTTTTTTGCGGATTGCGTCTGCCGTTTGATTTACGGAAGAGTGCGGATTTTTCCCGGAATTTTTTTTCGCATTCCATTTGAATTTGAAATACCATGCTTTTATATTACGAGTATAAGAAACAGAAGAGAGAAGCTATTATGCCGTCGAAAAACAGAAAACTATTCCTTACGGATCATTGTCTGACTCCGCATGAAAATATCCCTTCCGGCGCAATCCTTTGCGACCGGGATAAAATCATCGCTACCGGCGGAGCGTCGGCGTTCGTCCGGGAACCCGGACTCGAAGTCATCGAAATGGAAGATACCTATGCCGTCCCCGGATTCATCGACAGCCATGTGCACGGCGCCGGCGGATTCGACGCTTCCCGCGCGCTCGTCAACGACAACTCCCTGATGAACCGGATGTCGCTTGCTCTCGCTTCACATGGCGTTACAACCTTTTTCCCGACCATGACCACCGCTCCCAAAGCGGATATGCTCAAAACCGTCGATATTCTCGCCGATATGATCGAACAGGAACATGACGGCGCCGATCCGGCGGGAATTCATATCGAAGGTCCTTTCATCAATCCGGAAAAAGCCGGAACTCAGCTCCGCGACTGCATCTGCCCCTTCGATCCTGTTTTCGCTGCGGAGCTCATCGCAGCAGGCCGCGGACGCATCAAACTCATGACCTTCGCCCCCGAAATAGAACATGCGGACAAACTCATTCAGCTTATGCTTGAAAACGGCGTGATCCCTTCCATGGGACACTCCGCCGCAGGCGAAGAGGCGGTTCTCCGTGCCATCGACGCCGGCGCGTGCCGCTGTACGCATCTGTTCAACGGAATGCCTCCGCTGCATCACCGGGAGCCGGATATCACGCTCATCGCTCTGACCGACAACCGTGTTTCCGTTGAAATCATCGCGGACGGCTGTCATCTGCATCCGCGCATGATCGATCTCGCCAGCCGCACAAAGCCGACGGACAAGCTGATCGGCGTCAGCAACGGCGTTCACGCATCCGCGGAGACGACGGGCGCACGGGAGCGCAACGGCGCCGTCGTCAACAATGACGGACGTATTGTCGGTTCCGCAACAACGCTTGAGACCGGATGGCTGCATTTCACCCGTTTCTCCGGCATGCCCGATACCGCAACGGCGGCCTGTTTCACAAGCAATCCCGCGCACGACCTCGGACTTATCACCCGCGGCGAGCTCAAACCCGGCAAAAAAGCCGATATCACATTCCTCGACGTCAAAACCAACAAAGTGCGAATGACCGTGATGCGCGGCCAGATCGTTTACAGGGCTGAAGAATAATGGAAAAAATCCTCCCGTACCGTCTTCTCGATTCCGGAAACTGCCGCAAGCTGGAGCAGGCCGGACCGTATCGAATCATCCGTCCCGCGCTCAACGCTTTCTGGAAGCCCGCGCTTCCGCAGGCCGAATGGAATGCCGCCGACGCTGAGTTTCACCGCGAATCCTCCGGAGGCGGCGTCTGGAACTGGAAACGAAAACATGCGGAAGAATGGCTGATGTCATGGGGCGGACTCACTCTGCTGTCGCGTCCGACGAACTTCGGGCATCTCGGCTTCTTCGCGGAGCAGGCACCGAACTGGGACTGGATGCGCAGCTGCATTTCCCGAATCCCCGGACGGGCGCGCACGCTGAACATGTTCGCTTATTCCGGCGGTGCCACGCTCGCCATGGCGGAGGCCGGCGCGGAGGCGTGCCATCTGGATGCTTCCAAAGGAATTATTGAGTGGGCGAAAAAAAACCAGTCGCTCAATCCGAAAACCAAGGACCGCGTCCGCTGGATTTGCGATGACGCGCTCAAGTTCGCTGCGAGGGAAGCCCGGCGCGGCAATCATTACCACGGTATCGCGCTCGACCCGCCGAGTTTCGGACGCGGCGCGCAGGGACAGGTCTGGAAGATTGAAGACGGTCTTGAGAAACTGCTTCTTGACTGCCGCTCCATTTTGAATCTGAAGGAACCGCACTTCATCATCCTGAGCTGTCATTCGCAGGGATTCTCGCCGGTTTCGCTCGGACGCTGCCTCGCTGCGGTGTTTCCGGAGAGTGCAAACCGGATTGAATGCGGCGAAATGCTGATTCCGGAAGCGGACGGGTCCAAGCATCTGCCCGCCGGAATGTTCGCGCGGTTCTTTGCGGAATAATTGAGGAGGCTGTTGTGAATTTGAACGGATTTTTCCCTGTTGCGCTGACCATTGCGGGCAGCGACAGCGGCGGCGGTGCGGGCATTCAGGCGGATTTGCGGACTTTCGCCGCAATGGGCGTCTTCGGATGTTCCGCAATTACGGCTCTGACGGAGCAGAATCCGTTCGGCGTAACCGGAATTCAGGCGGCGACGCCGGAGAATCTGCGAGGACAGATCCGGGCGGTTCTTTCCGCTTTCGAAGTCCGCGCTGTCAAAACCGGAATGCTCTTTTCCAAAGAACTGATCGAAACAGTCGCGGAGTCTCTCGACGGACTCAATATCCCGCTGATTGTGGATCCCGTTATGATCTCCACCAGCGGTTCACGTCTGCTGCAGGAGGATGCCATAGAGTCTCTGATGACGCGCATCCTGCCCCGCGCGGCCGTTATCACGCCGAACCGCATGGAGGCGGAACTGCTGACCGGAATGACCATCCGCACGCTCGGCGATATGGAGTCTGCGGCAAAGCTCTGCCGTGAAAAATTCGGCTGCGGCTCCGTCATCAAAGGCGGACACAGCGAGAGCAGGGAGGAGTCGGCGGACGTCTGTCTGTTCGGCGATGAAACGCTGATTCTGCGCTCGCCGCGTCTGAGTCTTCCGGAGCTGACGACCCACGGAACGGGCTGCACTTTCAGTTCCGCGCTTGCCGCCGGAGTTGCGAAAGGTCTGGCTCTGCCGGACGCGGCGCGGAATGCAAAACGCTTCGTCTATGAGTCTCTGCTCGGACATGTCCGCACGGGAAAGAATCTGCATTCCATGTTTCCCCCGAACCTCCGGAAAGGATTTGCCGACTGATGTACCGGATTCTGTTTTTGATATTTCTTCTTTTCATTGCGGTTCCGTTCACACTTCCCGCGCAGAGCACGCCGAAAACACTCCGCATACAGTGGTTCGCCGGACGCCGCTATGTTTCTCTGCATGACATTGCGCGGTTTTACGGCATGAGCATGAAGATGGAGCGGAACGGACGCATCACGCTTGTGCTCCGCAATGCAAAAATTGTGATGACGCTCAACAAACGCTACGGGTCTTTGAACGGGATCGCCGTTACCTATCTGTATGCTCCTGCGATACTGGGGGGGCGCCCTTACATTTCCGAACTCGATTTTTCCAAAGTCATTGAGCCTGTGATGCGCAATGCCACACTCTCGAAACGCAAAGTCCGCACGATCATGATTGATCCCGGACACGGCGGCAAGGACAACGGCGCGCCCGGCGCGAACCGTGTGTGGGAGAAACATCTGACGCTTGCCATGTCGCTGCGTCTCCGCGACGCTCTCCGCGCGAAAGGGTTCAATGTCATTATGACGCGCTCAAACGACCGCTATCCGAGTTTGGAAGACCGTGTCAACATGCGGGAGAAAACGAAGGCGGATCTGTTCATATCCGTGCATTGCAATGCCTCTGTCCAGAAGTCGATCAACGGTATCGAAACCTATGCGCTGACGCCAGCCGGGGCTCCGTCGTCGGGCGATTCCCGTGCGAACTTCACGCGCAATCCGGGGAATTCGTTTGACCGTCACAACTACCGTCTCGCATATGAAATCCAGCGTCAACTCGTGTGGAAGACGAAGGCGAATGACCGCGGCGTCCGCCACGCGCGTTTTTATGTCATTAAAAATGTCTCGTGCCCCGGGGTGCTGATCGAGACAGGTTATCTCTCGAATGCCCGTGAAGGCTCTCAGCTTCAGACATGGCGCAGACAGAGGGACACCGTGAATGCGATTGTCGAAGGCGTCATGCGCTATGTTTCCGCGACTGCACCTGCGGAGAAAAAGCCGAAACCGCGCAAGTCCGCCCCGAAGAAACCCGCTCCGAAAGCGCAGTTGCCCCCGGCTTCCAAAGGAGCAAAGGCAGAACCTGAAGCCGGACCTAAAACTGACCGCAAGCCGGATGCTCCGCTTCTGAAACCCGCGCCGAAGGATGACGGAACGCTTCTTCAACCGGTTCCGCCTCTTCTGAAGCCCGCGCCGAAGGATGACGGAACATTGCTGAAACCTGTTCCGAAGCATGAAAAGCCGTCGATGAAGATGATTCCGAAAGCCGCCCCCGATCCCGGGACGCGCGCGAAGCACAGCGGCAAATGAGAGACCGTTTGCCGTAATCCTCTTGGGAAAATCAGACAATGTCAGCTGACTGAAACCAAGTCTTTTTCCAATTTTTCGAACGGCGTCAGCCGCAGCACTCGGAACTGTAATGCAATGTTTGCGAGGTGCTTTGCTCCACTTGCCGGTCGGCTGACTGCGGCACAGGTATGAAAAAACAGATTGTTGACGATATTTGTCATAGGTCAGGTAAAAAATGCTGGAAATGTTTCAGAAGACCGCTTACATCTTATTCGTTTAATAAAAGGTTGCTTGTCTCTTGTTCTGGCGACATTCACAAAGCCGGTGTTTCATGCTTGGGCAGGGGAGGTCCCCGGATAATTGCACTGAGTTCTGTTTCTTGAAAGAAGACCGCCTGCTTTTCTTGCAATGCTGGTCTTTTTCCTCTTCATTGCGGATTTTTCTGCTGTTTTATCCCATTTATGGCAAATGGCGTTGATGAACTAAAAAACCTCCCCGTTCGGACCGGAGTCCGGACGGGGAGGACAGAGAGGTTTCTGATTTGTTTTACGGCTTATTCGTTCTGGAAGATCTGGAATCCGCCGTAGGCTTCCATTCCGTGTTCGCTGAGGTCAAGGCCGCGGATCTGTTCGTCATCCGAGCAGCGGAGTCCCCAGAACTTCTTCAGCAGGAGGAAGATGATCGACGCGCTGATGAAGCATGCCGCACCGACGGCGATCACTCCGATGAGCTGCGGAAGGAACTTGTAGTCCGGGCTGAAGATGCCGACTGCGAGCGTTCCCCAGACGCCGTTGACCAGGTGAACTGCCAGAGCACCGACAGGGTCGTCAAGGAACAGACGGTCGAACATGTAAACCGCAAGCACCACGATGATACCGCCGATTGCACCGATCACGATCGAGCTTGTGATGCTGACGCAGTCCGCACTTGCCGTGATGGCGACGAGTCCTGCGAGAACGCCGTTGAGCATCATCGAGAGGTCAGGCTTCTTCTGGCAGGCCCAGGAGGTGAGCATTGCCGTCATGCATCCGGCGCAGGCTGCGAGCGTGGTCGTGACGAAGATGTAGGAGACAAGGTAGGGATCCGCGCTGAAAGCCGAAGCTCCGTTGAATCCGAACCATCCGAGCCAGAGCAGGAACACGCCGATGGTTGCGAGAGGCATGTTGTGCGCCTTGATCGGCATCGAAACGCCGCCGACGAACTTGTTGATACGGGGACCGATGATGATCACGCCTGCAAGAGCCGCCCAGCCGCCGACCGAGTGAACGAAAGTCGAACCGGCAAGGTCATGGAAGTTGAGGTCTGCAAGCCAGCCGCCGCCCCATCCCCACGAACCGACGATCGGGTAGACGAACGCCGCGTAGAAGACTGCGAAGAGCAGATAGGCACTGAGCTTGATGCGTCCCGCGACCGCACCGGAAACGATGGTCACGCCGGTTGCCGCAAACATCGCCTGGAAGATGAAGTCGGTCCAGTAGGTGTAGTTGCCGCCGTTGTAGTCGATCAGCCCCGCGGCTCCCGGAGGACAGTTGAGTCCGGCGCCAGCGAAACCGAGGAACTTGCCGAGCACCCAGGAGTCGCCCGGATACATCAGGCCGAAGCCGATAACCAGGAAGGTGAGAACTCCGATACAGGGTGTTGCGAGGTTCTTGCAGAGGATGTTCACGCAGTTTTTCGCTCTCGTAAGACCTGTTTCAAGCAGGGCGAATCCGAGGTGCATGGTGAACACGAGGAAGGTTCCGATGAGCATCCAGATGTTGTTGACGGTGAACATCGCCTCCGCCGCCGTGGGCCCCTTTGCGGCTGCGACGGCGGTTTGAGCCGCTGCCTCATCCGCGAACAGAGCGAGTCCGGCCGCTGCAAGGAAAGCTGTCAGTAAAAATTTCTTCATTTGAAGTTCCTTTCTCTTATCCGATTGCCGCGTTTCCGGTTTCGCCGGTGCGGATTCTGATACACTTTTCAAGGTTTGTGACGAAAATCTTGCCGTCTCCGATGGTTCCGGTTCTGGCTCCCGCGATGATGGCGTCGATGGTCTGATCCACGAATTCGTCGTTCACCGCGATCTCCATACGGACTTTTTTATGGAGATTGACTTCCTGCACAACGCCGCGGTAGGCTTCCATGTAGCCTTTCTGTTGTCCGCAGCCGAGGGCGTTGGTGATTGACATCTTGAAAATTTCCTTCTTGAACAGCTCCTGCTTCACGGCAGTAAGTCGTTCCGGCTTGATGTAAGCTGTTATCAGTTTCATTCCGACCTCCATAAGTTTTTTTCGGATGTTGCCCTGATAATAGCAATCCGCGTGCCAACTTTTTCAAAAAGGGAAAATGAACCTGAGAAAGGTTTTGGGGTGGGAAAAATGATTACAAAAATGTAAGAAGTTCCGGAAACGGAACGACAAAAATGAAGAAAAAATAAAGGCGCAGAAACGTTTCTTTCGTTTCTGCGCTGGAGGATATTTTACCTCCTCATGGTTCGCGGAC
>DHMO01000058.1 GCA_002405835.1 Lentisphaeria bacterium UBA4640 | reverse complement strand
TCACAAACCGACCTGCTCCTCCGAAGCTTTATGGTCGGCCGGTTTGTGAGGCTCCGCCAAAAGCACACGCGAAACTCTGATCAGTCAGAATCCAATGTGCGCAAAACTTCGGACACTACCAAGCCGTCACCCGGAACACCGGAAACGGACCTGTCGATTCCGATATGATCACTTTGGATTACACTCAACCGTCCGGGGAAACCGGCGTCATCATTGATGCAGAGAGCAAAACCTCTGTTCGTCTGTCATTTGAAGTCCATTCCGTCATTCCGGCGGAAAATGCCGCCGGAATCCGGGAGTAATTACTTCTGTTCAAAAAGAATAAGCGGATATTTTTCCGCGGAGCGGTTGGTTGCGATCCCTTCCGAAATCTGAATCCAGCCTTCCCGTCCGAAGCCGTCGTTGTCATTGATCAACGCGCTGAAACGGATTCCTTTCTTCCATGATTCCCGCGTCATGCCAATGGAAACAAACGGGATCCGGACCTCGTATTCCGTCAATGTTCCGGATCGGCTGGCATTCAGACTCCACAGCTTCTCCGGATGCTTTCCGGCAAAAGACGCGGGCGACTCCCACAGAAACAGCTCCGGTTTTCCATCGGCAAGAAGCGTAAGCCCGGCGATCCAAAGCCCTTTCTGCCCCGGCAGAGAAAACGCGATCTGCACGCCGTCCCCCTGCCAGACACGGGATCCCCGGTACGGCTGAACATGCTTATCATCCGTAACCGCAAATTTCAGCACCCACACGTCGCCCTTTTGCGCCATGCGGATTTTCGCGGAGAGGTCATCCGGTCCTTTCCAAACTCTGTGAACGTTCCCCGGATCGGCATCAAACAGGACATGCACCTGATCCCGCTTCCGGAGAATGAAATCCCATTCATCCGCTTTCCGGTCCCGGGGAATCAGAACCGCATGATCCATCGGAATACGAAGCACGGTTCGGATACCGGGAAATACAGCCGACAACTCCGGATTCTGCGGTCTCCCCGCCTCCGGTTTCAACCGGACTTCCGCGGTCAGCAGTCTCCGTTCTCCCGAAGCTAAACGGATTTCCGACGGCAAACCGGTGATCTGCATCTCCTTTCCGCCGTCGGCTTTCAGAGAGACCGTCTGCGGCTCATCAAACGGATTGAACAGGGAAACGCACAGTTCCGCCGGGATGTGACCGGGAACAATGCCTCCATTCATCCATCCCTTTACCAGCGCTCCGGCATAACGGACATGAGAGGCCTTACGGAAAAGCAGTATTTCCGGCGTAACGGAAATGCGGTGGATCACAATGCCGTCCGTCAAAGAGAGTTTCCGGCGGTTCCCCATCAAATCGACCGCTTCCACGGACTCCGCATCCGTCCGGAAAACCGCGGGTTCATCGGCGGCTTTCTCCGGAGTATCGTTCCAGACCGCAACCGCATGGTCCCCGTCGCCCGCGAACTCCAATATCCAGAGATCTGTTCCCTGATTGACGCGGCGGCGGAACTCCATTGTCCGGAAGACCGAAGCAAGCGTATTATAAACCACATAGACCGGTTTCGGATAGAAATCAAATGTCACAAGACCGTAGTGATGTTCCGGATCGTTGGCGGCGAAACCGTTATTGCGCAGATTATACCAGTTGTAGCCGATCGCACCCGCCGACCAGGAGTAGAGAAACTTCTTGAACAGAGTCTCCGCCTGTCTCCGCTCCCCGAAACCATACGCGGACACCGCTGTTTCGTTGGCAAACCATGGCACGTCAACGCCGACGCGCTTCCGCATCGGCAGCAGGAATTCCTCCACATGCCGACGATACGCTTTAAACCCGCCGTGACCATGAAACGCGTGAATATCAAAATACTCTTTCCCGTTCACAAGCACATACTCCTGAAACCCGTTCTTATTGTTCTCCGGGTACGCATGAGCAAAACCTCCGGTCAGGATCTTCACATGCGGAGCAAATTTTCTCTGCTCCTCACGGACGATCTTTTGCAGCTGTACATAATCCGGCGCGGAAAAATCGCAGAAGGTGAGCAGATCCGGTTCGTTCCAGACCTCCCAGAAACGGATACGGTCGCCATAATTCCGGAAGAAGAATCCGACATAGTTGCGCCATTTCCGGAAATCCGGCAGACTGTTCGGTTTGTTTTTGACTGAACGCGCCCATACTGGCGGATTCGAGAGAATCGGCATCACCTCCATTCCGCGCGTTTCATATTCCTTCATGATCCGGTTCAGCGCTGCGAGATGCCATTCATCCGGCTTCCGCTCCAATTCACGCCAGCGAAAGTTCAGCCGGAGAGCCGAAGCACCGCACAGTGACGCCGTTTCCGCCTCGACCGGAAAAATATTCGTATTGTACCATCCCGGAATGCAGATCCCGAACACAAAACCCGGTCTTCCGGACTTTCCCGGTCCTGCGGGTGTCATGTAGGCAAGACTCCGCGTCCGATCAACAAAAGCGGAACCGTCCGCAGCCTCCAGCCGCATCAGCACGTTCCAGTGTCCGGAATATGGCAGCCGTGTCTCCGGCCGGTACTCCAGCACCCCGTTGGCGGGAAGCGTCAACTCCGCATTCTCCGCAACGGTGTGACCGAAAAAATCCCGGAACTCCATTTTTGCCCGGCAGGGAAGCGGCGTACTGCCCGGATTCCGCAGGAGAAATCTCAATTTCGTCTCATCGCCTTTTTTCAGAACCCTTGCGGTGGATCCTGTTTCAATATCGAATTTTACCGCGTTCAATTCCGATTTCACCGGACTGAACTCAAAACTGATCTTTTTCACAATGACAGACGCCGTACCGCTGTTTCCGGGCGCATGGACCACGCAGGAATAAAACCGCATCGGAAAATCAATGTTCCGATCCTTGTTGCCGCCGAACGCATGACAGAAATTCTTCCGCGTCATCGGGATCATGATCCGGTACGCTCCCGGTTTCCGGAAATCGACAGCGGAACGCCACTGAAACACCTCTCTCCGGGAATCCATGAAACGGACGCAGAACTGATCCATCGGGGAAGGCTCCATTACTTCCACATCCACCAGACAATTCGCCTGCTCAAATTCAGGAACTGCGAACGTCTTTTTCCACGGTTCGCCGAAAATACAGGTTCCGCTCAGCGCGGTGTCCCAACGGATCAGAAGTCCGTCCCTGACATAGTCCGCACTTTGATGCAGAGCTTTTCCTTTCCAGACTGACACGGGCGGGCGGTCCGTGGAAAAATCCTGAATCACCGCGGCGCCCAGAGAATACACGACAAGACAGCAGCAGACAACAAACGGCTTCAGCATTCGGATCACTCCTTTCCGGTTCACCACGTTACGGCAGTCCAGTTGACAACCCCCTGATTGGCTCCGATGGACCTCATCCGCGCAACACTGCACGACTGGGCATGACCATCAAAGAATACAACATTGGAGTCTCCGCGGTGATGATACGACTGCAACTCATTTCCGCCCCCGTTGCCCCTGAGGGGAAGCATCCACGAACCAGTGAATCCGGGTCCGGTCGACCGGTCGACCGTATCGGCGAAATGCGGCATTTCCGATGGTTTCTTCAATTTTGCAAGGTGAAAAATAACACCGTTGGGATCATACGGCAGGACAAATTCGCCGAATCCGGCATCCCGCCAAAATGTTTTTTCCGAATCCCAGCGGATATACAGGCTCCCGTATGCGCGGAACTGCCGGTTGTGCTCCCTCGGTTCCGGACGTCTCAGAGCCGGACAACTAAGCTGTTTATCTGTCTCGCTCTTCAAATATCCGCCCTGCACAAGCAGACTCGTCCACGGCGTCGGATTCTTTGTTCCCGTAATGGCATAACCGTCCTGATCGGACGCATAGGAGGTCATGACAAGGGAGATCTGTTTCAGATTGTTCACGCATTGAATACTTCTGGCTTTCTCCTTTGCCGCATTGAGAGCGGGCAGAAGAATTCCTGCAAGTATTGCTGTTATTGCAATTACGACAAGCAGTTCTACAAGGGTGAACTTCCTGTGTTTTCTCCCGGCGTTTTTTCCGTTGATTCCTGTTTTCATCTGCAACTGTTCCTTTCTTTTTTATGATATGATTCCTGTTTTGGAGCAATTAAGCGGGGACACTGATAAGTGACTGCACCCGGTGCTCCCGGATTTTCCAACCTCCAGAGCAAACCGTCAACCGCACGGCGGGTCAACGCCGGGAAATCCAAGTCAATGATATGAAACCGGGGCCAGAAATTCTGTAAGATGGAATCATTGTCGCAAACCAGCAGTTTCTCCGGTGCATATTCCGGCATCAGACGCATAATGTCAAGCGCACTGCACAATTTCAGCCCGCTGACAGCGTTGAATGCAAAAAAACCGGTGGAGGGATCCCCGTGACGGATATAGGACTGAAGACGATCCAGAAAATCGGTATCCTGACGCTCAAACAGAATCGGAGTGACAGTCATCCCCCTGACATTCAGTTCCCATTCCAGCACTTTCACACGCGGATGTTCATAGAAATCCCGGATCATATCCTCCCGCCAGACCATGGCAACTCTGCGGACTCCCGCATTCAGAAAGAACTGAACGCCAAGTTCCGCAATCCGCACATCATCCACCGTGATCCGGTCCTGACACGGTCCGGGAGATGTCCAGCCGAATATCTGCATTGCAGGCATCTCCGGGGGAAGCTCGATCTCCTGATCGTTGTAATACAGAACCCCGGCGAATTCCCGGAACAGCTCCGGATTCTTCCGGACTTCGGATATATCCAAATACGCATACTCCACCCCGTACTGATTCAACAGTTGAAATGCATACGGCATCGTCTGATCGCGGGCTGGATTGAGTTCATTGAAAAAATCGTTATGCAGTAAAAGAAGAGGTCCCAGATGCGAATAGCGTTTTTTCACCCGGACGGTCCGTCTGTTGTAGGAACGGGGCACAAAATCATTTTCTTTCGCGGTTTTCTTGATCTTCTCGCGAAGTTCCTCCGACAGTTGCGGGGAATCGTGCAGCGCCATTGAAACCGCGGTCGCCGTACACCCGACCTGCTTTGCCAAATCGTTCAGATTCCGTATTTTTCCAGCCATTGCCATTCCTCTGATTTTTACTTGTTTAAATTATAGCATACTTCCCGCTCCCTGTCAATACCTTTTTTTATTTCTTTTAAAATAAATTTTAAAGCAATTTTAAAGTAAAATCTAAAAAATACTGCCGGAACGCGGAAAGCCCCCGTAAACCGGCAGTATTTTTTCGGCAGCCAAAAATAAAGGGCATCTCTATTTATTCGAGAACAAAATTGAAATAAACTGGCAAAAGAATGCAAGAGATGGTATATTACAGGGCTACGTAACGTTTTTTCTGTAAATTCTCCGAATCTCTGCCGTCAA
>DHMO01000005.1 GCA_002405835.1 Lentisphaeria bacterium UBA4640 | reverse complement strand
CCCGTCCGCCGCGCACTCAAAATGCGGACCGTCTTCAATCTGCTCGGTCCGCTGACCAACCCGGCCGGAGCCCGCAACCACCTCATCGGAGTGTTTGCACCGGAATACACCGAAGTATTCGCTGCAGTGCTCAAATCGCTCGGCAGCAATCATGCGCTTATCGTACACGGCGCCGACGGACTCGATGAAATCAGCCCCGAATCCCCGACCCGCGTCTGCGAACTCAAAGACGGCAAAATCAAAACCTTCGAACTCTTCCCCGAAATGATCATGGACGAGGTTTACCCCCTCAGCGACACCATCGGCGGAACTCCGAAGGAAAACGCCAAAATCACGCTTGACATTCTGCGCGGAGAAGAACGCGGCGGCAAACGCGCGGTCGTTCTTCTCAACGCCGGCGCTGCCATCTATGCGGCGGATGCGGCGAAAGACATCAAAGAGGGCGTCCGCAAAGCCGCTGAATCCATCGACTCGGGCGCCGCGCTCAAAAAACTCGAACTTCTCGTGGAGGCCAGCAAATGAGAGAATCCATTCTTGAAAAAATCGTCAAGGCGCGCGAAAACGCTCCGCGCAAAACGACAGATGAAGAGCTCAAGGCGAAAATTGCCGGGCTGCCTCCCTGCCGAGACTTCGCGGCGGCGTTCAAGGGCGACGGCATTCATGTGATCGCCGAACTCAAAAAAGCCTCGCCGTCCAAAGGTCTGATCCGTCCGGATTTCCAGCCGGTGGAACTGGCGAAGGCGCTGGAACTTGCCGGGGCCGCCGCACTTTCGGTTCTCACCGAACCGGACTGCTTCCTCGGCTCCCTTCAGTATCTCGAAGAGGTACGCAAACACGTATCCATCCCGCTCCTCCGCAAGGATTTCATCACCAAAGAATATCAGATTCTCGAAGCGCGCGCGGCGGGAGCGGATGCGGTTCTGCTCATTGCGGCGGCGCTCGAAGAAAAACGGTTCGTCGAGCTGCGCGAATACGCGGAGTCGCTCGGGCTCACCGCGCTCTGCGAAGCGCACTGCGCAAAAGAGGTCGAAATGCTCGTTCGCGGCGGAGCGAAGATCATCGGAGTCAATGCCCGCGACCTTTCGAGCTTCGATGTTTCGCTTGACACCTCCCTGAACCTCCTCGGCGAAATCCCCGCCGGAACGGTCCGGATTGCGGAAAGCGGAATCAAATCCAAAGAGGATATCCGCCGCTTCCGTGAAGAAGGCGCCGACGGCTTCCTCATCGGTGAAACGCTCATGCGGGCGGAGTTCCCCGGAGAAAAACTCAAGGAGCTGCTCGCATGAATGCGCTGAAGATATGCGGAATCAATTCTGCGGAGTTCGCACGCGCGGCCTCCGCGGCCGGAGCGGATTATCTCGGCTTCATTTTCGCCGCGAAAAGCCCGCGCCGCGTCACGCCGGAAGAGGCGGAACGCATCCTTCCGCATATCGACCGCACCCGCACGAAAACGGTCGGCGTATTCGTCAATGCAGCAGAAACGGAAATCCGCGCAATTGCAGAGCGTCTGAAACTCGACGTCATCCAGCTTCACGGCTCGGAAAGCGCAGAGCTCGCCGCCTCGCTCCGGAAAGATTATGAAGTCTGGAAGGCGATCTCCGTTTCGTTCGACCCGGCATATCCGGCGGATGCGTTTCTCGTCGATTCGCAGACGCCGGGCAGCGGCAAACGCTCGGACCGCACGCTTGCACGGCAGGTTCTCGATGCGGGGAAAAAGCTGGTTCTCGCCGGCGGACTCTCCGCCGCGAATCTCGCTGAAGCAGCAGAAGCCGGAGCGGATGTTCTGGACGTCAACAGCTCTCTGGAAGACGCTCCCGGACACAAAAACATGGAAAAACTGAAAGAACTGATCACAACATATCAAGGAGTACCGAAATGAAACTGAGTTCCCACTACGGAATCTTCGGCGGCGACTATGTTGCCGAAACCCTCATGACTCCGCTCGCGGAGCTGGAACAGGCGTATATCGACGCCAAAAACGATCCCGCTTTCCAGGCGGAATTCGAGCGTCTGATGAAATATTACGTCGGACGCGAAAGCCCGCTCTACTATGCGGAGCGTCTCACAAAACTTTGCGGCGGAGCCAAAATCCTGCTCAAACGCGAAGATCTCAACCACACCGGAGCCCATAAGATCAACAACACCATCGGTCAGGCTCTGCTCGCCAAACGCATGGGCAAGAAGAAACTTTTCGCGGAAACCGGAGCCGGAATGCACGGCGTCGCGACAGCAACCGTCGCAGCCCTCTTCGGCATGGAATGCGAAGTCTTCATGGGTGCAATCGACGTCGAACGCCAGGCTCCGAACGTGGAACGCATGGAAACGCTCGGCGCAAAAGTGACCGCAGTCACCGAAGGCAGCGCCACTCTCAAGGACGCCATGAATGAGGCGATCCGCCGCTGGATCACCGAAGTCGACGAAGCGTTCTACGTCATCGGCACTGTCGCCGGTCCGCACCCCTACCCGCTGATCGTCCGCGACTTCCAGTCCGTCATCGGGAAAGAGGCGCGCAGACAGTGTCTCGAGCAGTTCGGCAAACTCCCGACCGCCGCCATCGCCTGCGTCGGCGGCGGCTCCAATGCAATGGGACTCTTCGCCGGATTCATCGATGATCCCGAAGTCCAGCTCATCGGCGCGGAAGCCGGCGGAAAAGGCGTTGAAACGGGCGAACATGCCGCCAGCATCAACGGCGGACGCCTCGGTGTGCTCCACGGCAGCAAAACCTACCTGCTCCAGACCGATGAAGGTCAGATCATCGACACCTACAGCGTTTCCGCCGGACTCGACTACCCCGGCGTCGGTCCCGAACACTGCTATCTGCACGACATCGGCCGCGCCACCTACACGGCGATCAACGATGATGAAGCCATTCACGCCTTCGACACGCTCTCCCGCTACGAAGGCATCATCCCCGCGCTCGAATCCAGCCATGCCGTTGCCGAAGCCCTCAAGCGCGCACCGCAGATGAGCAAGGACGACATCATCATCGTCTGTCTCTCCGGACGCGGCGACAAGGATATGCAGAGCGTCCGCAACTACAAAGCCTCGAAAAAAGGAGCCTGATCATGAACCGCATACAGAAACTCTTCGCCTCCGCGAAAGCGAACGGCAAAAAAGTCTTTACCGCCTATCTCACCATGGGCTTCCCCGATATGGAATACAGCGAACGCGCCGTCGAAACCCTGCTCGACAACGGAGCCGACATCATCGAATTCGGCGTTCCGTTCTCCGACCCGATGGCGGACGGACCCGTCATCCGCGAAGCCGGACAGAAAGCGCTTGCGCACGGCACAAAACTCCAGGATATTCTCGACTGCATCGCACGTCTCCGCAAAAAATATCCGGATGCGCCGTTCGTCCTCTTCTCCTACTACAACGTTCTCTTCAGCCGCGGTCTTGAGAAATTCGCCGCGGCCGCGGAAGCCGCCGGTGTGGACGCCGTCCTCGCCGTCGATGTGGTTCTGGAGGACCGTCAGGAGCTTCTCGACGTTCTCCGCAAGCACAATATGACGCTGGTTCCGCTGATCGCCCCGACCACGCATCTCGACCGTGTCGCCGAAATTGCGAAAGGCGTTGAGGACAGCTTCCTCTATGTCATTACGGTAAAGGGCATCACCGGCGCCCGCGCCGAACTTCCTGCCGGACTGGAGCAGCGCCTGAACGACATCAAGTCTGTCTCCGGCATGCCCATTCTCGCCGGATTCGGCGTAAGCAAGCCCGAACAGGCCGCCCTGATCGACAAAGTCGCCGACGGCTTCATCATCGGCAGTGCGATCGTCCGAATTCTCCTTGAGAATCCGAACGACACAGGGCTGAAGAATCTTGCGGAATTTACGCAGGCGTTCTGAATTTAAAACACGCCGCCCGGTCCGAAGACCGGGCGGCGCTTTCCTCCCTCAATTTCTGCTCGTCTGTTCCGGAAGATTCTGCCGGTACTCCATATTTTCCTCCGGCATGAATTTCATCAGTCCGCTGATCACCAGCCAAAGCGAAATACCGGACAAAACCAGTATCACCACAATTGTGATCGAACAGAGCAGCCACTCACGAAACTCCTGCGACAGCATTTTCTTCCCCCTCTTTGTTTCTCCGGATATTTTTCTTCACAAATTCGTCAACATCCGCTTCCGTCATCGTGCCTTTTTCGAAAAGTTCATCCACCAGAAGTTTTATCACATCGGCATTTGCCCGGATCAACTCTTCCGCACGTTTCGACGCCTCGCTCAGAAGAGTGCAGATTTCCTTCTCCGCAACACTCTGGACTTCCCGGGAATAAAACCACATTCCGCCATCGTCCATCAGAGAAATGTTTCTCAGCTCATTTCCCATGCCAAACCGGGTAACCATATCAAATGCGATTTTCCTTGCTATCTGTAAATCCTGATAACGGCTGGTCGTAAAATCGTGCAGAAAAATCTCTTCGCTGATTCCCCCGCCCATCAGAGCGGTCATGGAACTCAGTAAAGCCTCTTTCGTATCATTGTGGCGGACTCTTGCGGCTGTTCTCACCATTCCGAACGCCTCGTTTGAGGGATCAATCGTGATCGACGCCACCTTTTCAACTTCGGGAAGCAGGAAGAAACAGACCGCATGTCCGGCCTCATGATATGCCAGATGCTCCCTGTCCCAGTCTGTCAAAACGGGCGGAGTGAAAGAGTTTTCCTTTCTCCATCTCAGAAACCACCACACCGCAACACCCAGCACAGCGGCAGCCGCCGCTCCGATACCGCAATAAATCCAATTCATAAAGGTTCTCCTCCTTTTAGTTGTTCAAACAGATTTCCTGATCGCAAAGCGCCGCCAGCCCGGGATCGTGTGAAACCATCAGCACAGTTGCTTTCCCGCGAAACGAAATCAGCAGAGCGCGCATCTTCATCCTGGATTCGTAATCCAGATGATTTGTCACTTCATCGAAAATCAGAATGTCCGGTTTCCGGATCAGCGCGCGGGCAATCGCGAGCATCTGCCGCTCTCCGCCCGACAAGCCGCCGCCCTCGAAACCGATGCGGTGCTCCAGCCCCTCCGGAAAGCGCGCAACCAGCCCGTCCGCCCCCGAAAGACACAGCGCCTCCTCAATATCCGCTTCCGTATAACAGGAATTTTTCAGTGTGATATTCTCCCGGACCGTTCCGGTAATCAGGAGGGAATCCTGAAAAACATAGGCAACTTTCTGCCGGAATGAACTGAGCCGCCACTCCTTCAGCTCCCTCCCCGCGATCTCCACCCGGCCGGACTCCGGTTCCAGATAACCGGTAATCAGCTTCAGAAAAGTCGTCTTTCCGCTTCCATTCGCCCCCGTCAGAGCCACAATCGATCCCGCTTTGATGTCACAGCTGAAATCAGAAAAAACAGCTTTGCCGGAATGCGGATAACGGAATGAAACATGCCGGACCGCAATGTCAGCAAGCGCGGAAGGAAGCTCCGGATTCGAGTCGACATCCTCCGTGTCTTCCGTTTCGAGCAATTCGCTGATGGATTCGGCGCTTTCCTGCGCGGACTTCCAGCCGGGCAGGAGCTGAAACATTCCGTTCAGCGAACTCAGAACAGCAAGGAAGAGCCCCTGAAACACAACAACGTCGCCGACGTGAATTTCCTTCTTCCATGCGAGCCAGCCGGCGACAGCCAGAATCGAATATTCGCCGAAAAGCAGGATAAAACGGTTGATGTATTCCAGAGACAAGGCCGTGCGGTCGTTTTTCAAATTCATTTTCCGGAAAGATTTGAATTTCCGCCGCGGCTGCTCTAAATATGGAGTTTCCGCCGCCATCGACTTCAGATACGGGAAAATGTGCATGAACTCAAAAATTCCATTGAGCGAACGGTCGTACATCCTCCTGACCGCATGAGAAAAAAATGTCAGACGCTTTGCAAAGTACAGAAAGTTCAGCGCCATCAGAGGCAGAAAAATGAGATAAAACAGCGCAATCGCCGGCTTTTTCCAGAGTATCACCGCAAACGCCAGAACCACTCCGCCAAATGCGTTCAGCAGCTGCGGACAGAGATTCACCGCAAACTGCTGAACCCAGCCGGCATCGCGGAAAAATTTCATGCCGACTTCCCCGTTTCTGTAAGAATCAACAGCAGACGGCTTCATCTTCTGAAAGACATTGAGCAGACGCCACTGCAGCCTCACTTCGATGTCCCGTCCGATCCGCAGAAGATATCTTCTCAGCAGCAGCTCCAGCAAGAAACGTCCCAGAGCGAAACAAAGCAGCACAGAAAAACTCCGCACCGGATGCCCTCCGTAAACCAGATCGTCGATGAAGACACCGAGCGCAACCATAACCGCGGCGTTCAGCCCGGACACGCCGAGCGTTGACAGAATCATGCAGACAACCAGGCGTCTGTCAGCGCACAGCGCCGCAAGTTTTTTCAGGTGGGGAAACATGGCGTCAGAGAGTGACTGTGCTTTCCGGATCAAGAATGGCGTCCACAACTTCATTGTGGAGAGTCAGTTTTCTGTCATCAAGCCAGCCGAACTGCCCGCACGGATTGACTTCCAGGAACTGCACTTCCGCGCCGCCGATGATGAAATCAAGGCGCCCGAATTTCAGTCCGAGTTCTTTCATGTACGCATCAATTTTCTCTTCGAACTTCTTTCCGGCATTCCACGGAATCCACCGGTTCTTGTCGGACCCCTGAGTCACGCGCCAGTCGGTCAGCTCTCCGCGCTCCGTTGCAAACTGATAGCAATGCACATGCCCGTTGATGTAAACGACTGTTGCATCCCGGTTGCCCGGTGCGATATCCTGCGTAAACCACGGATAGACGGGATCAAGCGCGTTGCGGTCGACTTTGGTTACATAGGCGAATTTCTGATCCGTGAAAAACCGCTGTGTCAGCGTCTTTGCGACAACCTCTTTTCCGGTCAGATGAAAACCCCAGTGAATCATGAATTCGGGAACCGCAAAATATTTCTGCGCGAGTTCCATCTGCTTTACTTTGAAATACTTGATTTCCGTGCAGTCCCAGAGCCGGAGAAGGTTTCTGTTTTTCAGCCAGTTTGCAAGTGAGTTTGTAATATAATTCAGACAGCTTTTCACCCATTCATCTTCCCCGTCCACAAGATAGGAAAACGGCATTTTTTCACCGTAGGGCAGCAGAGCTTTGTAACACGCCGCAGCGGTGATTTGAGAACTGGAAATGCTGCGTCCGGTCGGGTCTATGATTTCAAATCCCTGCAGGGTCCATAAGAATTGATATTCGTTGTAACGGTCCAGATTAAAACGGAATAAGGGAATATTTCTCTGTTCACAGATTTGCGCCAACGCATCGCTTGCGCAGCAGCCGGTCATTGTAAGAAGCAGAATCATTTTTCATCCTTTCGGTAAAATCTCCCCCCACGAAAGTGTGGGGAGAGAGAACTTGGAAATCAGTCGTTCCAGCTATCCATATCAAAAACGACACTTCCCGGAGTTGAGTTGTTTGTCGTACCGTGGGTTCCGAACTTGAAAACATCGCTCGTATACTGAGCTTTCCAATTGTAGTTCGCAGGAATTTCAACGGACGGAACTTCATGCTTCATAGCCATGGGTTTCATGTTTTTTTCGGCGGACTTTTCTGTTTTGAACAGCTTGATCATTTTAATTCTCCTTTGACAGGTCTTTTTCCAGACCCCATTCTGTTGTTTTGATCAAAATAACAGATCCTGGCGCAGGATCACGCGTGCCTCAGCCGGCAAGGCTTCCAAAAATTTTCCCGGGCGGTTCACCTCCTTTTGTTTGTGAACATTTCTTTTTTGTTCTTTCATAACACTTACTGCCCCATACCCGGAATATCTTACAAGAGAAAAAGAAAAAAAATTATTTTTTGGAAAAAACGATAACCGTGAAACGGCAATGTCTTGCAAACGGCAGACAACCGCCCGCATTTTCCAGGCTGTCTGCCATGCAAAAAAACTGAAAAAATTTTTCTTCCGTTTACTTTTTTCCCTTTTCTGTTATCATCAAGAAAAAGGAATGGAGGCATAAGATGGATTTGAATGAAAAACTTTATAACGCGGCATGCAATAAAAATTGGAATGAGGTCAGAGAGATTCTGGCAAATATTTGCTCGGCGAAAGAACCGGAGGAGCTGCCGATGGATCATGGAGGACGCAATGCGCTCTATTTTGCAATGATCTCCGGGGAATTTTCGATTGCGGCCAGACTCTACGAACTGGGAATGCGGCTGGATTGTCCGCTGCAGAACTGCTCCGAAACAGATGCGGAAAGCGGATCGGTTTCCGGTATCCGGATCCTGCAGTTTCTGTCGCATGAGAGTGCTTGCGGACGCAACTATTTTTTCAACGAAAATCAATCGCTTGCCAACTGTTGCCGCATGGGACGCTTTGCCCAGGCGGAAGTTCTTCTGGAAAAGGCTTCGCAGGAAGAACTGGCCGATGCGCTCGCAGAATTGCCCGGAAGCCTCATCCGGGAAAAATCAGTGGAGTGTTTTGAAATCTTTCTGGACAAGCTGCTTCAGCGCGGTTCCGCCTTTATTCTGAAGCGGCAGAATCCGGAAACATTCCATGATCTGCTGGAATGTTTCCGTCAAATTGCCAACTGGCCCTCTCCCATCGCCGTGGATCACCCCGAGCGTCTGAATCTTATTTCCGAAAAAATCCTCCGGGCGGCGGAGAATCAGAGACCGGAATGATTTGAAATCTCTCCTCCGCGGAATTATCTGATGAAATATCGGACTTCCAGCCCAACCCGTCCAGATGCGCCATCACCTTTTTTCATTGACTTTGATGGCAACAAAATATTCAATTTCAACGCGTCTCCTCCCTTGTGCTTGAGGAGACGCGCGTTTCATTGATCAGTGCTTGCAGCAGCCGCAACCGCCTTCACAGCCGTCAAAACAATATGTGCAAAGTTTCTCTTTCGGAAGACCGATCGCTTCAACCAGACCTTCAATTGTCTGATATTTCAGCGTCGTCAAACCTAAATTCTTCCGGATCGCTTCGATCATCTTTTCGTAACGCGGTGTGCCGGCGGTGATGTATTCCTTCAACACCTCATCCGAAGGTTCGCCGCCTTCCAGAGTGTTGATGACACGGCGCGCAGCTAAATCCAAAATCGATTTCGAACGCGAAAAATTCAGGTACTTGCACGCAAATGCAAGCGGGGGCGACGCAGAACGCATGTGTACTTCAAGCGCACCGCGCTCGTAAAGACGCTGTGCAATGTTCTTGAACTGCGTGCCGCGCACAATCGAATCATCACAGAACAGAAGACGGCGGCCGCGAATCTGCTCGTCAATCGGAATCAGCTTCATCTTGGCGACAAGATTGCGCGCAGACTGCGTCTGCGGCATGAAACTGCGCGGCCATGTCGGAGTGTATTTCACCAGCGAACGCAGATACGGCTTGCCCGACTCGTTCGAATAGCCGATCGCATGCGCAACACCGGAATCCGGAATGCCGCTGACAGAGTCACATTCGACTTCATCACCGCGAGCCATCAACGCGCCGTTGCGGTAACGGACCGTTTCCGTGTTGGAGCCTTCGTAGTTGGAGGAGGGATAACCGAAATAAACCCAGAAGAACGAACAGATCTGCATCTGATCGCCCGGCTTTCTGATCTGCTCAACACCGTCTGCACTCATGCGGACAATTTCGCCGGGTCCGAGTTCCTTGCAGACTGTATAGTCAAGGTTCGGAAGCGAGCTGCTTTCCATGCATGCTGCATAGGCACCGGTCTTGCGACCGATGACAATGGGCGTGCGGCCGTAGCGGTCACGCGCGGCGTAGATGACGCCGTTGCGGAGAATCAGCATGGAGCAGGAACCGTCAACGCGGCTCTGAGCATACTCGATTCCCTCCTCAAGGGTCTCTTTTGTGTTGATGAGCGCGGCGACAACTTCGGTTGGATTGAACTCTCCGCCGCTCATTTCGGAAAAGAAATGGGCGATCCGCGAAGAGGAATCGCCCGAAATGAGTTCCTGAATGTTGTTGATTTTTCCGACCGTCACAATCGCGAAAATTCCGAGATGGGAGCCGATGATGAGCGGCTGATCTTCGTAATCGCTGATGACGCCGATTCCGCTTTTTCCGGCAAGATGCGGCAGGTCGTCATCAAACTTGGACCGGAACTGCGAATTGGTGATGTCGTGAATGGAACGCATAATGGTTCCGTCGGCTCCGTAAACGGCGAGACCGCCGCGTTTCGTGCCGAGATGGGAATGATAATCCGTTCCGTAGAACAGATCCGTCACGCAGTCCTCATGCGCAACGACGCCGAAAAAGCCACCCATGTAATACTCCTCCTGATTCATGAAAAAAAAACGTATGCCATAACATACTCCCGAAACAGCTTCGATTCAAGGCGGAACAGTAAAAAATACCGCAACTTTATTCGCGAATTTCATTTCGAAACGGCTTGACATTCCGGAATATCAACGCGAAGGAAATTCTCATTTCAGAATCAAACCGAATTCCCTGAAGCAGAGCTCCGTTCCGGAGTCCAGCATCCGGAGAGCGGTCAGGCGGACCGCCGAAGCCGAGACCGGAGCAAAAACCACGCGCTGAGGAACCGGATTCGCACGGAGATTCGAAAACTCTCCCTCCGCAACCGTCCGCCAGCCGGAATCCGACAGAACTTCAAAACGGTAACGGTCCGGTGTGCCATTCGGAACATCCTCAAACGGAGTGAAGAGAAATCCGCCGATTCCGCTGTTTTTCCCCAGCCGCCACTCCGCGGTCATGCCGCTTCTTTTACCCTGTTCGAGAATTCTGTAATTTTTACGGACTGGTGCTGAAATGGGCTCCTTCCTAAGCAGCTCCGCGGGAACAAGACGGATGGATACGGTCAGCCGAACCTCTTCCGGACAGGCTTCCGGCACTAGAATGCGCAACGCATCGCCCGCAACTTCAGGAAACGTCTTCAGACGGCGGAGTCCGATCGCTTTTCCCGAAACCAGAGGTTCCCATTCGCCGTTCACACGAACTTCCACAGCATAGCGGCGAACCACTTCGCCCTGGTCCGCCATATTCTCCGAAAGCTCCAGCAGATTGAACCGTTTCGTTCCGCCGAATTCAAATGTCACACTCTCCCGGGAGAAGAGTTGCGCGGAGCAGGAAAACAACGCGGGCGAATTCAGCGCATCCACCGCGCGTTTGAACTCCGCAAGACGGCGCACATCATTTTCGTGCAGGCGTCCGCGACGGTCCGGCGCAATCCCCAGGTTCAGAAAACCTCCGCAACCGACTGAATTCAAATACAATTCCACAAGAGTGGAGAGGGAACGGACTTCCTCATCCTCCTCAGCATGGTAAAACCAGCCGGGACGCAGCGGGACATCACACTCTGGAGGAATGAAAAATTCCCCGTCCGCATGCCCCTCGAATCCCTCCTGATAGACCGTGTATCCTGGCGCGGGCTCCCTGTCCGGGTCGCGCGGATGCGGCGTGTAACTTCCGAAGGCGTCGGGCGCGGCAAAACCGTTCTCATTCCCGGGCCAGCGCAGATCGGGACCGGCATCGCTGAAGATCGCGGCGTCCGGCTGAAGGTCGCGCACAATCCGCCAAGTTTTTTCCCATTCATAATACGTGGAAGGATCGATTTTCCGTTTTTCGCACGCGCCTCCGTACCAGCCGTCTCCGCCGTTTGCGCCGTCGAACCAGGCTTCAAATGCGGGACCGTAGCCGGAATAGATTTCGCGAAGCTGTTCCTGATAGACTTTCACATACCCGGGCGTTCCGTAGGCCGGATGATTACGGTCCCACGGAGAGACATAGAACCCGACCTGCAGCCCCGCCTTCCGGCAGGCGTCCGCCATCTCGCGCACCAGATCGCCCTTCCCGTTGCGGAACGGCGATCTGGAAATGTTGTACGGCGTCGTCTTCGTTGGCCAGAGACAAAAGCCGTCATGATGCTTGCAGACAATGATGATTCCCGCGAGCCCGCCGGCTTTGCACGCCTCCGCAATCTGCTCTGCACTGAAACCGGACGGATTGAAAATCTGCGGATCGTCGTCCCCATATCCCCACTCCTTGCCGGTGAAAGTGTTGAGGCTGAAGTGCATGATTGCATAACAGCGGTTTCTGCGGTTCAGAATCCGCGCCGCGGGAATGCGTCCGGAGTTGAAATGCGAAAGGATTGACATGTTTTTCCCTTTTTTTCTGCCGTAATATATATCACTCATCCGCTTTAAATTCAAACTGGTCAAGCAGAACACGCCCGTCATTGTGATTGTCGCAGAAGATATTCACTCTGGCGCGGCGGCGGGCCAGCAGCGAGAACTGCGCTTCATCCGAGGGGAAGGTCACCTTGCACGTGAACTTGGTCCATTCTCCGCTCAAAGCAAACGGATAGAATTTCTGAAACTCCTGCTTTTTTCCATAAGACGGCATGTCGATGACAACGGTCATCTTGTCCAGCCCCTCCGCTTTCGCCCAGAAGCTCAGCGAGTAGGTTTTGCCGGGCAGAATCTGCAGGGGAACCGACTCAATCGCGGTTGCCGGGACATCCTTTTTCTGCGTCAGTTCAAGAGACTTCGCGCCGTTCACGAATCCCGCGTTTTCAACGATCTTCATATACGGTGCAAACTCCTTGCTGCGGACGAGCCAATCGCCGGGGACGAGATTGTCCGCCTCAAAATCGCCGTTGATCAGAAGATTCTCATGCATATCCGCCTCGTTAAGCTCCTCCAGTTTCAGATTTGCGATCTTCGAATCACCGGAGCAGTTTTTGCTGAAAAAGAACGAAAGTTCCGTCTTGTCCGCTTTGCCCGAATAGAAACAGAACGCGCGTGGCGAAGACTCCTCCGGGATATTGACTCCGCTGAACAGCGTTTCAGCGAGCTTCAGGATCAACCCGTACGAAGTCACCCCCTGCCCTTTCCGCGATGAAGCGTTCCATGAAACGCGGTAGTAACATCCCGGTTTCAATCCGGCTTTCAGGACAACGGACGCATGCCAAGCGCCTTTGTTTTTCACTTCAAATGTGTTCGGTCCAACCTGTTTCCAGCCGCCGTTCATTACCGTTTCGAACGGGACATTGGTTGCGGCGGAGAGCGAAAGCGCGGCGCCAAGGACAAGTGCAGTCATCTGTTTTTTCATTTTTCCAACTCCTTATTTTGTGTTGTTTTCACAATTGTGAACATCAAACGGTTTTTCTGAACATCCGGCGCATCGAAGAGAGAGAACGAACACACGTTTCCCGAAGTCCCCGGAGCGTCGTTGATCTTGATCTCCAGTCCGGATTCGCCCCCGAACGCCTTTTCCGGAAATTCAAGCAGAATCTCATAACCGGACGCATCCGCAGTCACACGGCATCCGATCGAATCCGGAGAGATGAAACTGCGGTCGCCCCAGAAAACCAGCTGTTTCTCTTTTTCCAGACGCGGCATGATGAAGAGACGGAAAGTCGCCGGCTGGTAGGCATCCGCGTGCATCTCGGGCAGAGCGCGCGGCGCGGCGTCGATGAAGAGCTCCACACAGTCCTGTTCCCACATCGCGCGCTTTCCGGGAGCCCCAGAATCCGTCGTATCGTTCACCCGGATCCGGAGCAGACTCTTTCCCGACTTTCCAGAAAGCTCCGCGGTTGCGGAAAGGACTCCGTCCGCACTTTGGAAGTGAAATGGTTTGCGGCTTACACTGCGGCTGCGGTGGAGATGAACCGGGAACTTCCAGATTTTTCCGTTCGAAATCACCCGCACTTCCGCTTCCGCGACTTTTCCGGAAACCTTGACCGGAACTTCAAGAGCCGCATATTCTCCGCGTTTCAGCGTAAAGGCAACCGGTTCAACCGCGGTAATTCCTTTTCCGGCAATGCCGGCATAGCCGGATTCGTCTTTCATACCGCAGCTACGCAGACCGAGCAGCAGAACCGTTTTCCCATTCTGCTCAATAAGGCGAGCCTCTGAGGAAACAGAAAGCGTCTGTTCCAGAATTGCGGAGAGGGAATCCAGTTTTTTCAGGAACTCCGGTTCGGAGAGCGCGCCCTGCTTCAGATAAACCGGAGCGTCCGTCATCGTCATAACTCCGCCGGGAAGCGGATTGCCGAAAAGATCGTACACTTCAAATCCGGAGAAATCCAGCTTCACGTTCCCGCGCTTGCGATAATCCCAAATTGCGCCAACAAGTTTGCCGTCCTTGCGGAATACGCAGCGGTAAAGTCCGTCCGGTGAATTGCGGTGTGAAACCGCCTCCGCTCCCTCGAAGAAACGGGTCAGGGCGTTGTAGACCGAATAGACCGGCCCCGGCTGGCTGTCCGGCCAGGAAGTGATATGCTGATAATTCGGAATCATCAGCTCCCGCCAGATCTGCATGCTCTCCAGCGGGGTCGACTGCGCAACGCCGAGACTCAGCTCCACGAGGTAACGCGCAGCGGCGTGGTGCGCCTTTATCTGCATCGCGCCGTAGAAATCTCCGAACTCATAGCCGCTGAACAGGTAAAACAGCTCCGTGTTCCAGATCGGCATCCCCGCTTTGTATTTGGAAATCATCTCTTTCATCGTCAGAATCTGCTTGTCCGCAGGGTCGGGAGAGCTCAACTCCGGACTGCCGTACGGATGAAACGAAATCGCATCCGAATTCTCTGCAACGTTCAGTTCAAGACACGCCTTCAGGAATTCGCCGAGCTGATAACCTTTGTCGCTCGTCGAACACACCCCGACAATCGTCGCTTCCGGATTTTCCTTCCGCAGAACAGCCGTCACCGGACGGAAAATAATATTCATATACTGCTCCGGCGAAATCGCACAGCCCGGCTCATTGGAAATTTCATACTGCATCACCCGCTTCCCCGCATGGGAGACAATTGTGCGGATATAACGATCCAAAACCGCGCGGTCCGGAAAAACATAGTTGCGCTCCGGACAGTTGTATCCGCGCCAGTCGCGGGTGCTCTTTTCCAGTTTTGCATACGGAGCACCCTTCAGCAGCCAGTCCGGATAAATCTGCTGGGACCACGGATAATTTTCGATGATGAACTCATTGGCGCACAGAACCGGCAGCGCGGCAATGCCCGCTTCCTCATACAGCTTCAGAGTCGTATCAAGGTAAAGATAATTGAATTTTCCAGGCTCCGGCTCCAGAAGCATCCAGTCGATCCCCATTCCGGAGAATGCGCGGATCAGGCGGCAGCCGGCAAGCGAAAGCAGATGCAGCTCTTCACGCACGGACGCATTGGACGCCACATATCCCGGTGCTTTCCCTTTCCGCCACTTCAGCGGAGCCGTGTTGTTCACACCGAAACTGTAGCGTTTCGGGTCAAAACGCAGCGGCTTTACCTTCCCGATCACCGCATAGTAGCCGGGAAAGAAACGGATCGACAAATCCTCCGGTTCAATCCGGAACGAACCGAAACGGTCCACAGGCAAATCGAACGCAATCTCTTCCACGCCTCCGGGAGCCAGACGGAGCGGACGCTCCAGAATCGTCCGGCGCACACCGGAATAGTCGTCAACCGCAACCAGTTTCAACGTTTTTTCCCACGTTTTTCCGCCTGCATTCCGCACGGTCGCCGTGCATTTGTCGCGCTCTCCCGCAAAAAAGACGCGTGATGCAGTCCGGAATCCGATCTCCACACCATGAAACGCGGTGTCTTTTTCAGCGGAAAGAGAGAGTCCGCTCAGGAAGACTGTTCCCGACTCCGACGGCTGGTCAAGCGTTATTTTGAGATGATACCTCCCTCCGAATTTCTGTGTGCGCACCGGAAATTCAAACCGTTTCCACTCCTTCTCCGCAACAACCGTCCCGCCCTGCGCATTGCGCCCGGTTTTGCGGTTGAGATAAATCATACTGAATTCCGCCGGAACTTTGCTTCCGGAAGAGCGGATTTCTCCGCGCAGATAATAGGTTTTCCCAGCCTCAAGAGGCATCTCGCAGGCGTAAACAAAACATTGTTCTTTGTATGAATTGTCGATTTTCAGGATTTTCCTTCCGGGCGAACGGGGATCGTTTTCCGTGACAAGCGGATGAAAAATCATCTCCGGGTTGGTGTCCGGACGCTGCCAGCGTTCGATGGAAAAACCGCTGTTTCCTAGCAGGAAATCACCGTTGTGAATCAGATTTTCCGCGCAGACCGTTCCGGTAATCAGAGAGGCGGCGGAAAACAGCAGATGCTTGAATTTCATAAAAAAACTCCTTGTGTTATCTTAAAAATCAGTTGCACCGTTCGGGATGTTGTCCCCGTCTTTCATGTAATAATATGCATCGTTCCCGTTCAGCAGACTCGGGAAGGTGCGCCCCTCGACATGACCGTCAAGGAAGAGGACACCGGAACGTCCTTTCAGAGTCAGCGCATCCGCAACCTCCCACCCGGAAGTCAGATCCGACGGCTTGCGCCAATCCTCTCCGCCGTGAATGTACGCCAGCTCCGTTGACCGGAAACGGATGCGCCCTCCGTCGCGCCCGCCCGTTCCCGCGATAAATGGCAGACGGCTCCCGTTTTTGAACTGCGAAAGACGCTTGATCATGTTCTCCTTCGCGGTCGAGCCCTCGCGGTACCAGCCGCCGACATTGACGTTCATTCCGTAATCCGAAGCGAAGTATCCGGCCATTCCTGGAACGTTGCGCCGTTCCGAAGGACAATGGAAATTCGAAACCTTCGTGCGGTCATACGAATACGCCGCCCCGTAGCCGCTCAGCACCTCCGGCCAGAAATATCCGGCTGTTTTGGAGGTGCAGGGAATAATCCAGTCGTCAAAGTCGCCCGAATATCCCGCCGCGGCAAGACCGATTGTTTTCAGATTGTTTTTGCACGTCACCTCATGCGCTTTTTCCCGTGCAGAATTCAGCGCGGGAAGAAGCATCCCCGCAAGGATGGCAATCACGGCAATTACCACAAGGAGCTCTACAAGGGTAAACCTGCGGAATCTCCCTGTGAGACGGCGGACAAATGAGCGGAACAAAATTTTCATAGCATAAAACCTTTCGTTTCTGTTTTCATTTTTCCGGAAACCCCGGATAAAGTTTTCCATTGCTGTTAATTATACTGCAGAAACACGTTTTTAACAAGAGGGGGAAAAGCGGATTTTATTGCCGTAAACCGAAGATTTATATCTTTTTCAAATTCTGTGTATTTTTGCGGAACTGCAATGGCGAAAGTCCGTATTTTTTACGGAATTCGCGGGAAAATGCGAACTGGTTCCGGTAGCCGCAGCGCAGAGATATTTCCTGAACCGAAAAATCCGAGTTGGTCAGCAGGGAGGATGCAAGATGCATCCGCTGCTCAATCAGATAACGCTTCGGCGTAATCCCGAGCTCCTGCCGGAAAAGACGGTTCAGAAAATCCGTGGAAATATGAAGTCGCGCCGCCACGTCGTCAAGACGGATTTCATCGGCTATGCCGCGCTCAAGAATATGAATCGCCTCCGCGAGCCGGGGACTCGGTGCCGTCTTTGCCGCACGCCCGATTTCCATCACAAGCTCCAGAGTCAGACCTGAAATATGCGGAACGGTCTCCTCCGATTTCTCGCGCAATAGCTGATAAAGCTCGCGAATCACGGAGAGCAGACGTTCATCGTTTCCGATGCGGATCACCGGTCTGGCAAAAATTCCCATTCCGGAAAACAGGGAATGCACGAGCTGTCCGCTGATTCCTGCAGTGATCTTGCGGCAGTTCTCACGGACCGTCAGACTCTGCGGCGTTCCGGCGGGAAGAATCCAGAGGTCATGCGGCTTGAGAACCGTGCGGATTCCGTCCTGTTCAATCGCCATTTGACCATCCAGAATGTATTCGATTTCCGTATTCGGAACGGCGGTCTGCGAAAACCGGTAACCGGCGGGAAGAATAACCGGATTGTGCACGAATTCTGTCCACAGAGGAAGCATGTTGACCCGTCCGTAGTCCCAGATCGCGCTTGCCATGTGGAAACGGATGCCCTTGCGCGTCACTTCGCTCGGATACATCTCATCGAAAGTCGGTTCGGTGCTCTTTTTCATCGCGGGTCACTCGGTTGAACGGACTTCTCCCGGCGTGCGCCCCGTCACGCGCTTGATGATGCGGCAGAAATAATTGACGTCGTTCCATCCCGAAAGCTCCGCGATGCGGATCAGCGGATAACGCGTCTCACGCAGCAGCGAAACCGCCCGCTGCACCCGGAGCTGAAGCAGATAATCCGAGGGAGTCATATTCATTTTGCGGCGGAACAGACGCAGCAGCGTTGTCCGCGACACGCCCACCCGCTCCGAAAGGGCGTTGATATTCAGATTCGGGTTCGGAAAATTCGCGCGACAGATACGGATTGCCTCCTGAAGCTGACGGTTCTCCAGGGTCTCTTCACGGTTCGTTCCCCCTGCCGCGGCAAGAATATCCGATACCAGAACGACCATCTTGCGCCAGCTGTAAGGAGTCAGTTCCTGCAGCCACGCGTCAATCTCCTGAAAAAGTTCAAGCGGACATTCCCCCGCCGGAAACGGAGTCGCCGGATAATTGTACGACCGCATGAAATCCGCCGCACCCGGACCGTCAAACGCAACCCAGCGATACTCCCAGTCCGCAGACGTTGAACGGAAAAAATGCTGCTCAAACGGAAGACGGTAGAAGAAATCGCCTTTCCTGATCCGGCAGGGAGCGGCGCCGGAAGAGCACTCCATCTCGCCCTCCCCCGCAATGCACCAGTAGAACTGGACAAACGGTTTTTCCCCGGGCGGAACCGCCTCGAGACTGCCGTGCGCCCGGCGGAAATGTCCCGTCGAGCGCACGTAGAACGGCAATGCAATGTTTGGAAACTGATTCAGTTCCGGACGATGCAGGGAGCTGAGAACCGTAAAGCCGTTCCAGTTCATCGCGCTCCTCAGAACTTCAGAGTCAGCAGACCCGCACGCGGAATTGCGACCTTCGCGCAGCCGGCCTTGAGCTCGCATACCGGAGCGGGACGTCCCAGCGCGTCAAACGCTTCGACCGACGCAGGCGTCGCCGCGAGATCCAGATAAAGCTCCGAACGCTCCGTCGCATTGACAATGTGGCACGGTTTGCCCGCGTCACACGCGACTTTCACGATCTGTCCGTAGTTGTAGACTGCAATCACCTTCTCCTTCGCCGTTTCCGACGAGACGATCGGGTAGTTCAGCTCCGGATGATACGGCTTCAGGTATCCGTGCAGCAGAACATCGCGGTGTTCGATGCAGAAATTCAGCCAGAAGCGGAGCATCCGGCGGTGTTCCTCCGGAATCACTTCCAGTTTCACGGAAATCTGCGGAACGCTGAACAGGACATTCAGCAGCTGAAGCGCCGCAACTTCCGCCGAATCCGCAGAATTCCATTCGAGCATGTCCGAATGAACCGCGGTCGTTCCCGTCGTCAGGCGCAGGTCAAGCGTGCGCACACGGTTCGAAAGCACGTCTGCCGGGCAGTCCGCCGCGCGGAACATATTCCCGTACTTGCGGATCGCGGGTCCGATATAGCTCTGGCGGAACTCAATCAGCACATCCGGGTTGATTGCGCGCAGACGGCGCATCGTTTCGGAAAGCAGAAGATCGACGGCCTCGGGCAGGCACTTGATGTCGCGTCCAGCATAGTTTTCCGCAACGGCCGGGTCTTCACCGTCAAAACGTATCGAGTCGATGAAATCCAGTTTGAATCCGTCGATTCCCCATTCGCGCATAGCGTTCTCATAGATGTTGATCAGATACTCGCGGACTTCCGGGAAGCGCGGGTCGAGAACCGCCGTGTTCAGCCCCTTCCTTATATAGAGATATTTCCCCTTGAAGTGCTCATACGCTTTGCTGTGCAGTCCGACGAACGGAACCGAGAACCAGACGACGTATTTCATGCCGAGTTCGTGAATCTTCGCGACATGCGCGGGCATATCGGGGAAACGGCGTTTGGAAATCTCCCAGTCGCCGCAGAACGCATAACCGCGTTTGTTGTCATCCGTCTGCCAGCCGTCATCGACGATGATTCCCTTCATGCCGTATTCTTTCGCGAGCGCGCATTCCGCTTCCAGCTCCTTGTCGAAAACCTCCTGATGATAGCTGTACCAGGAAGAATAAATCGGTTCGAACGCGGCGGCGGGCGCGGGCGACGGCTTGTATGCGGGCATCGCTGCGAACCAGTCAGTCACTGCGCGGATGGCGTCCGCATAGAAAATTCCGCGCGTGTCAAAACGCAGGGTGACGTCATACGAATGGAGCGGAGCTTCGGGAGCGGTGAAAAGTTCCGCGCGGCATTCCACCTCGCAGCGTTCCTCGTGAATTCCACCGTAAATCTTCACCTCGCGGATCGCCTCGGAAATCGCCACGGTGAACCGGTTCTGCCCCTTCTGGTTCAGAAACGCCATGATCGGTGCGGAGGAAGCGAGATTCGACTTGGTTTCGCATCCCCAGTTCGGCGGAAGATAGCGGTTGAAATTGACCATCGGCGCCCAGCGGGTCTGAATATCGACCTGCGGAATGTACCACTGAAGTTTGAACTGCGGAGGAGGCAGTTCCCCCTCCGTCTCCAGATGCAGATGCACAAGCTCAAGACCTGGCTCAAGCTCGGTTTTCGAATGTGTAAGATTCCACGCGGTTCCGAACTCTCCGGTTACCGCAATCTCTCCGACGGATGTCTGAATGTTCATGATACGAATCCTTGTTTTGTTTCAAGCATTACAGTAAACTACAGCCGAAAAACGCTTGTGCAAGCGGAGTTTTGTGCTATTTACCGGATTTTTGTGCCGTCCGTTCAAAATAATGGTGCGAATCCCCGTGCTGATCCCACAGAATCTCCTCGCCGATTGATGCGATCCGCCGTGTCAGCCCGTCGCAAGACTGCTGCGAATTCTCATCCAGACTCGGCTTGTTCGCATAGAGCTGGTAGCCGCGGCGGTACGAAGTATCCGTAACGTTCGGCATAATCACGTTCGCTCCGGCAAGCAGACCGCGCTCGCGTCCGTCGTCCGAAAGAGCCTGAAGCGCAGTCGTCGACGCAATGTTCACGTCCTTCAGCAGCAGACGCGTGCAGGCGATCATGCGCAACCCCTTTTCCAGATGTCCGCGCATGTACTCCGGCGTGAACGCGATCCCCTTTCCGAGCGGCGTGTCGGCATGCGGAATGTAAGGTCCCATGCCGATCATGTCCAGATCGAACTCCTCGAAAAAGCGCAGGTCCCGCACCAGATGATCCGTCGTCTGTCCCGGAAGCCCGATCATGACTCCGGAACCGACCTGGTAATCCAATGCGCGCAACGAACGGAGACACTGTTTGCGCGTCTCGAAATCATGCGTCCGGTCATTCGGATGAAGCTGATGATAAAGTTCCGGCTCCGATGCCTCAATCCGCAGCAGGTAACGGTGTGCGCCGGCCTTGCGCCAGCGCTCGTAAACTGCGGGTTCCTGTTCGCCGCAGCAGAGCGTCAGCCCGACTTGCCCCTCCGTCCGCTCCATTATCCCGCGGACGCAGGATTCGACGAATTCTGTGAATTCATCCGAAACGACTTCGCCGGACTGCAGAACCACGGAACCGTAATGATGATCATATGCCCAGAGCGCGGAACTGACAATCTCCTCTTTGGAAATCCGGTACCGCTTGAGATTTGCGTTGCCCGCACGGATTCCGCAGTAGAAACAGTTCTTGCGGCAGATGTTGCTGATCTCCACAAGACCGCGCAGACTCACTCGCGGACCGATATAGCGCAGTTTCATCTCGTATGCGGAACGGAAAAGTTCCGCCTGCTCTTCCGGATCCGTCAGGTCAAGAAAATGTTTCAGTTCCGCATCCGTCATCAGTCAACATCCTCAATCAGTCCGCCGCCAAGCATGAGTTCGCCGTCGTAGAAAACCGCCGACTGCCCCGGCGTGGGGGATTTCTGTTCCTCATAGAACGTCACCGCAACGGAACCGTCCGCATTCGGTGTGATCGAACCTGCCGTGCCGACGCCCATCGAACGGACCTTGATCCGCACGTCGCGCGGCGCATCCAGCGACGGAATGCCGCTCCAGTTAAGGTCGGTGACGCGGATTTTCGTCTTCTTCAGCATCTCTTCCGGTCCAACGTACACAATGTTCTTTTCGGGATCGACGCGCACCACGTAGAGCGGATGCTTCGCCGCCACGCCGAGCCCGCGGCGCTGTCCGATCGTGTAATTCCAGAAGCCGCTGTGCGAACCGACGACCTTGCCGTTCTCATCAACGATGTCGCCTTTCTCATCCGAGCGCTGGAGAAGTTCGCGGTAGTCGCCCGAATAGAAATCCTGGCTGTCCGGCTTGTCGCTCACCGGAAGTCCGTTCTCGGCTGCAATCCGGCGGATTTCCGATTTGCAGTGCTCGCCAAGCGGGAAAAGCACATTCGCAAGCTGATTCTGTTTCAGACGGTACAGAAAGTACGACTGATCCTTCGCCGGGTCAACCGCGCGCAGAAGCTGGAACCGTCCGTCCTGTTCGCGCAGACGCACATAGTGTCCGGTCGCGAATTTTTCAAATCCGATTCCGGCGCGCTTCGCCACGAACGGAAGGACGCCGAATTTCACAAGGCTGTTGCAGCGGATGCACGGATTCGGCGTGCGCCCCGCGCTGTACTCGTCCTTGAAGTTCTCAATAACGATTTTTTCATATTCCGACGAGCAGTCGAACACATGGTACGGAATGCCGATCGTCTCCGCAACCGCACGGGCGCTCTCGATATCCTCTTTTTCATCCGGACCGTAGCACGCATTGCGGTGTCCGCCCTTCCACGGGTTCTTTCCGCTCCAGATCGCCATAGTCGCCCCGGCGACCTCGTGTCCGGCCTGTTTCAGCAGAAGTGCGGCGACTGCGGAATCGACTCCGCCGCTGAGTCCAACAAGTATCTTCATTCTTTGCACCTTGAGGTTATGTTTTTTTACAACGGTAAAATGCCACACTTTCCGATTATTGCAAACGCCAATTCCGCACTTTCCGCAAAAATTTCTTTTCCGAAACCTCAATTATTAAGAACTATAAATGATAACAGATACTACTTATTTTCCTAAAACACTTGATATTAAGAAAAAATGTGCTATATTACAAGCATGGAAAACGACAATACGGAGTCTGCAACGAATGCGAAACGTACCTACAGACATTTTTTTGAAGTCCGGCGATGAAAGCGGGACTTCTCCCCTCCGCTCTTCTGCAGACTCCCCTCCCCGCCCTCCGGAAGCAAGCAAGCAAGCAAGCAAGCAAGCAAGCAAGCAAGCAAGCAAGCAAGCAAGCAAGCAGTTACTATTGGTAACTGCTTGCTTCAACCGGACTGCATAAAAAAACATCCGGAACCAACAGCGGCACAAGAAATGGAAATTGACGGCAACAAGACATTCAACATCCTTCTGCTCGACGACGAACCGCTTATCTCTTTCGTACTCAAAGCCTTTCTCCGGAACACCGAGTTCAGGCTTGAAGCAACGGAACACGCGGACGAGGCGCTCGCGCTTCTCAAACAGAAGAATTTCGACGTCGTCATTTCCGATATTTTCATGGAACCCGTCAACGGCTTCGAATTCCGCAAACAGGTCCGTGCGTTCAACGCGTACATTCCGTTCATCTATCTGACCTCCGCCTCGAACGGATTCAACAACGAACTCTTCACGCAGATCATGGACGACCTTTTCTCCTACTATCTGCCGAAGGGCGCGGGTACAAAACTGCTCTTGAACAAGCTCCGCCAGGTCTGTCATTCGTTCCACCTCCGCGAAGTTCTGATCGCTCAGGAAGCCCAGATGAACCGGAACCTCTCCCTCGCCGCCCTTGTTCAGCAGGCGGTCCTCCCGCCCTGGGCGCACAAGGGAAACGGATGCGAATACTCCTGTCTCTACCGTCCGTTCAAGCAGATCAGCGGCGACCTCTTTGAATATTTTCCACTCAGCGACCACTCCGCGCTCTTCATCTTCGGTGACATTTCCGGACACGGCACGCACGCCGCACTCGCCATGATGGCGGTTCAGACATTCCTCAAGCAGATCGTCAACGAAAAGAGCGGAAACCGTCCCGACATCATCGCTCAGGATCTCAACGACTTCCTCTGCACACACCTCTCCAGCATTGTCTACATGTGTGCAAAAATCATCTATTTCGACTTCAAGAACAATATACTGCGCACGCTCAACGCCGGCATACCGTCGCTTCTCTGCATCCGCCAGTCCACCGGGGAACAGCTTTTCATCAACCCGGAAAAACGCGGAGCCATCCCGCTGGGAATGCTCCGCGGAACAAAAATCAGCAAAAATGACGTTGCGGAATTTCATTTTCCCGACGACGCCGTTTTTCTGATCTGCTCCGACGGGCTCATCGACCTCACAAAGGATTCCGACGGCAACGAATGCCTCCCGCCGGGGCTTTTTACCAAACTCCTGCGCGAACAGATTCTGAATTCCGACGCAGGAGACAACGGCATCTGGTCGCTTCCCGAACGCGTCTATGAAGCGCTCGCCAATGCAGGCTACCGTTACCAGCAGGATGACTGCTCGATTCTTGCCCTGCGGAAAGAGCCCCGTCTGCAGGAACGGGAAATCGTCCATCTCATTCCGGCGAATCACCTGCATGTCGACGACTGCGTTCAGGAAGCCGTGCGGGAACTCAATGCCTGCTGTCACACGGAAAGCGCAAGCGTCCGTCTGGAACTTCTCCTGTCCGAATTCCTGACGAACATCGTGAAACACGGATTCAAGAGAGACGAGCAGAGCGAAGAAATCATTGTACTGCACCTCATCTGCCTCCCGAAAACGGGTCTCCGCATCACCGTGTGGGACCGCGGGAGCAAATGGGATTTCCATCAGCAGGAAGAGCCCGGAACGGAACTTTCGCCCGATGAGAAACTGGAACAGCTCAGCGACGCGCATGCCGTCAGCGGACGCGGAATCCCCATTCTCCAGAAACTCGCCCCGAGCATCGTTGTTCACCGCTGGAGCGAATTGAATGAAACAATTTTCAAAATTCCTTGTCTTGGCAAATAAGGAGGTATAAGTCCATGAATATGAAAGATTCTGTTAAAAATTATCTGATTGAGCAGCTGGCAAGCGATGATCCGGCGCTCCTCGCAGAGGTGTACGAAGAATTTCTGCGCGGCTTTCGGAAAAACCTCTCCGCTGCCCATGACGCCCTGAATACAGGAGACTTCGCCGCTCTCACCCACGCCGCCCATACACTCAAGGGAGACGCCGCAATCGTCGGAGAAAATCTGCTCAGAGAACTTGCTCTCGACCTTGAACAGAAGGCAAAACTGAACGATTCCGCCGGATGCAGACCGGTCTTCGCGGAACTGGAAAAGGAATTCTCCGCCTGCACGTAACGCCGATTTCAGAATTTTTATGAACGACAAGACCAGAAAACAGCTCGAAAACAAGCTCACAGCTCTTTCCCGGGAACTCGAAAAACGTTCCGGGGAAAGAGGCGCTCTCGTTCTGCGGATGCAGTTCTGGAATTTCACTGTCGCCATGTCCTATTTCATCAAACGGCTTCTTGATATCTTTCTCTCTCTCGCCGCCATGATCGCGCTCGCTCCGCTGATGCTGATTCTCGCGATTGCAATCAAGCTCACATCGCCCGGTCCAGTCATCTTCTCGCAGGTCCGCGTCGGACGCTTCGGAAGACACTTCAAATTCTATAAGTTCCGCAGCATGTACATCGACGCCGAGCGCAGGAAATCCGCCCTTCTCGCGCAGAATGAATCCGCAGACGGTGTGCTCTTCAAGATGAAGCACGATCCGCGCATCACCGGAATCGGGCATTTTCTGCGCAAGACCAGCATGGATGAACTCCCCCAGCTCTTCAACGTCCTGATCGGCGACATGAGCCTCGTCGGTCCCCGGCCCCCGCTTCCGCAGGAAGTGCAGAACTATTCACTCGAAGACCGCAAGCGTCTCAACGTCATCCCCGGGCTCACCTGCCTCTGGCAGATCTCCGGACGCAGCGATATTCCGTTTTCCAAACAGGTCAAACTCGACAAAGAGTACATCCGCGCCCGCAGCTTCCGCGAAGACCTCAAAATTCTCTTTCTCACCATTCCCGCCATTCTGACCGGAAAAGGAGCCTACTGATGAACGTCATCATTGAGCCATATACAGCGGAATTCGAGTGGTGTGACGAGTTCTTCCCGGGAAAGAGTCTCTGTTCCCTGCCCCTGGCGGGAAAACCGCTCGCGGAACATCTTCTGGACCTCTGCACCGTCTTCGGCGCGGAACGGGCACTCGTGCTCGATTACAATCTCGACCTCACGTTCCGCCGGCGTCTGGAGTCTCAAGAACACCGCTGGCCTCTCCATATCAGCTATGAAGGCGCCTCCCTCAGCCCCGATGTGCAGGCGCTCGCCGGACGCAACGCCGCATTCATCGGTGAACATGAAACACTGATCTTCCGCGGTCCAGTCCTCCCGCAGACCGGAACACTCGCGGAAATCTTTGCTCATCTCGAAGACTGCACCCCCGGGCGGAGTTCGGAAGACGGACTTTATCTCTGCTCCCACGCTTCGCTCAAACGGTACACCGGACCGCTGCTCCGCCCCCGGTCGCTCAAAGAGTACTTCGACCTCAACTTTGCCCTGCTGGGCTCTCCCGCCCCCTACACCCTCCCCGGGTACTCGGCGGAAAACGGAGTCTACACGGGAATGAACGTCTCCATCAAGCAGAACTGTTCCATTGAACCGCCCGTCATGCTCAGCGACAATATCCGTCTTGAGCGCGACTGCACCCTCCGCAACGGTGTTATCATCGGAGAAGATTCCCTCATCGACCGCGGAACCGTTCTCGAACACACCATCGTTCTTGACGATACATACGTCGGATACGAAATGGAATTCAAGGATAAAATCGTCTCCGGCGGACGCATCATCGATGCGGAAAACGAGATTTACGTCGACCAGGAGGAAATCGGTGTTTCGTCGAAAATGAAAACCCTGCACGGACTCGATTTCACCGTGCTGACCGAACGGATCCTCCTGCTTGCCCTTGCGCTTCTGCTGCTGATTCCATATTTTGTTCTCGCTCTCTTCGGAAAACGCTTCCGGAACTCCGTCTGGGGACGCAAACTTTCAATGGACCGCTACCCGAAAATCTGGGATGCTCTGCTTCACCGCGGAAACCTCGTGCGCCGCTCCGCCCGCGATCCGCATTACGTATTCTGCGCTTCCGACGCCTGGTCCGTCTCCGCCTCCCCCGAACAGCAGATCATCGACGACCTCTATTTCTGTCACCATGCGACCGTTCCCGCAGTTCTGCGCATCACGTTCGCCGGATTTCTCTTGCGGGGGCTCTCATAATGAACCGCAACAATCTCCAATTCACCGCTTCCGCAAACCCGGAGGCGGAAGCTCTCCTGCGCAAAGCTCTTGAGGGCATCCGCGATGACGTCTCCCCGCTCAGCCTCCACGGGCTTGCTGGACTCTACCTCGGCGGCGGATACGGCCGCGGAGAAGGCGGAGTCTTCTGTAAAGACGGAACCGCCCGGCTCTACAACGATCTTGATTTCTTTCCCGTCGGAACCGGACTCGGCAAGGCGGGCAAAGCGCGTATTGATTCCGCCCTCCGCGAGGTTTCCCGAAAATGGCACGCGGAGCTTGGAATCGATGTTGATTTCGGTCCGGTCAAAAACAGTTCCGAACTCAAACATTCCGCCAGAACCCTGATGTTCCAGGAGCTCCGCCACGGGTTCGTCACCATTTGCGGCTCCGATGATGCGCTGACCTCCGCAGTTCCCGCGCTCGCTCCGGAACAGCTCCCGCTCATGGAAGCGGTCCGTCTGATGCTCAACCGCGGAATGGGGCTGCTCTTCGCGGGGGAAAAACTGGACTCGCACTCCGGAGATACGGGTTTCATCCTCCGCAACTGGAACAAATGCATCCTCGGTTGCGGCGATGCGTTTCTTATTGCGCAGAAAAATTATCTATGGCATGTGGAAGAGCGCAGGAAGCGTCTGCTTGAGCTTGCCCGGACCGGAGTTTTTCCGCAACGGGCCGCCGAACTTTACGCTCAGGCGGTTGCATTCAAAACGGCCCCGCATGACCGGATGCCTTCCGATCCCTCCGCACACTGGAGCGAACTGCGCGGACTCTGGAACGACACGCTGTTCCGCATCGCCGGCATCTCTTCGTCCGGAGAACTGCGCCGCGCCCTGCATGCGCTCGCTCTGCACGAGGGCGCATACGGCTGGAAACATTTTCTGCGCTGGATTCTGCGCACCCGCACGCTGGAACCCGCACCGATGTTCCGCGACGATCCGCTGGTCTGCGTGCTCGCGGAACTTTATGATGTACTGAACTCCGCCCCGCTCCATCCCCCGCGCACGGAACGGCTTTACCGCGCATGGCAACACTTCAACTGAAAGAACTCTCATGAATCAGCAGCATCCAGTCAATTTTGAAGAAGAAAACGAACGGGAACAACTTCTGCGCATGGAGAAGCTCCGCAAACTTGTGCAGATGCTTCTGCTCCGTCATCTGCTTCTGTTCGGATTGCTTTTCCTTCTCATTCTGTTTCTGCTCTCCGCGCTTTTTGTTGTCCGCAGCAAACGTTCCGCGACCCGTTTCACGGCGGAACTGGAACTTCTCTACCAGCCGAAGGAATCCTCTTATTACAAAACAATCGACGACCATGCGATGCTTCAGCTTTTCGGGCGCAACACAACCTTCTCCCGCACCACGGCGGAACTTGCAAAATCCGGAGCGGACGGACGCATCACCGGCGACAACATCGAGATTCATCAGAAGCGCAACCAGAACCGTCTCTTTCAGATTCTCGCAGGCGCCAACACGGAAAAGGACGCCATTCTCAAAGCCAACACCTTCGCCCGCGTCTGCATGGAGCAGTACCGAGAATTCCGTCTCGCAGATCTCGCAAACTGGATGGACGCCATCCAGCAGCAGAAAAAACGTCTGGAGCAGAGCATCCGCGAAAACGCGGAACAGGCCGTCCGCCTCGCACGGGAAATCGGCTTAACCGACCCTGCATCCGAACTGGAACGTCTCCGTCAGCATATCTCCGAGCAGAAACAGACACTATCCGAACTCGTCATCCGCCAGACGAACATGGCGATGCGCAAGCAGAAACTCTCCCTGCTCATCGGCAATCTTGATCCGAACGCGCTCCGCAACGCCGCGAAAATCAAAGAACAGCTCAAGGACCTGAACGAAATCGACGATGAAATGCTTGTTCAGAGCCAGCTCTACACCGACAGCAATCCGAAACTGCTCGCGCTGAAAGCCCGCCGTGACGCCAAACGCAAGGCTTACGAAGAATTTCTCCGCCGGGAAGGTATCAAATCCGTCTCGGAAGAGAGCCTCCGCGCCGCGGAAAAACTTCAGAAAGAATTCGAAGAGACATCGACAGAAAACGACAATCTCTCCGCGAACCTCACGGTTCTGCGGCAGGAACTCGCCAAGAACGAAGCAACCATGAAGAGACTCATTGAAATTCTGCCGCAGCTGAATCAGCTGAAACTTCATCAGGAAGCCAACCGGAAAAACCTTGAAACCGTGGAACACATGGTCACCGATCTCAACTACCTCAAAGTCTCCGCCGAAAAAGAGCTTCAGCCGCTCGAACTCGCCGACCGCGCGCTGGAAACAAAAGCGCTCGACAAAAAGAAGATCGCTATCGTCCTCTTTCTCTCTCTCTTCCTGACCGGATTCGCGGCCGCCGCTCTGCTGATCTTCAAATTCACAACAGGAAAAGTCGGAAGTTACGAGGAGCTGGACTGCTACTTCGGAATCGTTCCGCTCGGCATTCTCCCGCGCGACGGAAACGGCTACGGTCCCGCTTCCCACGGACGCAACATGCTCGGAGAAATCTACTACACCTTCTTCGACGCCAACCCGAAAGCCGAACTTGTTTTCATCGGTCATCTTCCCGGCTCCGAAACTCCCCCGGAACTCGCCGAAACACTCCTCTGGCAGGGCGCTTCCAACGGAAAACGCGTCATGATCCTCCGCATCGTCGATTCCGCCGTTTTCAAGGAAAAGGACAATATGACTCTTCTCCACTCCATCTTCTGCTCCGGCGGCGAAGGCTTCCTGCCAGTTGAAAATCCGTACATGCTCACCCATGCCGAGCTGAGTCTGCTCAAAGAGGACTTGAAAGAGCTCGGAAAGAATTTCGACCTCATCTTCATCACCCGCGAACTCCCCGTTCAGAAACAGGGGCTCTTCTTCCGGCAGATGTTCGCATTCTGCGACGCCTCCATCATCCTCGCCGGAGCCGAACGCACACCGCGCATGATGCTGCGTCATGTAATCAACCTCAACAAAGGCAATACCCGCCCGCTCTACGCCGTCATCATCGGCAGCCCCTCCAGAAACATGGAGCAGAAAGGATGAACATGAAACTCCCGTACCTGTTTTTCATCTCCGCAGCCGCGCTTTTCCTTGCCGGCTGCTACGACCGCTTCACCGCGAACTACAGCGAGTTCCCCCTCCTCTCGGAATCCCGCAACGCCATCGTCGATGAAACAGGCATCACCGACGCTGACCGCGCAAAGCAGCTCGCTTATCTCCGCCGCCTTGCGAAACAGCCCGAACCGCCCTACACAATCAACGCCGGCGACATGCTCGAAATCGTCGTCTACAACCACACCGACCTCAATATCAAAACGACCGTCACCCCCGACGGCTTTATCGGTATGGTCTTCATCGGACAGATCAAGCTCGCCGGGCTCACTCTGCTTGAAGCCTCGCAAAAACTCGAAGAGATTCTGAAAGTCTACATCAAAAATCCGAAAGTCGGCGTTTCCCCCATCAAGATCAGTTCGCAGACAGCCTCCATCGCCGGTGCTGTAACCCACCCCGGCATGTACGGCATCTCAAACGGAATGCGTCTCACCGACCTCTACGCGCAGGCCGGAGGCTCCTCCACCCGTTACTTCGACGGACAGGTTCTCGACGCCGCCGACCTTCAGCACTCTCTTTTCATCCGCGACGGCAAAGCGATTCCGCTTGATTTCTTCAAAGCCATCGAGCAGGGCGATCCCGACCACAATCTCCAGCTCCGCAAAGGCGACTACATCTACATTGCCGTCCGCTCCGAAAGCATGGTCTGCCTCATCGGAGAAGTCAACACTCCTCATAAACGTCTCTGGGACAAGAACCTTGGGCTTCTCGAACTGCTTGCTTCCGGCGGACACGTCAAGGAAACCTACTGGCAGTATGCAATCATCATCCGCGGCGGCGTGGCGAACCCGTCGCTCTACAAAGTCGACCTCGACGCCGTGCTCCAGGGACGCGCCCCGAACGTCATGCTTGAACCGGGCGACGTCGTCTACATTCCGAAAGACGACATGGCGGAATACAACGTCTTTGTGCGCAAGCTCATCCCGACCGCACAGCTGACAAACCTGATACTCTCACCCGTTTACACATGGGCCAATTTCTGAGGCGGAATTTGAAATATCTCATCTTCACAGCGACACTCTTCTGCGTACCGCCGGCGGCAGTCTTCCTCTCGATGAACCGCCGTCTGCTGTACTGGAGCATCATTGCCCTGGTTCTGCCCCTGCTCATGTTCCAGCAGACTTCCATCAACTTTTTCTCGCACGAGCTCTACCGCGGAACCGCGCGCGGAATGGAAGTCTCGCTGATCTATCTTGCCGCGGCGGCAATCATCGGTGCGCTCGTCCTGCGGCGCGGTCTGCGTCCCCTCTTCCCGAATCCGGGAGCATGGCTCTACCTCGGTTACTTTCTGCTCTCCCTGCCCTCCCTGCTGACAGCGGAAAACACGCTTTTCTCCTTCTTTGAGGTCTGGAAAATGTGCATGATCTACGTCGTCTACCTCGCGGTCTACTATCACCTCGATTTCACAAAAGGCGATCCCCTTCCGCTGCTTGCCGGATTCGCGGCGGTCATGTTCTGCGTCTTCCTCTCCGTGGTTCAGCAGCACTTCTCCGGGATCTACCAGGTGCGCGCGCAGTTTCCGCACCAGAACAGCCTTGCGATGTTCGCCGGACTGCTCGGAGCACTTTTCCTCTCGCTCTTCCTGAACGCCTCCGGAGCAAAAATGCGCTGGATCGGATTCGGCGTATTCGCGCTCGCCTCGGCGGTTCTCTTCCGCACCTACTCGCGCGGAGCCATGGCGTGCTACCCGGTCGGATGCGCAGTCACCGCCGCAGTCTCGCTCCTCTTCGACTGGAAAATACGCAAGGTTCAGTTTCTCTCCATGATGGCGCTTGCCGGACTGCTCGGACTGCTCATTCTCGCGCCGCGCCTCATCGAACGCTTCGAATCCGCCCCCGAATCCTCCGGGCAGACACGCATCAACTTCGCCATCGCCGCACGGAACATGATTCTCGATGAACCACTCTTCGGCATCGGACTAAACAACTGGGGAATCAAAATCAACCCGCCTTATGAATACAGCGAACACCGCGACCCCAGGAAAGGATTCACCGACGACTACAAGGACGGCATCGTCGAAACCATCTATCTCCTTGTCTGCGCCGAATGCGGAATTCCATGCTTCCTCCTGCTCCTGGCGCTCTTCTTCTATCATTGGACCGTTGCTCTGAAACTCGCAGGCAGACTGCGCCGCACGGAATACTTCTTCATCCCCGCCGGACTGCTCGGCGGATTCACGGTCATTTACATCCAGTCCGTTCTCGAATGGGTCCTCAAACAGCAGGTGAACTTCCTCGAACTCATGATCTTCTTCGCCGTCATTGACTACATGAACCGCCACTGGCGCGAACTGAAAACCGCCTCACTTCAAAACACCGGATCAAGGAGACTTGCCGCATGAAAAACAATACCATCGTCACCGCCGGTGACATCAATTATCTCTGGGGACTTTTTCTCCTGATCGCCTCCATGCGGAAAAACGGAATGGATGAACCAGTCCTCGTCGGAGCATACCGTTTCACCCCCGAAGCGGCCGCCATGCTCGAACAGCTCGGAAACGTCCGCATCCATCACCTTGATTCCACGTCCCGTTCGCTCACGTGCATCAAACCGGCAATCATGCTTCTCGCCGATACCGAATACATCACCTGGGTTGACAGCGACAGCTTTTTCACCGGCAACTGCTCCGCACGTCTCATTCCCGAACACCCGGGCGAAATCCATATCCGCAAACGCTCCGAACAGGAAAATCCGCAGGCGTTCCGCAATTACACATATGGTGAAGACGGACACACCATTCCGGCCGCGATTCTTGACGCGTGGCGTTCGGATGTCGGCGAGCGCGAGACTCCGCGCAATCTACAGAGCTGTTCCGCCTGCTACCTCTCCGTTCACAAATCCGCGCGTCCTTTTCTCAAACGCTGGGATGAACAGATGATGAAGCTCCTTCCCGCCGGAAACGTCGGCGTCGTCGACCGCAGACTCAAATTCTATCATCAGCTCGATGAATCCGTCCTCAACAGCCTCCTCTGTTTTGCCGACTGCGCGCCGGAGACCGCGAAGACCTACCGTCTGGACAAGGACATCAACGAGCTTTATGTTCACTTCATCGGCTCGCCGAAACCGTGGCACGGCTGGACCCCATACTCCATCCGTCATTTCAAGCGCTATACGGACGTGGTCAACTACGCCCTCGCCGCAGGCTTCATCCGTCCTGCCGACGTACCGTTCCCGCTGAACTCCGCGCATGAAACGATCTGCCGTCTAACTGCCCCGTTCATCAGCCTCAGCACAAAAATCAGAAACCGCCTGAAACGCCTGACCGGAGGGAAATAAATGACAAAGCCCTACTTCACCGTCGCAGTCATAGCGTATCAGACCGAGCCCAGCCTGCAGAAGGCGCTCAACTCCATTTCCGGTCAAACCTTCCCCGACTTCGAATGTCTCATGGTTGTGGAGGAATCCACCGACCGTTCGCTCGAAATCTGCAAAAAAATGGAGTGCAGGGATCCACGGTTCAAAACCGTTTCGCTCCCGAAAAGCGGCTCCGCTTCCGCCTCGCGGAATTATGCAATGGCTCACGCGGAAGGCGAATACATCGCATTTCTCGACGGCGACGACTGGTTCATGCCCGAAATGCTTGAAAAAGTCTATACGGCAAACGAGAAATTCCGCAATCTCGACATCATCCAGTTCACGTTTCACAAAGTCTTCCAGCAGCCCGACGGGACTTTCTCCGCGCCTCAGCACCTCTCTGAACTCCCGCCGGAAGCGATGAACCGTCTGCTGACCGGACAGGAAATGACTCTGCTGACCGGAACCACCGGAACCGTCTTCGGCACAACGGCAATCAACGTCTGCCGCGCGGATTTCCTCCGCAAAAACGAACTTTATCAGAACAGAGGTCTGATCCTGGAAGATTTCGAATGGGTCTTCCGCTGCTGGTTCCTCGCAAAACGCATCGTCTGCCTGTCCGATCCGCTCTACGTCTACTGCCGCCGGAACGACTCCATCACCAGCGAAAAGTCCCCGCGCTTCCTCTTCGATATGATCCGTCAGTTCGCCTGCGTTCCGCCGTTCATCCGCAAATACCGCGTTCCGCTCTCCATTCAGCAAATCTGGGCGAACAAATGGACTTCACGGATCCTGGACACCTTCTTTCATCCGCGCAACAATGAAAAACTGACAATGGCGGACCGGAAGGCCGCGGCTAAACTTCTTTTCGCCTCCGGCAATACAGCGGTTCTCAAGCGCTGCGCCAGACTCGCAACGCTGCCGAAGCGGATCGGAATGAGTGTCTTCCTGCTCTCCAGATACACAGGCATGCTCCCCGCAATGTTCTTCTTTCAGAAAATTTACTTTCCGGCAATCAAAAGGAAATTAAAGAAATGAAAACTCAGCGCTTCACCGTCGCAGTCATTGCACATCAGACAGAACCGTACCTCATGCAGGCGCTTGATTCCGTCTCCGCCCAGACATTCCCCGATTTCGAGTGTCTCATGATTGTGGAGGAATCCACCGACCGTTCGCTCGAAATCTGCAAAAAAATGGAGTGCAGGGATCCACGGTTCAAAACCGTTTCGCTTCCGAAAAGCGGCTCCGCATCCGTCTCCCGGAACTATGCAATGGACCATGCGGCGGGCGAATACCTTGCGTTTCTCGACGGCGACGACCTGCTCAAGCCGGAGATGCTCGAACGCACCGCGGGGCTGCTCGAAAAACACCCGGAAACCGATGTTCTGCATTTCAACGGGAAAGAAATTCTTGAACAGCCGGACGGCTCGCTGCAGTCCGGACGTCCCCTTGCAAACCTTCCTTCATCCGAATCAGGGAATTCCATGACGGGCCCCGATCTGATCCGCAAAATGGGAAACGGCGGCGCAGTCGGCGGCTACACATGGCTCAACATCTGCCGCACCGCATTCCTGCGGGAAAACAAACTGTACCAGAACCCGGGACTTCTGATGGAAGATTTCGAATGGACTCCCCGCTGCTGGTTCCTCGCAAAGCATGCGCTCTATCTTGCGGAAAGTCTTTACATCTACCGCCGCCGTCCCGAATCGGTCACAACAAAGAATTCCGCACGCATTCTGCATGACCTCGGAGCCGAATTCGCCTTCGTTCCGGGATTTCTCAAAAAGCACAATGTTCCGCAGGACATCCGCCGGATCTGGGCGAACAAATGGATCTCCATTTTCATCTGGTTCTTCTTCTATCCGAAAAACAACCGGAAATATCCCATGCGCGACCGCCGTGCCGTCCGCGCGATGCTGCTTGGTTCAGAGACGAACACCGTCTTCCGCGAATTCTCCCGTCTCTCCTCGAAACCAAAGCGGATCGGCATGACTCTCTTTGCGCTCCCCGGCGGATTGCTCCCCGCGATGCTCTATTTCCAGCTGATCTATTTTCCGCTGCTAAAAACCCGGAGGGATTCCTGATGCCGTTCTTTTCCGTCATTGTTCCATGCTGCGATGTGGAAGCGTACATTCCCGAAACGCTCGCCTCGCTGGACGCGCAGACCTTCCGGGATTTTGAAACGATCCTCGTGGTTGAGGATTCCCGCGACCGCACGCTCGAACTCTGCCGCAAAGCGGAAGCGGAAAATCCGCTGATCAGAGTTTTCACACAGCCCCGCAGCGGTTCTCCCGCCGCCCCGCGCAACACCGGACTAACCCGCGCGGAAGGAGAATATATTGTGTTTCTTGACGGCGACGATCAGCTTGAGCACGACGCTCTGCAGACTCTCGCCGCCGCAATTCAAAACGCCAATCTGCCCGATATGGTTCAAATCGCCAGCCAGGAGTTCCGCGAATCGGACGGAGCCCGTCTGGAGGGCAAACGCTTCTTCAACTATTCGCCCGACGACCACGGGAAAATTTTCACCGGACAGGAAGCGACTTGCCGGGTTGCCGATTTGAATACATATCCATATCCCATCGTCCAGATCTCCGTCTGCCGCCGCGATTTTCTTGAGAACAACAGTCTCACCCAGTGTCCGGGGCTGCTCCATGAGGACGAGGAGTGGACTCCCCGCGCACTCTTCCTCGCAAAGAGCGTTCTCGTGCTTGACCGCGCAATGTATCTTTACCGGATTCGTCCGGGCTCCATCATGAGCCGTTACAAAACATTTCCGGATCCGACTCCGTATGGAACCGTGCTGCGGCGGCTGATAAGATTCGCTCTCGAACAGAAAAATGTTCCGGAAAACGTCTGGTTTGCATGGCAGAAAGTCTGGCTCTCCGCCTTTTTCAGCAACGTTTTCTTCCCGAAAAAAGAAAAGGCTCTGCCGCTTTCCATTCAGATGAATGCCGTCCGCGCTCTTTTCGCGGAGGACGGGACGGCGCTGTTCCGGGAATTTCTCAAGCACGCCACTCTGCCGAAACGCATCGCCGGACGCCTCATTCTGCTCTGCCGTTTCTGCGGAAGATCCTTCATGCTTCTGCCCGCAGTCTGGTATTTCCGTTTCGTCTACTATCCCCTTGCGCTGAGGAAGGGAAAACACTCATGATCCGCCTGCTGCTCCTCGTTCTGATTCTTGCCGTCCCGCGTCTTCATGCGGAGTGGCGGATTCTGCATCTTGACGACCGCACGCTCGCACTCACCGGGGATTATTCCGCACTGCTTCAGGAGACGTGCCGGAACCGGAAAACCTCCGTCATCGGGCGCGTCGTTCCGAAATGGGAAACCGAACTGCGCCGCGATCTCGACCCGGCACGCATCATTCTTGAAAAACGTCCCGCTCTTGTCCGGAGTCTGCGTGACAATCCGCAGATTTCCGTCACCTCCTCCATCGCACCCGTCAAAGTTCTCCGCACGGGCTTCTGGATGAACCCGACCGGACTTCTGCGCATCGGCGGAATCCCGACCCGGAACGCCGAAGTCGCATATCATCTCTTTCTTCAGCTCGACCGTTCCCTGCGCAACGGAGAAAAACTGAAAATTCACCTTCCCGGCGGCGAAACACTTGCATATACACACACGCCGGACATTGCAGTTTCCGCTCTTTTCAAATGGAATCAGGCAGGCTATCCGCTCGAAGCCGGACACCGCTACGCCTATCTCGGAGCCTGGCTCGGAACCGCCGGCCCCATGCCGCTGAAACAATATGCAGGAAAGCCGTTTGAACTCATTCAGGCGGATACGGGCGAAACAGTCTTCCGCGGAACTCTAGCCGCACGGAGAGCTGATCCGGCCGCTTCCAACGGAGCCCCCTTCACCGGAGAAGAGACTCTCGAACTTGACTTTTCCAAATTCAATCAGCCGGGCAAATACTATCTTCATGTCGACGGCATCGGCAGGAGTGAAACATTTATCATCGGACACAACGCCGCCGCACAGGCATTCTTCATTCATGCGCGCGGTCTCTACCATAAACGCTGCGGAATCGAAAAGCGTCCGCCTTTTACAGAATGGAGCGCCGCGGCATGCCACACCTCTGTCATCCGCGGATCGTTTCCGCCGCATGAACGTCATTACGGCGGCGGTAACCCGAAGCGAGGCTTCGGCTTTTACGATGCAAAGGGGAAAAGCCTCTCCGTCCGCCACTTCCAGCTGATAGCGGAAAACGCGCCGCACACAACGCCGCTGAACATCCGCGGCGGCTGGCACGATGCCGCTGATTACGACCGCCGGCCGCTTCACCTCGAAATCGTCGGCGACCTTGCAGCCGTCTATCTGCTCCGTCCTCAGAATTTTTCGGACGGACAGCTCGGCATCCCCGAAAGCGGAAACAGCATTCCCGATATTCTTGATGAAGCTAGCTGGGGACTCCGTCATCTGCTCGCCGCACAGCAGCCCGACGGCGGAGTCGGAACCTGGTTTGAGACAACGCGTCATCCGCGTCCGGGCGAAGGAATGCCCGCACAGGATCCCTGTGTCTATTACATCTCCGCCGCAACCCGCCAGTCCTCGCTCGAATACTCCGCGCATGCCGCACTCCTTGCGCTCGCCCTTCAGAAGAGCGGCGCGGAAAAGGACGCCCGGATTTTTGCCGAATCCGCACGCCGCGCATGGGTGTTTGCCATGAATCCGGCAAACCGCGCTCAGAAAGTCTACTCGCTGAACAAGCGCACCGTCTTCTATCGTGAACCGGTCGAGCCGGAACCTGAATTCCTGGTCAAAACCGGAGCCGCGCTCGCACAGTATTTTCATTTCGGTGAATACCTCAAACCGGCAATCGAAAACAGCAAATCTGCGCTGAACTCCATGCGCAAAAACAGCTGGCGCCGTTCCCCGCTCTTCTGGATCGAACTGGAGCTTTTCCCTGAAATTACAGAGGAACTTTCCGGTCTGCGGCTCGCCTGGCGACGCGACCTGATCCGTGAAGCGGACCGCATGCTCGACTGTCAGGAGAACAGCTACCCCTACCGCACCCCGTGGTTCGACTCAAAAAGTCCCTGGGTTCACACGATGGCGTGGGGAACCTGGCATCCGCTTCGCCGCGCCCGCCTGCTTGTCGCCGCCCACGCAATCACCGGCGAAGCCAAGTATCTCGACGGAGCCTACCTTGCGAACGATTTTCACAACGGGGCGAACCCGTTCGGCATGAGCATGACCAGCGGACTCGGCATAAGCTATCCCGTTCGTTTCCTCGACCTTCCCTCTTATGCGGACGGCATTGCGGAAGCGGTTCCGGGCATTACGCCGTACCGCAACACCTTCGGCATCGCACGCGCGGATATTCAGCTGGCGCACGGTCTCTATCTCAAACCGCGTCCCGTGCTCAACTTTCCCGGCGCGGCGCTATCACTCCTGCCGCGCGAAGGGCTGACCGAACAGCAGTGCGCCGAAGAGCTCGCAAAAGTCTGGCCCGTCTGGCGCCGCTGGGCAAATGTGGAACAGTTCAGTGTCGACGCCAGCGAATACACGGTATGGGAAACCATCGGCCCCGCCGCGGCTGTCACAGGGTATCTTCTGAACGGAGCGCAACCGCCGGAAAAATCCTGGTTCCGGAAACCCGCCGGCGATATACGTTCACTTCCAGGCTTCGCGCCGCTGCCATAAGGAAAGGATTGCAAAATGAAACATGTTGAAATTTTTCTGTTCATTGACGCCCTCGGATGGAAGATCGCGCAGGAACACCGTTTTCTCGAAAAGGAACTTCCCGAACGCCGCAAACTCGAAATGCAGTTCGGGTACTCCTGCACAGCCATTCCGACTTTGCTTTCCGGCGAAAAACCAAGCGTGCACGGACACCTCGGACTCTTCCGCTTCGATCCGGAACACTCCCCTTTCCGCAGACTCGCCCGGCTCGCCCCCCTCTTCAAACCGGATTCCTTCTGGAACCGCGGACGCATCCGTCACTGGCTCTCCAAAGCGGTGAAATTCCTCTATGGATTCACCGGATATTTCCAGCTCTACCGCATGCCCATTGACAAACTCGGCATGATGGATTACGGAGAGAAGAAAAATCTCTTCACCGAACACGGCATGGCTCCGCTCGAAAACCTCTGCGACATGCTCAAACGCACCGGCGTTCCGTTCCACATCTCCGACTGGCATAAATCCGATGCGGAAAATCTCAAAGCCGGAGCTGAGGAAATCCGCCGCGGGACCCGTTTTCTCTTTCTCTACACCGCCGGACTCGACGGGCTGCTCCATCAGCATGTCTGCAATCCCGACGCCGTCGCGGAAAAACTGCGCTGGTACGAATCGCAGATCCGTGAACTGCTCCGTGTCTGCCGCGAATCCGGTGTTGACGTCCGCCTCACCGTTGTATCCGACCACGGCATGACGCCGCTGGAAAAAACCGTCGACGTCATGAGCGAAATTGAAAAAACCGGTCTCCGCTTCGGCGTTGACTACGGCGCCTGCTACGACTCCACCCTCGCCCGGTTCCACTGGCTTAAACCCGGCGCGAAGGAAAAAATCGAATCCGCCATGCGCAAGTTCTCCGCCGACGGTCATTTTCTTTCCGGAGAAGAACAGATCCGTTACGGCATTCAGCGCGACGACCACCGCTTCGGCGACGCCCTCTTTCTGATGAATCCAGGCGTCCAGATCGTCCCGTCCGACATGTGCCAGATTCCGCTGAACGGAATGCACGGATACACGCCCGACGACGTCGACTCGGCCGCCTCTCTTCTCTCAAACCGTCCGCTCCCTGAGGACGTCGTTACGCTTGCCGGAGTCTACCGTCTTATGAAGCGCCGCGCGGAGGAACTCAAGGAGAACGCCGAATGAAAATTCCGCTTCTGAAAAACACGCTTACCAACTATCTCAGCATGGGAGTGCGCCTGATTCAGGGCGTGCTCATCACGCGCTGGATGATCGCGGAACTCGGCGAAGCGAACTACGGGCTCTGGATGATGCTCTGGTCTTTCTTCTGCTACTCGCTTCTGCTTGACTTCGGTCTCGGCGTCGCCGCACAGAAAGCCACGGCGACGGAACTCTGGAAACGCGATATTCAAAAGTACAACATCACCATTTCCACGGTGTTCCTGTTCCATTTTGCCATGTCGTTCGTCATCATTGCCGGAACGCTCATCGCCTCCTGCTTCATCCGCGAACTTCTCAACCTGCCGCCCGGTGCGGATACAGGGTACTACCGCCTCTGTTTTCTGCTCTTCGGCATCGGCTCCGCTGTGATTTTCCCGTTCGGAGTCTTTCCGGAAATGCTGGTCGGACTTCAGAAAATCTATCTGCGGAACAACATCACCGTTCTCGCAAAAATTCTGGAACTGGCGGGCGTCGGCATCCTGTTTCTCTTCAATCAGGGACTCACTGCGCTGATCATCTTCACTCTCGCCCTGACCGCGCTGACTCAAAGTTTCATGATGATCGCCGCCTGGCGCAGCATTCCGGGATTCCGCATTCTCTTCCGCTGGAACGGAAAAATCTTCCGCGAAATATGCTCCTTCAGCGGAACGGTATACCTCTCATCCATCGCAAGAATCGTCTGGGAGCGCTGCTCGGTTCTGTTCATCAGCATCTTCTGCGGACTCGTTCCCGTTTCCATCTATCTGATCGGAGTGCGCCTGACCGTGCTGATGACTCAGTTCACCGGACCGTATCAGGAGAATATCTCGCCGCTTTCGGCGCTCCTTCATTCGCGCGGCAAACGGGATCATCTGGGGAAAATTCTTGTCAACTCCATGCGCTGGAACAGTTTCCTTGCAACCGGCATGACGATCGGAATCCTGATTTATTCGCCCGTGCTGATCCGCTTTCTGTTCCACTATACGGAAAATCTGGATCAGGCGACGCTGATCTGCCGGATCACCGTCATTTCCGTCTGGTTCTGGCTGGTGTTCCGTGCAATTCCGGAAAAGTATCTGCTCATGGCGGAACGCCACAAACTCCTCGCCGCCGCGGCGCTCACCGAATGCGTGCTCTTCGCGGGAAGCTCCGTCCTGATCCTCTGGTTCCATCCGTCGGAACTGGTGGTGATGTGGACCTCCATCGGCGCGCGGCTGGTCTCGACCTGCGGGTTCATTCTGCCGGGTCTTCTGCGCAGCACAGGACTGCGCCTGACGCCGATTCTGGTACAGGCTGTCCGCCGGCCGCTCCTGGCGGCATTGCCCATGACCGTGCTCGGCACGGCGGAATATGTTCTTTTGAAAAACAGAATCGGGGATTTCCCCCTGCTTCTTCTCGCAGGCTTCTCCTGCGGGCCGCTCTACCTTGTTTTTTCCTGGTTCCTGGCGCTTGATCCGCACGAACGCAGAAAAATTCCCTATCTTTCCGCAATCATCCGGAAAGTTCACCCCTAAAAAAACAAACACGGAGGTTTTATTATGAACTATGAATTTGAACAGCTGGGCGCCACTCTGAAAGTCTCAGTCGAAGGACGCCTTGTAGCCGCCTGTTCCGAAAGTTTCCAGAATCAGGTTCTGGAACGCATGGAAAACGAATCGGACAAAAATCTGCTGCTAGACCTCAGCAAAATGACCCATATCGACTCGTCCGGACTCGGCGCTCTCGTCTTCCTCCTGCAGAAGGCTTCGGCAAAAGGCGGAACCGTCAAACTCGCCTGCCTACAGCCGCGTCCCAGGATCATTTTCGAAATAACAAAGGTGTTCCGCGTCTTCGAAATCTACGATACCGTCGACGCCGCACTCCAGTCTTTCGGGGAAGCAGCAAACTGAAATGACCGCAACCGTCTCCATCCTCGTCCGGTCCCATAACGACCGCAGTTTCGTTGAACAGACCCTGGCTGCCGTCGCTCAGCAGAAAACCTCGCTTAAGTTCGAGGTTCTCTGCTGCGACGACGCGTCCTCCGACGGCACCGCGGAAATCATTGCCGCCGCTCCCGGCGTGCGCATCGTGCCGCGTCCCGATGGACCCTATTTCCCCGGACGCACACTCAACCGGATGATCCAGGCGGCTGCCGGAAACATCATTGTCTTCAACAATGCGGACGCAGTCCCCCTCAACGAAGTCTGGCTCGAAAACCTCACGGCTCCCCTCAGAAACGGCACAGCCGATGCGGTCTACGCAAACCAGCTGCCCCGTCCCGACGCGCAGTATCTCGTCCGCAAAGACAATGAACGCGCATTCGGCGACGGTTCCGTTGCCGCGGGCTGGAAGTTCTTCTTCTCACTCGCCTCTTCCGCCGCATTCCGTGACGATCTGCTTAAAAATCCCTTCGACGAAACTTTCCGTTATTCGGAAGACGTCGAATGGGCGCACCGCCGCCCGATCCGCATCCGGTATGCGGCAAACGCCCTCGTCGAGCACTCCCACAACTACACTCCGGCTGAACTCGCCCGCCGTTTTTACGGCGAAGGATTCGCGGACGCACGGATTTACAACTCCGCGCCTTCTCTCTTCCGCTCCCTCGCGGGTGCGTTCCGCGAAACTCTGCGCGACATCCGGTATCTGATCGCTCATCCCGCCGGACTGCCGGAGCTTCCCGGCGCGCTCCGGAGACGCCTCATCCAGAAACTCCAGTATCGGCGCGGCGCCCGCGATTTTCTGAAAGGGGAAAAACATGCTTAAAATCGCTCATGTCGTCCGCCGTTTCGTCTTCGAAGAGTGGGGCGGAACCGAAACTGTTGTCTGGAACACCGCGCTCAATCAGCGCGCACAGGGACTCCAGCCGGAAATCCTCGCCACCTCCGCTCTCGCCGTCCGCGGCGATGAAGTGCGCGACGGCATCAGCATCCGCCGCTTCCCCTACTTTTACCCGTATTTCCCCATGCCGGGACGGGATGCTCTCGCTCTCGACAAGAAGGGCGGAAACCCCTACTCGCTCCCCCTCTTCCGCGCACTGAAACAGGGAAACTACGACATCATCCACATACACTGCGGCGGACGCCTCGCGGCAATCTGCGAACACATTGCAAAACGCCGCGGCATTCCCTCAATCATCACTCTCCACGGCGGAGCGGCGGACGTTCCCCCCGCGGAACTGCGCGAACTTCTGCGTCCCGTGCGCGGGAAATTCCACTACGGCGGCATCATTGACCGCCTCGCCGGGCTCCGCTCCGATCCCGTCCGCAGTGCAGACGCCGTCCTCTGCGTCGGGCGCACGGAAGAGGCGAAACTCCGCAAGGCGTACCCCGGACAGCGCATTTTCTATCTGCCCAACGGCATCGAAGCGGCGAAGTTCCGTGAACCGGACACCGCAGACATCCGCAAGGAATTTCATATTCCGGACGAAAGAAAACTCATTCTCTGCATCTCGCGCATTGATTATCAGAAAAATCAGAAAATCCTTCTGAATCTGCTTCAGAAAACCGAGGATACTCATCTTCTGCTCATCGGTCCCGTCACCGCACAGTGGTATTGCGATGAACTTGTCGCGGAAGTGAAACGGCTCGGGCTGACCGGACGCTTCACGCTCGTTCCCGGCCTTCCGCCCGGTTCGCCGCTGCTGCGCTCCGCTCTCCATTCCGCATATGTCTTCATTCTTCCCTCGCGGCACGAACCGTTCGGGATCGCCGCGCTGGAAGCCTGGGCCGCCGGAGCTCCCCTCATTGCCTCCAATGCGGGCGGACTCAAAGATTTTATCCGGGACGGCGTGAACGGTCTGCTTTTTTCTCCCGACAAACCGGAAGAGCTTTTCCGCGCGTGGGAAAAAATGCAGGATCCCGTGTTCCGCCGCAAACTTGCGGAAAACGGAAGCGGGAGCGTCAAGCATTTCGAATGGTCCGCACTCACTCGCAGGCTGACCGCAATCTATCAGGAGCTGAAACATGGCTGAACGTCTGCTTTTTCTCGGCGAATACATCGGTTTTGCCGGCGGAATTGAACGCTACGCATATCAGACCGCACTCGCCCTCCGTGACGCAGGAATCGAAGTCGACTATGAAGGCTCCGTTCCCGCACGCGGCGAAAACGAATTCCGCAAAGCCTTCCGGCGCGTCTTCGCTCCTGGAAAAGCCGATGGAGAGTACTCGCTCGCAATCCTCCACAAACTCTGTCCGTTCCCTGTGCTGAAAAAACTGCGCGGGCGGTTCGGCGAACGGCTCATCTTCTGGGCGCACGATCACGACCTCTACTGCATGAGACGTCACTACTACACGCCCTTCGGACGCGTCAACTGTCACCGCTCCTGTTCGTTTCTGCGCTGCGCGATCTGTTCCCGTCTCTCCAGCCCGCGCGGCTGGAAACGTTCGCCATTCGCCTCAATCCGTCTGCTGAACGAACTGCGGCGGCACAGGGCCGTCGTCCTTTCTCACTTCATGTACCGCAATCTGCTGAAAAACGGGCTTGCTCCGGAAAACATCTCGCTCATTCCACCATTCGCCGACGCGACGGAACCGCGGACCGATTTCATGCCGGACGGCGTGCTGCGCCTGCTCTTTCTCGGACAGCTCATCCGCGGCAAGGGATGCGATCTTCTTCTCGACGCCGCATCCAAACTCCGCGTACCCTTCCGGCTGACCATCGCAGGCGACGGCTCCGACCGTCCGATGCTCGAAGCTCTTGCAGCGGAAAAAGGGATTGCGGACCGCGTCGAATTCACCGGCTGGGTCTCCGCCCCGGAAACATATCTGAACCGCGCCGACCTGCTCATCTTCCCGACTCGCTGGCAGGAACCGTTCGGACTCGGCGGACTCGAAGCTCTCGCTCACGGACTCCCCGTCGCAGCGTTCCGTCTCGGCGGTGTGGAAGACTGGCTGCCCGACTCCGCCGGATACGCCGTTCCCGAAGGCGACACTGCCGCGCTCGCCCGCGCCATCGAAAGCCATACCCGCGACGCAGCAATCCGCATGAGCACAAACGCCGTCCGGTTCGTCAAACAGAATTTCAGCCGCGAACATTTTCTCAACTCCGTCCGCGCGCTTATGGAGAATGTAAAATGAAAATCCTTGTTTCCTGCGTCCCGTTCGATAAAGGCAAATCCGGAATCTCCGTCTGCATCCGCGAACAGGTGAAGGCTCTCTCCGAAGCCGGACACGAACTCACTCTGATTCTCGAACCCGATGCTGCGGAACAGTTCCCCGAATACAACAAAATTCTCCTGCCGCGCTGGACCCGCCGCGCCGTCTTCTCCATGCTTTATCACCTCTTCATTCTTCCGTTCCGCGTGCGGAAAGAACAATTCGATTTCTGCGTCATCTGCGCGGCGAACCGGCGTGCATTCGCATTCTATCCATGCTTCACAATCGCCATCGTACACGATCTCTCGCAGTATCATGTGAAAGCGAAATACGATGCGTTCCGCATGTTCTACATCCGCCATGTTCTCCCCTTTTTCGTCCGCCGCGCCCCCGTTGTCGCCGCAATCAGCAAGTCCACGCAAAATGATCTTGAAAAGTTCTGGCACATCCCGCACGAAAAACTCCGTCTGGTTCCCGACGGTCTCACGCTCTCCGTTCCCGCAGTAAAAAACGGAACACCGTGGCGCGAACGGATCGGACTCCGCCGTCCGTATCTGCTCTACATTTCCCGTCTCGAACACCCGGGCAAAAACCACGTCCGGCTGATTCAGGCATTCGACAGTCTTCCGGCGGAACTCGCGGACCGCTTCGACCTTGTCATGCCCGGCGCAAAGTGGGAAGGCTCGGAACCAGTCTTCGCCGCCGCGGAACAGAGTCCGCACGCAGATCATTTTCACTTTCCCGGATTCATTGACAATGCCGATCTGGACGAGGCGTTCTCCGCCTCCTCCGGCTACATTTTTCCCTCGCTCTTCGAAGGCTTCGGACTCTCCCTGATTGAAGCGATGCACCGCGGTGTCCCCTGCGCCTGCTCCGCGACTTCCTCGCTCGGGGAAATCGGCGAAGGATGCGCCATTCTCTTCGATCCCGAAAACATTGATGAAATCGCAGACGCCATGCGCACGCTCCTCACCGACCGCGAAGGAAATGCCGGGCGCATTCAGAAAGGATATCATCGTGCAGCGGAATTCTCCTGGGAAAACAATGCGCAAATCCTCGAACAGATCTTCCGCGAACACAAAGCGAAACGTCCGTCCGTCTTCGGAGTGCCCATTGACAACTGCACCATGACCAATGCACTCGCGCAAATTGATTCCGCCGTTCAGCGCGCCCACGAAACGGGACTCTGCGCAGAACTATTCTTTGTCAATGCGCACTGTCTCAATCTTGCATACAGCGACCGCGCGTACCGCGGGATTCTGAATCATGCGGACGCCGTATGGCCCGACGGAAGCGGCGTCAAAACGGCGGGGCGCCTCCTCGGATTCGACGTTCCGGAAAACGTCAACGGCACCGATCTTTTCCCGCTTCTCTGCGACGGACGCCGCACGCTCTATCTTCTCGGCGCGCGTCCGGGCGTGGCGGAAGCGGCGGTGGAAAATGTACGCAGGCTCTATCCCGCCGCACGGATCGCCGGAACACATCACGGATATTTTGCAGATGCGGAAGAGGAGCTGCGGACAATTGATGAGATCAACGCAGCAAATCCCGATCTGCTGCTCGTCGCATTCGGCGTTCCCGCACAGGAAAAATGGATTGACGCACACCGGAAGGAACTGCGCTGCGGCGCGGCTCTCGCGGTCGGAGGTCTGCTCGACTTCGTCTCCGGACGAATTCCCCGCGCTCCGCTCTGGATGCGCCGCGCCGGAATCGAATGGCTCTATCGTCTCTATCAGGAACCCGTGCGGCTTTTCCGGCGGTACGTGCTCGGCAACCCGCTCTTTCTCTGCCGGGTTCTCAAAGAAAAAATAATAAAATAAGGAATATTATCATGTTCAGACATCTCCGGCTCGGTCTTGTCCTTCTGGCAGCCGTTCTGCTCCCCGCGGCGCTCTTCGCGGAAACTGACCTCAAAGAAAACGGCGACCTTGTTCCGCCGAGAATTCTCATGTTTTCCCCGTTCTCGACCGCATTTGTCCAGTACTTCTCGGAAAGCAATGAATACCTGACCGCACTCAACAGCGCCGGCGGCGCCTACCTTGTCGACATGTTCAGCCTCGACACCCCGCACAAGCCCTACCCGGAAGAAAAAATGGAACGCTTCCGCGAGGTTCTCAAGAGAATCAAGAGCGGATACTACCGCATCGTCGTCACCTTTGCCGCCCCGCCGCTCGAACTGCTCAAAGACGAACTGGATTCCATCCCCCCTTCCGTGACCATTCTCGCGTGCGGACTCCAGACCTCGCTGGCAAACCGCGTGCCTAAAAAAGGCAATATCGTCTACATGTTCCAGGACCTCCCCATTACCGAAAACCTGAAACTGATCCGGAAGCTCTTTCCCCAGAAGAAAAAAGTCATTCTCCTCACTCACTGGAACAAAGTCGGACAGGAACTCCGTGCGCAGGCGCAGCATGCAATCCGCCAAATTCCCGACCTCCAGCTCATTGCTCCGGATAACGAAACCATGAGTCCGAAACGGATGCTTGAATTCGTCGACAAGAATTCCAAAGACGCCGTTGTCATCTATCAGGGCTGGTTCTCCCGTTCCGCCGTCACCGCATCCACGCTCCAGAACATGATGAACCACCTTGCAAACCGGGCGGATCTCCCGCTCTTCATCACCCACAGCGCCCTGCTGCGCTTCGGTGCGGTCGGCGGAGTCATGAAGGATTCCAACGCCTACGGCAAAGTCGCAGCTCAGCTCACTCTTGACATTCTCGACGGAAAACGCGTTCCGAAAATAACCAATGTTCCCCCGAAGACAATTCTGAATGAATCCATGCTCCGGTTCTATGACATCCCGGATTCCCGCATTCCTTCCAGTGCCGTCATTTTCGGACGGGGAAAAAGTTTCTTCGAACAGTACAAATATCAGATTTACATCTTTTCCTGTATCGCCGGAGCTCTGATCCTGATTGCGCTTCTCGCAATTTTCTTCACATTCCGCTACCGCCAGCTCGCAACACAGATCCGCCGCGTATTCCAGAAACTCCCCATCCGCGTGCTCGCCGTCGACCCGCAGGAAAATGTTCTGCTTTACCGCAATTCAAAAATCAAAAGAAAAGTCGCAAAACTCAACGACATCTCGCCTGAACTCTATCCATATCTGAAAGCCAATCTGACAGATATTCTAAAAACGAAACAGGCGCGCGAAACCGAATACGTTCTCGACGGACGCCGCCAGCGCGGAGACTTCGTCTATCTCTCCAAAGAAATTTTCGGATGCCCCGCCATGCTCGGCGTGGGAATCGACGTCGACGACCTCTACTACCGCACCCAGAATGAACGCGTGCAAAATGAATGTCTCCGTACCGTTCTCGGCGACTTCAAGGACACCGCCCTCACCTCCATTCTCCGCATTCTCGGCGAATACTTCCAGGGCGACCGCTGCTATCTCGTTCACTATAATGAAGAAAAACACCATGCAGAATTCATCGAAGAGTACTGCGCCAAAGGCGTCAAGCCCATCATGGAGACTTTCGCCATGCAGCATTTCCACACGCTCAATGACTGGTTCAAAAGACCTCAGAAGAGCAAACTCCGCGTCTTCGACCTCCAACGCACCAGACATTACGGTGACAACCGCGATTTCTGGATCAGCATTCTCCGTGACAACCATGTCAAACGCATCTACACAATGCCGATCTTCAAAAAGGGCGTTCTCTGGGGCTGCTGGGGACTTGTCTACAAAGACAAGGACATCACCCTCACCCCGCTGCAGCAGCAAATCATTCCGTCCATTGCGCAGATGATCGAACTTGTCCTGCGCCGTCAAGCCTACATCAAGGATCTCTCCGATGCGCGTGACGCCGCACAGGCCGCAACCCGGGCGAAGAGCGTGTTCCTCGCGACCATGAGCCATGAGCTCCGCACCCCGCTCAACGCCGTCATCGGCTTCTCCGACCTGCTCCGCAATTCCAGCCCGTCGCCCGAAGAGCTGCGCGAATATGTCAGCGGAATCAACTACTCCGCGAAAAACCTTCTGAGCCTTATCAACGACATCCTCGACTTCTCCAAGCTCGAATCCGCCCGCATGAACATCGTCCCCGCGCCAACCGTCCTGAACGACCTGCTGCAGGAACTCAAGGCCGTCTTCCAGCAGATGGCCATGCTGAAAGGACTCAAGCTCGTTTTCAACTGCCCCGAAGATCTCCCGGTGTTTGAACTGGACGCACAGCGCATCAAGCAGATTCTGATGAACCTCCTCAGCAACGCCGTCAAATTCACCGAACACGGAACCGTCGCTCTGAACATTTTCTACCATGCGCCGGAACTCAAAATCCAGGTTTCCGATACGGGCAAAGGCATCACAAAGGACATTCAGGCAACCATCTTCGAACCTTTCGTGCAGGATACGGCCAACTCAAGCGCCCAGCGCGCAAACGGAACCGGACTCGGTCTCGCCATTGCGCGCCGCCTTGCAACCGCCATGAACGGATCGCTCGACCTCGACAGCAAAGAGGGCTCCGGCTCAACCTTCACACTCACCCTCCGCGATGTCAAAATTTCCGCGCAAGCACAGGAGTCACGCAAACAGTTCAAACCGGAAAAACTCTCCCGCACTCCGAACATCCTGATTGTGGACGATTCACGCATCAATCTAAAAGTTCTCTCCGCGATGCTCTGGAAGAACCACATCCCCGTCCGGCAGGCATCCTCCGGAGCCGAAGCCCTTGAAATGCTTCAGCAGGCACCCGCGGACATCGTCCTCACCGACCTGCGGATGCCCGGCATGAGCGGCAAAGAACTCGCGGAACAGATCCGTGCGAACCCGGATCTCCGGCAGACGAAAATCGCCGCTCTCACCGCGGATATTCTGTTCAACGACGAACAGGAGAAGCTCTTTGATGCGATTCTGCTGAAACCCATTACACAGAAAGCGCTCTGCGCAACGCTGACAAAGCTGACAGAATAAAAATCGGGAATATCTTGATTTTTCCATTTGTATTTTTGCTCTTACGGGGCAAATTACCTCTTGAATCAAGATTCTTTAACACAGGAGAGCCCGATGTCATTGATCCGCGCATGTCTCAACAGCCGCCGTCTGCGCTGGCTCGCTGCCGTGACAACAGCTCTCCTGATTGTGCTTGTCATTGCCGATTTCTGCATGGAATACATCGGAGTTCCCGATGTGGTCCGCCGCTGTCTTGAACACAAAGCCCGGCAGTACGGCTACACTCTGACCCTCTCTTCGCTCCGCGCCGGCCTCTGGAACGGAATCATCGGAACCGACGTTTCGCTGACCGCCGGAGCCGATATGCCGCAATTCCGCGCCACACGCGTCCAGCTCAAAGTCTCCCCCGTGCGCTTCTTCCGCGGAGAACTTCCGTTCGTCATGCGTGTTGCCGGAGCAACAGCCGCACTCCCGCTGTTCCCCGAATCCGGTGCGGAAGGCGCTCTGGACCGTCTGCTCATCTCCAATGTTGACGCATCCCTCTCCGGCGCCCCCGGACGCCTCCGCATCAACCGCGCCTCCGGCTCGCTCAACGGCATCCGCTTCGCCATGCACGGAACCGTCCGCAATCTGCTCTATTACTCCAGCGCGAAATGGCTCGACAGCTTCCATTCGGAACCGGAAAAAACGGAGGAGCGCAAACCTGCCGCCCCACCCGCCGCACAGCTCGCGGCGCCGCCGGCAAATCCGTATGCGGAATTCGTCCGGGAAATTCCGCTTCCCATGCGCCGCAAAGCACTGCGGACTCTCCACGAAATCTATTCGCAGGAATTCTCCGGAGCACCCGCATGCACACTCGAATTCGACCTGGACATCATGGACTTCAACCAGTCCACCGCCCGTGCGGAATTCACGCTCCCCGCATTCCGCTACAACGGCGTCCGGATACGCTCCATCCACGAAGAGGCTTCCCTCAAAAACGGCATTTTCTCCCTCGACCGCATCTCCGTCAAACTCGGGAAAGACTCATTCATCGACGCAAACGGAACCTACGACGCCTCATACAGTGCCGCCAACGGACGCGTTCGCGGACGCTGCAGATTCAATGACCTCATCCGTCTCCTCGGCGCTCCGGTGCAGAACAGCGCGCTCTCAACTCTCGGCGTCCGCGCAGCCCTCGTCGATTTTGAAGGAACCCTTGAAAACTTCAATCTTTCCAGCGGCTCCTGCAAAGGGCTGCTCTCTCTGCACGTTCAGAACCTCAGCATCCAGAAGCTCGGATTCCATGACATTTCCCTGGAACTCAAAGCCGACGGACAGAACCTGAACGGAACGCTCCGCAACGCCTCGCTGCGCGGCGGCGGAAACATTTACGGGACCTTCCAGCTCGACAACGAACATTTCAGCGCCGCCCTGAACGGCAAGGCAAATGCGGCGAACCACCTCAAAGTCCTCCCTCCGAACATCGCCGCTCTCGTTCAGGAAAACGTCCAGCTGCACACTCCCGCAAGCTCCACATCCGTCTCGGTTCAGGGCGAACTCTCCTTCCCGCTCCGCAACATCGATGCAATCACCGGAAACTTCCGCGTCCAGCTGAACAATCTGCAAATCAAAAACATCCCCGTCTCCTCCATCGCTTCAGACGTCAAGTTTTCTTCGGAAGCCATTATTCTGCGGAACATCGAAGCGCTCCTGCCCGGAGGGTCGCGTGTCACAGGAAGACTCCGCTGCGAACCCGGCATGCAGAGCATCTCCGCAAGCGTCGTCTGCTCCGGCTCCCCCTCCGCCATGCTCGAAGCATTCGGAAAGTCCAACCGCGACTTCGTCAACAGCCTGACCCGCGACATCAAATGGCCGACTGCCCCGGATACAATCGAACTCTCCGCCGACCTCTCCGCCGATTACGGAAAAGACCCCTTCTATTTTCTCACCGGAACCATGGTCATCCGCGACTTTGCCTACAACCGCATTCCTTTCCGCTACGGCGCGGCACGGTTTATCATCGATGCGGAAAATCATCTGATCCTTCCAGACGTCATCCTCGAAACCGCAGAAGGCAAAATGCGCATCTCCGCCGACTACCGCCCCTCCGGGAAAGACCTCTCGTTCAAAAAGCCGGACGGCGTTCTCAACTTCCAGCTCTCCAGCACAATCGCGGGCAATGACATGATCCGCACACTCTATCCCGCATGGCGGACCAGCTACATCGACTTCCCATTCCCCATGGCTGTCGAAGCCAGCGGAGTCATTGACTACAGCAATGCCGACAACACCCGTTTCCGCGCCCTCATCACCAACGGCTCCTGCCGCTGGCAGGGAATCCGCATCACCGACCTCGACACTCTTCTCCTCTATGAAAACGCCACAGCCTCCTTCCGCAGCGGCGAAGGGCATTTCTGCGGAGGAAGACTCCAGATGGACTACTGCTACAATTTCAACACAGAGAAGGGAAACATCAGCGCACGCCTCTCCTCCGCAAACATGCTCTCCGTCCTCCAGGGCTTCCGCGTCGATGCCGGAAAAACACCGGAAGAGTACAAAAACGCTCTTCTTTCCATGAACCTTGACGCCGCAATGTCCTATAAAGCCGGAAGCAGACTCCAGCTCGACGGAAGCGGACAGATGACCATCTCCGGCTCCAACCTCTGGACCGTTCCCCTGCTCGGAAGTTTCCTGCGCATCATCGGACAGGTCTGGTCGCTCGAAAGTTTCGGTTCCATCACAAAAATCAACGGAGATTTCCGGCTCGCCGGCGAAAAACTCGAATTTGAAGACCTGCGCAGCAACGGCGGCCTCGTCTCCCTCAACGCCCGCGGCAACTACCGCTGGGCCGACAACAGCTTCGACGTCCGCGTGCGCGCGGAACTTCTCCGCAATACACTTCCCTTCGACGCAATGTCCCATCTCCTTACCCCCGTCTCGTGGATCATGGAACGGCGCCTCAAGGGAAACTTCAACACGTACAAATGGGAGTAATCATCATGAGCTTTGCTGAAAAACTGGAAAAACTGAAAAACATTCTCGGCGCCGTCTCCGACCTCCGCGCCGCCTCCGAACTGCTCGACTGGGATATGCGCACTTACATGGCCCCCGGTTCCATCGACTCGCGTTCCCTCCAGCTCGCCACACTCGGGGAAATCGCCCACGAAAAAATCACTTCACGCGAATTCGGAAAACTCATCGGAAAACTCCGGCACAAAGCAAAAAAACTTGATCCGGACTCCGATGACCGCCGTCTCATCGAAAAAGTCTGCAGAGACTACGAAAAGGAACACCGTCTCCCGGCCGAATGGGTCCGCCGCAACGCCGAAGCCTGTTCTCGCGCCAGCTCCGCATGGGAACGCGCCCGCGAAGAAAAGAATTTCAAAATCTTCGCTCCGCATCTCCAGGAACTCCTCGACCTCACCTTCGAACGTCTCTCCTGGTTTGAACCGTATGAACATCCCTACGACCCGCTCCTCGACCGCTTCGATGAAGGAGTCACCTGCGCCGAACTCGAACCCGTCTTTGCGCGACTGAAAAAAGAGCAGTCCGCAATCATCCGTTCCGCTCTCGAAAAACCCGCGCCGGACACCTCGTTCCTCAACGGTTCATTTCCCGCGGCAAAACAGATCAAGCTCACCGAAGAGGTTCTCACCCGCATGGGCTATGACTGGAACTGCGGACGGCAGGATACAACCGTTCATCCGTTCACCACGACCATCGGGCTCTACGACGTCCGCGTCACTACAAAAGTCTTCCCCGGAAAGCCCTTCTCCGCCCTCTTCAGTTCCGTGCACGAAGGCGGACACGCCCTCTATGAACAGGGAATCGACAAACGTTACGCGCGCACGCCGTTCGGCGACGGAGCCTCTTTCTCGGTCCATGAATCCCAGTCCCGTCTCTGGGAAAATCTGGTTGCACGCTCGCCGGAATTCTGGCAGTTCTGGTATCCGCGTGTGCAGAAACTCTACCCCGCCGCACTCAAAAACGTCCCGATGAAAAAGTTCCTCGCCGCACTCAACATCGTCGAAGCCTCCCCCATCCGCGTGGAAGCCGATGAACTGACGTACAACATGCACATCATTCTGCGTTTCGAACTTGAAAAAGCGATGCTCGAAGGCAAACTCAAAGTCGCCGATCTTGCCGACGCCTGGAATGCCGGAATGAAAGACCTGCTCGGAATCGAAATCCGGAACGATACCGAAGGCGTGCTTCAGGATGTTCACTGGGCAATGGGCGAATTCGGTTACTTCCCCTCCTATGCAATCGGGAACGTCATCTCCGCCCAGCTCTGGAACGCCGCTCTCAAGGATCTCCCCGAAATTCCGCAGAGCATCGCGCAGGGTGATTACACCCCGCTCCGCGAATGGCTCCGCTCCCATGTCCACATCTACGGAGCCAAATACAGCACATCGGAAATTCTCAAGATCGCGACCGGAAACGGAACGCTCGATCCCGCACCCTATCTCAAAATGCTCAAACACAAATACGCCTGAGGTGAACCATGATCAATTTTGAAGAAATCAAGGAAAAACTCAACAAAGTCGACCGCTTCTGCGCATTCAACTCCATGCGTCTCACCAGCGTCGGCGAATGCTGCGCCGAAGCCGAATACGATGTTTCGGAAGACTCCCTGAACGGACACGACGTCGTGCAGGGCGGCGCGATCTACACGCTCTGTGACTTTGCGTTCGCCGGAGCCTCCTGGTCCACCGGACGCCCCTGCATCGGACTCAACAGCTCCATCTCGTACCTCCGTCCGGGCAAGGGACCGAAGATCACCGCCACGGCAACGCTCGTTCACAACGGCCGGACGACCTGCGTCTGCGAAGCCGTCGCCCGGAATTCCGACGGGAAAATCATCGCAAAATGCACTCTGACCGGCTACTTCCTGGATCAGAAGAAATGAAAAACATCCTTCTGCTCCTGCTGCTCGCGGCGCTCCCGCTCGCCGCGCTTGAAATTGCTCCGGACGATCCGCGGCTGCACTATTCCGGCGTCCTCTCGAAAACCTTTATCGAGGGCGCACGCCGGAATCATGCCATGAAATTCAGCCGTCTCATGCCGCACCGTGACCATCTGGAGCATGACAACCCCGGCGCACGCATCCGTTTCCGGACCGACAGCCGCAACATCCGCGTGAAACTCCGCTACAACGGGCTTCACCTCCCCGAAGTTCCGCTCGAAAGCACCGGAATTTTCCTCGTCGACGGAGACTGGAAGCAGGAATACACCTTCAACCTCCCCGCAGACCGCCGCAAGCGCACGCGCTATTTTTCCCGCGACGTCTCCTTCCGGATCCCCTCCGACGGCGCCATGCACACATTCGACGTCATTCTTCCCTCCGGCGACTCCGTCGATTTCCTCGGAATCTCCGTCAACGACCGCGCGAAGTTCGCCGATCCAAAGCCGTTCGCGAAACGCGCCGTCCTTTACGGCGACCTCGCCAGCAGCAGCGAAATTCTCCCCGTGCATCAATCATTCTCCTATCTGCTCGGACGTTCCTTGAACTGGGAAATCATCGACGCCGTCATGGCGGATACGCTCCTCACCCCGAACCATGCGGAATTTCTCGCGCTCCCGAAACCGGACATTCTGATTGTCATGACAGGCTCATTCGACAGAAGATTCGGCACAACCATTCCGGTTTTCAGGAAGAATCTGGAACGCTTCACGGAAACCTTCCGCTCCGCCGCACCGAATGCAGAGATTGTATTTGTCACTCCGCTTGAAAAAAGCGCCGCGCCTTACGCCGCCGCCGTCCGGGAGTTCGGAAAGAAACAGAAAATCCGCGTCATCGAGGGCACACATCTCCTTCCCGATTCCCCGAAGTATTATTCCCGCAACCGCGTCACCCCGAATGCGGAAGGAGCCGCTCTGCTTGCGGAAAACCTCTCAAAGCTGTTACAGCATTGAAACAGGATCAATATCCAGATAAACCTGCAGCCCGCGCGGCTGGTTCCGGCATGTTTCATAGCGCAGAACCTGCTTGAGACGCCCCAGCTTTCCAGCACGGAAAGTCGCCATGTAGCGGAACTTTCCCTTGATGCGTTCGATCGGCGCGGGCATCGGCTCCGTGACCTCCGTCTCCGGATCCAGATACGGCTGAATACGCTCCATGAGCTGCGCCGCATAGGACTCGATCTTCTGCGGGTCCTCCCCGTCGAAATGAAGCGCAATCACATGTCCGTATGGAGGAAACTTCAGTTCCTCGCGCACCGGCAGTTCATCTGCGTAAAACGTATCGCAGTCATGGTTCGCCGCCGCAGTGATCGCGGAATTGAACGGGTTGCTGGTCTGAATCAGAACCTCGCCGCGGTGTTCGCCGCGTCCCGCGCGCCCCGCGACCTGCGTCAACAGCTGGAACGTCCGCTCCGCCGCGCGGAAATCCGGCAGAAAAAGCCCCATGTCCGCATTCACAACGCCCACAAAAGTGACGTTCGGGAAATCAAGTCCCTTTGCAATCATCTGCGTTCCGATCAGAATGTCGATCTCTCCCCGGCGGAATTTGCCAAGAATCTCTTCATACAGACTCGGACGCGTCATTGAATCCGAATCCATCCGGGCGATCCGCGCATCCTTGAACACCGCAAACGCCATGTTCTCGACCTTCTCCGTTCCCGCGCCCGAATAACGGATTTTTTCCGAACCGCACTGCGGACACTTCTCGTAAGCGGAGACCATCGCACCGCAGAGATGACATGTCAGAATCTGCATCTTCCGGTGGTAGGTATATGCGGCGGAACAGTCGGGACAGCGCGCGACGAACCCGCAGTCTTCGCAGACCATCTGCTTTGCGAAACCGCGCCGGTTCAGGAAAATAATGCTCTGCTCTCCGACGCTGATGCGCTCGCGGACGCCCCGGATCAGCTCTTTTGAGAGCACCGGACGCAGCCCGTCGTCCGTCTCTTCACAGCGCATGTCGATAATCCGCACATCGGGCAGGACAATACGCGGATCGCTTCGTTTGAGCATCCGCGCGTGTGCGTATTTGCCCGCGACGGCGGCATTGTAATGTGATTCCAACGACGGCGTGGCGGAACCGAGAATCACCGTTGCGCCCTCCAGTTTGCCGCGCATGACAGCGACGTCGCGCGCATTGTACCGCGGCGCCTCCGACTGCTTGTACGACTGTTCATGTTCCTCATCCACCACAATCAGCTTCAGTTTCGTGAACGGAGCGAACAGCGCGGAGCGCGCCCCGACGGCAATGCGGACCCGTCCCGAGTGAACTTTCATCCATTCGTCATGCCGCTCCCCTTCGGAGAGTCCGCTGTGAAGCACGCTCACCATATCGCCGAACCTGGCGCGGAAGCGCTCCACTGTCTGCGGCGTCAACGAGATTTCCGGAACAAGCACAATCGCTTCGCCGCCCTGTTCCAGAGCCTTTGCAATCGCCTGAAGATAAACCTCCGTTTTGCCGGAGCAGGTGACGCCGTGGAGCAGGACGACATGTTTTCCCGTGCGCCCCTCCATCGTGTCGAAAATAATTTTCAGTGCCTCCGCCTGTTCCGGAGTCGGCGTCAGCGGTTTGGTCGGAATCACCGACGCGCCCTTGAACGGGTCGCGGTCGTCCACAATTTCCTCGCGGTCGACGATTCCCTCTTTGACCAGAGCATCGAGCGCCCCTTTTCCCGCCCCCGCCTTGAGCAGAAGAATATCCTGCGGCAGTTCATGTTCCAGCATCAGAGTCTTCAGCAGAGCGACGCGCGCTTTTGCACGGGCGTTCTTTTCGATATATTCCGCAGCCTTCGCGGTATCGCCCAGACGGCAGTGCGGGCGTGTCCGCGGTTTGATTTTTCCGCTGCGCACCGCTCCGGGCAGAAGGTTGCGCACCGCCAGTTCGCGCGGACAGCAGTAGTAGAGCGCCATCCACTCAGCAAGTTTCAGAAGCGGATCCGGAATCTCCGGCGAATTGGCGCAGATCGAATCAACCGCGCGCAAATCCGGAAACTCCGAACGGTCGGAGATCTCCATCACGTAACCGCTCCGCAGAGCAAGCCCGTTCCCGAACGGAATATTGACTTTGCTTCCCGTCCGCACCTTTCCGAGCAGATGCTCCGGTATCCGGTAATCAAAAAAACGGTCAAGCGAAAGATTTAGCGCGATTCTGGCGACGTTTTGCGGCATCGGTCAATCCATTGCAAGCAGCTGCAGAATCTCATCGTGAATTATGCCGTTGGATGCGAGAATTCCCCGCTTCGGGTATCCCGCTCCGCCGGAAAAATCGGAAATCCGTCCGCCGGCTTCCGTGAGAATGATCTCGCCCGCCGCAATATCGTACGGCTGAAGCTCCATCTCCCAGAAGAAATCCGCGGAACCGGAGGCGACTGCGCAGAGGTCGTATGCCGCGGAACCGTACCGCCGGATGTCGCGGATCAGCGGTGCGATGCGGCAGAAGTGCGGCAGATTGTTCTTCTTCAGACCCGCGCGCAGACACGCAAAGCCGGTAATGCCGAGACAGTTCACCAGCTCCGAATGACGTGAGACGTGAATCGGTTCGCCGTTGCACTTCGCCCCGCCGCCGAGAATCGCGGAATAGAGTTCGTTCAGACGCGGCTGGTAAATCGCCCCCGCATACGGCTTCCCGTTCCGGTGCAGTCCGATGGAAACCGAATACATCGGCGAGCCGTGAACAAAAGAGGTTGTCCCGTCGATCGGGTCGATAATCCAGAGATATTCCGACTTGCCTTCGTTTGTGGTTCCGCCCTCCTCGCCGAGAATCGCGTGATCCGGATACGCAGCTTCAATTTCTGCGCGGATGAACAGCTCGACTTTGCGGTCGACGTCGGTCACCAGATCTTTCGGATTTTTGAAATGAATTTCCTCGCGGGAGAAGTGTTTCCGCTCCTCCAGAGCCATGTCTCCGGCCTTTTTCGCCAGATTTTCCATAAATTTCAGCATAAAAACACCTCTGCAGGTTTGTTAATTCCGCTTTCGCGTATTATAATACCATACTGTTTGAAAAATTCAACTGGAAAGAAAAAATTATGACATCCGATTGCAGCATTCTGGAAAACCGCTGTCTCAAGGGTCTCTACCGGAAAATCGTGTTCCACGCTCCGGAGATCGCCGCAAAGGCTCAGCCCGGACAGTTCGTTCACATTCACATTCCATCCCTGCGCGACCGCATTCTGCGCCGCCCCTTCAGCATCTGCGGATACGATCCCGAAGCGGGAACTCTCACCGTGGTTTACAAAGTTGTCGGCTCCGGCACCGCCGAACTCGCGGAAATGCTCCCCGGACAGTCCTGCAATGTCATGGGCCCCCTCGGCAAAGGCTACCCGATGCCCGGCTGTGACGAAACTCCGGTTCTCGTCGCAGGAGGCTACGGCTCCGCCGCGATTCTCCCGCTCGCGAAACGTTCCCTCAACAAGGGAATGCTCCTGCTCGGCGCACGCTCCGCAGCCGATATCATCCTTTCTGAAGAATACGAAGCCGCCGGATACGACGTCCGCCTTGCGACCCAGGACGGCTCGCTCGGACACAAGGGACTTGTCACCGAACTGCTCAACAAGGCGCTCGCCGACGCCCCGAAAACGCCCGTTCTTTACGCATGCGGCCCCACTCCGATGCTCATGGCGCTCGGCCGTCTCGCCGTTGCAAAAAACGTCAAATGCTATCTGAGTCTCGACCAGCACATGTGCTGCGGAATCGGCGCATGTTTCGCCTGTGTCGTCAAAATGAAAGATCCCTCCTCGCCCGACGGCTGGCGCTACTCGCGCACCTGCAAGGAAGGACCCGTCTATACCGCCGAGGAGGTGTACTATGAAGCCTGATCTCTCTGTGAAACTCGGTCCGCTCGAACTTGCGAACCCCGTCATGACCGCATCCGGAACATTCGGCTACGGAAGCGAATACGAAGAATTCTTCGATCCCTCCATTCTCGGCGCGGTCGTCGTCAAAGGCGTCGCCCCGAAACCGGTTCACGGCAACCCCACACCCCGTGTCGCAGAAGTCACCTCCGGCATGATCAACGCCATCGGTCTCCAGGGTCCCGGCATCGAAAAGTTCCTGCACGACGACCACTATCTTCCCTGGCTCCGCAAGCACAACTGCAAAACCATCGTCAACATCTGGGGCAAGAGCGTCGACGACTACCGTTACGTCGCCGAGCGCCTCGACGCCGATTCCGACGGCATCGCCGCTCTGGAAATCAACGTCTCCTGTCCGAACGTCAAGGAAGGCGGAATCTCCTTCAGCTCCGACACCGCAGCAATGGGCAAGGTCATCGCCGCCGTCCGGTCCGCAACAAAACTTCCGCTCATCACCAAGCTGAGCCCGAACGTCAGGAGCATGCCCGAATTTGCCCGCGCAGCAGCGGCAAACGGCAGCGACATTGTCTCCATGATCAACACCATTCCCGCCATGGCAATCGACATTGAGACGCGCCGCCCGAAGATTGCCAACATCACCGGCGGACTCAGCGGTCCCGCCGTCAAACCTGTCGCCGTCAAAATGGTCTACGAAACCGCGCGCGCCGTCGATATTCCGATCATCGGCATGGGTGGAATTTTCAGCGGGGAAGACGCTGTGGAATTTCTGCTCGCCGGAGCCTCCGCGATAGCCGTCGGCACCGCAATTTTCGCCGATCCGCTCGCCCCGGTCAAAGTTCTCAGCGGAATCTCCGACTATCTCGAACGCCACGGCTGCAAATCCGTAACCGAAATCATCGGACAGGTCCGGGTCTGATTCAAACCTTTTCATTTAAAACAATTTGCGGCTCCTCTCCGGATGAACGGGAGGAGCCGCAATCTTTTTGAGACGTTCACAACGCTCAGTGATATTTCGGGAGATAATTTCCGTGCGCTTCGATCAGGTCGTCGCACATCGCAATGATCTTGTCGATGCTGAGTTCCGCCGCGGTATGCGGATCCATCATCGCCGCCTGATAGATGCATTCGCGTTTCCGCGTGAGCGCCGCCTCGATCGTCATGAGCTGGACGTTGATGTTCGTGCGGTTCAGCGCCGCGCAGATCTGCGGCAGATCGCCCACATATGTTCCCTGAACGCCGTTCGCGTCAACCAGACACGGCACTTCAACGACAGCGTCGTGCGGCAGATTGGGAATCATGCCGTTGTTCATCACATTTCCGCCGATCTGGAATGTCTCGCCCGTCATAATTGCGTTCATGATGCCCGCGCCGTATTCGCGCGACGGCTTGTGTTCCAGAACCTCTTTCGAGCAGAGTTCCGCATACTGGTGTTTCCAGTTTTCGATCTGCTTCACACAGCGGCGCGGATATTCATCCAGCGGAATGTTGTATTCGCCGATCAGCTCCGGATAATTCGCCTTGATCCAGTAGGGCATGTATTCGGCGTTGTGCTCGCTGGATTCGGTCACATAGTAGCCGAATTTCAGCATCATTTCCAGACGAACCATATTGACGGGTTTGTCCTTGTCCGCCTTGCGCCACTGCGCGAGTTTTTCCGCCGCGACACGCTTGACGTCGGGGTAGATGTCCTTTCCGCCCTTGCGGAGGTTCAGCAGCCACGCCATGTGGTTGATTCCGGCGATCTTGCCGAAAATGTCGTCACGCTCACCCTCGCCCTTGTAAAGGTCAAGCGTGTCGAGCAGAGAACTGATGCAGACCTGAACGGAATGACAGAGACCGACCGTTTTGATGGAGCTTCCCTTCAGCATTGCTCCGGTGAGCATCGCCATCGGGTTCGTGTAGTTGAGGAACCACGCCTCGGGACTGACCTCTTCCAAGTCGCGGGCGAAATCAAGCATCACCGGAATTGTGCGGAGCGCACGGAAAATGCCGCCGATTCCGAGCGTGTCGGCAATCGTCTGCCGCAGACCGTACTTCTTCGGAATCTCAAAGTCGATCACCGTTGAAGGTTCGTATCCGCCGACCTGGATTGCGTTCACCACAAAGTTTGTATTGCGGAGCGCCTCCTTGCGGTTTTCGGGTCCGAGATAGGTCTTGACCGTTGCGCGTCCCCCGTTGATGCTGTGATTCAGCGAGTTCAGAACCTTTTCCGATTCTTTCAGACGGGTCGCGTCAATGTCGTAAAGCGCGATCTCAGCATCCTTCAGAGCCTCTTTGAACATGCAGTCGCCCAGAACATTTTTTACGAAAACTGTGCTTCCCGCCCCCATGAATGAAATCTTTGCATTTCGAGCCATCATACACCTCATTTTGTTTTTCCGCCCGCTCATTTTCCTGCGGGTTTCCGCGTTTAATGTAGTCCGGAATCGATAAAACGCAAACAGGATTTTTTTGCTATTTCCGGTACTTTTGTGCTCTCTTCCTGAAAATATTTTCCGGACTCTTCATGATTTTTTTTATTTTTTATGGAACTTTATTTGTCAATTCACTGTTTCAGTAGTAAATTACCTCATGATAAAAACTTAAAGCAAGAAAGCGAGGAAGACTCCATGTGGGATTACACCAACAAAGTAATGGATCATTTTCTCAACCCGCGCAATGTGGGCGAAATTGAAAACCCGGACGCCGTCGCGGAAGTGGGAAACATCACCTGCGGCGACGCGCTCAAGTTATATCTCAAACTTGATGACAGCGGCAGAATTTCCGATGTCAAATTCAAGACCTTCGGCTGCGCAAGCGCCATCGCTTCCTCCTCCGCTCTCACCGAGCTGGTCAAAGGCATGACGCTCGACGAAGCCGCAAAAGTCACAAACAAGGACATCGTCAAGCTCCTCGGCAGCCTCCCGGAAGAAAAAATGCACTGCTCCGTCATGGGCATGGAAGCTCTTCAGGCCGCAATCGCCGACTACAAAGCCAAGCACGGCGAAGCCTATCAGAAAATCGAAGACGATCCCGAAGACCATGAGGGCCGCATCGTCTGCAAGTGCTTCGGCGTGACCGATACAAAAATCCGCCGCGTCGCAAAAGAAAACAATCTCCACACCGCTGAACAGGTCACCAAGTACACCAAAGCCGGCGGCGCATGCGGCGCATGTCTCGACCAGATCCAGGAAATCCTCGACGGTCTCTGGAAGGAACATAAAGCGGCCGCCCCGCACGCCTCCGAAAAAGTCGACGACTTCAACGCTCTCTCCGTTGTCCAGAAGGTCATCAAAGTTCAGTCGGTCATCGACCGCGAAATCCGCCCGCAGCTCGAACACGACGGCGGCGACATTGAACTCGTCGACATTCAGGGCAATCAGGCGATCGTCCGTCTCAAAGGTCACTGCGCGGCCTGCATGGCGGCAAAAGTGACGCTCAAAAACCTCGTCGAAGCCAAACTTCACGAATTCGTCTCCGACTCCATTCAGGTCGTGGAAGCAAAGTGAGCGTGAATCATGGAAAAGATCATCTATCTTGACAACAACGCCACCACGGCGGTCGCTCCCGAAGCGTTCGAGGCGATGCGCCCGTTCCTCACGGAACTCTACGGCAACCCGTCGAGCATCCACACGTTCGGCGGACAGGTCGCCGCGCATGTGGAAGACGCCCGCGCAAAGCTCGCCGACCTCCTCGGTGCACAGACCTCCGAAGTCATCTTCACCAGCTGCGGAACAGAAAGCGACAACGCCGCAATCCACAGCGCCTTGAGCTTCTGCCCGAAACGCCGCAAAATCGTCGTTTCCTGCATGGAACACCCCGCAATTCTCGCGCTCGCCAAAGACCTTGAACGCCGCGGCTACACAGTCTCCCATATCCCCGTCGACTCCAAAGGCCGGCTCGATATGGAATGCGCCCGAGAAATGATCGACGCAGACACCGCCGTCGTTTCCGTCATGTGGGCGAACAATGAGATCGGAAACATCTACCCCGTCGCGGAACTCGGTGAACTCGCGCACAGCCAGGGCGCGCTCTTCCACACCGACGCCGTCCAGGCCGTCGGCAAGGTTCAGATGGATCTGAAAAACATGCCGATCGACATGCTGAGTCTTTCCGGACACAAACTCCACGCCCCGAAAGGCGTCGGCGCGCTTTACGTCAGACGCGGCGTCCGCTTCCATCCCTTCATCATCGGAGGACACCAGGAACGCAGCCGCCGTGCAGGCACGGAAAACGTCGCAAGCATCGTCGCCCTCGGCAAAGCCGCCGAACTCGCAAAAGCCAATTTCGCAACAGAAAACACGAAAGTGAAAGCTCTGCGCGACAAACTCGAAACCGCGCTTTTGAAACTCCCCTCGACCCGTCTGAACGGCGACGTCGAGCACCGTCTTCCGAACACCAGCAACATCTCCTTCGAATACATCGAAGGCGAATCCATTCTGATGCTTCTGAACATGCACGGGATCTGCGCTTCGAGCGGAAGCGCCTGCACAACCGGCAGCCTGGAACCCTCGCATGTTCTGCGTGCCATGGGCGTCCCCTATACCGCCGCCCACGGCGCCATCCGCTTCAGCTTCTCCCGCTACAACACGGAGGAGGAAGTGGATTTTGTGCTGGAAAAACTTCCGCCGGTCATCGCGCGTCTGCGCGAAATCTCCCCGTACTGGAAGAACTGACGCTCGCTTGAAAATGTTCGCCGCACCAATGCGGCGGACATTTTATTTCAGGTACTGAGCTGTGATTCTGTTCACAAACCAACTTTTAATCAAAAAAGGGTTGTGGAAACACTTGAAAAAAGAGAATTCCGGCTGTATAGTACCGCGTATTCAAGAAGAAACAACTCTAACCGGAGGTTTATTCATGACAAAAGAATTGAACGCCGCCCCGAACCACGCGAAACTCGTGGCTTGGGTCAAGGAATGGGCCGAGCTCTGCGAGCCGGATGCCATTTACTGGTGCGACGGCACCAACACCGAGTACTATGGTCTCTGTGACGAACTCGTCAAGGCCGGACTCGCAACCAGACTCAACAGCAAACTCCGCCCGGACTGCGTGCTTTTCCGCAGTGACCCGTCCGACGTCGCCCGCGTTGAAGCCCGTACCTTCATCGCTTCTGAAAAAGAAGAAGACGCAGGCCCGACCAACCACTGGATCGACCCCGTCAAGCTGAAAGCCGAAATGAGAGCTCTCTACAAGGGCTGCATGCACGGCAGAACCATGTACGTCATCCCCTACTCCATGGGCCCCGTCGGCTCCAACATCGCCAAAATCGGCGTTGAAATCACCGACTCCGCTTATGTTGTGATCAACATGCACGTCATGACCCGCGTCGGCAACAAGGTTCTCGAAGTCCTCGGAACCGACGGCGAATTCGTCCCCTGCATCCACTCCGTCGGCAAGCCGCTCGAAAACGGCGCCAAGGACAACGGCGTCTGGCCGTGCGCCCCGATGGACAAGAAATACATTGCCCAGTTCCCCGAAACCCGCGAAATCTGGTCCTTCGGATCCGGTTACGGCGGCAACGCCATCCTCGGCAAGAAGTGCCTCGCTCTCCGTATCGCAACCGTTCAGGCCCGCGATGAAGGCTGGATGGCTGAGCACATGCTCATCCTCAAGCTCACCAACCCGAAAGGCGAAGTCAAGTACGTCACCGGCGCATTCCCGTCCGCCTGCGGAAAGACCAACCTCGCGATGCTCATTCCGACCATCCCGGGCTGGAAAGTCGAAACCATCGGCGACGATATCGCATGGATGAAGTTCGGCAACGACGGCAGACTCTACGCCATCAACCCGGAAAACGGTTTCTTCGGCGTCGCTCCCGGAACCTCCATGAAGTCCAACAAGAACGCAATGCTCTCCTGCGCGAAAGAGACCATCTTCACCAACTGCGCTCTCCGTGAAAACGGCGACATTTGGTGGGAAGGCATCGACGTTCCCCTCAAGCCGGGTGAAAAACTCATCGACTGGAGAGGCAACGTCTGGGAAATGGGTCAGACCGATGCCGAAGGCAAGCCGGTCAAGGCCGCTCACCCGAACGCCCGTTTCTCCGCACGCGCCAAGAACTGCCCCGCGATCGCCCCGAACTGGGAAGATCCTGCCGGCGTTCCCATTGACGCATTCCTCTTCGGCGGACGCCGTCCGTCCACCCTCCCGCTCGTCTACCAGTCCCTCTCCTGGGAACATGGCGTGATGATCGGCTCCTCCGTCGGTTCCGAAGTGACCGCAGCTGCCCTCGACGTCAAGGCCGGCACCGTCCGCCGCGACCCGTTCGCAATGCTTCCGTTCTGCGGATACAACATGGGCGACTACTTCCAGCACTGGCTCGACATCGGCAAGCACGTCGGCGCCAAGCTCCCGAAGATCTTCTGCGTCAACTGGTTCCGCAAGACCCCGGAAGGCAAGTGGCTCTGGCCCGGATTCGGCGACAACAGCCGTGTCCTCAAGTGGATCTTCGAACGCTGCGACGGTGAAGGCAAGGCTGTCGAAACCCCGATCGGTTACATGCCGACCGTGGATGCAATCGACCGCACCGGCATCGAAAATGAAGTCACTGAAGACGACATGAAGCAGCTGCTCTCCCTCGACATCGAAGGATGGAAGAAGGAAGTCGAAATGATCAAGGAACACTACAAGAAGTTCGACCGTCTCCCGAAGGAGCTCGCGAACCAGCTTGCACAGCTTGAAGAGCGTCTCTCCAAGTAAGTGATCCGCCGGATCAATCATCCGGAATCCCGCCGGATGCGCTTATCCCGCGCATTCGGCGTTTTTTTGTAACACAAATGACCATGGACAAAATTCTTTATTTAACGGAAGTCGATTCCACAAATACCTACGCGGCAAAGAATTTCGATTCTTTGTCCGACGGCTCCCTCGTCCTCGCCGAAACCCAGTCCTCCGGACACGGCAGGCTCGGACGCAAGTGGCTTTCCCCGCGCGGGAACATCTATGCGTCGTTTGTGATGAAGGAGCTCTTCGGAGAACCGTTTCACGCAACAATGGTCTCCTCGCTCGCAGTTCTTTCGGTGCTCAACGATATCGTTCCGGGACACGGAGCCTATATCAAATGGCCCAATGACATCTTCATCGGTTCCCGCAAACTCAGCGGAATCCTCTGCGAAGGCGTCATCCGCAAAGGCGCTCTCGCGGGAATCATCTGCGGAATCGGAGTCAATGTCAACCTCCCCGAAACAGCTCTGGCGTCGATCGGACAGCCCGCAACTTCCCTGCTCGCACAGACAAAACACGAAATTGATCTGAAAATTTTTGCGGAAAAACTGGCAGTTTACCTGAACTGGTATTATATTATCGGGATCAACGACCGGGAACGTCTTTACTCTCTCTGGAAACAGGGGAACCGGATCATCGGACAGCGCGTCATGCTGCTCCCGCCCCACGGCGAGGCTTACGAAGCGCTGGCGAAAGACATCACGGACGAAGGCAAACTGCTCGTGGAAGAAGACAACGGGGCTGTGCGCGAATTCGCATGCGGCGATGTTAAAATTCTTCCGGGCGGAGGTGTGTAACGTCAAATGCCCGCCGGCTCACGGCGGCCGTTTGACGGAATACACCCGAAAACAACAACAAAACAACAAAACCAAAAGGAAACACAAGTTATGATTATGGATGGAATCAAACTTATGGTGCTCGGCATGGGCACCGTGCTGGTCTTCCTTGTCGTGATGATCTTCTTCATGAATATCCTCGCGAAAGTCCTCGCTCCTTTTGCCGGAGTTCTTGAAAAGGCGGCCCCCGCCCCCAAGAAAAAATCCGCAGCAAAAGCCAAAGCAGGCGATGATCAGCTCAGAGCCGCCGCCGCGGCAGCCGCCCTCCAGGCGTTTCAATCAGGCAAATAAAAAAACATTGTACTTTTGAAAGGACAACACAATGGCAAAAAAAATCAAATTCATGGACTGCTCTTTCCGTGACGGATTCCAGTCCTGCCTCGGCGCCCGTGTCAAAACCGACGACTTCCTCCCCGCTCTCGAAGCCGCGGTCAAAGCCGGCATCTCCCACATCGAAATCGGCGGCGGCGCCCGCTTCCAGAGCCTCTACTTCTACTGCCAGGAAGACGCCTTTGAAATGATGGACAAATGGCGCGCGACCGTCGGTCCGGACGTCAACCTCCAGACCCTCTCCCGCGGCGTCAACGTCGTCGGTCTCTCCTCTCAGTCCAGCGATATCATCGACCTCCATGCCAAACTCTTCAAGAAACACGGCATGACCACCATCCGCAACTTCGACGCTCTCAACGACGTCCGCAACCTCGACGTCTCCGGAAAAGCGATCGCAAAATACGGTCTCAAACACCAGATCACCGTCACCATGATGGGTCTCGCGCCGAACCTCCATGAAGAATACGCGCACACCCCGAAGTTCTACATTGACCGTCTCAAAGAGATCCTCGCCAGCGACATCCCGTTTGACAGCGTCGCATTCAAAGACGCTTCCGGAACCTCCACCCCGGCAACCGTCTACGAAACCATCAAACAGGCCCGCGCCCTCATCGGCAAGGACAAGGAAATCCAGTTCCACACCCATGACACCGCGGGCATGGCCGTCGCCTGCAACATGGCCGCCATCGAAGCCGGCGCCGACGTCATCGACCTCGCCATGGCTCCCCTCTCCGGCGGAACCTGCGAAGCCGACATCCTCACCATGTTCCAGAGACTCCGCGGAACAGAATACACCCTCGACATCGATCCCGAAAAGATCCTCGGCGTCGAGAAGATCTTCAAGGATTGCCTGAAGAAATACTTCATGCCGCCGGAGTCCATGCAGGTCTCCCCGGAAATCATCTTCAGCCCGATGCCCGGCGGAGCTCTCACAGCAAACACCCAGATGATGCGCGACAACAACTGCCTCGACAAGTACGACGCCTGCATCGCGGAAATGCGCGAAGTCGTCGCCAAGGGCGGTTTCGGCACCTCCGTCACCCCCGTTTCCCAGTTCTACTTCCAGCAGGCATTCCGCAACGCCGTCATGGGCAAGAACGCCGACGGTTCCTGGAAGCTCGACCCGAAGGGTTACGGCAAGATGGTCCTCGGCTACTTCGGCAAGACCCCGGTCGCTCCCGATCCGCAGGTTGTCAAATGGGCTTCCGAACAGCTCGGTCTCGAACCCACCACCAAGTCCGTTGTTGAACTCAACGACGCAAACCCGGCTCTCGGCATCAAGCCCGCTACCGAAACCCTCCAGAAGAACAATCTCCCGGTCACCGACGAGAACATCTTCATCATCGCAGCCTGCGGCGACAAGGGTCTCGCATTCCTCAAGGGCGACCGTCCGCTCGGAATCCGCTACAACGAGGACAAGAAGGCCGCTCCCGCCGGCAAACTCCCGGCCGCCTACACCGCGACCGTCGAAGGCAAGTCCTTCAACGTCCAGGTTGTCTCCGCTGATACCGTCACCGTCGACGGCAAGACCTTCAAGGTCAACGTCGCGACCGGCGCCGCCGCTGCTGCAGCTCCGAAGGCTGCCGGATCCGGAAACACCTACGAAGTCAAATCCCCGCTCCCGGGCACCGTGGTCCGCATGAGCGTCCAGCCGGGCGATGAAGTCGCCGCCGGCGATGAACTGCTCGTCATCGAAGCCATGAAGATGGAAACCCCCGTCAAGGCTGAAAAGGCCGGTACGGTCGTCGAATTCCTCGTCGAACCCAAAGACGTCATCACCGCCGACCAGGCGATTGTCGTCATTGAGGAGAAGTAATCAATGTTCGCCAAACTCAAAACTTTCGCTCTCGCTTTCGCGGCTGCGGCACTTTGCGTGACCGTCTCCGCTCAGGAAGCGAAAACGGTCACGGTGTCGACCGACAAGGCGACAAACACCGTGAAAGCGGAGGTCAAGGCGGTCAAGGCGGAGGCCAAAGCCTCCGTCGACGCCAAGACTGACAAGAACCAGAAACTCACCTACGACCCGAAGGCGGTTCTCGCCAAGGACGCGGACAACGGCATCGGCATCCCCCTTGCCAACCTCCCGAAAATCGGCAAGTACAAAAAAGGTGAGATCGACATGACCAAGTGGACCTTCCTCCCCGAATACGAGGATGAAGTCTTCGAATGGTACAGACTCCCCGACGGCCGCTGCGCAATGGTCTACAAGGACTCCAACAAGCCCGCGACCATCTACTCCGTCTCCATGCAGGAGCACCAGAAAATCACCCCGGGACGCGAGATCATGGTTCTCAACATCCCCGGACGCAGCAAAGCCAAAGTCAAGAACATGGGCAACTTCCTGCCCCTCGAATTCAGCCCCGCCCTCATGGCGTCCGGCACGATCGAGCCGGGAGAAATCCTCGCCTACATGGCTCCGGAACTCCTCGTTCACGACTCCGTCTCCCAGGACGGCAAGAAGCTCAAACCCCTCCCGGGCATGGGTCAGATGTTCTACGACCTCTGGACCAGCACCGGCATCTACGACATCATCACCCAGACGAAGGCAAACTTCAGCCAGACCTGGATCCTCGGTCTCGGCCGCGTGCTGATGATGCTCGTCGCCCTGCTGCTCCTCTACCTCGCAGTCTTCAAGGAATTTGAACCGCTGCTGCTCCTGCCGATCGGCTTCGGCGCAATCCTTTCCAACATCCCGCTCGCCGGAATCTCCGGTCCGGACGGCCTGCTCGGAATGGTCTACAACGTCGGTATCGAATCCGGCGTCTTCCCGCTGCTGATCTTCATGGGCGTCGGTGCAATGACCGACTTCGGGCCCCTGATCGCGAACCCGAAAACCGCCCTTCTCGGCGGCGGCGCACAGCTGGGCATCTTCTTCGCCCTCATCGGTGCGCTTGTTCTCTCCAAGTGCGGAATTGAGTTCGACATCAAGGACGCAGCCTCCATCGGTATCATCGGCGGTGCGGACGGCCCGACCTCGATCTTCCTGACCTCGCGTCTCTCTCCGAAACTGCTCGGTGCTGTCGCGGTTGCGGCATACTCCTATATGGCTCTCGTGCCGATCATCCAGCCCCCGATCATGCGCGCCATGACCACCAAGGCTGAACGCCTGATCCGCATGAAACAGCTCCGCACCGTTTCCAAGCTGGAGAAGGTCTGCTTCCCGCTCCTCATCACGTTCCTCTGCGCATTCCTGCTGCCTGACGCCGCTCCGCTGATCGGCATGCTGATGCTCGGAAACTTCATGAAGGAAGTCGGCGTGGTCGACCGCCTGAGCGACACCGCTCAGAACGCTCTGATCAACATCGTCACCATCTTCCTCGGTCTCTCGGTCGGTTCCAAACTCTCCGCTGACCAGTTCCTCAGCATCCAGACCCTCGGCATCCTGGTTCTCGGCTGCGTCGCGTTCTGCGTCGGTACCACCGGCGGCATCATCCTCGCGAAGATCCTCAACATCTTCTCGAAGGAAAAGATGAACCCGCTGATCGGCGCCGCCGGCGTCTCCGCCGTCCCGATGGCCGCTCGAGTCGTCAACAAAGTCGGTCTCGAATACGATCCCCAGAACTTCCTCCTCATGCACGCCATGGGCCCGAACGTTGCTGGTGTTATCGGTTCGGCTGTCGCTGCCGGTGTGCTTCTCAAAGCTCTCGGCGGACTCTGATCCGGCTTGCAAAAGCATCTCAGAAGGCGGAACTCCGGTTCCGCCTTTTTTATTGCCGGATCATCAAAAAATAAGTTCAAAAAAATAGTTTCCACGCTTGATTATCCTCTCAAAACGGATATATTAGTCATAATATTTACATTCAATGCAAAAACACCAAACTTAAGAACCGGAAGGTGATTTCATGAAACATGACTGGGAAGACTGCTCTCTGACCAACATCAACCGTCTCGAGGCAAGAACTCTGCTTGTCCCGTATCTCGACAGAACTCAGGCGCTGGAAGGGGATCACAGCCAGTCCCCGCTCTACATGTCCCTCAACGGTGTCTGGAAATTCGGATTTTTCCCGAATCCGCAGGCCGTCACCGAAGGTTTCGAAGCCGAGGACGCAAACCACTGCAACTGGGAAGAGATCGTCGTTCCCTCCAACTGGCAGATGGAAGGCTACGGTCATCCCCACTACACCAACGTCCAGTACCCCTTCCCTCTCAACCCTCCGTTCGTCCCTACGGAAAATCCCACCGGATGCTACGTCCGTGATTTCGAAATCCCTGAAGACTGGGAAGCCCGCCAGATCATCCTCACTTTCCGCGGCGTCGATTCCTTCTTCTATGTCTGGGTCAACGGCGCGCTCGCCGGAATGAGCAAAGGAAGCCGCGTCGTCTCCGAATTCGACATTTCCGAACTCGTCGGAACCGGTCCGAACAGAATCGCCGTTCAGGTTATCCAGTGGTCCGACGCCAGCTATCTCGAAGACCAGGACATGTGGTGGCTCAGCGGCATCTTCCGCGAAGTCTCCCTCTCCGCGCTTCCCAGAACCGCACTCTACGACGTCTTCGCAAAGCCGACCCTCGACCGCACATACAAAAACGGTCAGCTCTCCGTCGACGTCACAATCCGCAACATCTCCGTCAAAGCAGCAAAAGGCAGAGTGGAAGCGGAACTCCTTGCCCCGGATGGATCCGCTCTCCCCGCAAGCGTCCTGACAAAGGCAAAACTCGCCGCCGATTTCAGCGTTAAAAATGAAAATACAGAAGTCGTCACACTTTCCGCCGACGTCAAAAACGCCCTGAAGTGGTCCGCGGAAACCCCGAACCTCTACACGCTCCTCCTCTCCCTCAAGGACGCCAAAGGCGCCGTCTCCCAGATCGTCGCCCTCAAGATCGGGTTCCGTAAAGTCGAACTCAAAAACGGCAACTTCCTCATCAACGGCGAAGTTATCATGATCCGCGGCGTAAACCGCCATGAATTCAACTGCGACCTCGGACGCGCCCTCACCACCGACGCCATGCTCCAGGACATCATCCAGATGAAGCGTCACAACATCAACGCCATCCGCACCTCGCACTACTCCAACGATCCGCGCTTCTACCAGATCTGTGATGAATACGGTCTCTACGTCCTTGCGGAAACCGACCTCGAAACCCACGGTTTCTGCGAAGGTCCGCAGCCCTGGAAGGGCAACCCAGCAAACGATCCCGCGTGGGAAAAAGCAATCGTGGAACGCGGAACCCGCATGGTTCAGAGTTTCAAAAACCACGCCTGCATCTTCTGCTGGTCACTCGGCAATGAATCCAGCTATGCGCGCGGCAAGGAAAAACTCGCGTCCAACCTCGCCAAGATGGCCGCCGCCATGCGTAAAATTGATTCCTCGCGCCTCATCCATTACGAAGGCGACCAGGCGGATACCCTCACAGTCGACGTTCTCAGCCACATGTACCCCGATCCGAAGAGATGGAATGACATCGTCAACGGCTACAAGGGCAAATACCCCGCGATCATGTGCGAGTACGCCCACGCCATGGGCAACGGTCCCGGCGGACTCGAAACCTACTGGAAAACCTTCTACGCCAACAGGAACATGCAGGGAGGTTTCGTCTGGGAATGGTGCGATCACGGCATCCGAACCTTAAATGACGACGGCGTCGAATTCTTCGCTTACGGCGGCGATTTCGGTGAAAAACCGAACGACGGCAACTTCGTCGCGGACGGTCTCGTCTTCCCCGACAAGACTCCGACTCCGGGTCTTACCGAATACAAAAAAGTCATCGCCCCCGTCCGCGTGGCTGCAGGAAAACTTGAAAAGGGCGAAGTCGTCGTTACAAACTACTACGACTTCCTCACCCTCGAGCATCTCAACCCCGTCTGGAGCGTCACTGAAAACGGACGCGTCATCCAGTCCGGAATGCTCGCTCCGCTGACCACAAAGCCGCACACGACCGAAACGGTCAAAATCCCGTTCACGCTCCCTGCCGCCCCCAAGCCGGGCGCGGAATACTTCCTCAACCTCACCTTCTCGCTCGGATGCGACACCGACTGGGCGCCGTGCGGATTTGAAATTGCCTGGGGACAGCTCGCTCTCCCCGTCAAGTCTCCCGCGCAGGCTCACATCATGCCCGCCCGTGAAATCAATGCGGATGAAGACGAAGAACTCATCCAGATCGAAGCCAACGGCTCACTCTTCCAGTTCGACAAACTCGACGGCCGCCTCTGCGCCTGGGAGAAGAACGGCGTCCCCCTGATCGTCGAAGGTCCGAAGTTCAACATCTGGCGCGCTCCCACGGACAACGACCGCAACATCAAGGCAAACCTCCACGCCAACGGCTACAGCTGTGCACAGCACCGTCTCGAAGACATCACCCTCCTGACCGGACGCAAAAACGAAACCCGTGTCAAAGTCACCGCGCGTCTCGCCGCGCCCGTTCACCGCTGGGGATACCTCTGCGAATACATCTACAATTTCCAGCCCGACGGCTCCTTCCGTCTTGACTTCTCCGCCAAGCTGCAGGACGCTGGACTCGAACTTCCGCCGCTCCAGTGCGTCGGTTTTGAAATGACGCTCCCCGAGACCGTCACCAAAGCCGCCTGGTTCGGGCTCGGTCCCGGCGAAGCGTATTCCGACTCCAAAGAAGCCCAGAAGGTCGGCTACTACAAGCTCCCCGTCGAGGCGCTCTCCACGAACTACACCTACCCGCAGGAAAACGGCAACCGCCACGAAGTCCGCCGCGCCGCGTTCTACGACGACAAAATGTGCGGAATTCTCGTTTCCGGCGCTCCGCTCTTCGACTTCTCCGCGCACCATTACACTGCGCAGGCGCTCGAAGAGGCGAAACACCCGCACGAGATCGAATACTGCGATGAAGTCGTTCTGAATCTCAACTGGAAATCCGCTCCGCTCGGCTCCAACTCCTGCGGACCGCTTCCGGAAGACGAGCTCCTCATCAAGCCCGGCGACTTCAAGTTCTCCATGAACTTCCGCGGTTTCGCCGAAGCCGAACTCGACGACAAAACCTTTTTCACCATGATCTGAGGCGCTGTCGATGAAACTTGAACCGAAAATGATGCTGTGGAGCGACCGCAAGGCCGCTCCCGGCGAAACGGATTCGTTCCAGCCCTATCTCACGCCCTATCTCCTGCCCGGCGACAAAGTGCGCGGCTGTGTCATCGTCCTCCCGGGCGGCGGCTACCATGCCCGCGCCCCGCACGAGGGCGGCGTGGTTGCGGAACGCTTCAATTCGCTCGGATTCCACGCTTTTGTTCTGGAATACCGTGTTGCTCCGTACCGCTGGCCCGCCCCGCAGGAAGACGCGCTCCGCGCCGTCAAGATTGTCCGCGCCCATGCGGATGAGTGGAAAATCAAGCCCGACAAGATTGCGGTTCTCGGTTTTTCCGCCGGCGGACACCTTGCCTGTTCAACGGGCATTGTGTTTGACGAAATCAAAGCGGACAACGGCGATGAATGCGATTCTGTCTCTGCGCGTCCGGACATGCTGATTCTCTGTTATCCTGTGATAACATGTCAGGAGGGCAAAGCGCACTTCGGTTCTTTCCAGCAGCTTCTCGGCACGGAGGATCACGCCGCCTACGCTCCGTATTCGTGGGAAACACGTGTCCGTCCGGATACGCCTCCGGCCTTCCTCTGGCACACCGCCGAGGACAATGCCGTTCCAGTGGAAAACACGCTGGAATTTGCTTTGGCTTTGCGCCGCCAGAAGATTCCGTTTGAGACGCACATTTTCCCCTACGGTTATCATGGTTTAGGTCTTGGCACGCACCCCGACTTCCCCGAAGTCCGCGTCTGGCCCGACCTCGCCGCCGTCTGGATGCGCAAGCTGGGATTCTGACGGGAAAGGATTCAAGAAAGTCCCGATATCCGATGGCTCTCTTGAATCCTTCTGCAACAAAAAATATATACAGAAAAACAAGAGCTTGACATCTTTCCAAACAAGAGTATTGTAAGAACTAAGCTCCTTTTGCGGTGAATGAGAAAGCAAATATAACAAGGTGTTGTCATGGGAATGATTGAAGGATTCAGAATACAAAATTTCCGGGCGTTGAAAGATGTTAAACTGGGAAGATTATGGAACGAAAACAGTACAGAAAAACTGACGCCGATGACCGTTGTCATCGGAAAAAACGGAGCTGGAAAAAGCTCAATCTTTGATGTATTCGGATTTCTCGCAGACTGCTTGAAAAATGGAGTGGAAGAAGCCTGCGACATGAATAAACGCGGAGGCTACGAACGCATCCATTCCAAAGGGACGGACGGTCCAATAAAATTTGAAATATACTACAGAGAACAGCATAATGCACGCCCCATCACTTATGAACTTTTCATTGAGCTTGATAAAGAAGGACGCCCGTATGTATCCCATGAACGCCTCAGACAGAGAAAAAGCGGTCAATCATACGGAAGGCCCTACTCATTTTTAAATCTGAAGAACGGAGAAGGATATGTATGGAAAGGAGAATCTACCAGCAGTCAAGCTGATGAAGAATCTTCAGACAATCCTTCAGATCCAAAAGAGTCCGCGGACAGGGAGCATGTGGAACTGGAAGATAAACGTAAACTCGGAATAGTTACTCTGGGAGCGCTAAAGCAGCATCCGCGCATTACAAAATTCAGGAAATTCATTGAAGGATGGTATTTGAGCTACTTCTCACCGGATGCCGCTCGCTGCTTGCCTTTGGCCGGACCGCAGAAGCTGTTGAATATGCATGGAGATAATTTGGGCAATGTTGTTCAATTTATGGAACGGGAACATAAACGTTCGTTTCAGAATATCCTACAGCAAATCGCTTCTAAAATTCCAGGAATACAAAAAATTTCTACAGAAAAAACTGCAGACGGACGGCTTCTGCTTCAATTTTTCGCGCAGGGATTTGATAAGCCGTTTTTCGCTCAGCAGATGTCTGACGGGACATTAAAAGTGTTTGCATATCTTCTCCTGCTGGCATCTCCGAATCCGCCTCCGCTTGTTTGCATAGAAGAACCGGAAAACGGACTGTATCATAAACTGCTCGAAACTTTAGTACAGGAGTTTCGGGAATATGCTACTGGAGAAAAGAACTCTTCTCAGATATTTATAACAACACATCAACCGTATCTGGTCGATAATCTTCAGCCGGAAGAGCTGTGGATCCTAGAAAAAGGCGATGATGGATTTTCAACAATTCGCCGCGCCTCCTCGGAGCCCCTCATCAAAAATATGGTAGAGGAAGGTCTGCCATTGGGAAGTCTGTGGTACAGTGACTACCTTGATGCGAAATGAGGTGCATGAATGCATATCGAATTCCTCATTGAAGACAATTCCGGAAAGGAAATGCTGAAACACCTCATTCCCAAAATTTTATCCGCAGAGCACTCTTACCTAATTCATGGTTATAAAGGAGTCGGCGGAAAAATACCGGCAGGCTGCAAAAACGATCCGAAGGTGGCAAAAAATCGAATTCTGCTCGACAACTTGCCGCGTCTGCTCTCCGGTTATGGAAAAACCTTCTGCAGCGCGGGAAAAGATTATCAGGCGGCAGTCATCGTAATTTGTGATTTGGATCATCGGGACAAAAACTCTTTCGAAGCGGAACTGAATAATCTGTTACAGAAATGCACGCATAAACCAAACACTAAATTCTGCCTTGCCATAGAAGAAGGCGAAGCATGGTTTTTAGGAGACCAAGACGCGGTTTCTCGAGCTTACCCTCTTTGTAAAAAATCTGTACTTCAAGGCTATGAACAAGATTCAATATGCGGCACTTGGGAAACATTAGCGGACGCCCTGTACCCTGGAGGACATTCCGCTCTTTCAAGCAAAGGTTACCAAGCAGTTGGCAAAGAAAAAGAGGAATGGGCGAAACGAATCACTCCATACATGAATGTTGACAACAATAAATCCCCCAGCTTCTGTTATTTCAGGGACACTGTAAGGAATTTAACGCAATAACCCTATTTTCGAGGAGCCCCTTCCGGGGCTCCTCTCCTCGTCATTCGAATTCCGCGAAGCCGGATGCGGGGACTGCAACCCGGGCAAGACCGGAAACCTCACTTCGCAAAACTTCTTCACCGAATGTGTTGAATACAATGCACTTGCGCGGATGCGGAGTCTCTACGAGAAGCTCCGGCGCGTGCGTGGCATTCAGGACGATGTGCCGATGCGATGCATTCAGACGGACAACATGCTCCGTTTCGTAAAGCGCGGTAATCGTCTCTTCCGCGCTCTCCGCGGTGACGACCGGATAACTCAGCTCCGGATGCTCCGGACGCAATGTGCTCTCCTGCAACGTCTTGCGGTGACGCATACAGAATGACATCCAGAACGTCAGCATGCGCAGATGCGAAGGCGGAAGCTCCGTCAGCATGCACGAAATCTGCGGCGTGCTGAAAATGACATTCAGAATCTGAAGCGCGGCGACTTCAGGAGTCTCCTCCTTCGACCAGATCAGCATATCCGAATGCACCGCGGTGTTTCCCGAAAGCAGACGCAGATCAAGCGTGCGCACACGGTTCTGAAGCATGTCGAAAGCGCAATCGGCGGCACGGAAAATATTTCCGAATTTGCGGATCGCCGGACCTATGTAGCTCTGCCGGAACTCAATCATGATCTCCGGTTTGAGCTCACGGAGTCGGCGGATAATCCCCGAAAGCAGAACGTCCACCGCTTCCGGAAGCGAATGAATATCGCGTCCGGCATAGTTCTCCGCTATCGCGCGGTCGTCGCCGCCGACATGAAAACTGTCGATGAAGTCAAGCTTGAGTCCGTCAAGATCCCACTCCCGGACCACACGCTCATAAAGTCCCGTGAGATATTCGCGGACTTCAGGAAAGCGCGGATCGAGCACACCGCATTCCGGATCGGAACGCAGGAATTTCTCCTTGAACCGTGCAAAATCGTTCTTCGCGATGCAGCCGACAAACGGAACCGGGAACCAGACCATGTATTTGAATCCGAGTTCATGCGCGCGGCGGACGTGGGCGGGCATGTCCGGGAACTTCGAGGCAGCGGGCGCCCAGTCGCCGGCATGGGCGAATTTTCCGGGAATCGTCTCACCGTCAAAGTTCCAGCCGTCGTCGAGAATGGCATTTTTCAAATTGCATTTGGCCGCAAGTTCCAGCTCCTTCTCAAGTTTTTCCGCATAAACGTCGCGCTGAAACTGATACCATGTGGAGTAGAGCGGCAGACGCGCCTGGTCCGGAACGGGTGCGGGGGCATACGCCGGGATCGCGGCATACCACGCCGTCACTCCGCGGAGAGCCTCCGAATAGTGGACCGGGCGGCGGTCGATCCGGATGGCGAAATGGAGTTCCGCAACAGGCGGAAGAGGATCGGAGAAGAGGGTGATTTCATTGATCACTCCTCCCGATTCATGCGGTCCGGTACGCGTGAAAACGGTTCCCGAAGCGTCGGAAACGGCGTAGGAGATCCGGTTTTCGCCCTCAAGATTCATATAGGAAAAAACGGGAGCGTTGCAGCAGAGCTTGGTTTCGATCCGTCCTCCGCGCCACCAGTACGGCGGCAGATGATGATACGCGGGATATTGCGCGGTCCAGCGGACCTGAATATCTTTCATCGGCTCGCTGAACGAGAGTGTAAGCTCCGGCGGTCTCTGCGCCCGGGGTGCCGTCAGGTTGAAATGCAGAATGGAGAGTCCCGGAAAGGGACTCTCCTCTCTGAAGTTGAACATCCAGTCCGCGAACTCGCCTTTGAGTTCATAGACCAGCGATGCGGTTTGGATTTTTTCTGTGCGCATGATTGCCTTTTCAGTTTTTGGAGATTTCAAAGAATGTCGTATTTCCTGCCTCGGCCGTATCGACAGAGAAAACGGCTGTTCCGTCCTTGACTGCGACAGGAGAAATAGCTTTTCCTGTGCGTCGTCCTTCCAGTGTAAGCGGAAAGAGTTTCAAATTTTCCGCATCATTGTTCCGGATCCGGACCGCGAACTTGGAGTTTTTCATCAAAGCCGGAACCGTTCCGATATCCGTAAGACGGCGCATGTCGATATCATCAAAGCTCATGTTCGTATTCAGAGCATTGGTCAGGCGGACAAGCAGGAGGCGTCCGGCTTCGCGGATGGACTTCATCCCGTCCACAGCCACAAGAGTCAGATTGCCGTCCTGGGAATGTCCCGTGATTTCAAAATCGTCCAGCTTTGCCGTCGATCCGGCAGGCGCGCACATTCCCTGAAGGCGTTTCGTGTTTATGGTCATGTACTTCTTTTCAAAATCCATGTACCACTCCCGCGTGGAGTTTTCGAAGACAGTGCTTCCGTTGGAACGGTTTTCCTTTGAAAGGAAACCAACCTTGCGGAGCATATCGACATATCCGGAAACGTCTCCCGTTGTACCGAGCGCAACCGTGTAAAGGTTCTCAACTTTCATTTTTCCGCCGCCGAGCGAAGGCAGAATCAGTTCATTTTTTCCCGCAGGCGAAATCCTTTCCGGATCATCCACACTTTCCTGACTGTAGCCGACAAGCAGAGAGAGAATCGTCTGTTCCTGAGCAGGTGTATCATCCGGATTTTTTGCAAAAACAGATTTGCGGTCCGCCACGATGCGCACGGATTTCGGAGCCGGAGAGACATCACCGCGGATAAACATAAACCAGTTCAGCAGTTCGGAAGCATCGCGCATCGGATCGCGGGACATGCTGAACGTTGTCATAGGACCGCTCTTCCAGACATTCGTCCCGTCGAATTTTGAAATATCATCCCGTTTCAGCGGCTCGTCCCAGGCGGCGAGGCCGTCGATGTTCTGAAATGCGGCGAATGCGCCAATCACATACGAGAGCTCATAACGGTAACGGTTCCAGAACGAGTGATCGTACTCCGACCAGAACAGCGGCTTGCGCCAGATGCGGGATCCAATCAAAGCGCGGGCCATGATATTTCCGCCCTCTATGCAGCTGTCCTGTTTGTTCCGGACCCATGCGGTACCATTGATCTGATGAGCAGTGTCAACGACCGGGTGATCATGGTAGCTGTGAATTCCGAGGAAGTCCAGTTCTCTGCGGATAAAGTGGTAAGTCAGCGACGGGACAAAATTGAATGTTTCGCCAAGATACGCACGGCAGCCGAGTTTATTCAAAACCGAACGATACCAGCGCAATGTATCGCAGGAACATTCATAAATGAATTCATCGACATCGCTGTTTTTCTTGAAATTGCTGAAACAGGGAATCTCTTCAAAGCTGCGGAAAGCGGTTTTCCATTTTGCATTGTAGGCGGCAATGGAACCGTTGTAGCGTTTTTTCAGGAATTTCCGGTAGGGTCCTTCCACGACTTTGCGGTTTTCTTTTGCAATATCGCGATAGTAAAACGCGAACTCCTGTTCATTCGCTCCGCCTGTGCAGAGAATGACCGGATCGTCTTTAAGTTTCGTATTCGTATACGGGTTCAGATGATCCAGGAACTGAGTCACACCCTTTTCATAATGCGCACGCGCCTTGTCCGAAAAGAACACCTGAAAGAAAATATCCCATTCATCTTTCGGGCTGAACCAGCGTGTGTTCACCTTCCAGACATCCATCGGAGGTTTCGCGAATCCGCTGCGGCGCGGCATCAGGATCAGATCAAGGTAAATTCCTTTTTCTCTGCACCGGGAAATCAGATAATCAATCAGGTCTACCGCGGTCGGATTGAAGGCAAAATCCGCTTTGATTCCACCCTCAATCAACGGAGTGGCATAAAGCTGAATCATATTGTAGCCGTGCACAACGGCATCCTCAAGCCATTCATCGATCTTCTCTTTTGTCTCATGCCCTTTGGGAACGCCAAGACGGATCTTATCCGTTGAGATAAAGAAGCGGACTGGCTTTTCCGGCTGTTCCGGATAGACGAAATGACCTTCCGGCGTAATGATGATTCTCTCTTTTTCCGTAATCGGTTTATGGATTCCATACGATGAAACGTCAAGAATCGAACCGGGTTCTCTGTAATGGAATTTTTCCTCGCGGAGCGGCGGCTGCCAGATTTTGTCCGCCTTGATCGTCAACGGCTGGCGGGCGCGCGGATACTCCATCGGATATTCGCGATCAGTCAGCGTTGCACCGCAGATGATCCAGACTTTATCATTCTCCGCCGAGCGAAATGTCACAGAACGGATTTCCCCGAGTTCCGCATTCAGCGGATATTTTGTCACATAAAGCAACAGATCATGCCCTTCATTCGGAACCGTTTTCCGGAGCACGTCTGATGCGTTCGGAACAGCTTTTCCATCCCACCAGTCACTGACATCCCGGCCGACCGTGACAGGAATCTCCTGCGTACCGCGGGAACCCTTCACGACAATGCGTCCAGCCTCCGTTCCGGGGGCGCCGGCATAGGAAAGAGCGTGGATGACGTAAAGATATTTTGCGGAATAAGGAGGCGCAACCGGAATCTCCCTGCTTTTGAATCCGTTTTTGTTCCGCGTGGGAGAATACATCGTCAGAACGGATTTATCCGAATTGCCGACCGGAATCTTGAACGGAACTCCCGCAATAATATCTTTTCTCAGCATATTTTCAAAGATGCGGCCATCCGACTTCGGTCCCTGATCAGTCCATCCGCCCTTCCCGTCATTTGCCGTTTCATCGCGGAATGTGCGGTTGCCGAACTGCTCCAACGGAAGGGAGACACCGAGGGATTCAAACCTCATGTTCCGTACTTCAAAATTTCCGCACTCTTTTTCAAAACCGAGAAAGAAGTTGATCCATGCGGCTTTCTCCGGCACGCGGAAAGAGACACTGACATCCTTCCAAACCTTGTCTTCCGGTGTGACCCAGACACCCTGATAGTCTTCGTGTCCGTTCCGGTCTTTCACGGCGAACATCAGGCGTCCCCGAATCCGCTCCCCCTTTGCGGGACCGTTTACCCAGCGAACCTGCGCCGTGAAACGGACAAATTGTCCTTCATAGCGTTTTACAGGGAAGCTGATCCGGATGCCCTTCTGATGCCAGACCTCTTTTCCGGGTGTTTGCGGAGCAGACGCACGTAGGGTTTCCCCATTCCAGACAAAATCCGGAGTTTGGGTAAAATCTGCGGAGCTCAGCGCATCGCCAAAAAGTCCGGCACCTGCGCAAAGCAGAGAACATATTGCAGTAAACTGTTTTTTCATCATTTCAAATTCTCCGTTCAGTTTCAGCGGTGACCCCAGAATGTGGTATCATCCCATGTTGTCGGGATCTGATACATCTTTTTGGAATCCACATGTCCGTCCGCATACCCGATGACTGCGCAAAGTCCGGGATGGCGATAGCGGATTTTCAGGGAATATCCGCCGTCTCCACGGTCGTTCACATAGAAATAGGGTCCCCAGGTGGTTGTATCCGCATAGAGCATCCGGACACTTGGCGTTTTGCAACTGGCGAGATTGAGCGCGGATATAATTCTGGAACCGGAACTGTCCTGGTCGTATCCCATAAAAGCGTTAATTCCGACCGGCATGTCATTTGCGCTCCACGTATCTACATCTTCAACTTCCGTGCAGCCGAGTGCAGGCATGAGAAGTTTGGAACGGTTCCAGTCCCCGAACGGCTTCAGGAATGCCTTGTTGGTAAAACGGGAGTCACCCCGGGGAACTGCAGTCGGGTCGAGTTTCTGCGCATAGCAGTAGATCTGATGCGGCCAGCGGCTCTCCGGAAGGAATCCGCTGTAGTCATTGCTGTAAAGCGTCGTCTGAAGCAGCAGCTGTTTCCGGTTCGATGCACAGCTGATGGCTTTTGCCTTGTCACGCGCCGCTTTCAGCGCAGGCAGAAGCATGCCCGCAAGGATTGCGATGATCGCAATTACCACGAGGAGCTCTATAAGGGTAAATCCGTGAAATTTGTGTCTGAAATGCAAATTTAGGGAGTGGAAAATGTTTCTTCCTGCAGCAGGTTTCATAGCGTTGCCAGCCTTTCTTTCGTCTTTTCTGTTTGAGTTTTTGGCAAAAAGTTTCATTCAGGAAAACTTTCTTTTTGTGTTACGGTTCAATCTGCGGATTTGCACGGTTGTCATGCTGAAAAGTTTTTTGATGATTAACGTAATTCCTCCCTGTTTCATTAAAGTTTTTTATCTTTCAAGAATGGACGCGAGCGAAGCATGTAATACAGGGCGAAATCCTGATCATTTGCCCACGGATCAAAAAATTCTCCGCGCCTTGCAGGAGCAATCTCCGATCCGTCCGGATTCAGCATCGTAACGGAGAACGGATGAAGATATGCGCATGACGCTGAACCGTCGCGGAAGAAAAGACAGAGCAGATTGCGCAGTGTATGCCGCGCTCTGTTCTGCAGATTTTCCTTTCCGGACGCTTTGGCATACAGAAGAAATGCAAATGCGGAAAGACAGCTCCAGTAATGAAGTGTATCGCCGTAAAGCGCCCGCTTGCCGAACCAGAAGTCATCCCAGTGGCGGATGGGAAGTTCATTCCAGCGGTAATCCGGCTGAGCTCCCTGAAAACGTTCCAGAATTTCCGCATGTTTTTCCGCCTCCATCAGAATTTCCGCATCCGGAGTGATGAAAAGTGTGTATGCGGCAAGAATCGAAAGAGCCGGAGTGACAATCGTCTGTTCAAAGCGGACTTCATGAGGAGGATAGATGATTCCATTCGCGCAGATCGTGTCGACATGTCGACGAACCAGCAGGGAAAGCTCATCTGCAGTCTTTTGATTTCCGGCATCACGGATCTCCTTGACCGTATTGGAAAACAGACTTCCGTTCGGATAGAATTTCGCCCCGCCCTTGCTGTAGTAGTCGCGCATGGAACGTTCCGCCCACTCCAGATAACGGGGCTCCTTGTAAAGACGGTACATCTCCGTCCAGAATGTAATCAGCCACGGTGCATTGTAAAGACGCACAAATTTACTGTTCTTCCCGATGGTATTGCAAACCTCACCCGTTTCCGTATTGAAAACTTCACGGAGCAGGAACTGCTCAAACAGCCGCAGGGAACGCTCCATTTCCTCATCCTGTTTTTCCTGAAGACGGCGACAGATGAGCAGCCCCATTCCGAAACGCTCCCGGCAGGCGTTGTGATCACCCCATTCATAATTGAAATACTGCGACTTTTCTTCATTGTCGTAGATCAGATATGCGCCGTAAAGCGGACTGCGCGAATCCGTCATCTGCTGTTTCCGGATAATGAATCGGATACGGCGGTCGACAACGTTTTCCAGCGATTCTGAAACATATCCGTATCCATGACAGGTCCGTCCGTTGATCCGGAACTCAAAATGATGCTCTCCCAAGGTTTTCGGCAGGAAGTTCACTGTAATTTCCGAACCGTTCCGCTGAAAATCTGTTTTTTCCCCATTGCAGAATACCTCGGCCTCGGAAACGGGTTCTCCGCACTTCGCGAAAATACGGAAATGTTCTTCCGGGAAAACCGTTTCCTGCTCAAACTTCACGATACAAACCGAACGGGAAAGAAGAATTTTCTCCAGTTCACCTTCCGGAAACGCCGTCAGCTCCCATTCCATAACTTTGGTTTCACCGGGCAGCAGGTGCATCGGCGCCGGATGCAGAACAAAATCTCCGCGGTCATTGCTGATCTCCTGCGCAATCCGGCGGACACTGTAGGTATCCAGCGAACCTTTTGTCAGGATCAAAGCCAGTTCCTGCGGGAAAGGTCCCATCTTGCGCGCATGGATAAAGGAGTTTTCTCCGCCGCACCAGATGTGCGTATGGCAGCGCTGCGTTTCGCAGATATCCGCAGAGGTGTAATTATCATTGAACGTCGCAAATATTCCAAGCTGTCCCCGCTGAAAATAGAGATCATATGCGGCTGTGTTTCTGAAAAAGAAGCGTTCAACCAGAGCATCCTGTTTTATTTCCCGCTCAACTCGCACTTCCAGTTCTTTTTTGCTGTAGCAGGAAACGGTCTTGCCGGACTCCTGAAACATTTTCACGAAATCCATTCCTGCCGGCACACCCCATGTCTTCATTCCCTCAATCCAGTTCATGGCATAAGGATCGCTGTTCAGAACGAGCGATTTCAGACCGCCGTTTTCCGGCATGAATTCGATGTTGAAAAAATCATTTTTCATATTGTCAGTCCGCGAGCTTTTCTTTTTTCTTTCCTGTGCTATTTTAATTATACAACATTTCCGGAAAAAAGCAATAGGGGAAACAGGGTGAATTATGGTAAAAGATAATATGTATTCTGGTACAACTGAACCGGCAGCCTTCCGAAACACGGGCTCCGCACACAACGATATGCTCGGAATGGGAATTCTTGAAAAGAGAGATCGTGCGCAGGAAGTAACTGGACCGGAATCATTTCCATTCTTCGCTTTCTGCCTCGTTCTCCGCGGAAAAGGAGAATATGTTGATTGGGAAACAAAAAAACATTACCCGCTCCGTGCAGGAGACTACTTTCTCAGAATTCCAGGCATCATCCATCAGATACGTATCGACATCAAAAGCAACTGGCGCGAATGCTTCCTCAATTTCGGGTGCTCCGCGTATCCGTGCTTCACCTCCTACGCTGGAATCTCGCAGGATACACCCGTTGGAAAATTCACTCCGGATGAAGAGTGGTGCAGAAAATTCGTCGAACTCAAGCACGATCTCGAACACTGTCCGCAATCCTGTCTCTTTGAGATGCTTCCGCGTTTTTTCTCTTTAGTTGCAAAAATCTTCCGCCAGACCGATGAAAGCGACAAGAACATCGAACTCATGAAAAAAGCATGCGCATGGCTCTGCTCCGATTTCCGCTCGCCGCGGAACATCCAGACCTTCTGCAGAGAAAACGGATGGGGATATGAAAACTTCCGCAAGAAATTTACGGAGATCGTCGGCATGTCTCCCAATCACTACCGCACAAGCCGCCGTATCGCAGCGGCCCGCGCACTCCTCCTCCGCCGCAATATGACCGTCGCGGACATCGCCGAATCGCTCGGGTACTGCTCCGCTCACGAATTCTCCGCAAAGTTCAAACTGAAAACCGGAATGACTCCCACAGAATTCCGCAACTCCGGAGAAATGCTCTGATTCTTCCGCAAAAAACTTGATTTTCTCGTTTTCCGGTGTATTTTAATCGTTTTCAACGAAAACAACACAGGATTCTAAAAATGAACAACGGAATCATCGAACGGCTCTTTCATCTGAAAGAGAGCAACACAACGCTGAGAACCGAACTGCTCGCGGGTCTGACAACATTCCTCGCAATGGCGTACATCCTCGCAGTCAACCCCGCCATCCTCGGCGTAACCGGCATGGACAAGGGCGGCGTCTTCGTCGCAACCGCACTCGCGGCTTTCGCCGGAACCATCATCATGGCGTTCTGCGCAAACCTCCCCCTCCTCCTCGCTCCGGGAATGGGACTCAACGCTTACTTCGCCTACTCCGTAGTCCTCGGAATGGGCTACTCCTGGCAGATCGCGCTCTTCGCAGTCTTCCTCGAAGGTCTCATCTTCCTCATCCTCTCCCTCACCAAAGTGCGTGAAGCCATCTTCAACGCCATTCCCGCACCCCTCAAAACCGCGGTCGGCGTCGGAATCGGACTCTTCATCGCATTCATCGCTCTGCAGAATGCGCACATCATCGTCAACAACGATGCAACCCTCGTCAGCTTCCAGCACTTCACCAAAGAAAATATCTCCACGCACGGCATCTCCGCAATCCTCGCAATGGTCGGCGTGCTCGTCATCGCCTTCCTGAATCAGAAGAAAATACGCGGAAGCATCCTTATCGGAATCCTCGTCACCTGGGGACTCGGAATCATCGCACAGCTCACCGGACTCTATCAGATCAAACCGGAACTCGGATGCTACTCCATGCTGCCGACCCTGAGCGTCGACTCCATGCTCGCTCCGTTCCGCGGATTCGGAAACCTCTTCGGACAGGCTTTCAACGTCTCCGCATGGACCCTCAAGGGCTCCGAAGCATCCGGCGGGCTCCTCGTAGCCTCTGTGAACTTCCTCGTCGTGATGTTCGCTTTCCTCTTCGTCGACCTCTTTGATACGCTCGGCGTGCTCATCGGCGTCTGCGGAAAAGCCAATATGCTCGACAAGGACGGACGCCTCCCGCAGATCCGCGGCGCACTCCTCTCCGACTCCATCGCGACCTCCGTCGGCGCACTCTTCGGAACCTCCACAACAACCACCTATCTGGAATCCGCAACCGGCGTTTCCGAAGGCGGACGCACCGGTCTGACCGCCGTCACCGGAGCAATTCTCTTCCTCGTCGCTCTGCTGTTCGCGCCGATCTTCCTCGCGATCCCCGCGTTCGCAACCGCTCCCGCGCTCATCATGGTCGGTCTCTACATGATGGAACCGATCCGCAAGATCGACTTCTCCAACCAGTATGAAGCCCTGCCCGCGTACGTCACGATCATCTCCATGCCGTTCGCATACAGCATCTCCGAAGGTATCTGCCTCGGAATCATCGCATGGGCTCTGCTGAACCTCGCCGGAAGAACCGGAAAGAACACGCCGCTGATCTACGTTCTCGCCGTGCTCTTCATCCTGAAGTACATCTTCCTTTGATGCGGGTTCTCCACACATCCGACTGGCACATCGGACACCAGTTCCACAACCGGAAGCGCGACGACGAGTTCGCCGCGTTTCTGAACTGGGTTCTCAATACCGTCAAGGAGCGCAGGATCGATGCGCTCATCATCGCGGGGGATGTCTTCGACTCCTCCGCTCCCCCGAATTCCGCCGTCCGTCTCTATTATGAATTTCTCCGCGAACTTCAGGAGACGCCGTGCCGGGCGGCGGTCATCACCGGCGGCAATCACGATTCGCCGTCTTTCCTGAATGCCCCGCGCGAACTGCTACGCGCCGCATTTCCCATCTACATTTTCGGCTCCGCCTCCCCCGAACCGGAAGAGGAGGTCATCGCTCTCCGCAGCGAATCCGGAGAACCCGAACTCATCATCGGCGCCGTTCCCTACCTGCGCGACACAGATCTTGTTTCGCTCGCCTTCGGCGAAAATCTCGCAGAACACGAGAAAAAAGTGGTCGCCGGGCTTCAGAACCATTACCGCCGCGTTGCAGAAAAAGCGGAAGAGCTCCGCGCCGGACGCGATATTCCCGTGGTTCTGACCGGACACTTCTTCCTGAGCGGCGGACGCACCGTCCCGAACGACGGAATGCGGGAATACATCGGCGGCATCGGCGCTTTCGACGTCTCGCTTCTCCCGGAAACACCCGATTATTACGCGCTCGGACACATTCATCAGCCTCAGAAAATCGGCGCCGATCACATCCGTTACTCCGGCTCTCCGCTGAAAATGTGTTTCTCGGACACTGCCCCGCGCGTGGTCTGCGAGATTGAGTTCACCGGACGCACTCCGCACATCACCGAACTCCCCGTTCCACAGTTTTCGGATATCCGGCGTCTCTGCGGAAACTGGGATGAACTCGAACCGCAGCTGAAATCCATCGCCGCATCGGAAACGGAGATTCTCTGCGAAGTCTCCGCGAACGACCTTTCCGGCGCGGAACTTGTCTCCCGGACGGACGCCCTGTTTCAGAAACGCATGAAAAATTATCCTCTGATTCTCCGTTCCGCAAAAGCGGAGGTTCACGCGGTCAAAGCCATCACTCCGGAACAGGTTGCGGAAATGACGGAGTCACAGATTTTCGAACTCCGCCTCAAGCGCGAAAGCCTTTCGGATGCAGAAGCAAATGATCTGCGTGACCTTTACCGTCAAGCCGTCCTTGCGGTAAAAGAAGAAAACGCTTGACTTTTCGGGAAAACGGTGCTATGGTTTGTCAACCATTAACCAAAGGGGGGAATTATGCTGAAAGTCTATTACTGGAACGTCTGTCCGCATTGTCACAAGGCAATGGATTTTCTCCGCAAACACAACATTCCGTTTGAGGCGCTCGACATTGAAGCGCAGCCGGAAGATGTGGTCAAAAAAGTCGTCGACGTCAACGGCGGAGACGACTGGGTTGTCCCGACCATGGAGTACAACGGACAGTGGCGTCCGGGACAGGTCTTCGACGCCGCCAAGCTCGAATCCGACCTTCATGCCTGGGGGCTGATGTAAAATTCACACGGCGGGAAACAAAAATCCCGCCGCGCCTCTCTTTACTTTTTCTGCGGAAACATTTCTTCAAATGCCAGAGCCGTTTCTTTTTTCCAGTAAGCGACCCAATCCTTGATCCTCTCTGCGAAAGTGATAATATGGCGCACATCTGAATTTGGAGCAGTCCAGTAACCGCAATCGCATTTCCCTGGATCTGCACCATGTTCCAGCAGAAACTGAGCCGTTTTCACAAACCCGTTGCGAACAGCAAAGAATAACGGGCGTCCATCATCCTCATTCGGATCAGCTCCATTCTTCAACAGGACTTTTAACGTTTCAATCAGCCGCTCTTCATATCCGGGGGAATTATCAACGTAGTATTTCTGCACAAATTCGGGTGCTGTGTTGATTGCTTCTATAAGCAGACCTGCCAAATCTTTATCGGAAAGCCGGGCATGGTTCTCCAGGAAAAAATCGTTCAGTTTTGCGAAGTCCAGATTCCAACACGACAGATAAAGCGTCCGGCGCGTTTTTTTCCACCATTTCGACCTCTTCATACATGCCAGAGTCTCTGCACGATGTGCTCCATAATCAAGCAGAAGTTTGCGGATTTCAACTTGCGGAGTCCAATATTCAAGATCTTCCGTCCATGTTCCTTCATAGGCAAAATATTGATCATATTCCACGAGATCCAGGACGGTTCGGTCATTTTCGTTAATAACATTCGGGTCTGCCCCTCGGTCGAGCAGGAATTTAACAACCTCCGGTCTGGTTTCCCAAGACTCCTGCAAAGCTGTCGTAATACCATTGCCTATTCTTGAATACCTCACGATAAAATTAACATCCGCCCTCTTTTGAATAAGAAGATTAAGAGCTTCCCAAAACTCATCCGCTATATAACGGAACTCTCCTTCATCATCCCATTGAACACAATTGCTTATGAGCTCACAAAGCGGACTCAGGAAATTTTCTCCACCGTCAATCACAGCATTCGGGTTTGCTCCGGCATCCAAAGACTCTTTGATTTTCTGATAATCCTGTTTGCTGCACGCTTCAAGCAGCTGTTCATCAAGGACACGTTGAGAAGATGAAGTTTTTTCTTTTTTCATTTTGGAAACATCTTTCTTTGCTTTTTACAATTACATTACGATAAAACACTACAGCCAATATAATACCCAGCAGAAAAATTTCAAGATCGATATAAATAAAAAAACGCGGACTGCGTTCCCCGGAAAAAGGGAAACCAGCCCGCATTATCTTCAGTAGCAGATTTCAAAGAACGGTGTGCCGTTGCTAAGCTTGGATGTATCAAGATTCAAAACCAGTTTGCCGTTCTCCAGCCTGCACGGGAGTTCCGCAAAACGGGTTCCGTCAAGATGCAGGGCGTAAACCTTCGGAAGCGCGGTGCGCGTCGTCGCAAGTGCAATGCGGCATTGAATCGATTCCATCAGAACCGGAAGCTCTCCGGGATTCACACAGCAGAACATTGACGCGTTTTCAAATGTCATGTTCGTGTTGAACGCATTTGTTGCAACCGTCAGAAGAATGTGCGATGCATCTTTCAAATTCTCATCCGGTTTCAGTGAGGCGGCGGCAACCGATACGGCAGCAGGAACTTTGCCGACCGAAAGAACCGGAAGCGATGTCTGCTGTCCGGGCTTCAGAATCGCGCCTTCAAGACGCGGCGTGACAACGGTCATTTTTTTGCGCAGTGCGTCCAGAGTCAGCTCGCCCGTCTCGCTCTGATAGATGCGTTTCGACCAGTCGGTTCTGTTTCCCTGAGGAAGAATTTTCTCTTTCCGCAGCAGTTCCGCAAACTTCGGGAAAAGCGCACCGTCCGAATTATCCGCGCTGACGTACCATGAAGTTACTCGGAGCGGGGAGAACGATTCCGGCTCAAGCGTCAGACTCGGCTTCGCCGTTCCGACTTTCACCAGAGGTCTGCCTTCCGGATAGAGAATTCCGACTTTCGTCAGCATTGAAAGTTTGCCGTAGTCGTCGCCGACCGCCGCAAGATAGTTCTTCGGAAAAAGATTTTTATTTTTCAGCAGAACCCCGACCGAATGCGGAGCCTCTTTCACATCGCCGCGCAGAAACGCGAACCCGGCGACGACCTCCGAGGCGCGGGCAATCGGATCCATGCCGTGCTCAAAGCACCAGAGCGGGTCAACTGAAAGCCGGATCGTGCTCGAGTGCGGGGTGAGGTCATCCCAGCCCTGAAGCGCCGCATAGGAACCGAAGTAGAGTCCGCGTTCGTGACGGTAACGGTTGAACGCGCTGTGCGAATATTCCGTAATCATATACGGGCGGTCCAGAAAACGCGCCATCGCGGCAGCGCGAAAGTAACTTGAATTCAGCGAACTGCTCTGGTCAACCGTTGTGTCCCGGTTTACTCCGCCCATGAAGACGGCGCCTTTACTCTTCTTTGCGAGATTCCGCGTCGGCGTCGTGTTCGGATGCGCGAAGTAGGTGTGCTGTGCAATCGCGGGCATGAGCGAACGCGCGGGAATTTCCATCGTCCGCATGATCATGTCCCAGTGATTGAAGAGTCCGGGATAACCGGCGGCGCGAACCGTTTCAAAATACCAGGTCGTCATCTCGCGCATGGTCGCGATCAGGAAATCTCCGGTGTCGCGCGCGGTGCCGTCGCCCTTGCGGAGAACGGCTTCGCTGATCTTTCCGGCGGATTCAAACGCTGCATTCTTCCCCCAGACTTTGCGCAAAGCCTCTTCGGTTCCGTATTTTTTGCGCAGCCAGTTCTGAAACGGCTTTTCGAACTGAACCATCGCGTGTTTCTGTGCAAGAATAAAATCCTGCTCGTTGAAGAAATTGACAAACGCAACTGCCGGTTCATCTTTAAGTTTCGTTTTCGTATACGGATTTTCGCGGTTCATCAGATACTCAACCGCCATCTTCCAGTGGTTGCGGTACGCCGGATCAAATAGAAGCGAAGTCTTGAACGACTCCTCCGGTCCCTGCCGGTACGCCATCGAAAAGCCCGGCGCGTTCATGAGGTCGAGATTGACGTAGATTCCGCGCTCCCTGAAGCATTTCAGCAGATAGTCGAAACGGTCGACGTTGCCCTTGTCGAACTCAATCTCGGCCGCGGTCTGCGGAAGCCCCGCCTGCGCAATCGTGCGGTGCGGCGGATAGTGAATCTTGAATCCCATCAGGTAGCGGCAGACATAATGCAGACGGACCAGATTGTAGCCCTGCGCTTCCACGGCATCCGCGAAACGCTCAATATCCGCCTTCGTCCAGCGGTCCGCACGGTGACGCCAGAACGCAGGTTCGAAATTCATGCCGAAAAAGCGGACCGGCTCCCCCGGCTTCCGTTCAAACGCAAATTTTCCCTGTTCATTCACTATGACTCTTCCGTATGTTCCCGCCGGAACGCGCTCGCCGCGGAGAGCGGAAAAATCAAGAGCAGTCCCCTTCTTCGCCAGCCAGCGGTCATTGGCAACCGGACGGTACTTCGCCGATTCGGTCACCACGAACAGACGCCGGCTCGCCTCCGGGTCGGCATTGAACGGAACCGCTCCGCAGACGAAGCGGCATCCGCTGCTTCCCGCGCGGACCTTGACGGCAAGCGTGTTGACGCCCTTCTTCACCGGAATGTTGAACACATGGTCCTCCGGTTTGAACTCGTGGCTCAGGTTGCCGTGCGGTTCGGTCGTATAAACCTGCTTCCCGTTCACGGAAGCCGTGAACCACCAGTCCGCCGACATTCCGAGCTGCATGAAGCCGTCCGCCGGAGCGGTGAAGGTGTTCGTGAATTCAAATGTGCTGTTCGCGGCGGGCTTTTTCCCGTCGACAAGAACGGTATGCGCATTGTTCTGAAGCCGGACATTTTCCCCGTTCAGTTTCCATTCCGGCGCAAGTGCAAGCGGAAGCATTTCCGGAACATCGGAAAGGGTGACCGGACCGAAGAAGAGTTCACCGCCCGCGGGATACGCGGCAAGCATCGTCCGCGGAAGAACAAAATTCGGCTTTTCCGGCGATTCAAGCTCCATTGTAAAATCAAGCGTGCAGAGCTGCCATTCCGGAGTAATGCGAATGACGCGTCCGGCTCCTTTGCCGAGAGCCGAATACGGTGCGCCGCCCAGAGCCGGAAGAAGCGAAATATCGCCCGTCTTCGTTCCTTTGCAGTAAAACTGAATGCGGTATTTTTTCCCTTTTTCCAGAGGTTTTCTGTAAATGAAGTTCAGCTGAACCGCATGCGCCGGAGCGCCGGGGGCGACCTGTTTCAGCGAGACTTTCAGTACAGACGCCCCGTCCGGTGTTTTTTCAGACAAAAGAGATTTTTCCACAAGCGAGCCTTTTGCGGCATAAGCGTGGATCCGGTCGCCCATCAGATCACGGGGAGTTTTAAATTCCCACTGTTTCAGCTCCGCCGCGCCGACGGAAAGAAATGCGGCGCAGAGGAATGCGAGAAGAAGTTTTTTCATTTTTCAGCCTTTCTATGTTATTGTTTCTGATACGGATACCAGTTTCCAAGCGCCCATTTCTTACGCCACTCCTTAGCAACGGCCGCCGGACCGTGCGCACCGACATGACCGTCGAAGAAGAGCACGTTGACCCGCATGTTGTGCGTATAGGGGATTCCGCCGCCCGACACCAGATAATCCGGATTTCCCGGATCCACCAGCGGATCGCGCGCAGCGTCATTATACATAACCAAGTCCCACTTTCCCTCCGCATTGACTGCGTCTCTCTTGCTGCGCGATTCAATCCAGAACACCTTTGAAGAGGGCATCTGGACTTTTTTGGTCTGCACTGCTCTATAGCCATTTTCCAGTGTTGTTTCCGAGCTGTTCAGAGTGTAGAAGCTCGGACGGACACACCCGTTATATTGAGCCCATTCACCGCTTCCCCCGGAGAATTCGTTGCAATTCCAGTTTGCAACTTCCGGACAGAGATTTTTCTTCGGAATCCACATATCCTTCCAGTTCTTTTTCCCGAGAAAGAGTTTCATCATCTCAAGAGAATGTGTCCCGTTATTGTACCACGGCTCCAAATAACCCTCTTTGACAAACGGGATCATGACATCCTGATTGTCGCCAAGGTAAATCATCGATGCTGTTCCGAGCGTTTTCATATTTCCGGTACAGGTGATTCCCCGGGCGGTCTCCCGCGCCTTGTTCAGCGCCGGCAGCAGCATGGCCGCAAGGATTGCGATAATCGCAATTACCACGAGGAGCTCTATAAGGGTGAATCTCCGGTATTTGCGCGTGATGGGATGTGAACTGATTCTTCCGGTCCGATACGATGTCATAGCATTGCCTGCCTTTCGTTTGTTGTTAAACTCTTATTTTTCACTTTCCGGTTCATGTCTTTCATTATACCACAAAACCCTTGATTTGGCAAGAGGCAAAACTGAAAAAAATATGAACGAAATATGAACAATGAAACTTGAAAAATTTTTTCCCGGAACTATAATTTCCGAAACGGAGGTGAACGCATGAAAAAAGTTACAATGGATGATATCGCCCGGGAAGCGGGATGCTCACGAGCGCAGGTGTCGCGCATGTTCAGCGGAAAATCATATGTTGCGGAAGACCTGCGCGAACGCATTATGGCTGCAGTCAAACGGATGAATTACCGCAACCGCGCAAACCGGCACCGGATACGGGTGGCAATCATTATTCAGGAAATGAGCGGACTGTTCCTGTCCCGTCTTCTCGATGCGCTGATGAAGGAGATTCTCCTTCGGAAGTGGGAGTGCTGCATCATCCCGGAACAGGAAAAACAGCTCGTTTCGGAACGCTTCTACGACGGCGTGCTGTGTCCGGTATACGCACGCGAATGGGCGCGGAAATGGGCGGAGGAACGCAGCATTCCGCTCGTCATGCTCAACAGCTACGGAACCTCGTTCGACAACATCTGCACCGTCGATCCGGATACTTACGATGAATCCCTGCAGGTCCTCAGGCATCTGAAGTCTCTCGGACACCGCCGGATTGCGCGAATTCACTTCTGCGGTGAAAAAAAACTGCCGCGCGGCGGCGACGCTTTTCTGGAAGTGGCATCAGCCTTGAATCTCGCGGAGGCGCAAAATTTTCTGTTTGATGAAACCAAAACAAGTTTTGAGAAAGCTCTGCTCTCCGTACTGGAACAGGGTTTCACCGCACTCTTCATCGTTCATCAGCACCTCGCGGTCCGCGCCTCCAAAGTCATCCAGGAGCAGGGATACCGCATTCCGGAAGACATCTCGCTCATCACGTATGAGCTCCCGGGAATTTCGGAATATCTTACTCCCCCGCACACGACGCTGGACTTCGATTATTCCGCGATAGCGAAGCGCGCACTCGATGAGCTGCGTCTGCGCATTCTCGGCAGGGAAGGAACGGGCGGCGTCATTCCGGTTCCGAACAAACTCATCGTCCGCGCCTCCACCGGTCCCGTGCGGCGGGAAAGCGGTTTTCCGGCGGCGCGGGGATAAAAAATCCGGCGAAAAAAAAGACATGCCGCTTGATTTTTCGGAAAAATGTGACATATTTATCCATGTTCGTTATCAACTTGCCAAACGAAAGGAATCACAAGATGGTAAATTACAAAGACCTCGGTCTTGTCAACACCAAAGACATGTTCGCAAAAGCCATGAAAGGCCACTATGCGATCCCGGCGTTCAACTTCAACAACATGGAACAGCTCCAGGCGATCATCTCCGCTTGCACGGAAATGGAATCCCCGGTGATCCTCCAGGTTTCCAAAGGCGCTCGCAACTACGCGAACCAGACCCTCCTCCGCTACATGGCTCAGGGCGCGGTCGAATACTCCAAAGAGATCAGCAAAGGCAAAGGCGCCATCCCGGTCTGCCTCCACCTCGACCACGGTGATTCCTTCGAGCTCTGCAAGAGCTGCATCGAATTCGGCTTCTCCTCCGTCATGATCGACGGCTCCGCTCTTCCGTACGACGAGAACGTCGCCCTGACCAAGAAGGTCTGCGACTTCGCTCACCAGTACGGAGTCTGCGTCGAAGGCGAACTCGGCGTCCTCGCGGGCGTTGAAGATGAAGTCGCTTCCGAAGTCTCCCACTACACCAAGCCGGAAGAAGTCATCGACTTCGTCACCAAGACCGGCGTCGACTCCCTCGCGATCTCCATCGGCACCTCCCACGGCGCTTACAAATTCAAACCCGAGCAGTGCACCGTCGATCCGAAGACCGGCCGCCTCGTTCCGCCGCCGCTCGCATTCGACGTTCTCCACGCCATCGAAGAGAAGCTCCCGGGCTTCCCGATCGTTCTCCACGGCTCCTCCTCCGTTCCGCAGGAAGAAGTTGACATCATCAACGCCAACGGCGGCGCTCTCAAGGCTGCTGTCGGCATCCCGGAAGAAGAACTCCGCGAAGCTGCGAAGTCCGCTGTCTGCAAGATCAACATCGACTCCGATTCCCGTCTTGCCATGACCGCCGGCATCCGCAAAGTCTTCCACGACAAACCGGCAGAGTTCGACCCGAGAAAGTACCTCGGACCGGCTCGTGACCGCATGACCGCTCTCTACAAGCACAAAGTCGTCAACGTTCTCGGCTCCGCCGGACACGCCTACGACAAATAATCGGGATCTGCCTAGAGATTACGATTGTCACTCAAAGGGCTCCGCTCCTCAAAGGGCGGGGCTCTTTCCATTTAAATGTTTCAGTATCCATAAAATACGGATTCGGATGCTGAGACGACCGCGTTTCACTTTTACCCGATGCGGCTGTCGCATGGGTGTTTTTTTACAAAACAACTTTTTTTAACACAGAAAGTCCACAGCAACAATGATTGAGCTGGACGCCCAAACGCGGACCATCCTCTGGATTGGTATCGGAATTTACACTCTCACCATGCTCGCCATCGGATACATTTCCGGTAGACGGGTCAAAGACATGAACGACTTCCTCGTTGCGGGAAGGCGATTGCCGCTCTGGATGGCGACAGCCACCCTGCTCGCAACCTGGTTCGGCGCAGGCTCCAGCATGGGCGTCGCCGCCACGGTCTACTCCGGAAGCCTCCGCAACGTCATCGCCGACCCCTTCGCCGCCGCCATCAGCCTCATCCTCGCAGGCTTCTTCATCGTCGGCTATCTCCGTAAAATGAACTGCTACACCGTTACGGACATCATCCTCAAAAAATACGGCAAACGCGCCAGCGTCTACGCCTCCCTCTGGATGATCCCCGTATACGTCGGCTGGCTCGGAGCACAGATGCTCGGACTCGGCACAATCCTCCACCTCCTCACCGGAATCAACATGCTCTGGGGAACCATCATCGGCTCCGCTGTAATCCTCGTCTACACCGCATCCGGCGGCATGTGGGCCGTGACTCTCACCGACATCGTCCAGGTCTCCCTGATCGTCCTCGGACTCATCATCATCGTCCCCGGAGCCGTCAACCTCGCGGGCGGATGGGACGCCGTCTACAACAACCCGCAGGCCGATCTCTCCCTCCTCCCCTCCAAAGATCAGGGCGGATGGGACGGCACAATCAACTACCTCGGCAACTGGATGGTCATGGGACTCGGCTGCATGGTCGGACAGGACCTCGTTCAGCGTTCGCTCGCCTCACGCACGGAGGGCATCGCAAAGCAGAGTTCCATCTACTCCGGCATTCTCTACATCATCATCGGAATGATTCCGATCACGATCGGACTCGCCGCAAAACTGGTCTTCCCGAAATTCGGAATTACCGCGGAAGCGTTCGGCTCCGACCTTGAAAACCAGGTGCTCCCGCGCATGGCGATTCAGGTCCTCGGCAGTCTCCACCCGATCCTCCTGACGGTCTTCCTCAGTGCGCTGATCTCCGCAATCATGAGCTCCGCGGACAGCTCCCTTCTGGCGGCGTCGAGCCTCTTCTCGAACAACGTCCTCCACACGCTCTGCCCGCAGATTCCGGAAAAGAAGATGCTGATGCTCGTCCGCATCGTAACCATTCTGATCCTGCTGATCGCAACGCTCCTCGCACTGAAAGTGCAGAGCATCTACGCGCTGATGATCAACTGCTGGGCCTCGCAGCTCGTCATCGTGTTCGTCCCGGTCGTCACCGCGATGTATTTCCCGAAATCCACGAAACGCTCCGCGCTCTGGACAATGGGAACCTCCACAGTCGTCTGGATCGGTTACATGGTGATCGTCGCCCTCGGCATCAAGGGGGGATTCACCGAAGTCATGGGCTCCGACAGCTTCCAGTTCGCTCTGACGAACGGCGCAGTCTACGGATTCGTCGCCGGAATCATCGCTTTTGCTGTCTGCTATGTGCTTGATCTGCGTGCCCTGAAAGCCGCGAAGGCGCAGAAGAATGACGCCGCAGTTTCCTGTTGACGCCCTTTTAACCTGGTTTCGCGCCAATGCGAGAGTTCTTCCGTGGCGCGAACACCGCACGCCGTACCGGGTCTGGCTTTCGGAAATCATGCTCCAGCAGACCCGTGTTGAGGCGGTCATTCCCTATTTTGAACGCTTCCTCGCCGCCCTCCCCGATATCCGCGCACTTGCGGAAGCCGATGAGGAACTGCTCCTGAAACTGTGGGAAGGACTCGGCTACTATTCCCGCGTCCGGAACCTGCAGAAGGCGGCAAAAATCATTGCAGCTCAATACAACGGAGAATTCCCGTCCGGATTCTCCGGCATCCGCGCCCTGCCGGGAATCGGCGATTACACGGCGGGCGCAATCGCCTCCATCGCATTTGAACAGCCGGTCCCCGCCGTCGACGGCAATGTCCTGCGCGTTCTCTCCCGTTTCCAGGAAAGCCGTCTGGATGTCGCGAAACAGAAAACCAAGCAGATGTTCACGGAACAGCTCCGCCGGATTTATCCGGAGGGACATTGCGGCGATTTCACGGAATCTCTGATGGAACTCGGCGCAACAGTCTGCCTGCCGAACAGCGAACCTCTCTGCGCCCTCTGCCCCCTCGCCTCCGCATGTCTCGCACACCGGAACGGAACCTGGAGCGAACTCCCGGTAAAAGCGGAAAAGAAGCCGCGACGCATCGAAAAACGAACCGTTCTTCTGATTCATCATGACGGACGGATTGCCTTGCAGCGCCGTCCCCGCCGGGGACTTCTTGCCGGAATGATGGAATTTCCGAATCCGGAAGGCTGGCTTTCAGAAAGCGCTGTCAGGGAATATCTGGAGGATCGCGGCGCATCCGTTGCGGAACTCCGCGCGGGAATCGAGGCAAAACATATTTTCTCTCATATCGAATGGCGGATGCATTCGTTTTCGGTTCTCTGCTCCATCGCACCGGAGGGATTCGAGTGGGTCACCCCCGCGGAACTCCGCGAACGGATTTCGCTCCCGTCCGCATTCTCCGCTTTTTCCGGCAGCCTCTGATCAGAACCGTTTTTTCTTCTTCAGAAAACAAGGTTCCTGACAGCGCGGACAGCGCATGTAATTCTCTTCCTCGTCCTTGAGGTTTTTCAGAAACGAATGATGACAGCGCGGACAGGTGTAGAAACTGTCTTTTGTAATCGTCCAGTCATTCGAAGGATGCTTCCGCTCGTCCCTGTACCAGGCGTAGGCAATCAGCAGGACGAAAAGCAGAAGCTGAAGTGTGAACAGGTCTCCGAGCGAGAGCTGCATCATGGCGTCTCCTCCTTCTTTCCGGTCTTCGGTGCGCGCCAGTCGACGACCACATGTTTCAGTCTCTCCAGCTGTTCCGGAGTCAGTCCGGCTCCGGCATAAACCGCAAGGGCATTCACCGCAGCAAGATCAAGTCTCCGGTCTCCGCAGGACTTTGCCACACGGATCAGCGGCGGAATTTCGGGTTCCGAAGACGGCTGGACCTGCAGTTCCGTTCCGGTCAGCGATGCGGCATTCTGAATGAGCTTCCGCAGCTCCGGAGTCATGGTGAACGGGATATTCCCAAGCTCCGCTCCGTCCGCCGCAATCCAGTACGGACGCTTCGGGATCGCCGCCATTTTCTTCGGTGTACGGGAATATGCGGCGTAGTGCGGAGTCAGCCGAATGAACAGCTCCTCCGGCGCGCGCACACGGACAACGCGGGAATTTTGCGGAGCCGCAAGGTCCTTCGTCAGCGATACGGCGGACGGCGGAACCGGAACAAGTTTCATCACCGGAGTTTCCGCCGCGCGCAGAAGTCCCGAAAAACCATACGGTCTGCCCGGATCGGAAAAATCATGCGGATCGCCATAGTAAAGCCAGTATTCAAGACCATACTCATCCTTCGTCCCGTCCAGTTCGCTGACCATGCGCGTAAAACGCTGTTCCGCTTTCGCTTCGGTGCTCTCTTTCGACTTGGACGGACGGGAAAACAGCAGCGGCAGCGCGTGCAGGAGGAGCGCAAGCAGAAGCGCGGCAAACATCACCGGCAAATTCCGGAATCCGCGCCGCCTGGAATAATTGACTTCGCCCTGCCCCATGCGTCCGGTCACTCCTCTTCTATATGTTTGCCCGTATCTTTCCGTTCCGCTGGAGCGACCGTCAGGAGGAATACATTGAGATTCAAGCTCTCCGCAAGGGAGAGAACGTGCGCAATCCGTTCGTAATCAACTTGCGCATCCGCCCGCAGGATAATCGTCGGACGCTCTTTTTCATCTCCCGACTTCGTCATCTCCAGCAGATTCTCTTTCAGTTTGGCAATATCCGGAGCTTCGCTGTCGTTCAGGAAAAACTTTCCGTCGCGGCTGACCGTAACGACTATTTTTTTTGCACCAAGACTGTTCTGCACACTCACTTCAGGAACGGAAACGGGAATGCCGGAAAATTCCACAAACAGACTGCCGGGCACGACAAACAGAAGAAGCAGACAGAACACCCCGAGAAACGGCACGAAATCCGGAAGCCCCTTGTGGATCGTCAGACGCGTCTGAATTTTGATTCGTTTTGTCAGACGGTTCATTTCTTCTCATCGCTTTTCGTATGATGCTGGAAAAAGTAAAGGATTTCCGAAGAGGCTTTTTCCATATCCACGCACAGCATCTGCACACGGGATACAAGGTAGTTGTACGCAAGATGCGAAGGAATCGCCACGCAAAGCCCCGCCGCAGTCGTCACCAGAGCTTTGTAGATTCCGTCCGAAAGTTTGGCGACCGACATCGCAGCCTGTTCCGTCTGAATGACCTGGAAGGCGTCCGCCATGCCGGCAATCGCTCCGAGCAGTCCCAGCAGCGGCGCAATATACGCAATCGTTGCAAGAATGTTCAGGTGGGATTCCAGACGCGGCACCTCAACGATCGCGGCGTCTTCGATGGACTGACGGATATCGTCGTCGCTCTGATATGCCTGAATTGCCGAGGTGAGCAGACGCGCCACAGGAGCCTGCGTCTGGCCGCAAAGCGTGATCGCCTCAATCATTCCGTCGCGCCGGAGCACATTGACAAGCCCGTTGACAAGCTCCCGGATATTGACCTGCCAGCGATGGAACTGAAACCATTTTTCGAAGAAAATGAAGAGTGCGATGATGCTGCATCCGACCAGGATCATCATGATCGTGCCGCCGTTCCGGATTAAATCAATGTAATTATTTGCCATATAAGATGCCTCTTAAGGTTTGAATTTTTTTCCCTGCAGGATTCCCTTGCGGGCGTTCGCCTGTTCCGAATCCACCAGCTCCGCGTTGATCTGACGGTCTATCGCCTTCGCCGCAGCGTCAATATTCGAAGCCAGAGGCGAGTTTTCCGCAATTGAAACAAGCCCTTCCACAGCCTTCACTCCCCACAAGGCGACTGCGGAAGAGACTCCCGGAACCAGCGCCCCGGAAGCCTCCTTGTAACGCCGGACGGCCGTGTCGATCTCCTCAAGCTCAACGGAACAGCGTCCGCTTTTGTAAAGGAGCATCACCCGGACCGCTTCCGGAAGATTCGGACGCGCGAGCAGCGTGTCGTACTGCGTCCGTGCGCGGGAATACAGTTCCTGCGAACTCCGGCGTCCGGCAAGTTCGAACAGACAATCCCCGATGGATCCGGCGGAGGCGAGTTCAAAACGCGGCTCCGGGTTATGTTTCAAAGCCTCTTCATAGGCTTCCACAGCCTTTTCGTATTCGCCTTTGAGCTTGTACACATCGCCCTGCAGATAAAACGCTTCCGCCAGACATGCGGCGTCCGGAAAGTCTTTGCGGAGCTTTTCCAGATGCTCCAGTGCGCCGTCCGGGTCCTTGTCCCGGCATGCAAGAGACGCCTTCTGGAGCAGCCTGCGCGCGCGCTGTTCCGATGACTGGTCATGCTTCAGAACCTCGTCCAAAAACATATTCGCGTGCTTGAAGTTGCCGGCATCAGCATAGCGGGTCGCCACAAGGAACAGAGCCTCCCTTGTATAAGAGGAACCGGGGTAATTGTTGACGAGCCCCCAGGTTTCACCGTCCACCTTCTCAACATCGGTTCCCTGCGCCAGCATTGTATAAATGCTCCAGAACGCGGCGGCGGGGGCGAATGCATCCTTCGGGTAACGCTCCGTCACCCGTTTGAAAAGTGTCTCAGCTTCCGGAAGATTCCGTTCGGTAAAAGCGAGTTTTCCGGCTTTGAAGAGAGCCAGAGCCGCACGTTTCGGATCATTTCCCTTCATGTCCGCATATTCCGTGTACTGTTTCCGCGCTTCAGGGAGTTTTTTCGCCGCCTCAAGAATCATCGCCTTCAAAAAGACCGTGCGCGGCTTCGGATTCTTTTTCTCAAAATCAATCAGTCGCTCCGCAACAGCTTCCGCCTCCGGAAGTTTTTTTGCGGAGAGCCACGCAAGAGACGCCTGATACAGCGACTCTCCCTTCAGCTGCGGATATTTCGCGGCAACTTCCAGAAACGCTTCCGCGGCCTGCTGGCAACGGTTTGTGCGCAGCAGAAGATCCGCAAGCAGAAAATCCGCTTCCGAAGCCGTTTCAGGCGTGTTGAAATAAGTGCGAATTGTTTTCTGCGCAGCTGCGCTGTCGTTCAGACTGCTCTGAAGATATGCACACTCGCGGACAGCTTTTTCCTGAATATCGCGCGGAACCGCGGGATTCTGAATCAACGTCAGGTAAAGTTCAATCGCGGAAAGACTCTGTCCGGCATTACGGAAAACCCGCGCCATACGCAGTTTGATTTCAGGCGACACATAATCACCCTTGAAAAGGTTTATCGCCTGTCCGGCAAGCCGCGCGGCTTCGCCCGGATTGTTCAGACCTTCAAGTGTCTGAACCAGCCGTATGAGCGTTTCGAACGCCTGCCGTTTATCCAGAATTTCGGGAACCGCTTTACGGTACGCGACAACGGCAAGCGGACGCAATCCGCGCGCGGCGGCTTCATCCCCGATTGCAGAATAGAGCGTGCCGGCCTCGGGAAGATTGAGCGGCGCGTTGTCTTCGCTGATATTTTTCCATGCGGCAGCAAGGTCTTTCATTCCATTTGTCTTCAAACCGGCATAGAATGCCGCCAGACGCAGCAGGCGTTTTTCCTCTTTCGTTTTCGGTGCCGGAAGCGAAAGTAGCTCCGTTCCGGAAAGTTTTTTTGCATTGGCAAGAGTGATGATGCGGCGCACGGCGGCGGTCAGTTCAAGAGGTGTTCCGGCAGCGGTCTTTCCAAGCTCTTCATACGCGGCCGCGGCCGCGGCATAATTTTTGCGGAGCTCTTCCGCCTGGGCAATCGCGGCAAGTGTGCGCTGGCGCAAACCGGATTCAGTCATTGCGGGAAGAATGCGGCGCAGAATTGTCAACGCCTCGCCGGACCGTCCCTTCAAAGTCTGCAGTTCCGCTTTGCGCAGAGAGATTGCAAGAGCGTCAGTTCCGGGATATTTGAGTTCATAATCGGCGAATTCCTTTTCCGCCTCCGCGATCATTCCGGCGGCAATCAGGGCGTCGATGCGGCGCCGTGCTGCATCGCGGACCGATTCGGTATCGGAGGCGACAGCGGCGTCTTCCGCATAAAGTCTGTAGAAATCAGCCGCAACGGCATAATCTCCGGCCGCTGCGGCGTCGTTCCCCGCCTCCCGGTTTCTGTAGGAATGCGGGGCCTCTCCGGAGAAAACCGGAACCGGCAGAAAAACGAAGGCGCAAAGAGACGCCGCAAGGATTCTGCATTCAAGGGTTCCGGTCCGCATGGAATTTTTCTCCGGTTATTTCGCCGCAGGCGCGGCTTCCGGTGCGGGTGCGGCGGAAGCGGACGGAGCGGCGGCAGGCGCTGCAGCAGGAGCCTGACCGGATGCGGCGGCCCGGCGGGCGGCGAGAGTTTCGCGAATCTTCTTGAGAATGCGGTCCTCAAGTTCCTTGTTTCCTCCGATCACCGTTTTCGCCTGTTCGCGACCCTGTGCGAGCTGTTCACCGTTGAAGGAGAACCACGAACCGCGTTTTTCAATGACGCCGAGATCCGTTCCGACGTCGATGATGGAGCCGACTCTGGAAATACCTTCGTTCCAGTTGATATCGAATTCGGCAATGCGGAACGGGGGCGCGAGTTTGTTCTTGACGACTTTCACTTTCGTGCGCGCGGCAATCACTTCATCGCCTTCCTTGATGGAACCGATTCTGCGGATATCCATGCGGATGGAGCTGTAGAACTTCAGCGCGTTACCGCCGGTGGTGGTTTCCGGGTTGCCGAACATCACGCCGATCTTCTCGCGAATCTGGTTGGTGAAGATGCAGCAGGTCCGGCTGCGGCTGATCGCGCCGGTGAGCTTGCGCAGCGCCTGAGACATCAGGCGGGCATGAAGACCGACGAACGAATCGCCCATCTGACCTTCAATTTCCGCGCGGGGAACGAGGGCGGCGACAGAGTCGATAACCAGGACGTCGACTGCGTTGCTGCGAATCAGCATATCCGCAATGTTCAGCGCGTCTTCGCCGCAGTCCGGCTGGGAAATCAGAAGATTGTCAACATTCACGCCGATTTTCGAAGCGTAAACCGGGTCGACTGCATGTTCCGCGTCGATGATTGCCGCGACACCGCCCGCGCGCTGGGCGTTGGCGATGATATGCATGCAGAGCGTGGTCTTACCGGAAGATTCAGGACCGAAGATTTCAACGATTCTTCCACGCGGCACGCCCATGATTCCGAGTGCGATGTCCAGCGAAAGAGCGCCGGTGCTGATGACCGACACATCGGTTGCGGCGTTGTTGTCGCCGAGCTTCATGATCGCGCCTTTGCCGAATTCCTTTTCGATCTGACCGAGCGCGGCGGTCAGATTCTTGTCGCGCACATTCGTGTCAATGCCGACTCTTTTTGCTTTTGCGTCTTCTGCCATGGTTTTCTCCATTGGTTTTATTGAAACGCGGACATCGGAACGAACCGGAACCGTCCGCGCGGATTGTCATTAAAGGTCGAGGTCCTTCACGCCCGCGGCGTACTTCTCGATGTAGTCGCGGCGCGGCTCCACACTGTCGCCCATGAGCAGGGTGAACATGCGGTCGGCCTCCACGGCGTCCTCCATCTTCACCTGGATCATCTTGCGTTTCTCCGGATCCATGGTGGTGTCCCAGAGCTGGTCGTGGTTCATTTCGCCCAAACCTTTGTAACGGTTGATGGCGAGTCCCTGCCGACCGTTGCGCTTGACCTCCTCGGCGAGCCCCTTGAGGGAACGGATCTTCTGCTGCTTGTCGTTTTCGACCACGCGGAAGAGATCATCCGCATCCTGGAACAGGTTCTCCGGATTGTAGCCGGCGTCCGCAATATCCCTGTAGAGAGCTTCGCAGTCGGAGCTTTCGAAAATTTCCGTCACGTCGATGGAGGGATGGAAGGTCTGCTGAAGTGCTCCGGCCTCCTCTTCATCCACGTTTTCTCCCGGAACGGTGATCGTTTCGGACTTAGCCAGCTCCTGCTCAGGCGTGTACTTCGGAAGACGCTGGATCGCCTCTTCCACGTACTGCTTCTTCTCTTCTTCGGTATAAACGAACTGCTCGGTCATGCGTCCGTCCGTTTCACGGACCATGATACGGGCGACCGGGAACTTCATATCTTTGGCGAGCGAGAAGTAATACTCCGTCGCAAGTCCATGACGCTGAAGCGCTTCCGAAAGATGGTGAGCTCGGGCGATAAAGCCGGTGATCTGCTTCACCTGTTCCGGCGTGAGCATGGAGCCGTCGGTGCGGTAGACTTCGATGTCGGAGCTGCCGATATTGAAGAGATAGGCGTCCAGCTGCTCCTCGGTCTCAATGTACTGTTCATCGTTTTTGCGTTTGACTTTGAACAGCGGCGGCTTGGCGATGTAGACGTGGCCGGTCTTGATCAGCTCCGGCATCTGGCGGTAGAAGAACGTCAGAAGCAGGGTGCGGATGTGCGAACCGTCCACATCGGCATCTGTCATGATGACGACGCGGTTGTAACGCAGTTTGGAAATATCGAAGTTGTCGTCCAGTCCGCAGCCGATTGCGGCGATCATGGACTGAATTTCCTTGTTTTCAAGCATCTTGTCCTTGCGGGTCTTCTCAACGTTCAGGAGCTTGCCTCGAATCGGAAGAATCGCCTGGAACTTGCTGTCGCGTCCCTGTTTCGCGGAACCGCCTGCCGAGTCACCCTCGACGATGTAGAGTTCGCAGATTGAGGGATCTTTGCTGGAGCAGTCGGCGAGTTTGCCGGGAAGAGAGAAACCTTCAAGCGCGCCCTTGCGCTGGACCAGCTCATATGCCTTGCGGGCGGCTTCCCGGGCGACCGAGGTGCGAATTGCCTTGCTGACAATATCACGTGCCGTCTGGGGGTTTTCCTCAAAGAAGGTGCTGAGAGTCTCATTGACAATGGAATCCACAATGCCTTTGACTTCATTGTTGCCGAGCTTGGTCTTGGTCTGACCTTCAAACTGCGGGTCGGGAACCTTGACACTGATAACGGCTGTCAGCCCCATGCGTGTATCCGCTCCGGACACACTCTTCTCACCCTTCAGCAGATTCGAAGATTTTCCATAGGCATTAACTACACGGGTCAGAGCAGACTGGAAACCGGTCAGGTGCGTTCCCCCTTCAAACGTATTGATGTTGTTCGCATAAGAATAAATCGTCTCGGCGTTCATGAAAACATCGCTGTACTGCATGGCGACTTCGACGTCGAGCCCGTCTTTCGCCTTGTGCATGTAGATGACCGGATGCAGAACCGACTTGTCTTTGTTCAGCATGGAGACAAACTCGGAAATGCCGCCTTCATAGTGGAAGACTTCCTTGTTCTGCTGTCCTTCGCGCTCATCGGTCAGAGTGATTTTGACACCGCTGTTGAGGAACGCCAGCTCGCGCAGACGTTTCTTGAGAATATCCCATTTGTAGACCGTCGTCGAGAAAATTTCCTCATCCGGCTTGAACGTGACCGTGGTTCCGCGGTCGGAAACCGGACCAAGCTCCTTGAGGGGCTCAACCGTGTTGCCACGCTCGAAACCGATCTCATACGCCTTGCCGCCGCGATGAACTTCCACCTTCATCCATTTGGAAAGCGCGTTCACACAGGAGATACCCACGCCGTGCAGACCGCCGGAAACCTTGTACGCGTTATGGTCGAACTTGCCTCCTGCATGCAGAATGGTCATGACGACTTCAACCGCGGGCTTTCCCTCTTCGTGCATATCAACAGGGATGCCTCGACCGTCATCGGAAACACGGATGCTGTTATCGGGACGGATGGTGACTTCAACATGGGTTGCGTATCCGGCGAGAGCTTCGTCGATACTGTTGTCAACCGCTTCATAGACAAGATGATGCAGACCGCGCTCACCGGTATCGCCGATATACATGCTCGGGCGTTTCCGGACAGCCTCAAGACCTTCCAGAACGGTGATTTTCGAGGCGGTGTACTGACTGTCCCCCTGCCCCTGCGGCGCATTCTGCGTCGTATTTTCTTCAGACATTGCTAACTCCTGATTCTCATTGATCCCCCGGTCGGACCGGGAACAATGTTTCTATTCTTTTTAAAGATAATTTCTCACTTGGCAATATACAATCTCAAGAGCTTTTTTTCAAGTCCCCGACGGTATTTTTTCCGACTTGCTCCGCGGGGCCGGTTTCAGGTGTCTCAGCTCCGGAACCAGCGTCAGAAGCATGGGCAGGAAATATGACAGACAAACGCTGAACGGCTTTCCCCCAAACCGCCTAAAGTTCCCCTTGCAGATCTTTCTGAAACGGACACAGCGAAATAAAAAGCTCGCGCGTCAGCCGGTCGACATCCGGATTCTCCGCCAGAACGGCCTCCAGAAGTTCTTCCTGACGCGCCTGTCCCATGGTGAGACGGTACAGCGAAAGGAGTTTTTGCAGACGCTTGTATACAATTACGTCCCGGCTGAACGGGTACATCGGAACAATCCGCTCAATTTTCACGGGCTGATTCTTGCTGAAACACCAGTACGGGGAAATTTCCGAATAAGGATCATTGTTCTTTTCCGACTCCTTTGCCGCCTCCGCAAGAAGTTCATTCCAGTCGCGGCAATGTTCCTGTTTTGAAAAGCAGTGTGCCATGCTGTTGCGCACAGCCAGACAAAGATAGCGGTTGACGCGTCCGTCCCGCTGTTCCAGTTCCGTTGGATTATGCGGCAGATTCCAGTGCATGATCCTGCGGCAGTAGAGATGGAAGTCCAGCCCCTCCTGACCGGCGGAAGTGGAGGTCAGCACAAACGGACGGAACGGCGAGTTGAACGCCGTGCGGATACTGTCCTTGCGGTCTGCGGTTTCCTGGCTGTCGGCATCGCCCCGCCCTTTCGTGCTCTTGTTGAATCCCACTGCATAGTGTGAACGCATCTTAAGCGGAGATTTTTCTGCGGGCTGCACGGTTGATTCCCACGTCTGAACATCGTAAGTTGCCGCGCGAATATCCAGAGCTCCGCAGATATTTCTGACTGCCGCGGATAAATTCCCATCCGTTTCCGTTTTCTGCAGAAAACAATATTCATCAAACATCGCCTGAAAATTGCCGTCGACACAGTATTGCAGGACTTTCCGCTCATAATCCTCCAGATCCGCATAGGATTTCGCCACGGCGCCGACTCCTTCCGGAGAATCAAACATCCGGAGAAGACGCTCCGTAATGCCCTCCGCAGCCGCCCGGACTTCCGTTTCGTCCGCATCAGGAAAATAATGCAGCAAACTGCGGACAACGCAAATTCCCGGCGCGGCAATCGCCATATCGGTCAAAATCCGCAAAGCCTCCGCCGGAACGTTCTGCCGCACACCTTCCGCAGATGAAATGACGGATTCATCATCCAGACTACGGACAAGAGCGATAAGGAGATTTTCTCCTTCTCGGCAAAAGACCTCTTTAATTTCGCCCAATTTTGACTTGATCTTTTCCAGAACTTCAGCGCGCACCTCACGCAGCGGAAGCCGTTGCCCCGAAGGGGAAAAACAGTTTATCAGGAAGCCGGAACGGATTCGCAGGAATTCCGCCTGCGGAGCCAGACGGTCAAGCTCTTTCTTTTCCTTTTTATCCCTGACACTGAAAAGTCTCTTCTGCGGAAAACGGCCGCTCTTGAAATAATGCAGAGTATCCATACCGCGACGGGTTTCCGCTTCCTGCAAAGCCTTGTAACGTTCCCGGCAGAGCTTTCCGTTTGTCCGGCATTCCGCATCATAGGAAATCAGGACAGAGACCATGCGCGGCACCATCTCCCACGCGGAAAAGATCAGTATTTTGGAAAAATCTTCCGCTTCCTTGAAAACGCCTGCCGGCTCACAGTTCGGCATGGAAGGCGGAATCCAGAGCAGCCGTTCCGCATGATGTTCAAACGCATACTTCCTCAAGCAGTCCAGCTTGGCATGACATGCCGGCAGCATTTCATATTTATCAATAAAATCACGCCGGAGCCAGACCAGTGAACGCTTGCCCCGTCCGCGGACGATCTCCCTTGCCGACTCCGTTGTCAGACGGCTTTCAATATCCTGTTTCAATTTGTACTGCTCCATGAAACTCAAAAGATAAGGGGAGCTTTTCGCAAAGTCATACGGAATCCGGTCCGGAAGTTTCAATTTTTTCAGGATGCGGCAGAGCTCCGTATACGCGAGCACATCGCTTCTGTCCGGCTCCAGCATCTCCGGATGCGACATCAGGAAATCACCCTCTTTGACAAAAGAAATCCGCTCCGTTCTGCACATTCCGGATGCATAAAGTTCATCTTCCGCTTTTTGCTTTGCCTCCGCCTTGATATCCGCCTTCCGTTTCAACTCGCACAACTGTCTGGAATACTGCTGCCAGACAGATTTGAACTTTTCCATGCGTACCGGATCATGCTCCAGCAGAAAATCAATGACCTCCATAAATTCCCGGTAATGCTCATCGCTTTGAGTTTCATCAATCTCATCCAGAGTCGAATAAAGTTTATACGGAGTTGCAGAAAGAAGGAGAATTCTCGGACGTTTTTCCATATCGCTCCCGCACCGCAGGAACTTTTCCGTCAATGTGCGAAGATCGTCATCATCCTCCGGATTCAGCAGCGAGTGAAAACGCTGAAACTCATCCATAATAACCAGATCGGGTTGAAGCATCTCTGCGGAAAGTTCCGCAAACATTCTGCGCAATTTGACAATCAGTCCCCGGTTCGGAGCCTTGCCGTCCCATCCCGCAAGAAACTGCTCCAGTTCTTCCAGAAGCGCACCGTCCATCCGCCGGATCAGACTTTCCGGATAATCCGGGGCCGTTTCCCGGACTCTCTCTATACGTTTTCTGAAAACTTCGCGTGCATTCTCCCACTTTTCCCGGGCCACATTGCACCGCAGAAAATCCGACAGGGTCTCCGGTTCCGCACTCCGCAGCTCAAGGATGCAGCTCATCAAAGCCCGTTCCCGCGCACTGCCCTGACTGTTTGTAATCTGAAAACTCGTTCCCGGAGTCAGGGGGATCAGCTGAATGAACACATCTCTCTTTTTGCACTCCCGCTCCTGTTCCAGCACACGGAGATGCTGCATGGAAAGCCGCGTCTCATCGACCAGATTGTCTATGCTGTTCTCTTTGGATATCCGCAGTTTTTCAATATTCTGACGGGCAATCGTCTGATTGGAGCATACGTAGATCACCTTGAACAGATCATCTCCCTCCTCTTCACGCAAAACCGCCATATTGGAAATAACCCCTTTTGCAATCAGAGTCTTTCCAAGACCGACTTCATCCGCGACAAGAACCCGCTTTTGAGGATGCTCTCTGTCACGGTAAACATGATCAATCCGTTTTACCGTAGCACGCTGAAACGCCTTCAGCTTCTTCATGACAGCATCGCGCAATGCTGTTAAATCTTCACTCATTTCATCTCTCCTGCCGCATGATAAAAAGTTTCGCACAGCTTGAGCAGCGCCCGTGTCTCCTTTGGAAGCTCCGGACTGTAACGGACGACCGACTCAATCTCCTGCAGCCTTCTTGAATCGACAGCACTCCAGTAAAGCAGTTTTTCATACAATGCGGATTGATAGTCTTCCCCGAATCCGGCATTCTTTTTATCCGGGTTCTTCTCAAGCGGACCATCCATCTGCAATGCCTGTGCATAAGCGTCTTCGGCAAGAATGTAACTGAAATATTCCAGGAAATCTGCTGATTTTTTCAGGAAATCCGATTCCAGCGCACTCTGCCGCACCTCCTCCAGTCCGGCGGATGACACCGTATCGATCACCAGAATCCGCTCCAGCTTCACAAGACCGCGGCTGAGCCGGATCCGGTAGAAGTCGGAAAGAGTTTCCGCCGGCTGCGCCGCGAATTTCACAACTGAGGAAAATTCCTGCCACTTCCCATTGAGCGGAGCTATTTCAATTTTACAATCGCAGCCAAGGTCATCCGGACAATGCAGGGAAACGACATAACCGGCGCTCGTCTCCTCCACTTTTGCGGTAAAACGCTTTCCCTCCAGAACAAGTTTGCGGAACTCCATTTTCAGTTCTTCCATGGTCTCTTTCTCCGCAGAGTTTTCTTCTTCCGGAACAGTTCCGCAAAGTTCAAACACTCCGTTTTCATCTTCCGGAAGCAGATCTTTGCGCATGGTTTCATAGATATTGTGTCCGCGCAGTTTCACACGCACCAGAAGTTCAACATTAGCCTCTCCCATCCCGTTCCGGGTCAAATTTGCCGATCCCAGGTAAAGGTAAGGCGTTGAACTTTGATATTGCTGAAACAGATAAATTTTTGCATGGATATCCTCTTCCTGCGGTTTTTCCGGCTGCGATTCCAGAGCCGCCGACTCTTCGCCGAAAACAATTTCATCCTTTACGCAGCAGCATTGAATCCCGTTGTCTCCGTCTTGAAAGCAATCAGCAAACGCCTGTTTCCGGGAGAACAGCAGTTTTTCCGCCCCGTCCCGCCCGCGCGCAAACAATTCGGAAACAGCCGTCCGGGACAAAAAAGGCGAGATGACCATCAAGCGGGAAAATTTTGCCGCTGGATTCAGCAGAACGGCATCCTCTGCAAGTGCATCCGATTTCACTCCGAACGGCAGCAGAAGAAATTCCCCGGGCTGAATCTCATCGTTGGAAAATTCGACATTTCTCACTTCGGCCGCCATCGCGGAAACTCCCTGCAGCCGTTTGCCTTTGCCCCATTGACTTTGCTTCAGAAAATCAAGCATATCCGCAAGCGGAGCGCCATTGCTCCGGGAATCTTTCACGACTCCGTCAAAAAACATCGCCACATCCCAGCTGCGGTCAAATGTAATATTTTTGCTCAGCACCGCCAGACGGTAACGGATCTCCCCTTCCCGCTCAAACTTCAGCAGCCAGAATTTAGGATGAAATGCGAACCTGTGCCGGACAGGAAAGACAATTCGGTCAAGAGAGGCCAGCAATTTATTCCGCTGTGTATCCGGAACCGAAACCGCAGCGGCGTCACAGAAAACGGAAATCCTGCGAAACAGTTTTTTGAATACGTAAAGCATGAATATCGGATTATTCCGGCAATGACTTTTCGCATCCCCCTCTACTCCGAGCGGAAGCAAAGCCGCCAGCAAAGCAGAAAGATCCAGCGAATAGGTGCTGGCAACCGCATGAACCAGAGTAAAACCCGGTTCCGGCGGACGCAGCATCGCCCCGTAATCCAACCGGTCGCGCGATGGTTCCAGCATTATTGCATCTCCTCCGCTTTTACGACATCTCCGAACAGCCGGCAGGCATTCCCATAGCGGTATTGCAGTATTTGGCTTCCCACCCAATGTTCCTGATAATAAGGATTCTCTTTGCCGAGTTTCATTCTGCTTTTCCCTTTCAGCTGGTATTCTCTCTCGAACAGAAGTTCATCCAGTTCTTTGATATTTCCAGATTTATAAACCTTTTTCAGATCGTCCAAAAAGCGACGAAGCTGTCTATGCGTTTCCAGATTCAGAAATGAAAAAACTGCAGCCAGGTCGACCTCTTCCGCCACCTCCGCCAGTCTTTCTGTCTCATAATCATCCCAGTCTTCAACAGCCTTCTCGTTGCCCAGCAAAGCATTAAAACGGAGCTGAGCAGGCCGGAAGAATTCCGAAAAATTATGAGCAAGCAGCCAGGCTTCCCTGAGATGTGCCGGAAGCTCCAATTCGCCGATATCCGCAAAACGGGCAGGAAGCTCTCTGCGGAACTGAGCAAGAAACGCAAACAGGGAATCCGGCTGTTCACACTTTATCTGCTCCAGAAAGAACTGCGCCTCGCCCGGAGTCAATCTTGAGGATGGAGAATTACGCCAATCTCCGCGATCCTCCGGCGAAGGCAGATTCCAATGCCAGCTCTTTTCATAGCCGGAAACCGCATTTTTTCCATTTTTCAGTTCTTCATCCGATTCAACCGGAACCGCTTCCCTGCTGGAGGAAACCCGGAGAAATTCCTGCAGGGAAAGTTTGTTATCGCATTTCCAGAACCCCAATTCGCGAATTCCTCTCCAGTAAACAATTGATGGAGTCCGCTTTACCCAGTCTTTAGCCCCCCGCTCAAAAAAAGTGCGTCCGAAAATTCCCTCTTTTTTCCGCTCCTCCTGCGAAAGCGACTTCCACATGGCAAACGAGCATTCCTGTTCTTTTTTCCGGAGTTCCCTCTCCGGATCAGGAAGCGGAACCCGAGTCAACTCCTCCAGCTGATAGGAGACCAGGAAAAAATATTTTGCAGATGTCTGAATTGTTGATGTTCCGGGAAAGAAATAATCGGAAAAGGCATCGCGGATCACGCCGATTCCCATTTCATCAACAGCGCCCTTGTCATTCAAAGCCGCAATAATATCCCGTGCAAGCTCCCGGTCCTTGCGCGAAAAATCAATCCAACCAAAACAATTCATTGTATTCTCCGATATTTTTACTTTGACAAGTCTGCAATATATTTACTATACATCATCATTTTACACAAATCAAGAGTTTTTATAAAAAGCGTCCTGCAATTTTTGAGTAATACAGCAGAATTATACCCGCAGACAAAACAAAAGACATCTGCAAATTGCAGATACAAAAAAACGGGAATCAAATTTAACTTTGATTCCCGGAAATATGCGAAATGGTGGAGCAGAAGAGATTCGAACTCTCGACCTATACGATGCGAACGTATCGCTCTAGCCAACTGAGCTACTGCCCCGTTTTATTCGGTATGTCATTAATATAGCAGATGTTTCGTTTTTTGCAAGCCCGATTCTCGAAAAAAAATGATTTTTTTCACGCTGATAAAGAGCACAAAAAAAACGGCATGGATTTTTGAGGTCCATGCCGTTCTTTCTATCGCCGGAGCAGATGATTATTTCTTGCCTTTTTTCTTCTTCTCCGCCGGGAAGTCGTTGGATTCAGGCACTGTGACGTGAACCGGTTTCAAATCCCAGATTTTCGTCGCATAGTCATGAATCGAACGGTCACTCGAGAACGTTCCCATGTTCGCAATATTGTGAATGCAGCGCTTCGTCCATTCCGACGGATTGCGGTAAAGCTGCGCCATCTCCTCCTGCGTCTTCATGTAGGATGCAAAGTCGGCGGCAACCATGTAATAATCGTAATTCATAGTGTCGATCAGCGGCTGGAAGATGCCGCGCGCCGCAGGCGAGAAGAAGTCGTTGCGGATCAGATCAAGCGCACGCTTCAGATACGGATTCGCTTCAATCGCATCGTGCGGATTGTACCCCTTCGCGCGGAGAGCGTTCACTTCATCCACGTTCATTCCGAAGATGAAGATGTTCTTCGCTCCGACCTGTTCGTAAATCTCGACGTTCGCGCCGTCCATCGTGCCGATTGTGAGCGCGCCGTTGAGCGCAAACTTCATGTTGCTGGTTCCGGATGCTTCCGTGCCGGCAAGAGAAATCTGCTCGGAAATGTCCGCCGCGGGAATGATCTTCTCCGCAAGCGAAACTCGGTAGTTCGGAAGGAAGACTACTTTCAGTTTGTCGCCGATTGAGGTATCCGCATTGATCACGTCGCCAACCGCATTGATGAGGCGGATGATGAGTTTCGCGATGTAGTAGCCCGGAGCGGCTTTCGCGCCGAACAGAATTGTGCGCGGCACAAAATCCATGTCCGGATTGTCCTTCAGCTGCAGGTACAGCGCAATCGCGTGCAGAATGTTCAGATACTGGCGCTTGTATTCATGCAGACGCTTGACCTGGACGTCGAAAATCGAATCCGGATTGACTTTAACGCCGCAGATCTCCTGGATGTGTTCCGCGAGACGCACCTTGTTCGCGCGTTTCGCAGCCATAACAGCCTTGATCGTGGCGGGATCATCGGCGTATTTCTCGAACTTCTTGAGCTCATCAAGATTCTTGCACCAGCTTCCGCCAATGCGTTTCGTGATGATTTCCGAAAGATCCGGATTCGCCTTGCGCAGCCAGCGGCGCGGTGTGATGCCGTTCGTGACATTGACGAACTTGCCCGGGAAGAACTCGTTGAAGTCTCGGAAAAGTCCGTTCTTCAGCAGTTCCGTATGCAGCGCCGCAACACCGTTGACCTTGTTGCTCGCCACCACGCACATGTACGCCATGCGCGCCATTTTGACCGGGTGCTCCTCAATGAGGGACATGCGGGCAAGACGGTCGTTGTCGCCGATGTAACGCGTCGCAACCTCGCGGAGGAAGCGGAAGTTGATTTCGTAGATGATTTCGAGATGACGCGGAAGCAGCTTGCCGAGAAGATCGGTGGGCCACTTTTCGAGAGCCTCGCTCATCAGCGTGTGGTTCGTGTAGTTGAAGGTTTTGTTGCAGATTGCCCACGCATCGTCCCAGAGGAAGTTTTCCTCATCAACGAGTACGCGCATAAGTTCGGGAATCGCGAGCGCCGGATGCGTGTCGTTGAGCTGAATGACCGCATATTTCGGGAAGTCGCGGATGTCGCCGCCCATTTCCTTGATTCGCGCAATAATGTCCTGAACGGTTGCGCTGACAAGGAAGTACTGCTGTTTCAGGCGCAGTTCCTTGCCTTCGTAGTTGTTGTCGTTCGGATAGAGAACGCGGGTGATGTTCGCGGAAAGCGCGGAATCCAGGTTGGCGTTGATGTAATCGCCCTGATTGAACTTGTTGAGGTCGAATCCGCTGACCGCCTGGGCTGCCCAGAGGCGCAGGGTGTTGACCGTGTTGTTTGCATAGCCCGGAATCGGGGTGTCGTAGGGCATCGCGAGGACCTGAGTGGAGTTGACCCATCTGCGGCGGAGCTTGTTGGCGCCGGCGTCCTGATACTCTTCGACGTGTCCGCCGAATTTGATGATGCGGGCGCGTTCCGGACGGCGGATTTCCCACGGGTTGCCGTTGCTGAGCCAGTTGTCGGGCTCTTCAACCTGGCAGTCGTCAATGATGAGCTGCTTGAAAATGCCGTAGTCATAGCGGATGCCGTATCCGTAGGAGGGCAGTTCGAGAGTTGCCATGGAATCGAGGAAGCAGGCGGCGAGACGGCCGAGACCGCCGTTGCCGAGACCGGCGTCGACTTCCTGTTCGCGGAGTTCTTCAACGTTGAAACCGAGTTCCGCCATCGCCTCTTTTGCCGCGTCGTAAATTCCGAGGTTGATCATGGCGTTGCCGATGGTGCGGCCGATCAGGAATTCCAGAGAAATGTAGTTGATGGTCTTGGATTTTTCCTTCTCATAAACGTCTTTGGTCGCGAGCCATTTTTCAACCATGAGATCGCGGATGGAGAGTGCCAGCGCCTGATAGCGGTCAAGATCGCTTGCTTTTTCGGGACGCTTTGCCAGAGAGCGTGTCAGGTGGTGTTTGAACGATTCCTTGATAATTTCCTTCATGTCCGGCATGATTGCAGTTTTCCTTCCGTTAATGAGCTTGAACGCGGGCTTCTGCCCCTGCGCATTCCTGAAATATACACCGGATTTTCATTTTTTCAAGAAAAATTCCTGTTCCGAAAATCAGCCATCCTTTAAATTTTTCCTTGTTTTTTATGAAATCCGCTTGATTTTTCTTTAGTAGAGATTATATTTCAGAGGCAAAAGGAATAACATTCTTTTGCCGCAGACCATGCGGCCCATATTAAGTAAGGAGAATTCAAATGGGCAATGCTTTCATGGACGACTTTATGGGGACTTTCAAGCACGAAGGTCTCACTTTCGACGACATCTCACTCGTAACTCAGTACGCAGATTTCCTCCCAGGCGAAACAAGCATTGAAACCTCGTTCTCCCGCAACATCCGCCTGAACATCCCGTTCGTCAGCGCTGCGATGGATACGGTGACCGAAAGCGAAATGGCAATCGCCATGGCTAAACTCGGCGGCATCGGCGTCATTCACAAAAACCTCGCTCCCGAAGCCCAGGCTGATGAAGTCCGCAAAGTCAAATACTATCTCAACGGATTCATCCGCACCCCCATTTCCTTCTCCCCGGATCAGACCGTCGAGGAAATGCTCTATGTCAAGGACGAAAAGCAGTACTCCTTCTCCGGGTTCCCCATCGTCGATTCCAACGGACGTCTCGTCGGCATCATCACCGCCCGCGACGTCAAGTATCTCTCCGATTATTCCCTCAAACTCGCCGACGTCATGACGCGCAACGTCATCACCGCCCCGCAGGGAACGGAACTTCAGACCGCTTACAAAATCATGAAAGACAACAAGATCGGCAAGCTCCCGACCATCGACAAGGACGGGCGTCTCACCGGTCTCTACAGTTTCTCCGATGTCAAAACCCTGATTCAGAACGACGCCCCCGCATACAACCGCGACGCGGAACACCGTCTGCGCGTTGCCGCGGCCGTCGGTCCCTTCGATGAACGCCGCATCGAGCTGCTCGCCGCAGCCGAAGTCGACGCTTTCGTCATCGACACCGCCCACGGTCACTCCAGAGGCGTCATTGAAACGGTCAAACTCCTCAAGAAAAATTACCCGAACATCGACGTTGTCGCCGGCAACATCGCAACCGGCGAAGCGGCGAAAGCCCTTGCTGACGCCGGAGTCGACGCCGTCAAGGTCGGTATCGGTCCCGGTTCGATCTGCACAACCCGCGTCGTCGCAGGCGTCGGAACCCCGCAGGTCACCGCAATTTACCAGGTCCGCAAGGCTCTCGGCGATGAACTCCCGCTGATCGCAGACGGCGGCATCAAACAGTCCGGCGACGTCGCCAAGGCGTTTGCAGTCGGCGCAACCTCCGTCATGATGGGCTCCGTCCTCGCCGCCACACTCGAAAGCCCGGGCGAAAAGATCATCCACCACGGACGCCGCTACGTCATCTACCGCGGCATGGGCAGCCTCGAAGCCATGAAGAAGAACAAAGGCAGCCGCGAACGCTACGGCCAGGTCGACGTCAGCGACACCAAGCGTCTCGTTCCGCAGGGCGTTGAAGGCATGGTCCCGTACCGCGGCGCTCTCTGGGAAGTGATCCACCAGTTCTCCGGCGGACTCCGCTACTCCCTCGGCTACTGCGGAACCCGCACGATCGACGAGCTCAGAGCTCGCGCCAAAGTCATCCGCGTCAGCTCCTCCGGACTCAAAGAGGCGCATCCGCACGACATCCTCATGTCCAAGGACGCCCCGAACTACATGTCCGAAAACTGATCCTGACAAACAGAGAGGTCTGCCGGATGAATAAAAAATCGATTCTTTGCATCGGAGCCGGCTATGTCGGCGGTCCGACCATGGCCATGATCGCGGCGAAATGCCCCGATTACACCGTGACCGTCGCCGACATCAACGAACAGCGCATTGCCGGTTGGAACTCCGAATCCATGCCGATTTACGAGCCCGGACTGTACGACGTTGTCAAGCAGGCCCGCGGACGCAACCTCTTCTTCACCACCGATGTGGTGCAGGGAATCAAAGACGCCTACATCATCTTCGTCAGCGTCAACACGCCGACGAAGACCTTCGGAGCGGGCGCAGGCAAGGCGGCGGACCTCCAGTACTGGGAAAAGTGTGCGCGTCTGATTGCCGAACACGCGGATTCCTCGAAGATTGTCGTGGAAAAGAGCACCCTCCCCGTCCGTGCGGCGGAGGCGATCCACCGGATTCTCCAGTCGAACCCGCGCGGCATTGAATTCCACGTTCTCTCCAACCCGGAATTTCTGGCGGAGGGAACCGCGATCCGCGACCTCGAGTCGCCCGACCGCGTTCTGATCGGTTCCATGACCGTTCCCGACAGCCACGAGGCAATGCAGGCGCTTGTCGACGTCTACGCACACTGGGTTCCGCGCGAGCGGATCATCACGACGAATGTCTGGAGCAGCGAAATGTCGAAACTCGTTTCGAACGCCATGCTTGCGCAGCGCATTTCCTCGATCAACAGCATTTCGGCTCTCTGCGAGCGCACCGGCGCGGATGTTTCCGAAGTTTCGTATGCGGTCAGCCGTGACTCCCGCATCGGCTCGAAATTCCTCCGTCCCGGCGTCGGCTTCGGAGGCTCCTGCTTCAAGAAAGACATTCTGAATCTCGTGTACCTGTGCGAACAGTACAACCTTCATGAGGTTGCGAACTACTGGGAACAGGTTGTCCTGATGAACGACTATCAGGAGCGCCGTTTTGCGAACCGCATTGCGAAAGCGATGTTCAACACGCTTTCGGGCAAACGCATTGCGCTGTTCGGTTTTGCGTTCAAAGCGGACACCGGCGACACGCGCGAATCCCCCGCAATCTACATTGCGAAGATGCTGATTGAGGAGCACGCGAAACTTGCGATCCACGATCCCCAGGCTCTCCCGAACGCCCGTCTCGACATGAAGGGTTACGAGGACAGCATTGAGTACTGCGATGATCCGTATGCCGCCGCGAAAGGCGCGCACGCGATTGCGGTCATCACGGACTGGAAATGTTTTGCCGAACTGGATTACAAGCGTCTTTTTGACTCGATGGAGAAACCCGCGTTCATCTTTGACGGCCGCAACATTCTCGATCACAAGAAGCTGTTTGAGATTGGTTTTGAGGTTTATCCCCTCGGCAAATCCAAGCTCTCCCACATGGAGCACAGCATCTGAAGCGGTCTCCCGCAGCAAACCAGCCGGACCTTATGCAGGGCCGGCTGGTTTTGTTTTAAATTGTTTGTTTGCAATATATTACGCATCTCAATCAAAAACAAGCATTTCAATATCAGCAAAAATTTTCTGTATTAAATCACAGAAAATTTAACAAACCGCAAATCTCAACTTATATTACCAAGCAACTAAACAACAAAAAATGGAGAATATATTATGACTATACGCTATGTTTCAAAAGGAGTTGTCAGCAGTGGTCTAGTACTTGAAGGAAGGAATCATGAAGCATTGATGACCGTTCTTTCCGGAGGAACTGCGACACACACGACTATCAGCGACGGCGTCCTCGTTGCTTCATCCGGAGGCTATGTAAATTACTGTACAATAAATGAAGGTGGAGAAATTGAAGTATCCGGCGGGACAGTAAACCACACAAGTGCAAATAGCGAAAGCGACTTATGTATTTATTCTGGAGGCAAGGCAAATGATACAACAGTAGCAGGTGATTTTATTCTCTATGAAGGAGCTGTAGCCAGCAACACGACAGTAAGCTCCGGAGGGGAAATTCACATAAAGCCTTTGGGTTCCGCATATCGAACTACCATAAAATCGGGAGGAATGATAAACGGTTTTACATTACACAGTTCCGCTTATTATGCTTCGATCATAAACGGAGCTATTAAAACAGAAAATGCAACTGTAGACTATTGGGAAGATGGTTTCATTTATTCTGGAGGAACCGCGACAAACACAACTGTAAACAGCAGTGCATTTATGTTTATCGAATCAAAAGGTTTAGCAAATCGAACGACAGTAAAATCATTTGGGTATTTAGAGATTAAATTTGGCGGATTCGCAAGCAGTTCAATTGTAAATTCCTATGCATCCATGTTCATTAGCGCCGGAGGTTCAGCCAGTAACACGGTCTTAAGCTCTGGAGGAATAATGGCGGTTGGAACAGTTGATTACTATGATGAAGATTATGCAGAAGAGATGAGTCGCCCTGCAGGAGTAGCAAATAGGACAACGGTTCAAAATGGAGGCATTCTATTTATTGGTCCCCAAGGCACAACGAACAGCACGACAATACTTTCAGGAGGAACAATCAATGGATTCACCCTGCAAAACTCAACCTACTACTCATCTATTGTAAGCGGCGCTGTCAGCGTTAAAAATGCAGTTGTCCATGAATTGAATCTAAATTTTTCTGGCAATAATTGCGCTGTAATTCTCTCCGGAGGATCAGCCACCCAAACGACAGTTCTCTTCGGTGGCAGTATGCATGTTTCTTCCGGCGCCACCGCTACGGGACTCAACATTGCCGATGGAGCAGTTGTCAGCATGTATCAAGGCAGCACGCTGAATTTTGATTTGACACAGGGAGACTCGAATTCAGCGGCGCAAGTCAATAATCTGGCGTTGATCAACGGTACTCCGGATTATGCCATCACAGTTTCCGGAAACACGAAAGCGGGAACATACCGGCTCGCGGACGGAGCAAGCAATTTCAACGGAACAATCACCATTCGCAACAGTACTGCAAATCTTGGTTCCATTACGGTCGGAAGTTCATTGAAAATCGGTAACACTTCTTATACTCTGAATAAAAAGGACGGGCAGCTGACACTCACTGTTACAGGAACAACAGCAGCACGAACGGTGAAATCCGACATCAACGGCAATGGAATCAGCGATGTGATGTTCCAATACAATGCGGATCATCAGGTTGGATTCTGGCTCGACGGCAAAAACAACTGGCAAGGTCAGGGACTCGCAGAGCCTGCAGAATGGCAGGTTCTCGGAGCTTATGATATGGATTCAAACGGAAAAGCCGATATCGTTATGGTCGGAAACATAACGATCAACGGCGTCAAGGGTGCATACATCGGATTCCGCAAGGATGGTGATACTTCTACCTGGCAGAACATCAGCCACCTCACCAATTACAACAATATAGAATGGAAGGTCAAGGTCGGCAATATAACCGGGAACACCGGAAAAAATTCAATCGTCTGGCATGCACCGGAGCTTGGAGCTCTCGGCATTTGGGCCGACGGGACCAATCAATGGGTGTCAATCACCGGCTGGTTCGACAACAGCTGGAATATGCTTGGAACCGGAGATTTTGACGGTGACGGCAAGGACGAAATACTCTTACGCAACAATAACAGTCTCTACACAGTCAATATCAACAGCAAATTTACCTCTCTCGGGACCGCCTCCGACTGGAAGGTATGCGCAATCGGCGATTTCTCCGGTGACGGAAAAGATGATCTAGTGCTTTACCATCAACAGACTGGTTTGGTCATGAAATATGAAAACGGACAGAGTTCCCAGTGGTCAACACTTGGACAGCTGGATGCCAAAGACTGGTTCATTGTCGGCGCGGGAGATTATGACGGAGACGGCAAAGACGATCTGCTCGTGCGCCAGTATTCAACAGGAATGCTCGGCTATTATTCCGGCGGCGATATGAGCAGGTGGCGGGAAATGGGGCGCGGTGTCGATATGAACTGGGCGGTCATAGCCTAGTTTTTTGCAAAAAAAGAAATTTTCCGGTTGAAAAAAAACGATTGAATGGTATCTTACTACTCAAAAGCCTGATTAAAGAAAACTTAAGGAGTTTATCATGAACACGGCTAAATTCGACCACAAGAAAATCATCCTCGCCTTCTCCGGCGGACTCGACACCACAACGGCGCTCCATTTCTTCGCCCATCAGTACCCCCAGACCGAAATCATCGCGTACTGCGCGGACGTCGGAATGGAAGAGGAAACCGACGGGCTTGAGGCGAAAGCTCTCGCTCTCGGCGCTAAAAAATGCATCCTCGCCGACATCGCCGAAGACTTCATCCGCGACTACTACTTCCCCGCTCTGCAGATGAACGCCATGTATGAAGGCAAATATCTCCTCGGAACCTCCCTCGCCCGTCCGACCATCGCAAAAGGGCTCGTCGAACTCGCGCATCAGGAAGGCGCCGACACCATCATGCACTTTGCAACTTTCCGCGGAAACGACCAGGTCCGCTTCGAACTCAGCATCAACGCGCTTGATCCCGCGCTCAAGGTTCTCGCCCCCTGGCGCCGCCCCGATCTCTGGCCGTTCAAGGGCCGCGAAGACATGGTCAAGTACTGCAAGGAAAACGGTCTCAACATCACCGCTTCCATCAAGAAAACCTACTCCATGGACCGCAACCTCCTCCACATCTCCTTCGAATCTCAGGATCTCGAAGATCCGTGGGTTGCCCCCGACCTCGAACACATGTGGGTTATGACCAAGCCCGTCTCCCAGGCGAAAAATGAACCGGAAGACGTCGTTATCTCCTTCGAAAAGGGCATCCCCGTCGCGGTCAACGGCGAGAGACTCTCTCCCGCCCAGCTCATGCGCAAACTCAACAAGATCGGCTGCGACCACGCGATCGGAACCATCGACATCGTCGAAACCCGCTTCACTCAGATGAAGTCCCGCGGCGTTTACAACACCCCCGCAGGAACCATCCTCCTTGAAGCGCACCGCGACCTCGAAACCATCTGCATGGACGGCGCCAGCATCGGACTCAAGAACATGCTCATGCCGAAGTATGCGGAACTCTGCTACAACGGCTTCTGGTTCGCCCCCGAGCGCGAAATGATTCAGGCTCTCTGCACCGAATCCCAGCGTTTCGTCACCGGCGATGTCCGCGTCAACCTCTTCAAGGGCGCGGTCATGGTCAACGGACGCCGTTCCCCGTACAGTCTCTACGACGAGTCGCTCGCGACCTTCGAAGACGACCACGGTCTGCAGGATCCGACGATGGCTTCCGGCTACATTGCCCAGAACGCAATGCGCCTGAAAGTTCTCGCCCACAAGCAGCACCGCTACACCACAAAGTAATCGCGGAATGCACACAAACCGGAGCCGTTGCAAGGACGGTTCCGGTTTTTCTTTTTTTGAAATGGAGTTTTTATGGATTGGATTCTGGATCTGTACGCTCTGATTCTCGGCGTCGTTCAGGGAATTACGGAATTTCTGCCGATCAGCAGCACCGGTCACATGATCATCGTGGACGAGTTCATCAAACTCGACTCCGGGTTCAAAGACATGTTTTTCGTCGTGGTTCAGCTCGGCTCCATTTTTGCAGTGCTGTTTTACTTCCACAAAAAACTTTTTCCGATTCAGGCGCTCCGCGATGCGGAAGTGCGCAAATCCGCATTTCTGCTCTGGTGCAAAGCGGCTGTCGGCGTGATTCCGGCAATCGTCATCGGCGGACTCTTCGGCTCCCGAATCCAGGAACTGCTTTACAACACGCTCACAGTCGCAATCGCGCTGATTGTCGGCGGAGTTGCGCTGCTCTGGATTGAAGCGATCAAACGGACCATCATCGTTTCCAGCACGGAAGAGCTGAGTTTCAAACGGGCGTTCCTGATCGGCATTGTGCAGTGTCTTGCAATGATTCCAGGGACTTCGCGCTCGGCCTCGACGATTCTCGGTTCGCTGATGCTCGGGACCTCGCGGCAGGTCGCTGTGGAATACTCCTTTTTCCTTGCAATTCCAACCATGTTCGCGGCCTCAGCGTACAGTCTTCTGAAACACGGTGCTGCGCTGACGCAGCAGCAGTGGATTGCAACGGCGGTCGGTTTTGTCGCGGCGTTCTTTGTGGCATGGGCGGTGATTGCGTTCTTCATGAATTACATCCGCCGCAAAGATTTCAAACTCTTCGGCTGGTACCGGATTGTTCTCGGAATAATCCTCATTCTCTTTTACATTTTCTTCCGGAAAGCGCAGTAAGAAGCGCAGTCATGCTTCGAATACAATAACGTCCGTCAAATGCACACACATTTGACGGACGTTATCTGCGTTTAACAGAATCACAGAAAGCCCGGACGGGCTCTGCGACGCACCTGTTTCCGATTACACTTTCAGCCGGATCAAGGCTTCAATCAGTTCATTGACTTTTTCATGCACTTTAACGGCATTGACCCAGCGGGAAGGAATCGCCTCGAATCCGTAATATGCCCCTGCGATCTGCCCGAAAACGGCGCCGATGGAATCCGAATCTCCGCCCAGATTGACTGCGGCAATCATTCCCTCTTCAAAGGTCGAAGTTGTCTCAAATGCCCACAGAGCCGCCTGCAGAGAAGAGACCGCCCAGCCGGAGTTGTTGACCTCGTCGCGAGTCTTGTAGAGCGATTCTATTCCGGTTCTTTTCCCCGCCATGTGCTCATCGCAAATCCGGGCCATCAGGGAGATTGTCTCCCGGACTTTCCGGCTGCTGTGGGTCAAATCGCTGATTTCATACAGCATTTTGTCATCTCCGGAACCGTAATTCCAGATATACGACGGAGCGAAACGCATAATGCTTCCGTTCCCCTGCGACTCTTCTTCTCCATTGCACAGGGATCCTTGCGCAATCCGATACATGGCAGAAGCCGTCGCCCCGCCGATATCAAAAGCATAATCTTTGCTGGAACAGAATCCCATGGCGAACCAGCGGACAAAATTCCGGCCGATATCTTCCAGGTCGTATTTTTTCAGCCGCACGAGGCTTTCCGCAATGCAGAACGCCATGGAAGAATCATCTGTCCAATAGCCTGCAGGAACACGGAAACGGGGACACGGCTCCATCTCCGTAATATACGGATGCTCGTCCTTTTCGCTAAACTGAATCGGTGAACCGAGGCAATCCCCGACAACAAGTCCCCAGAACATCCCTTTGAAACGATTGAACAGCTCCGATTTGTCTTCCTGCAGCCCGATATTGCCGACGATGTTCGCAGGCGTTGCAAATTCTTCATAAAACGGCAGAAAATTTCCGATTTTCTTCTGCCCGATCTCCAGTTTTCTGCGGTCCACAATGGCAAAAACGACCTTTTTGAAACGATTACGGAATTCCGGCTCATCCAGAACCTGATGAAACAGTTTCGCGATATGCTGCGGCGGATTTTTGAAGGCTCCGCAGCCCCATGCGCCAAGAACAATCGCGTCATGACCGTGCTTCAGCGCTATGCGGAAAATCGTGCGCATTTTTTCCCTGACCGGCTTTACAAGACGGTCGGCAATCCGATACCGGTTTTTCAGTTCAGGCCGGTTCATCGCGGCAACAGTTACAATACCGAGACGGTACGGCGTTTTCAGGAGAGGATATCCCTCCGGCTCCGGACCTCTGAAAACAGTGATATCCGGGGAATATATCCCGCCGGCCGTGCGATCCATCGGGTAGCGTTCGGGTCTTTGAGGAATTCCGAAACTGATCCCGTCCGGATGAAACTGGTACAAGGACATGAAAAGGTTGCTGCGGCGGAAAATATTTTCCTCTTGAGCTCCGGCTCCATCCAGCACCCCGCCGCCCGCCGTCTGACGGTTGGCAAAGTTCAGAACTGCCGGATGATACCCCTCTTCCAGAAGCTGTTTTCCCGCAAGCAGGGAGTCGCTGTCTTTCACCTCGATGATCGCGGCAGCCGGCTGCTCCGGCAGCACGACAGGCTCAATGGAGCAGTACATCTCCGAACCGTTCATCATATCGGACGGATCCGGCAATGCGACTTGCCCGCCGTCATCAGTTGTATAGGATCCGTTCTTTACAATCTGTGCCGTTTCAAAAAAAACATTCCGGCGCAGTTCATGCAAGACAGCCATATTCCCCTGCTCATATGCGGGAATAAATTTTGCTAAAAAATCCTGTTCATTCATCGTGCAATTTCCCTTTTTCTTTGCGGGAACCTCTAAAAATTGTTTCCGGCAACTTTCAGAGACTCTGAAAATTTACAAAATTGTCTTTTCCCTGCATATTACTATAGCATGCGCCAATCATTTTTCAACGTCATTCCCGTTGTCATTTCAAAGACAATTCATAAAATTTTTTCCAGCCTGATAAAATTTAAACAGCAGTTCATACCCGGAAACTGCAACCGTCCCTCTCCGCCGAAGTTTCAGACATTGGAAAAACATTGAATACAGGCGGGGAAGAACAGCAATTTGCATTCTTTTTCTTGAAAAACCGATTATTCGTGCTAACTTACCGGATGATGTTTAATTCAAAGGAAAACGAATGAACCGGAACCGAATCATCCGGACGGAAAGTCTGCGCGACCTCAGCCGTTACGGAATTACCAAAGCCGCCGCCGCAATCGGCGTTTTCGACGGTGTTCACCGCGGACATCAGAAGGTGCTCGCGACACTGCGGGAGATTGCGGAACGGACCAATTCAACTCCGGTTGTCATCACGTTTCATCCGCATCCGCGATCAGTTCTCGCCCCCGGAGCAGCCCCCGCCCTGCTCTATCCGCAGGAGGAAAAACTGCGTCTGCTCCGCCAGTATGGCGCAGAAGCCGTGGTCGTCATCCCGTTCACCCGTGAATTCGCGGCTCTCTCACCCGACCAGTTTCTCGACCAGTGTCTGCACTCGGGAACGGTGAAACTGACCGGAGTATGCGTCGGACGCGACTGGCGTTTCGGTGCAAAAGCAGCGGGATCGCATGCCGATCTCGAACGGCGCGCCAAACTCGACCGCTTCGTCTTCTCACCCGTCGACGAGGTGAAGTTCGGCGACGGCGTTGTAAGCAGCACGGAAATCCGGAAGGCGGTTGCCGGAGGAGACCTTGCCTCCGCGGCGGAAATGCTCGGACGCAGCTACACGCTGTTCGGCAAGGTGGAACACGGACTCGGACTCGCCGGCAAAATGCTCGGCGCGGCAACGGCAAATCTGCATCTGGACGCCGGGGTTCTCCCCCCGTTCGGAGTCTACGCGGTCCGGGCGGGCGATGAAGCCGGAACAGAACGTTTTCCGGGCATTGTGAATATCGGAATCGCACCCACGGTCCGGCACGAGGAGCACCCCGCGCCGAAAGTGGAAGTACATATCTTCGGCAGGTCGCTCGACCTTTACGGAAAGCGGCTCGCCGTGGAGCTTGCGGCAAATGTGCGGCGGGAAAAGAAGTTCGCCTCGCTTGACGAACTCCGCGCTCAAATTCAGACGGATATTGCCGCCGCAGACAAACTCTTGAAAGGATGTTGAAATGGAGGAAAAAACCTACACAGTCATGGAGCTCGCCGAAACCCTCGGCGCCGCCCGGACAACCGTAAACGACTGGCTCTCGCGCTACACGCAGTATATCGACTTCAAAATGGTCGGACGCCGCCGCGTCTACACCGAAGCGACCCTCGCCGTCCTGCGTGAAATCTCCGAACTGCGCAACAAGGGGCTCGGCGGTCCGGAAATTGAAACGGAACTCGCCAAGAACCATGCGGTCCGTCCCGTTGCAGAGGATCCGCTTTTCGCCGCGATGGGTGAGGAAATGCCGAAGCAGAATGAACCCGAAAAATCCGCTTCCGCTCCCGTGCCCGTGCCGACCGATGAATTTGCCATGATTGCAAAACAGCAGTCCGATGAACTCGGCCGCATGTTTGCCGAGAGCTTCCGTGACATGGCCGACCGCATGAACTCGCTCGAAAAGAAGGCGGACAAAGCCGAGCGCAAGGTCTGGCTCGGCTATGGATTCGTTTTCGTGCTCCTCGCCGCTCTGATCGTGCTCGGCGTGCTCTTCTTCCAGCGTCAGGACCGCACCGACCGCGAAAACCGCGCCGCCGGTGTTCAGCAAAAAGAGGCGATCCAGGCCGTCAACGACAAAACCGTCAAACTCACCGGATCGGCGGAGGATATGCAGAAAGGCATCTCCGAACTGAAAAAAGGACTCGACTCACAGAAAAAAGAGTTCGATAAAGCGCTCAGGGAAATGAAATCGGCAAATGAGCGCGAAGTCGCCGCTCTCAAAGACAATTTTGCAAAGGAAAAGAAAGAGCAGCTTCAGCGAATGGAACAGATTTCCGCCGAAAAAAACCGCGAAATCGAACAGCTGAAAAAGCAGAACGACGCTTCCGCACAGAAAATCAAAGAACTGGAACAGAACATTAAAAAATAAGGAACTCCGCCATGTTTGAACTCGATGTAATCCGTGAATTCTCCTCCGCTCACTGTCTCAAAGGCTACTGCGGAAACTGCTCCGAAAAACACGGGCACAACTGGTCCGTTCAGGTCTTCATCCGTTCCGAAAAACTCGATGAGATCGGCATCGCAGTCGACTTCAAAGCTCTGAAACGCGAACTTGATGCTCTGCTCGGAGAGCTTGACCACAAGGATCTGAACACCATTCCCCCGTTCGACAAGCTCAATCCGACCAGCGAGAACATCGCCATGTACATCTACAAGCGCCTCTCCGAAAAACTCAACGGAAACGGCGTCAAAGTCTACCGCGTCCGCGTGGGCGAAAACGCCTCCTCCGGAGCCAGCTACTTCGAGGACTGATCATGCTGAAAAAGGCGCTGGAAGCACTGCAAAAACCAGGCGCGGTCCTGCTCGTCCCGACCGAAACGGTCTACGGACTCGTCTGCGACTGGGCGGATCAGGCGGCGCGCGACCGGATTTACGCTATGAAACACCGGGCGGAAAACAAACCGCTCGCGGCGTTCGTCCCCTCTCCCGCACACGCGGAAACGCTTTGCGGCTGTCCGCTCCCCGAAACGGCGAAACGCTTCGCGGAACGCTTCATGCCGGGACCCGTCACTCTGATTGTTCCCGACAAAAACGGCGTCACATTCGGCTTCCGGATTCCGGATCATCCGTTCATTCTGAAACTCCTGCGCGCATACGGACGCCCCCTCGCTTCGACCAGCGCGAACCGTTCGGGTCAGCCGCCCGCGCTGGAAGTCGGCTACGCCCTTGCGACGCTCGCCGAACAGCCGGACTGCACGGTTGATTACGGTCCCCTCCCGCAGGATTCCCGCGCATCAACCGTTATTCTGGTCAATGCGGACAACACGTGGAAAATTCTGCGCGAAGGTCCCGTCACGAAAGCGGAACTGGAAGCGGTGCTGTAACCGCTTCCGGCGCACCGTTCCTCACAATCCGGCGGACTCCCGGAGAAGACTCAGAATGCTCAGCGTCCGCCGGTCTTTTTCCCCGTTGTAGAATTTATCGAGAATCTGCTGAAAAACAGGATTCTCCTGAGCCGCTTCCGCAAACAGCGTCATGGACGATGCCAGTTTCATGGCGTCAATATGCCCGAAAATGAGTTCCGGATTGCCGCCGTCCTGTTCCAGAAGAATTTTCAGAAGATTCTGCATTTTTTCTCCGCACGGGGAACGCAGGAAATCCTTCGCCTCCTCCAGATCACGGATTGCGTAATAAACCGCCGTTGCGCTGTGCCCGAGTCCTTTGATCTGCGGGAAAATGAACCACATCCAGTGACTCTCCTTCAGCCCGTTGCGAAGCTCGCGCGCGACTTGTCCGTAATAACGGGCGTACTGTTCGGTGAAACGGGAAATATTGTTTTCCATCTGTCAATTCTCCTCATTGAAATTTCTTGTGTAAATCTGCGCCGGACGGTGTCCGTCGCCTTCGGTCATGCGGGAGGTCGCCGTCAGATAAGGCAGCATTTTCCGCCGGAAATTCGCGGCAAGAACCGGAACGCCCGTCAGGAGCTCATGAACTTTCTGCAGCTCGTTGACCGTGAACTCAGCCGGCAGAAACGCAAATGCCAGAGAACGCAGACCATAGGACGTCTGGAGCCCTTTCAGTGCCGAAGCGACAATCTTTGCATGGTCAAACGCAAGGTCCGACGAAAGAATCATGAAGGAGAACTGACCGAAAACGTTCCGCACCACTTTCAGCTTCGCTTTCAGTTCCGTCTCACCATTCCGGAAAGACAGAGAAAGCATTCCGTTCTCTTCATGGAAAGTGAAATCAAACCAGCGGGCGTCCATCGCGTCGTCGCCGGACATCAGCGTCAAATCCTCCTTGCCGACAATGGAAAGGAAGGCATTGGAGATGATCCAGCCGTGACGGTCCTCTTCCCGTCCAGCTGGCCAACCGTATCGGCAATTGCCGCAACCTGACCATGCGGAAACATCCGCGAGGAGGGACGTTTCAGAATTAAGAGCCTGATTCATTGCAATCAGAAAACATCCCGATACAGAGCGGAAAAATGTATCGGGTGTTTACTTTTCAATAAGAAGGCCCTGCCAACCACACGGAATGATCATTTTCCCGTGCAGAAAAACAACACGATCCGGAAAGCCGGCAAATCCGGTAAACGACCGTTCCGGAATCGGGACAATCTTTTCCCCTGCAATCCTTCCTACCTGAACATCTCCGTTTCTGCGGTGCGCAAATGCGATGATGTTTCCGCAGACAGACGGCACACCAGTGAATCCCAACGGAATCTCCTGATACACTTTGCCTAAACTTTCCGCAGGAATGATCCGTAGAGTATTCCTGATGGTCGTCTGCAGAAATTCGCCGTCATGCCATGTGATGCCTTCGCATTGTCCTGAGCAACGGTCCTTCAGATCATTCCGGACGATTTTGACTTTTTCTCCGCTCAGATCATACCAGGCGGATCCGGCATAGGGCCAGATCACCGGTATAAGGTTGGTGCAATCGTATTCCGGCAACGTGTCGCCGTAAAGCAGACCGCCGTGCCAGTGGCGTCTGGTCTGGAAAATATGCTTTTCATCCCTGATGTCAAGGAACCGCAGGATTCCGCTGCGTTCGCCGCAGACTGCAAACCGCCCGTTTGCCGAAATATGGATCAGCTGGAACATGGTGCGGTTTTTCAAGCGGCCCAATTCATGCAGCGTATCACCTTCAACCTCGTATGCCGCAAAACCGTCGACTCCCTCGGCCGAATACAATTTGCCGTGATGGGAAACAACATCATACGAACAGCGGACGCTCTTCCCTCCGACAATTTTCCCATCGGCATCAAGAATTTTGATGCCGCCATGGGAACATGCGGCAAACAGACGATTGTTCTTTGCGTCCGCGGAAATCCGACGGACTTGTCCGCCGAGATCAATCGACTTGAATCCCGGCAATGTCGCTCTCCGATATTTTCCCGGTTGAAAGCGGAACGGTTTTTCCGGTTCGATTCCGGATTCATCCGCTTCGGCGATCTTCGCATAATGCAACCCGGTCGTCACTCCGATGACATACAGCATTCCCCTGCCGATCACAAGATTGCCGACCGCGTCTGGACGCCGAATGACTTTGTGCGCATCCAGGATTGTTCTTTCCGGCAAATCGAAATGCCCGACGATTTCCGGCTTTTCCGGAGAAGTCAAATCGACTTGAAAGACTCCGTTGAAGGTGTCGCCCGCGAAAGCTGTTTTTCCGCAGATGCGGACAGTCCAGAAATCACAGGACTTTGTCCGTAATTCAGGAAACTCCAAACGAGCGATATGGTGTAGTCTTCCCCGTTCTGTCAGACGAAAAATCTCAAGTCCATGACCGTCGCCGAAAGCTTTGGTGGAATCGGCGCCCGGCCTGTTCAGTCCGGTTGCCGCGCAGCAGAGGTCTCCTGAAATATCCACACCGTCTCCATATCCGCCCAGCGGATACTGGCAGAGGAATTTCGGATGATACGGGTTGGAAACGTCGATTGCGGAAAGTTTGGCAGTTCCCCATTCTCCGGCATAAAGAATCCCGTTGTGAAAGACGGCGGATTGCGCTTCATCCGTCCGGATTATGGAGCAGTGTTTCGGATGAGCCGGGTCGGAGCAATCGATGATCTCGATGCCGAAGATGCGTTCGGAAACGAAAACCATGTTGCCGACTACGGTAAGCCCGGTCGCCAGTTCAACGGTATCGAACCGGGCTATCCGTTTCGGCGACGCCGGATCTTTCAGGCTCAAGATCCACAGTCCGAAATTCCGCGCGGTCAAATAGAGGTTTCCGTTTGAAACGGCCAATTGCCGCCCGGAACCGAATCCGTGCATTTTTTTCACCAGTTTCGGCACGCCTTCGCCAATGTCGTATACGCACAGGGAATCTCCTGCGGTGTAAAGGAAATCCCCGTATTTTGCGATGGCGGTTCCGCCCGGAGAACCTGGAACACTTTTATAGTCGATCTGTTTCATTTATTCAGTCCTTTGTCGCAAGTAAGCATTTTTTAATGAAAAATCCACAACGTTCTCTGCGGATTGGCGCGCATCCGGTTGTGCGGATCGGCGCCCAGGGGATGCAAATATGCTTGACTGGGAAAGGCTTTCCTTGAAGTTGCATTGCTTTTTCCACAGGCTTGTACCCCGAACCCGTTGAAATTGTTCAGATTTTTCATGTTGTCTCTTTCCTCTGCTGCATCCAGCCAATGGCCGATTCAATCCTTTTGTGGATGAATCAAATATTTTTCCGTGTTTTCGCGGAGGATCGCCATCAGCTTTTCATCGGCAAAAATACGTTTCGTCAAATACCACGACTGACTGCCGTATTCTCCGATTTTGCGAAAGAAATCGTAATCAAACGGATAGTCATTGTAATATGCCAGATAATCGGTGTCGATCACGAGTCCCGGACATGCCGCCATGGCGGCTCTGGCACGGATCGACATCTCTTCAAGACCATTTTCCGGCAGCCCCGTGTAATCGTTGAGACGGGTCATGGTCATGACTTTGGTATAATAGGGATTGTTGCTCTGGCAGAGAACGACCGCTTCCGGTTTGACCTCCAGCACAGCTTCGTGCAACAGCTCAAAGAGACGATACATGAAACCGACGCCGCGATATGTGCAATTCCCATAATCATCCGGCAGGACCGAAGTGAAATCGAACTTGACTCCGTCCGCATTGAAACAGCCCGGGGCGTCCGAAAACAGGCGGCGGCAATCCTCTTTGAGAGTCTTCTGAAAACGTTTGCTGTCCAAGTTGTAGGCTCCGCCCTGACATGACGGCAGGACTTCTTCATCGCTGCGTCCCTCCGCCATAGTGGAAACCCACAGCAGAACGTGACGTCCTTTTGTGTGCTGGCGGTCGATGAATCCCCGCAGATCAGGCCATTTCGCAGTATCCGGCTGCCAGATGCCGTGTTTCGGCCCCCAGAAATCATCAATGATCAGAATGTCGAAATCCAGTCCGGCATTTTCAATATCGGAAACATATTCCTCGTAGCACTTTTGCGTACAATTTTCCAATGGTTTTATCAGTTCGCACTGTCGGCTCCATCCGCAGACGCTGATGCCTCGGTGCCAATCCGGAAAAGTCCGCCGGACCGGGGTAAATCTGCCGCTTTTTACGATAGAGCGCGTATAGGCTGACAAAGCCTCGTATTCATCGTTCATGCCGAATTCAAATACCAGAGCCGGGACGGAGAATCGTGTGTTGCATTCCGGCATTTTCTGATAAGCCACATGATACTGAAGTTGCGATTCCGAGCCCGGATCAGTGCCAAAAGCCCAGAAATTGAACTCTTCCAGAACCGGTTCGATTCCGGCAAAGAACCATTTGCCGCAATCTTCCTTCATCGAAAAACTCCATGCGGGCGGTGAAATCAAACCCGGTTCAAGGGAGAGCGGTTCGGACGGGCGGAACTTGTGATTCCGCGACAGCTGGAAATCCGGCAGTCCTGGCGAAAAACCTGATTCGCAAAGCATTTCGATCCGCGTGCAAGTCCCACCTTGAAATCTCCTGCCGGATGCCCGGAGCCAAGTTCCGCCTTCAGTTCGATTCGATCCGAATGGAAGGTAAGGGTCGTTTCATCTCCCGCCGCCGTATGAAAACAGAATCTGAGTTTTTCTGTCTGAAACATTCCTTGAGGAACAGCGTCTTCAGTCCATTCTCCTTTCGCCGTTCCGATTCCGCAATCCGGAGAATGGATCAGAATATCCTCGTCCGGCGCAGTCTTTGTTCGAATGTGGAAAAGATCCTTCCCGTGTCTGCGCATCACGGTATATGTATCAGCGATCAGATCGAACTGCCCGGAACAAAACGAATAACGAATCATGTTGTCTCCTTTTGGGTTGCGCGACGTTCTTTCTGTAAATTCTCCGAATCCCTGCTGCAGACCGTTCACGGGCTTTTCCGTAGGCAAGCCGTTTTTCATCCAGTCCGATCAGGAGCGCCGTTGCAATCCTGAGCAAAGATTCTTTGCCGGAGAATACTTTAATGCTTCTTGTGCGTTTTTCAACTCTTTATTTTGAAATTCCGCCATATTTGTGTCCGGAGTTTCCGGCGAGGATTCGAGCAGGAACTCCTTCTTCAAGGCGTTTCGACAGTTCCGGCGCCGTCTTCCCGTGCTTTTCAATCAGCTTTTCTGCGGAATTCCTCGGCATATTGAACGTATTGTGAGCTGCGGCATTCTGCTGAAGACGAAAGAGACGTCTTTGCCATGGAACTGACGGAAACATGCCACTTCGAGTCGGCGGAGTTTCATCGAAACTTTTTTCAGAAACGGCTTAATCGACTGAGGAATGCTGAACATGTTCCATGCGGTGAATTCCTCTCATCTCGTTTTATTTTCAGGGAAGATCGGTGGAGCTTCGGAGATATTGCGCCCTTTTTCATCAGGTCAAGCGGCATGCAGCCTTTTCGCCTTTACGGGAAAAACGTTGCGTCGGCTTCCGGCGGGGGGCTTTCAGTTTTTTCCGCGCTTCTTCAAAGTGCCGCAGGAGGCTCGGAGGTGAAATGTATAACCGACCATGAAATCCTCGTGAACGGGCTCCTTGCGCATCAGCTTGTCCAGCATGTCGACCGCATGCTGAGCAATCGCTTTGTAATTCTGCTCGATTCCCGTAATCGGAGGATCGCTGTAACGGGAAAATTCCGAATCCAGCCAGCCGCAAAGAGAAATATCTTCCGGAACCCGCAGACCAAATTGTTTCAGGTAGTAAAGAGCACGGACTTCATTTCCCTCCGCAGTCGTGATGATCGCCGTAACTTTCTGATCCAGAAGCCGGCGCAGGGCAATGTCGATTTCATCGAAATACTGGATATAGGAAAGAAGATCATCCGGAAGACCGTTGTCGCGCATGGTCTTCTGAAACGCCGCGACGCGCGACAGACGGTTGAAATTCATATTGTTGTCAATTCCCTTCTTCCAGAGCAGCAGGCCGATCCGCTTGTGTCCCAGCTCCAGCAGATGATCCGTCAGAAGATTCATCCCCTGTTCGTCATCGGAGGCAACCGAGTAGATGTTCTCAAAATGCCATGATTTCGTGTTGATGCAGACCAGCGGCAACGGCAGTTCATCGCTCCAGATGCGCTCGAGTCCGCTGTCGCCGACCGCGGAAATGGCTCCGCAGAAATTCTGCTCCTGAAGCAGATTCAGCGAATTGAGCGAAATGACTTCCACCAGAAACCCTTTGCTTTCCAGCAGAGAAGAGAGCTCTCCGACAATTCCCGATGAATAACTGTCGATGCAGAGCAGGGAGGGCAGAATCACCGCAACGGTGCGGTAAGATTGGAGATACCCGATCTTACGCGCGGCGGCAATCACATTTTTACGGGCTTTTCCCGTAATCCACTGTCCGTTGTTCAGAACCCGCGACACGGTCGCAATGGAGTAACCGGATTCCTTCGCAACATCGCCGATTGTTTTCCGCTTCATGAAAAACTCCTTTTTGGCACGGAATATACATGGTAAAAGCGGAGATGTCAAATGGATTGACAAATCAAATTTTTCAATTCATAAAAATCTTTTCAGGAATTCACCCCCTCTCAGGGGCTTGTTTTTTTGGCAGAATGTGGTATAATTAAAAACAGGAAAGGTTTGGAAAACAAAGTCCGACCTGAATTCGGAAAACACAGCAGAAACTGAAGCGGCAAAGGAAAGGCAGGCAGCATGAAGATTCATTCAAACGGCAACAACATCTCATATCGGAAGCGGAAATCTTATGGATTCACTCTTATAGAACTCCTTGTCATGGCTGCTTGTTAAATGTACGTTTCGTATGATAAATAATATACCATCTCTTTATCTCAAATTCAAGTCTTCTTTTGAATGAGAAAAAGCTTTAGGCTACGTAACGTTTTTTCTG
>DHMO01000051.1:132513-132989 GCA_002405835.1 Lentisphaeria bacterium UBA4640 | reverse complement strand
ACAAAAAGATTTGCAAACTTTTTTGCCGCGGACATTATGAAAATGCTTGATTTTCAGAGATATTGTACTAAATTATTGTAACAAAAAGGATTCTGTATGAGTTTTTCCGCCGGAACTGTTTATCATGATTTGACGCTGCTTCAGCTTTGCGGGAGCGGAGCGTTTGGTGAAGTGTGGCTTTGCCGCGATATTTCCAGAAAAAAACTTGCCGTGAAAATCATTTCAAAACGCAGACTCGGCGAATTCTGGCGACGCGAACTTCAGGGCGTCATCAACTACCGCACGATTACTGAACAGACTCCCGGACTCCTTCAGATTTATCACGTCGGTGAAGACGACGATTTTTTCTACTACACGATGGAAGCGGCGGATTCGCTGTCGCAGGAAAATTATCTCCCGGATACCCTCTCGGCGCGGCTGGCGGCGAACGGTCCGCTGCCACCGGAAACGCTTCAATCGGTTCTCAAAGAGATTTT
>DHMO01000051.1:9029-132375 GCA_002405835.1 Lentisphaeria bacterium UBA4640 | reverse complement strand
GATATCGGGCTGATTTCCTCGCTCTCCGCGACGATGAGTCAGCTTGCCGGAACGCTGGAGTTCCTGCCGCCGGAGCTCAGATCTTCGGATTCACCGGATCAAGTCGACCGCAAGTCGCGTCAGGGGAGCGATCTTTACGCCTTCGGAAAGGTCGTTTACTGTGCGGTGACGGGCGAAGAGCCGCAGAAGTGGCCCGCGATCCCCAGCGGACTTCCGCTTTCGCTGCCGCTGAAGTTTTACCTGCGTCTCTCCATGCAGCTTTGCGACCGGAATCCGGCGCGGAGACTCCATTCTCTGGATGAACTCGAGCACGAAATGTGTGAAATCGAGCGCAAGCTCCTGTTCGGAGAGACGTTCCGCGACAAAATCATTTATTTCCGCAAGACCGCGATCCGCGAGGTGATCGGTGCAACCTATCAGGTTCTCCGCTGGTTCCGCAGACACTGGTGTCTCGGCCCCGCGCTCCTATGCGCGTTTGTGTGTTCCATCATTCTTGCCTGGCCGAAGAAACCGTTCGATCTGGCGGATCAGAAGACCCAGAAGTATGTCAACACAAGAGCCGGCATCTCAATGACGATACCGGCTCGCTGGTTTGTTGTTACAAATGAGACAATGGCAATAAGGTCTTTGACCGCAATGGACAAACTCAAATTTCCCAAGTCACTTCGCTCAACTCTTTTGGAGAGTATCCGCAGTCAGTTACAGCATGGAGCCGAGTTTATTATTTGCGATAAAGATCCGGAATTTCAAGATCAGATAACGGTTATGCACAATGGCGATCTAGAGAAAAATATTGACGATACTCCTCTAGATGAATTGCGCCTGAGACTTAATGAGGTTTTTAAAGATATGGGAGCCAAAGGGGAAATTTACGAGGTGAAGCGTGTTGTTATTGCCGGGCGTACTGCAATATTTTCTGACATGTATTATGAGTTTGCCTTGAATGGAGTAAAGCATTACCGTCGTGTCGTTGCATATCAAATAGTTACTTCGTCCACAGAACTGGTTTCGGTAACACTTACCGCAACAACGGCGAGTTACCACAAGGTGCTCGAACAGTTCAATGCGATCCTTAAGACTCTGAAGTTTATAGACAAAAAATAAAAAATCCTTGGAACATTTTCCACAGTCTGTTTCCTTTCGGTTGATTTTGGGTCGGAATAATAATCAATCATGGAAACAGGCTCTATCCCATCAAATGTGCGCAATTTCTCGGACGTTATCTTTTATGGGGAATTACATCAATGAACTCTCTTTCCTGGAAAACAGGAAAACATTTGACTTTCGCACAATTCAGAATACGGAACAGTTCACTGTCTGCTGAACTTCGTTCCGGAAACAGAGATGGTTCAGAAAGGCAGATTCAAACGTTCAATTCAAATGCAGCAACACTGCGGAGGATCTTAAGCTGATCTCGGCTGTAGAGACGCCGGGGACGGCTCGCTTCAGCGGCAGCCAAAGCATCTTTTGCGATCTGTTTCAACTCCAGCATACCAGCGGCTATGCCGGAACGCTGAGCATCGGTAATCGTCTTGCGGTTCAGAAGAGACTGAAAAAGACGTTCAAAATAACGGATAATTTCAACATGCTGCGCCAATCCCTGATAGTGAAAACGGCAGTTGCGGACCAGCGCACTCCACCATTCACGCAGACCGGGAAGCTCCGGGTACACCTCCTGATGAACACGGAATACCGCATTCATCGCAAGAATGCAGTCGCGGCGTTTCGAGCGCGAAAGCTCCTCATCCAGCAAAACTCCGATAAAACCGCGGTCGGAAACGATAAAGTCAAGTCCCTGCGACACCTGGTCCGGCGTATAGCACAGATAGGCAAACGCGGGATCGGAAAAAAAAGTCATCAGATAATCTAAAACAAGCGCGGAATCAAAATCATAAAGAAACAGCGGATTCGCATACCACGGATTCTTCCGGTTCACCGGATGTCCGAAAACAAAATCCATCCAGTCTGCAAATGTATATTTTGACAAATCAATCATCAGGCACCCCGCTGAAAGAGAAAAGCCGGAACCGGAGAATTCAAATCCGGTTCCGGTTGAAGCACTTACGCCATCAAAAGCGTCATAATCGCTTTCTGAACATGCAGACGGTTTTCCGCCTGGTCGAAAACGATCGAGGCGGGAGAATCCATCACTTCATCGGTGATCTCTTCGCCGCGGTGAGCGGGGAGACAGTGCAGGACCTTCGCCGTCGGTTTCGCTTTTTTCAGGTTCGTCATGTTGAGCTGATACGGGGCGAGGATTTCCATCCGGCGCTTGGCTTCCGCCTCAAAACCCATGCTGACCCAGACGTCGGTGTAGATGTAATCGGCATCGCGAAGCGCCTCGTCGACGTCGGTCGTCCAGGTGGAGCGTCCGGGGAAACCGGTACGGTTCAGAATGGATTCCATCGGAGCGAACTCCTTCGGAGCGGCAATCGCCATATTGATTCCGGCAAGCTGGGTTGCGAGCATCAGCGAATTCGCCATGTTGCTGGCGCCGTCGCCGAGATATGCGAACTTCAGACCTTCGAGTTTGCCGTTGGAGTGCTCCCACATCGTAAAGATGTCGGTAAGCGCCTGGCACGGATGATATTCATCGGTGAGAGCATTGATGACGGGGAATTTGGAATTGGCGGCAAGCCCTTCCACATCGCTCTGCTTGAAGGTGCGGATGACGATGCCCTGAAGGTAGCGTTCCAGCACATGGGCGGTATCCGGAATGGATTCACCGCGTCCCATCTGAGTGTGTCCCTGGTCAAGAACGACGGGATACCCGCCGAGTTCCTGAATGCCGACTTCAAACGAAACGCGCGTCCGGGTGGAGGACTTGGCGAAAATCATGCCGATGCTTTTTCCGGCAAGCGGCTTGATCGCCTGCGGTGTTCCGCGTTCGGCTTTCAGTTTCCGGGAAAGTTCAATGATTTTATTGAGATCATCGCGAGTCAGACTCTCGCACGTCAGCAGATCTTTGTTCATATTCAAATGCCTCCGAGGTTATTTTGCGCGGTCCGCGAGAACCGCGTCGATGTAAGAGACTGCGAGATCGCAGTCTTCCTGGGTTATGATGAGCGGGGGGACAAGACGCAGCACCGTCTCGCCGGCCGAGAGCGCCAAAAGACCTTTTTCGCGCAGAGGACCGAGCAGTTCACCGGCGGGGAAGTCGAGAACGACGCCGATCATCAGTCCTTTTCCGCGGACGTCTTTGACGCACGGATATTTCACTTTGAGCTTGAGGAGCTGTTCCATGAGATATGCGCCCTGTTTACGGCAGTTCTCAAGGACACCGCCCTCGGTAAGGGTATCGACCACGGCACAGGCGGCTGCGCAGGCAAGCGGAGTGCCGCCGAACGTGCTCGCATGAGTTCCGGGAGTCAAAACGTTTTCCAGTTTACGCTGAGCGACGACCGCCGCAATCGGATAGCCGTTGCCGAGCGCCTTCGCCATCGAGAGGGCGTCGGGCTCCACGCCGTATCCCTGCCACGCATAGAGCGTGCCGGTGCGTCCCATTCCGCACTGAACTTCATCGAAGAGCAGGAGAATGCCCTTTTCATCGCAGAGGGCGCGAATGCCTTTCAGGTATTCCGGATCGGCGGGGATAATGCCGCCCTCGCCCTGAACGGGCTCCAGAAGAATCGCGGCGGTCTTGTCGGTCACCGCATTGCGGGCGGCTTCGAGATCGTTGAAGGGGACATGCTGGAAACCGAGCGTATCGGGTTCAAAACCTTTGCGGTATTTGCTGCGCCCGGTCGCGGCGAGCGTCGCGAGAGTGCGTCCGTGGAACGAATCGTTCATGGCGATGATTTCGTATTTGCCGCCGTGCGCGGACCCCCATTTACGGGCGAGTTTGATGAGTCCTTCGTTCGCTTCCGCGCCGCTGTTGCAGAAGAAGCAGACGCCGTCGAAACCGTTTTTGATGAGTTTTTCGGCGAGCTCCGGCTGACGCTGGTTCATATAGAGATTGGAGACATGAACGAGGGTCTGCGCCTGTTCCGCGATCGCCTTTGTGACGGCGGGATGGCAATGCCCCAGACTGCACACCGCGATACCGGCGGCGAAATCAAGAAATTCTCTGCCGTCACCATCCCAAAGCCTGCATCCCTCACCTCGGGTGAAAAGAATGTCGGCCTTCGGATAGGTTTTCATGATGTACTTGTCATAAAGCCCGATATACTTGTCGGTCAGAGCAGTGTGCATTTGCCAGAATCCTTCCATATTTTTATTGCAAACAGCAAACCATCACAATAACACGGTTTGCAGAAAAATCAAGCGTTTTCAGAAAATATTTTTTGAAAACCGGCTTATTTATGGCAGCGGTAAACGAATGCGGGGGGGATGTTGCGCCAGACGACCGGCGAGGTTTCCACCTTGCTGAAAAAGGAATTCAGTTTTTTGCGGAAACGGATTCCCGCGGGAAGAAGGGTTCCCTGAAGATAGGCGAATGTCGCAAACGAACCGCCCTCGGGAAGCGAGGCAAGAATGGCGTTCAGAATTTCATCCTGAAGACCGTTCGGAAACGACGCCCAGGGAAGACCGGAGAGGATCACATCCGCATGGGTCTGCCCGTTCTGTTCCAGCAGACGCGGCAGATCAGAAGCGCTTTCGTTGTAAATGATCTGTCCGGGAAAAAGTTTCCGGAAGACATCGCAGACGGTTTTGTTCAGCTCGATTGCAAAGAAAGTGCTGCCTTCCGGCTTGTGTTCCAGAATCGATTTCGTAATCGCGCCGGTTCCGGGACCGAGCTCAACGATCGTATGCGCATGTTCCAGACCGATACAGCTGACCATCTGGCGTGCAAGATATTTGGAACTCGGGCAGATTGCTCCTGTCGTCAGCGGTTTGCGCAGGAACTCCAGCGTCAGTGTCGTCAGCATTTTTTTCCCTTGTCTGTTGTGTTGTTTTGTTACAATACTCTGAATTCAACGTTTTTTCAAGAGCAGTTTCCGTTTTTTTTCATGAGGATTTTGTAATTTTCCGTGCATTCAGGAACAATTCTCAAATTATTAAGAAAAATACTTTTGAAAAAACGGCAGATGGCTGTATATTACCTGAATATATTAATATGGAGCATACAATGCAGAATTCTGATGAAATAAAATCCGCCCTCGAACGGATGGGAAGCGAAGCGAAAGCCGCCGCCCGTCGGCTTGCAACCGCAACCACCGCCGGGAAAAACAGCTGGCTCAATGCCATGGCAGACGCCATCGATGCGAACACCGCCTTCATCCTCGCGGAAAACAGCCGCGATATGGAAGCGGGAAAAGCGAACGGACTTTCCGCCGCCATGCTCGACCGTCTCCGCCTCGATGAAAAACGCATCAAAGGGATCTCCGACGGTCTCCGCCATGTCATCACCCTGCCCGACCCGGTTGGACGCAGACTCGACGACATCAAGCGGCCGAACGGACTCGATATTGAAAAGGTCTCCGTGCCGATCGGCGTCATTGCGATTATCTATGAATCCCGCCCGAATGTAACCGTCGACGCAACGGGTCTCTGCCTGAAAGCCGGAAACGCAGTCATCCTGCGCGGCGGCTCCGAAGCGCTCCACTCAAACCTCGCGCTCGCAAAACTCATCTCCAACGCCGGAGTCAAGGCGGGAATGCCCGAGGGAACCATCCAGATGATCCCGTGGACCGGACACGAAGCGGTTTCGCTGATGCTCAAAATGAATCAATACATCGACCTTGTCATTCCCCGCGGAGGCGAACGCCTGATCCGCGCCGTCGTCGAACAGGCGACAATGCCGGTCATCAAGCACTACAAAGGGGTCTGTCATACCTTCGTGGACGAGAGCTGCGACTTCGACCGCGCATGCGACATCATTGAGAATGCGAAAGTGCAGCGTCCCAGTGCATGCAACGCCATCGAAACGCTCCTGATTCACAAAAACGCGCTCGCCAAGTTCGCACCGATGATCGCGAAGAGACTGGCAAATGTTGAACTTCATGCGGACGAAGCCTTCCGCGCGCTTGTCCCCTCCGCGCTTCCCGCAACCGAAGACGACTGGAACCGCGAGTACCTTGATCTCAAGCTCGCAGTCCGCACCGTCGATTCCCTCGACGAAGCAATTGCACATATCAACAAATACGGTTCAGGACACAGCGACTGCATCCTGACGGATAATCCGGAGCATGCGGAAAAATTCCTGAATGAAGTCGACTCCGCTACGGTTTATGTCAACGCCTCCACCCGGTTCACCGACGGCGGAGAGTTCGGATTCGGAGCGGAAATCGGAATCAGCACGGACAAGCTGCACGCACGCGGTCCAATGGGACTCATCGAGCTTACGTCCTACAAATACAAGGTTCGTGGCAGTGGACAGATTCGTGCATGACAAAGCGGAAACCATCGTTTTCCCCGGCTGGGGCGTGCCCCGTGAACTTTATTTCGACGCCTGCGAACAGACTTCGCTGGAATCGGTCGACATCGTCGACTACGGATTCTTCAACGACGAGGAAAGCCCGCTGAACACTCCGATCTTCGATCAGGAAGAGGATGTTCCGCCTGTCATTGTGGGACACTCCATGGGAGCGCTGTTTGCCGTCCGTCTCGCACTTCAGAACCTCGAAGCGGTGCGGCGGCTGATCCTCATCAACCCGTTCCCGAAATTCGTCCGCGACGACTCCTTCCCCTGCGGCTGGAAACGCGATGCAGTCACCGCGATGCGGAACGGACTCAAGACGCGTCCCTCAACGGTCATCCGCTCCTTCCTCCGTTCCTGCGCAATGCCGGAGAAGTATCCGGGCATGTTCCCGGAAACCTTCAACACACAGGCACTTGATGAGGGACTCGCCGTCATTGAAGAGTCGGATATCCGCGCGGAGCTGGAACTGCTGACCGACGCCATTCCAGTTTTCGTGCTTGACGGAGACGCCGACCAGATTGTCAATCCGGAGATGACCACCGTTCTGGCGGACGCCTGTTCCGCTGTCCGGCGCACCTTCCCGGGCTGGGGACACCTCATGCTCCTTCAGCATCCGGTCGAATGCTCCGAAGCTCTGCGGGAAATGACGACGCTATGAATATTCTGAAATCGAATACCGCGCGCAGCTTCGGACGCGCTGCGCGCACCTACAACGATTCCATCCAGTTCCAGAAGCCGTGCGCCGAAGAATTCGCCGCATGGATCGCCGTGCGCGCAAGCCGTCCGGTAAAAATTCTGGAAGCCGGATGCGGGACCGGTCTGCTCACGCAGGGGCTCCTCCGCTACTTTCCCGGCTCGCGCATTCTCGCTACCGACCTTTCGGAAGAGATGATCGAGTGCTGCTCGGAACGCCTCGCTGGAACTCCTGTCCGCTTCCAGATCCACGATTTCGATACGCCGTTTGAAGAGACGGGACACGATCTCGCGGTTGCGTCGCTCTGTCTCCAGTGGAGCCACAATCTGCGCGCAGCGTTTGAAAATTTTGCCGGAGCGCTCCGCCCGGGCGGGGAATTCTTCGCCTCCATTCCGCTGGAATCCAGCCTGGCGCAGATCCGTCAGCTCTTCTACGACGAGAACACGCAGTACCGCGGAATCACCCTGCCCTCGCTCTCGCTGATCGAACATGCGCTCGACGGACTGTTCCGCAACCTTTCGATGGAAACGCACCGCTACACGGAAAGCTATGCGGATCTGCATTCGCTTCTCCGCTCCATGCGCCGCAACGGAACCTCCGGCGGCAACACAGGCACGCCGGTTCCCGTTCTGAAAGAGCTGATCCGCAAGCACCGCGCCCCCTGCTCCGCGGAATACGAAGTCGTTTTCCTGAAAGGAATCCGCGCATGACAACCGCTTCCATCGTCACTCTCGGCTGCCGCCTGAACCAGGCGGACTCCGCTCTGCTCGCCGGACGCCTACACCGCATGGGAATCGAACAGGTTCCCTACACCGACGCCGGAGCGGACGTGCTGATCATCAACTCCTGCGCAGTTACCGCAACCGCCTCGCGCAAGAGCCGGCAGACTTTGCGGCAGTTCCGGACCAAACATCCCGATGCAATCCTCATCCTGACCGGATGCGCGGCAAACGTCGACCGCAAATCTTTCGATATTGACGGGATCGACCTCATTCTCAGCAACGAAGAAAAAAAGGCGATTGAAGAAAAGCTCGAACCTCTGCTCGAAAAGCGCGGAATCGCAGTGAACCCGCCGCGGCATTTTGAATCCGTCGCGGCCGACAAGGTCTTTGCGGAACATGTTTTTGCGGAGTATCCCTACAAGTCCCGCGCAAACCTTAAAGTGCAGGAGGGATGCAACAATTTCTGCTCCTACTGCATCGTCCCCTATGCGCGCGGCCGTGAGCGCTCCCGCGATTTCCAGGAGACGATTGATGAATTCAGGCGTCTGCTCGATGCGGGATTTCAGGAAATTGCCGTGACGGGGATCAACACATGCGCCTACAACTGCGGCGGCCGCCGCCTGCCCGACCTGCTCGAAGCGCTGATGAACATCCCCGGCGAATTCCGTCTGCGTCTCGGCTCGACCGAACCGGGCGACATTCTGTTCCGCACGCTTGAGATCATGGCGGAATCGAACGGGAAAATCTGCGAATTTCTGCATCCTTCGCTCCAGCACGGCTCCGACACCATCCTGAAAGCGATGAACCGTCACTACCTCACCGGAATGTACCGCGAATTCGTCGACCGCGCCCGCGCAAAAGTCCCGGGCATCCACATCGGAACCGACCTGATTGTCGGCTTCCCCGGTGAAACGGATGAACTGTTCGAAGAATCGTTTGAATTTGTCCGTTCGACCGCCTTTGCCAACATGCACATCTTCCCGTTCTCTCCGCGCGAGGGAACGAAAGCTGCCTCCATGAAACCGCTCGTCCACGGTGACAAGGTTGAGGAGCGCGTGGCGCGTCTTCATGCGCTCGCAAGCGAAATGATGACCGCCTATCACCGTTCCCTCATCGGCACTGTTCAGACGGTGATTCCGGAAGAGTGCAGCGCAGAATCCGGAGAAGGCTGGAGCGGAACCTACGTCCGCACGCGCATTCTGCGCCCGGATCTCGTCACCGGCCGTCTCGTCCGCACCACAATCACCGGAATGGACAGCAGCGGCGTTCTGCTCGGCGAATAAAAAAACAAACGCCTCCTCCCGAAGCGTAAGAAAAAAACATTAATTAGTCTCATCTAATTTGATTTTGCAAGTTTCTGCGCTATATTGTCATAACAACAGAATTAGCACCATCTAACAGGAGAAGACAGATGAACCGAAAACTTACCGCCGTGCTGCTTTCCGCGCTCGTGACTGCGGCAGGAACAACCGCAATTCTGAACGCAGAAGGGGAACAGGAACTCGCCCGTTTCAATGAACAGCTGAAAGCCTGTTTTCCCGCGTATCAGACGCTGGAGCAGAAGACTCCGTACACCTACCGGATCAAGGACAAGGATGGAAAAGAGCTCGGAACTCTTTACCTGGAAACGGCCAAAGACAGTGAACGCGTCATGGGCTATGCCGGAACCGTGGAAGTCGCCGTCGCTGTCGGTACGGACGGAAAGATCGCCGGAGTTCTGCTCGGAAAAAACAAAGAGACCCGTTCATTCATGCGCAGGGTCATCAAAGCGGGATTCTTCCGGAGCTGGAACGGAAAAACGTTGAAGGAAGCCGCAGATTTCGAAGTCGACGCCGTCACCCGTGCGACCTACAGCTCAACCGCAATCAGCGAAGGAGTCCGCAACCTCGCGGAAGCGCACACAAAAAATGCGCAGGCTCCGGTGGAAAAAGCCGATCATTCGGACGAACTGCAGATGCTACTCCGCAGAGAAGCGATGCTCAAAAATATCGTCAACGGAAGCAAACGTCTGCTGACTCAGCTTCAAACGCGCAAAAATGAAGAGCTGGAACTGCGTCTGATCGCGGCGACCAAAGGGAAAGATGCGGCGATGCAGTTCGCAAAAAAGAACAATCTGATGTTCTTCCAGCATCCCGGACGGACGAAAAGCAAAGTCGATATTCTCGCGGAACAGTACCGCGCGAATCCGTCCGATGAGCTCCTGCAGAAGCTAAAAGCCGCGATTCTCGAAAATTACGAACGGATGCTCCAGACCGTTCCGCCGCATAACCAGGAGCAGGAAAAGGCGCTTGCCGCCGTTCAGGAACGCATTGCGACAATCAAAAAAGCGGAAACAGGAAAATAATCCCGTTTCCGCCTCACCTCTTCCCTGCAAAAAAGGGAAGAGGATTTTTTTTATCTCAAAGTTCCGTAATGCCGAGAATGCCGTATCCCTGCGGGAACTTCCGCAATCCGATTTTTATTTTCTGTTCTCCGTTCAAACTTCCGGTAACAAAAAAGGTTCTTTTCGAATCGCTGGCTTCATAACAGCGGATATCCTCCATTGATATCCGCCGCCCCTGTTTCCGCAGAACCGCCAGAGAATTTTCCACAGGGTCGGTTCCGCTCTCGGCTTTCATGATTTCCCGCTCTTCCGGAGAGAGCGGGAAAAACCGTTCCAGCGCCGCAGGTCCCTCGTTCTGATAGACCCGCAGCATCGTTGAAATCAATGCGGCAAGCTCCTGCTGTTCGCTTGCGGACGCGGGAAGTTCGCTCTGAATGTTTGCGGCGTTCACGCGCGTTCCGCTGTTCGCCCAGACAACACCGCAGACGCCGAGAACAATTACAACAAGAATAAACAGTTTCTTCTTCATTGTTCACTCCTCCTCATTCCCGCACGCCGTAAAGGTCACGGGAGGCGTCGCCGTCGTCATCGGAACTTGCATTCAGACAGCCGATTCCATGCTCGACAGACGCATTCGCGTTGCCCATTGTGCTCGCACTTGCATGATAAAATCCGGAATTTGCCGATGCGTGGCCGTCAACCCACACCACGTTCGCCTTCTTTGCATGCCGGAAATGTGTTTTGTTGCAGCTCAGGAGGTTGTTGACCGCAAGCTCTCCCGCTGACGATACCGTTGCCGAGTCACCGATGCTTGCCACGGAGGAAGGGCGTTTGATTTTTCCCGGACGGACCGGCGCATATTTCCCGGAGGAAAGCGTGGTTCCGTACATCGCCGGCGTGCGGTGGACAATCGAATTGATTGCGTAGCCGCCGCCGTTTGCTTTGGCGACACTTTGTCCGTTCAGCATCATTTCCACGGAGGCGTCCGGACAGATAAACACGTTGCTGGAGCGTTCCTGCATGACCGACGCGCCAATTCCCGCCTTCTTGAGATAAGAGGAAAGATACCCGTCTGCGGTGAAGTCGATCACATCTTTTCCCCCCTCCTTCGGCAGCCCCATTCCGCACCAGTATTTCCCCGCGCCGCCCATCAGGTACTCGCGCGCCGGACATACGTATTCGAAATCCGCGGAATAAAGCTGAAGCGCGGTCCCGATCTGTTTCAACCGCGCCATGCAGCTGACCGCAACTCCTTTATTCCGAGCCGCCCCCAGTGCGGGAAGGAGCATACCGGCAAGGATTGCTATGATCGCAATTACCACAAGAAGTTCTATAAGCGTGAATCTTCTTGGTCTCCGCTTGAAAGATGAAACGGGGGATGGGAAACGGGAAATGTTTCTGCCGACGAAGTGAGAGTTCATGGTGAATCTGCCTTTCAAAGGTTGTTTTGTTGTGTTTTGCTGGTCGTTTTACAGAGCAGTCACCCGGATCCTGTCTCTTCCTTAACATATTCAGGACAAAGGACTTAGCGACTGCTCCTGTTGGTTTTCTCTGTAATATACACCGTACAGCGGCATTTTCAAGTCTAAAAATTAGGCTTGTCTAATTTTTAGACTTGTGCCGATGCGTTCCGGTCGTTCTCCGTTACTTTTCCTCCTCATCGCGTTTGCGTCCGAAGCGGAAGGCGATCAGAGCGATTGCGACAAGGGCGAGAACCAGGAAAAACATTGTCCGCTTGCTGACGGGCGTCTTTTCCTCGTCCGGACGGATAATCTCCTGCTTCTTCAGGGTCATTCCCTCGACATTCTCCTTTTTGTCCTTTGCCTGCGCGGAAGAACTGGAGGGAGTGCGTACACGGTCGATCTGCCTGGAGTACTCCTGCTTCAGCGGCTGATCGGCGAGATTCTGCGCAATGAATTCGCGGAGCTTCGCGTTGTTGCAGACAAAGCCGCTGCACCCCGGACCGAATTTTCTGACGAGTTCGGCATGAACCTGAGCAATCTGTTTCAGGGTTGCGGCATCCGTTTTCCAGAGTCCTTTCCGGGCGGTTTCCATGAGAACGGCTGTCATCTCCTGAAGCGCGGCGGGATTTTTCTTTTCAAAATACTCGCGCATGTTCAGCTTCAGCTTGTCGTCGATATATACCGCTTTGAACTCATCGAACAGATGATCTTTAAGCATCTCAGGCTTCATGACTTTCCAGCCGTAGCTGTTGCGGAAGACCTCTGCAAACGTTCCGGCGGCTCCGGGTCCCTCCTTCATCATTTCGCGGATGTATTTCGGGTTCAGAACGGTACTGCGGGCTTCAACCATGGCGGCCTCCTCCGCATCCTGGATTTTTGCGCGGCCCGGCGTGCGGAGATCGTTGAAATACGCATCCGGTTCTTTGCCCGTCACATTCCGGATTGCAAGATTGACTCCGCCCATGAACTCGTAGACATGGTCAAGCGAGAGCGGTCCCCAGGAGTTGGAGGAACGCGGCTGAATGACCGTGTCGGTGTTCTGCATGGCGGCACGGAAAACGCCCGGAATGGATTCGCCCCAGTGCTCATCGGTGTAGAGAGCGCCCATGTTGTTGAGGTAAAGATCGGCAATGACCTTGCTGTCCTCCCAGCGGTCTCCCGCCTGCACAAGCCCGGTGACGCCGGTTCCGAAATTTCCGTTGACGCCGCCGAAGATACGGGCGTTGCGCAGAGAACGCGCCTGTTCAGGCGACATTCCGCCTTCAATCATCGTGCGCACAGCCGTATCGGAGCCCTCGCGGACATAGTTTCCGAATTCTCCGGCGGGAGCTTCCGCCGCAAGTTTGACAGCCTTGTCGATAAGACGCATCCGGCTGGTTGCCGCCCCGCGGAACTGTCCGGAGGTCTGAACGAGCACGTCAATGCGCGGACGCTTCAGTTCCGAATCCGGAATAAGACGGACATCCTGGACGCGTCCGCGCGAATCCCAGACAGGTTCCACGCCGAGCAGGAAGAAGATTTCCCCGATATTCGTCCCCTGCCCGCGGATGAATTCGCCGCCCCAGAGGGTGAATGCAGCCTTCTTCGGATACTTTCCGGTTTTCCTGAGTTTGGCTTCGATCAGTGCCTGCCCGAGTTTGCGGCCGACCGCATAGCTTTCGCGTGTCGGGGTGCGTTCCGGATCAATGCCGTAAAGATTGCGTCCAGTCGGGACCGTATCCGGATTGCCGACCGGGTCACCGCCGGGAGACGGGTACAGGTAACCGCCGGAAAATGCATTCACGACGGATTCCAGCTCCGCCCGCGTCGAATCAATCAGCGCCCGGCGCATCCGGTGAGCTTCCGCCATTGCGGTAAGTTTCGGTTTTGCGGCGCGCGGAGCACGGTTCATGCGTCCGTTCATAGCGGGCCTCATTCCGCGCCGTTCCTTTGAGGGCATTTCCTCCGGAACGACTGCTCCGATGGATTTCGGATTCCGGAACTCCTCCGCGATCATCGCTCCGGCGGGATCAAGATAGTTTTTCTTGAAAAAGACAATGTCGTCGCGGTCTTTCTCCTGAACCTTTTTCTTTGCCAGATCGGTTTTGAAAAGCTGATCTGCAATGACGTCGACCATCATCAGACGCGCCGTCTCGTCCGCCTCCTCTTTGGAGTAAGGACGCCCGATAACATAAACTCCGCGATTGACCTTGCTGTCTTCAATCTCGTGCAGGTATCCGTGCAGCCGCGTCAGATCTTCGCGGTTCAATACGCCCTTTGCGAAATCTGCGGAAAGTTTGAGATCGATATGCAGATTTTCCTTCACGGACATTGCAATGATCGATTTGCGGTATTCATCCTTGAGCATTGCGGATTCCGCGGCTTCATACGCCTCGATTTTCTCTTCGATCTCATGCAGTTTCCCGTAGCTTCCCGCATTCATGAACGGCGCAGTCAAGTGACTTACCATCGTGGCGTAGGAACGGCGTTTCGCAATCAGCGCTTCGCCGATGTTGTTGATGACGTAAAGATAGTAATGCGGCAAATCGCCGATCAGCACATCCGGCCAGTCGAAGCTGGAAAGCGCAATCTGCTTCCACGGGGTGAACTCCAGGCTTCCGTGCGTGCCGAAATGCATCAGTGCATCCGCTCCGAATTTGTGGCGAATCCAGAGATACGTTGCAATATAGGTGTGCGCGGGCGCCTGCTTGACGCCGTGAACAATCTTGTTCGTATCGTCGCCGACCGCGGGAAGTCCCTGCGGCAGAATCACGATATTGCCGAACCGCAGCATCCCGAGCGCCATGCACTTTTTGCCGTCTTTTTCCACGGTGAAATAATTGCCGGGAACAGGACCGTTCTGTTTTTCCACTTCCGCATAAAGTTCCTCCGGCATGCTCTTGCGGATCCAGGAAAGGTACTCTTCCGGCGGAATGAGTTCAACACGCGCAGTCTGAATGAATCTCTCGGCCGCACCCTTCGCATAGGTCCCGAAAACTGCGGCGTTTTCCTGGATTTTCCGGTTCAGTTCCTGCGGAGTCGCCGGCAAGTCGCCGGTTGTGAAACCCTGACTCTTCAGATATTTCAGCGTGTTCAGAAGCGAATCGCCGACTTCCAGACCGGCGGCATTCAGCGCGTTCTGTCCGGGACCCTTGTAGTAGATGATCGCAATCTTCTTTTCCGCGTTCGGCTTGCGCTTCAGATCAACCGTCTTGCGCACCATCGAAGCGAAACGTTCGAGCCGGTCCGGAATCATCCGGAACTCCATCAGCCCGCGCCGGTTCGGGAAAAGCGCGGAAAGCACGAACGGAACCGCGCCGCCGTCGAGCTCGGGCATGATGACGCTCTGGCTGAGCATTCCGCCCGTCATGCCGCGCTGGTCGCGCAGATACTCTTCATACGGCTGGCTGACTTTAATCGGACAATAGACCGGAATGTTCAGACGTTTCAGCGCCGCAAGCATCGCATCGGGATCGTTCATCGAAAGACGTCCATGCGGCTGGTAGATAATCAACGAAGGCTTGACCGCTTCCAGCAGTCTGATGCGTTCCATCATGCCGGAGATTCCGACGACGTTAAGTCCTTTGCGTTCAAGCGCATCGACCAGCGTTTCAAGGTCTCCGCCGCCGTTGCCGGAAAAAATGCAGACCGTCGGATTTTCCGGATTGTATCTGCCCAGTTTCTTGTAAAACGCAAGATACTGCGCGTAGGTTGCCAGTTCGGTCTCCTCGTCTTTTTTCGGATGAAAGAATGCGGAACGCGGAAGTTTTTTCGGCGGAAGAACCTTTTCCGCAAAAAGGAACTTTCCGTCGATCACCCGGCGCATGTAATCCATCAGACGCTTGAAATTAGCTTTTCCGCCGCCGCTCATGTATGCCTGAACCTGTTTGGACTGTTCCGGCGGAAGCGTGTCGAGTTTCGTTTCCGCACGGGTGGAGGCAGTGATGTAAAGCGGCTTTTTGCGGCGGACAAGCTCATCAATTGCCGCCTGCTGGCGCTCGTTGAACTGGAGCCCCATTCCGAAAAAGTAAAGAACATCGTAGCGCTTGAGCACGGCGGGATCGGTCTTGTCGTTCCATTTGACCGGCTCAACGTCAATGAATCTGCCGATCTCCTGGTCCAGCTGCGCCGCCAGCATGTAGTCCGGGTAATTGACCATGCCGACCCGGGTCGGCGACATGCCGTTCCAGCAGAAAACGCCCGCGGCAAAGGCGAAAAGAATTGCGGCTCCGGCGATAAGTTTTTTGTGCTTCATTTGTTTTTTCCTTCCGGGACGTAAATGATTTCCCCGTTTTCAAGACGGTACGCGATCCCGACGCGCTCGCCCTTCCCCGAACCGGTTGTTTTTTCCGATTTGAAACGGGAGATTTTGTTCTCTTTCTTTACAATGATTTCCATATCCGGCTTTCCCGCGTTTTTGACGTACGTCACATCCTGCGCGGTCAGGAACTCCGTCATGCGGCTCTGAATGACAAACGCCACCATGAGCGCGACAGCGAACACCATCGCGGCGTCGAAAAGATTCACCAGCCCGGAAAGCGGATCGCAGTCATCCTCCGCGGAAAACGCATCATAACGCCCGGTTCTGCGCATCGCCGGCCTCCCTTCTGAGCTTGAGGTCAAGCGCATAGCGGAGCGCGGCGATTTCATCCGCGAACCAGTGACGCTTGACCGAATAGAGCAGCAGTCCGACTCCGGCGACGAAAATGCCGACGACCGTTGTACCGAATGCAATCTGCATATTGTAAGCCATGGATGCGATGTCGCCCGACGCCAGTCCCGCAAGCGCGGGTCCCATCGGAATCAGCGTTCCCATGAGACCGAGCATCGGCCCGATCTTCGTCATGAAACGGGCGCGTTCGAGTTCATGTTCATACGTCTGCGAGAAATCGAAAATCCGTTTCTCGCAGTGCACCGGATCCCATTTGAGCTGAGCAAGTTCGCTCAAATGCCGCGCAAAAACGCCATGCCCGAGAGTTGCCGGAAAAATTTCCTGATCCGCGCGAATCTCCTTCATGATCTCCTCGCGCTTCCGTCTCTGCTGAAGCAGCCGCAGATACATGGAGCAGAATCCGCCGAGCTCGACAAGCGCGAAGATCATCGCGGCAAGCAGGAGGACGATGTCCGGCAGCATAAAACTGGCGGATACCCAGTTCAGGATTTCTGTGATGTAACGCATTTTTTGATTTGTTCCTTTCTTTTTCTGCAAATTTGAAATGCGAGCGCGGAAAGCGCAACAACCAGAGTCAGAATGCCGAGAACCGCGAAATCGCGTCCCGGTTCGAAACTTGTTCCGTCTGCCCCCTGCGAAAGTTTCCCCTCCGCCGAGGCCGGAAGAAAAATCGCGAGCAGAACAAGCATCCAGCTTCCCGCAAGCGCGGCGGAAACGCGTTTGCGTTCCGTGGGGTGAATCATTCCCCAGACTTCACAGGAAAGCGCGGAAACAAACACAAAACCGCCCGTCGACCACCAGAGAAGCGTATCGAATTCATAGCGCACCAGCCGGTTGAATCCAAGCACCGTCAGATACATGACAACAACAGGCAGAAGCAGCGACGGCAGCAGTGCCAGATATTTCCAGCGATGAACCTTTTCCCCGAGTTCCCGCTCTTTCAGCAGCGACAGCCCCGCAAGCAGCGCAAGAAGCTCCTGAACCACAACCAGCGCGCAGAAATCCTTCAGATTTTCCGCATTGGCAAGAAAACGGTCAATGGAATGCAGATTGAACCGCATCAGCGTTGTTCTGCACAGAAACGCCGGCACAGCCGCCATTGCAAGAATGCTCCAGCGGAGAGCACGCGGCAGCAATGTCAGCTTCATGACGCTCTGCATCCATGCGGCCGCAAGCACCGCCACAATGAAAATTTCCAATTTCAAACTCCTGCGAACTTAAAAGTTAGACAAGACTAATTACACTTTTCTAAAAAACGCAGTTTTGCCATAAAAGCAAAAACTGCACAGATCAAGAAAAAGCGTAACATGCTGAATTTCAGCTTGCTGCGTAATATAGCCGTGATTTTTTATTTTTCAAGTTTAAAAGTTAGACAAGACTATTTATTTTAATTTGCCCGTCTGTTTGCACATAAAAAACCCTTTCCAGCCGACGGTTTAAAGCGGGAAAGGGTTTTGTCAATTCAGTTTCAGAGGAAAATCAGAACACCGGATTTCCGGCGGCATCCATGATGAATCCTGTGCAACAGTCGCCGTCCGCAGCACGCTTTTTCAGTTTTGCGGAGCTTTCATGTCCGGCATGACCATCCACAAATCCAAGGTTTGCGCCCTGTTGATGAATCAAAGGAATACCTTTTATCCCTGTCGCATTGCTTTTATCAATGAAATAAATATTCAATCCCTTGGTCGCATCGCCGCGCATGGAGTCGCAGATCTGGAAGTAATTGCTCGGGGTTCTGACCTTTTTTGCATTCAGAAAATAATCGCTTCCTGCTGGAACATACGGATTCTTCACTCCGGCATAGGGTTCTTCATAGCCAAGATCATACCATGCCATCTTCGCGCCATAGATGTTGTAATGGTCTGCTGTTTCCGGGCGGGGATTTGAAGGACAGTAGTTATACTTCAGAGCTTTCCAGGCATTTTTTTCTATTTTATCCGGGTTCAGAGCAACCGACCAGGAAACGCGGTTGCCACCGTAAGTGATATACACCGGCCAGAAGTCCTGATTATCGTTTGCGTACATTCCGAAGTCGAGCAAAGTCTGCTTCTGATTGCTGGTGCAGGAGATTGCGCGCGCCTTCTCCCGCGCGGAATTCAGCGCAGGCAGAAGCATGCCAGCCAGGATAGCGATGATGGCAATTACCACAAGGAGCTCTATGAGGGTAAATCTGCAATAGCGTCCCTTGAAGTGTGAGATGAAGCGTTCCGTTGATTTGGTGTTCATGGAGCGACCTGCCTTTCTTGCTGTTCTGTTCATTTTTGTTTCCTTTTTTTGTTTTCCGTTTCAGACACCCTTTATGTATCTGAAACGGTTCTGTTTATTCTTTTTCCGTCTCTAATATAGAAGACGTGTTTGCAAAAAGCAATGGTACTGGTGTACTGTTTATGGTACAAAAGTATGATTGCCGTAATTATTCATCAGCCGTTCCGTATCTTTCAGCAGGATATCGACCTGTTTCAGAGAGAACGGGAAAAGTTTTCCGCGCACCCGCTGAAGCTCCTCGAACGAAGGGGTAAGACGCGGGAAAAGCTCTTTCACCATAACCTGTTCCTGCGGAAGCGTTTCCGGATGCAGAGTGAGACGGCGGGTCATATGCGCAAGTTTCTGAGCCAGACGGTCGTCTTTCACAGGCATTGTGCATCCTGCGGTGCGGTTCTGAATATCCGCAAGCAGGCGAAGACGGCAGACCGCGCCGCGCCAGCCGGCAAGAGATGCATATTCATCCTCATCCGCGAATTCAGCTTCCAGACGGACGCCCCCGCGGGTCTTCACAGCAGGAAGCGTGATGATGCAGGAGAATTCTTCGCCGTCGTATAACCACGGAATGTCCTTCCCGTCCACCGTAACGGAAACCGGCGGAACATATCCGCAGAGTTTCAGTGTGACGGGGCGCTCCTCCGGCCAATCCGCGCAGGAACCATCCGCCGGAGCGATTTCCACAATGCGGCGGAGCCCCTCGCTCCAGTGACGGATTCGAGTGCGGACGCATTCGCCGCGTTCGTAAGCAACAGAGGAACCGTCGTCTTCATAAAGCTCGTATTCGCCCTTCGGTCCGGGATAAATCACGAAGACCGGATGCATCAGAACGGCGGAAGTCCCGGCGCGTTCCCCCTCCGGAGCCTCCGCGAGAACGGTTCCGGGACGGACAAGGCAGGGCAGATCCGAATAGAGACGGCGGAACGCGACCTTCTGACCGCCGGAAAGGAAGAGTCCGGTTTCCGCATCGTACCATTCGCCCGGCGGAAGCCAGAGGTTCTGTTCCGCGAGTCCGGTTTCCGGATCGGCGGGAGTCGAGACGGGCGCGGCAAGCAGACTGTCGCCGAAGAAATATTCGCCCGGATGCCGATACGCCTCGTCGAGTTCCGGATATTCATAATAGAGCGGACGGCAGAGCGAGACGGCGGTATCGCAGGCTTTCCGGCATTCCCCGTAAATATAGGGAACCAGACGGAGACGGCGGCGGATCTCTTTGCGCAGCAGTTCATTCCACGGCGCGGAGAAATTCCAGAAACGGCGCTCCGCGTAGGCGAATTTTGCCGAGTGCGTGCGGAAAACCGGAGAACAGACTCCGAACTGCATCCAGCGCAGATAAAGCTCCGGAGAAATGGCGCTGTGTTCCATATGCCCGCCGATGTCATGGCTCCAGTACCCGAACAGGACGTTCGACGCAACGGAGGTGACTTCAATCTCTTTTGCGAGGGTCGCCCATGTCGAACAGGCATCGGCGGAGAAACCGATCGGATAGCGGACGCCGTCCATTCCGCCGCGGCAACTGAAAACGAGCGGACGTTTTTCCGGATTCCGGCGTTCCTGATCCAGCCAGTGCAGACGGTTGATCCACGCGAGCGGACGGAAGCCGGTCCGTTCAACCGCGGAGGAATCCTGCCGCCAGTCCATCCACCAGCAGTCCACGCCGCGCTGTTCTTCCGGATTCAGCAGTTTTTTGAAATAGAGATCCATGAAGTGCGGATCGGCAATATCGAACGGAACCGGAGCGGAGAGATCGGAACGGTTCATGGAGGCGGCGAATTCCGCAAAGCATTTTTCATGCGGAGCAACACCGCGGTCGGGGTGCAGATTGAGCGCGGTGTGGATGTTCCGCGCTTTGATTTTCCGGAGGAAACCGTCGGGATCGGGAAAGAAATCGGGATCCCAGGTGAAACCGGTCCAGCCGGGAAGATGCCAGTCCACGTCAAGCACGAGGACGTCCAGTGGAGTTCCCTCACGGTCGAAATGTTCCGCAAGCTCTTCGAGTTCCGTATCGGAAAACGCCCAGTAGCGCGAATACCAGTATCCGAACGCGTAGTGCGGCGGAAGCGGCGGACGTCCGAACATGCGGGAGGCGGCAAGCAGACACTTTTTATATTCGGTTCCGAAGGCGAAGAAATAGAGATCAAGCCGTTCCGAAACAGGACGCTGTTCAAACCATTCTCCGAAAACGGGATGCTCGACAACCGCAGCCGTTTTGCTGTCGTCGAAGAGCGACCAGCCGGAACGGGAGAGAAAACCGTCATCAAGTTTGAACTTTGCGCGGACTTCATCCGTTCCGTTGATCCACTTCATGAGATCAAGCAGGACGTCGCCGTCGAGCATGTCGAGTTCGGTACAGGCGCCTTTCAGATTTCCGCTGTCCTCCATGCCGGGAGTCCATGAAACCGTCCGGCTGCCGAACCGGAAAACAATCTTCAGATTCCCGGCGGAAAACGGTTTGCCGTCGGGACGGTATTCAAGCTGAAGGGCATCCGTATCAATGCGCAGGACGCCGTTTTCCTCCGAGCTCCGGAATGACTGCGGCCCCAGGTCGCGGCAGCGGACGTTCTGGGTCGGGCGGTCGTCAAACTTCCGGTCCGGGCTCCATTCCATGCGGATAAGCTGCGGAGTGATTACGGAAAATCTGGCCTCTCCGCAGACAACGCAGTTTCCGGCGGAGGGCGGAGCGTTTTTCAGAAATTCATTCATAGCAAAAAACCTTTCTGTTCTGGAGGGTAATATAGGTTTCAGCCGGCAAAAGACAATCGTAAAAAAGTACTGCGTATGGCATGAAAGTATGATTTCAAGGGTTGACTTTTCCCGTTCCTGCGATATTTTACCTGTCATACAACTGGAGAAAACTGCATGCAGAGCATCTATGAAGACGGATTTGACGGTTCCAACATCTGGATAGACTTCCGGGAAACATCCGGACACGACGATTTTCCGGCGATCATCACCACCGCCGGAGACCGCCGGATCATGGAGGGGGAACGCTATCATTATTCCCACTGGGACATGCGCAATTTCTCCAGCGAATTCTATATTCTCCAGTATTCACAGGAGGGAACGGCGAAAATCCGCTACAAACGCCCCGGCGGAATCAGGGAATACGACCTCGCCCCGGAACGCTGTTTCTTCATCACACACAAAGATGAATTTGAATTCTACACTCCGGACAATCATTACTGGAGCTACATCTACATCAGCTTCCGCGGCGAACTCGCAAAGCGGGTCTTCGAAAAAATCGCGCAGGGGGAACCGGTCCGCCTCCTCCGCAGAAGCTCAACATGCGTTGCGGAATTCCAGCGGCTCTTCCGCCTGGCTCTGCATCACAATCTGAACGCCTGCGACATCAAGAAAACCGCCTGCGCAATTCTTCTGGAACTGCAGAATGAACTGGAATCCGCAGAAAACAGCGACCGCAATGCCGAACTCACGCGCGAAGCCGCACGCTGGGTCCGGAATCACATTCAGACTGCGGACGTCCGGACTCTTGCGGCGCATTTCAATCTGTCGGAAAAATATTTCCAGGATTATTTCCGGAAACAATGCGGCCAGACGCCGGGAAAGTTCCTCATGGAACAGCGCATTCTTTATGCAAAACATCTGCTCGAATGCACCAATATGAAACTCGACGGCATTGCAGAGCTCGCCGGGTTCACAGATGCAAGCCATTTCTGCCGCGTCTTCCGGAAAACCTACGGTACGACTCCGGACTCCTACCGCAAAAACGGCGAAAACAGAAACCGCGACACGCTGTTCGCCTGAAAATCCGCAATCCCGTTTTTTTTCTTTCTGCCTCTTGATTTTTTTGCAACCGGTTGTATTTTATAAAAAACAATAAAAAGGAGACTGAGATGTTCCCCCGGGAAATTGAATTCTATCTGAAACGGGCAAAAACATTTGCCGCCCGTGTGAAAGGCGCAATCTATCCGCGCACAATCGAACTCAACTGCGAATACGCGCCTTCCGCGGAGCCGGTGGAGTTCAAAGACCGTCTTTCCCTTGCATACGCACCCATCCGGAAAGGGGAAATCTGGGGACGCGACTGGTCAAGCGCGTGGTTTCACGTCACCGGGACCGTTCCGGAAGAATTTCAGGGAGCCGAACTCTCTCTGCTCATGAACATCGGCGGCGAAGCGCTCATCTTCGATGCGGAGGGCACGCCCGTTTACGGGCTCACCGGAGGAACCGTCTACTCCAGCGATTACTACAAAAACAATTATCCGCTCAAAAAAGCCGCACCGGGAACCGAACTGGATTTCTGGATTGAAGGAGCCGCCAATTCTCTCTTCGGGCTTCTTCATGAAGAGATGCGCGAAATCAGTTTCGATCACCCGCGCAAAAGTTTCACCGGAACGCTCATCAACTGCGACCTCGCCGTATTCGACCGCGAAGTCTGGAGTCTCTGTCTCGATCTGGAAGTGCTGATCTCGCTCGTGGAGGGGCTGCCGCAGGGGGATTTCCGCATCAGCCGCTTTCTCTCCATCATCAGCAAGGCGGCGGACGCCTACAACGAAACTCCGGCAAACGCCGCCGCGGCGCGTGAAGTCCTGCAGAAGATTTTCCGGGTTGCTCCATCCGGTTCCATGATGACGGCTCACGGAGTCGGACACGCTCATATCGACACCGGCTGGCTCTGGCCCGTCCGCGAAAGCATCCGCAAGTGCGCACGCACTTTCAGCTCCCAGATCGCGCTCATCGAAGAATATCCGGAATATATCTTCGGGGCCTCTTCGGCTCAGCATTACGCATTCGTCAAAGAGCATTACCCGGCTCTTTACGAAAAAATCAAACAAGCCGTCGCCGCCGGACGCTGGGAAATTCAGGGCGGAATGTGGGTTGAAGCGGACTGCAACCTCATCAGCGGAGAATCCATGGTCCGCCAGTTTCTCCACGGCAAGAACTTCTTTAAAGATGAATTCGGCGTTGACGTCAGAAATCTCTGGATTCCCGATGTTTTCGGCTACTCCGCCGCCCTCCCCCAGATCATCCGGAAAGCCGGATGCGAATATTTTCTCACACAGAAACTCTCCTGGTGCCAGTTCAACCGCTTCCCGTACCAGTCATTCCTCTGGAAGGGCATCGACAACAGCGAAGTTCTGACCCACTTCCCGCCCGAAGACACCTACAATTCCGCAGTCCGCCCGCAGCAGCTGATGGAGGCGCAGGCGCGCTACACCGAGGGCGACACGCTCTCCGACTTCATGAGTCTTTACGGCATCGGCGACGGCGGAGGCGGTCCCGCCCCTGAATACATCGAACGCGGAAAACGTCTCGCCGCCCTCGACGGCTGTCCGCATTACAAGTTCGACCGGGCGGACCGTTTCTTTGAAATCATCAACGAAAAACGCGCCGAACTGCCCGTCTGGAAAGGCGAACTCTATCTGGAGCTTCACCGCGGCACACTCACCACACAGGCGCGGACCAAACGCGGAAACCGGAAGTGTGAACAGATGCTCGCGCAGACCGAATTTCTCTGCTCCATGCTCCCCGCCGCGCATTACCCGGCAAAAGAGCTCGACCGCGCATGGAAACTTCTGCTGCTCAATCAGTTCCATGACATCATCCCCGGCTCCTCCATCGGAATGGTTTACGAGACGACACAGAAGCAGCATGCGGAAATTCTCGCTCTCTGCGAATCGCTGATGAAGCGCGCGGCAGATGAACTTTTCCCGAAAGCCGACGGCTCCGCGACCATCCTCAACTCGCTCTCCTGCGGCGTCACGGCTCTTGTTGAGCTTCCCGAAACCTGGAACGCCTTCCGCGTGCTCGACGATGCCGGAAACGAGCTTCCCGTTCAGCATGAAAACGGACGCACGCTCGTCCGCGTTCATCTGCCGGAACTCTCATTCACCGTGCTCCGCAAAGGTGCAAAAGCGGAACTTCCGGCGGAGACCGAATCCGATGATCTTGTGCTCGAAAATCAAAATGTCCGCTACGTCTTCTCGCCGGATGCCCGGCTGATCGAAGCAACCGACAAGCGCACGGGGAACTCCATCCTCAAGCCCGGTGAAAGCGGAAACGTATTCTCGTTCTATGTGGACAATCCGCTGGATTACGACGCATGGGACATCGACGTCTATTATCCCCGCCAGAAAGCGCAGCATCCGGTTCCGGTCCGCGCGCATAAAATCCTCGCGGGCGGGCTCCGCTCCGCACTTGAATTTGAGCTCAAAATTTCAAATTCCGTCATCCGGCAGACCGTTGTTCTGGAATCGGAGGGAACGCGTCTGGACTTCAAGACGCAGGTCGACTGGAACGAATCGCACAAGATGCTCCGCACCGCATTCCCGGTCAACATTTTTGCGGACGAAGCCTCGTTCGACATCCAGTATGGCCACATCCGCAGGACAATGCACGAAAACACCAGCCGCGACATGGCGCAGTTTGAAGCCGTCTGCCAACGTTATGCCGATATTTCCGACGACTCGCACGGCGTTGCGCTGCTCAACGACTGCAAATACGGCTGCAAGGTCAAAGAAAGCGTGCTCGATCTCGCCCTGCTGCGTTCGCCGAAAGAGCCCGACCCGACCGCGGATATCGGACACCACGAGTTCACCTACTCGCTCCTTCCGCACGAAGGTTCGCTCATTCATTCCAATGTCATGCGCGAAGCCGCGCTTCTGAACCGTCCGCCGCGCGTGTTCGACGGCATGGCGGCAGATGTTCGGCCGCCGGTCGCAATCGAATCGGACGCCGTCTCGCTCGAAGTTCTCAAAAAAGCGGAAAAAGAGGACTGCCTTGTTGTCCGCCTGGTTGAAACGAAGGGAACGGAATCAAAAGCGGTTCTCTCCCTGCGCGGCAAAACAGCCGCAGTCGAAACCGATCTGCTCGAATGGGCCGAAGGAACCGCGCATTCCGCGGTGAACGGGAAAATCGAGCTGACTCTGAAACCGTTTGAAATCCGGACGCTGAAGCTCAAATGAACAATATAACGATCCATGATCTTGCGAAAATTGCGGGTGTGAATCCGTCCACCGTTTCGCGAGCTTTGCGCGGTGACCCGCGGGTCCGGCAGAGCACGCGCGACCGGGTGACGGAGCTTGCGGCGCAGTACGGCTACATTCCGAATCTCAACGCCCGCAACCTTGCGGACGGCAGGACCCGGATGATCGCCCTGCTCATGGGGTCTCTCGAATACAACATGGAGCGTGAAGCGGCGGTAAGACTCAACGAGCTCTTTTCCCGCGCGGGCTACACGCTCCTCATTCTGTCATACGCTCCCGACCAGAGCCGTCTCTTTGCCGACAGGCTGGAAAAACTCACGCAGAAAATCTGCGATGCGGCAATCATATTTGCGACAAGCGACAACTGCCTCACTCCGCAGATCCGCCAGCTGTTTGAACACATCCCGTGTCCCCTTGTCTTCCTCGACCGCTGGTTCCAGGAATTCCCGTACCCGACCGTCACCACGGACAACACAATCGCCATGCGCGGACTTTGCGACCGTGCGGTTGAAGCGGGAGCGGACGGCGCAATTCTGCTGTTTCCGGATTTCAACACGGTTTCCCGCAGCCGCCGCGAACATCTGATTGATGAACTGACGCAGCGCGGAATTCCGTTTACGGAGGAGGACATTCCGGCTTTCCTCAAACGGGGAATACGCAAACCGGCGGTCTTCTCCAACAATGCGACTGTTGTATCACAGATTCTTCCGGACCTCCCGGAAGGCTTCATCACTGCGGCGTTCGACCGTCTGCTTCCGGAAAGCCGCGAAAAGCTCGGTCCGGTCTTTCTCTGCATTCAGGACTTCCGCAGGATTGCGGAGACGGCGGCGGACCTCGTGATTCATCAGCTTTCCGGCGCCGACGAACCCGCCCGGATCATCACAATCCCCCCTGCGGAATTCCTCCGGTTCTGAGAGGACATTATAACTGGACCCGTCAGCTCATTCAAGCTGACGGCATCCGCATCAGGCACAATGCGGATGCACGGAATCGACTCAAAATCCGTCCGGTTCCGCCGATTCAGGATGAACGAATGCGCAACACCGGACCGAAGCGCAAGAACTCCGTCCTCAAGGAAATTGTCTCCAACCATAAGCCGACACGCACATGTTCTCCGCTGAACATTGTTTTCCGTGCGGGAACCGGATTCAGTTTCAGGCTTTTCTGCCGCTCTCCGGCAAAACAGCTGCCAGACATGCAGAGGAGTTGAAACCTGCACCCCTTCTCCGAAGTCGATCACATAACGGCGCGTCAGATTTTCCGGACGCAGAAACTGCGGATCGGTCTGCCGGTGTTTTTTCGCATCCTCCGCCTTTTTCATTCCGCAGGGAAAAGCAGTCGAAAACAAGATAACCCGCTCAGAAAAATTTCACGCATCTTTTTTCTTTTCAGGGGGTTGACATTTCCGGAGAATGTGCTATAATTTAAAAACAAACATGTACAACCAAATGTATGGAAATAAAAAAATGGCAGGACGGAAAAGTCTTTTTGAACCGGTGGCGGAAAAGCTGATCGCGCAGATTCGCGAAGGCCGTATCGCGCCCGGAGAAAAAATGCCCTCCGAACACGAACTCTGCACCCATTACGCTCTCAGCAGATCGTCGATCCGGAAGGTGCTCGACCGTCTCGAACAGAAAGGACTTATCCGGCGCCAGCCGGGAATCGGAACTTTCGTCTGCGGAAATGAACCTGTCCCGGAAAAACCCGTTGTCATCGCCATGCCTGAACTGCCGCCGTTCTCCTACGCATATTCCATGACCGCCGCAATTCAGAACGTCGTTTCGGAACAGAACTGCCGCCTCGTCACCATCAACCCGAGACAGCTCAACGAAAAAGACCAGTTCCCGTTCGATGCGTTTATCTTCATCGACGCCGGCGGGCTTTCAAAAGAACGTCTTCAGGAACTCGCCGGACGCGGATTCCCAGTCATCGCCATAAACCGGATCTGGGAAAAATTATCCTATTTCTCCATTGACTTTTATGAGGATTCCAGACGCGCGGTCCGCCTGCTCCGCAGATTCGGAATGAAGCGGATCGGCGCCGTCAACGGAAGCTACTTCGGCTCCTACGGAAATGCGGAGCGTCTGCGCGGATTCCGGGACGAAATCGCGGAACACAGCGGGATTCCGCAGATTGCACAGCCCGCATTCAACCCGCTGACCGCCGTGGATGAAATCACCGCATTCATCCGCGACAGCAAGCCGGATGCGCTGTTCCTCCCCCTCATCGGCGTGCTCGACTGGACCCTTTTCGCCTGCAAGCAGGCCGGCCGAATCCCCGGACGCGACATTCAGCTCTTCTGCTTTGACCGTCCGGATGAGGAAGTGTATGCGGATACCGGACTCATTTATGCGGATATGCCGATCGAAAAAACCGGTGCGGACGCCGTGGACTATCTGATCCGCAAGGTCCGCAATCCGGAACTTCCGCCGGAACATCGTGTATACAATTCAAACTTTGTAATATTCAACAACCTTTTAAAGGAGGTCTAAAATGACAAAAAGAAAATCAAAAGCATTCATCGGTCTCAAGTCGAAAAGAAGGGCAAGGAAATTTACGCTCATAGAACTTCTCGTCGTAATTGCGATTATCGCCATCCTTGCTGAAATGCTGCTTCCGGCACTGAACTCCGCACGGCAGAAAGCCCATGCGATTTCCTGCACAAGCCAGCTCAAACAGATCGGAACCGCAATGTTCAGCTATGCCGCCGATTACAGCGACTATGTTCCGTTTGCAATGCAGAAATGGAACAACGATTACGGATACATGCACTCGTGGATCGTCATGCTCTGGCCCTACACAACCACAAAAGGCGCAGGGTCGTTTTACTCGGACAAGCCATCCATCTACCTCTGCCCCGGAGCAAAACAGGAAGATGTGTTCACCGCAACACGCGACGGGAAAATCTACTCCGTCACCTCCTACGGCTGGAATGCATTTTGCGGATCTCTGTCCAGCGACGGGACACCGGTATCAGACTCCAGATATGTCAAGCGTCTTCCGAAATGCAAGCAGCCGACCGCCGCAATTGTCGGAGGAGACTTTGCCATGAAAGGTTCGGATGAAAAGAACACTGTGGATATTTACGATGAAAATCGGCTGAATGCGCTCTCCTCGCTCCGTCATCCCGGACTCACTTCCAACTATGTTTATGCGGACGGCCATGCCGGCAATGCCAGAAAATCATTTTTCCTGGTCGGGAGCAATTTGCGCAGATCATTTGTCTTTGGCGCGACAAATGACGAGAACTGCATCTGGAGATAAAACATGCTGAAACACACCTACACCTGTACGGCGGCCGCGCTTCTGGCAAGTGCGGCCGCATTCGGCGGAAACCTTGTTTACAATGGAGGATTCGAGCTGGGCGCCGACGGTTTTGCGCTGCACCGCATCATCACGCGGAAAGACCTCAAGCACCTTCCGCTGGAACTCGATTCCGCAAATGCGGCGCGCGGGAAGTCTGCGCTCAAACTGGCGAATCCGGACGGCGATTATTTTGAACTCTACGTCTCCGCGTTCACACTGAAACCGGACACGGAATACATCTTCTCCATGTCCGCGAAAACCGACGTCTCCGGCGGCATTCCTCTCGAAGCGCTGATTCACACGCAGGACTGGGAAAACAAACGCAAAACCTTCCGTATCGGCAGCAGCTATGCAAAACATTCCTTCCGCTTCAATTCCGGAAAGGGCGGACCGCATGTGATCCGTCTCTGGTCGTTCAAGCGCACCGAACCGGACGGCGGATGGAAGGGGAACCTCTGGCTCGATGATGTTTCCGTTGTTGAGGCGGACGCCAAAGAATCCGGAAGCGTTTACGCCGCAGTCTCCGCGCCGCGGTACTGGATGCGTCCGGACAACAGGGAATCCGCGCACTTCACGCTCAAACTTCAAAATGACACAACAGAGAAATTCGTTCAGACTCTGACCATCCGCACGGTTTCCGGACATGACGGGAAAACCGTTGCGGAAAAGCAAGTCAAAGCGGAACTGAATCCGGGCGAAATCAAAACGCTTCCCCTCCCCGAAGCCCATGTGCCGCGGTACGGCATCTATACGGTTTCCGTCGACGGAAAGGGCATCCGGAGCCGCAGATTTCCGTATGCGGTCATCGGTGAAATCCCCGATACCCCCCGCGATCCGGAAAAGGATTTTTTGCTCGGACTCAACAGCGGACTCGGATACCGCGACGGCTATTCCGGAGGCAAGCTCATTACGCGCAGAGGCTTCGATTCGTACAATGCTTCGCCTGAAAGCAAACTTGAACTGTTGCGTCTTGCCGGATTCCGCCTGATCCGCGAATGGGATTCCGGTGCCGTTTCAACCGACTGGGGGCTCCTTGAACCGGAAAACGGAAAGTTTGATTTTTCGTTCTACGATTTCTCCATGAAGACAATGAAAAAGCACGGCATGATTCCCGTTCATGTGTTCGGAGCTGAACTTTTCCGCCAGCCGTATCTGAAGAGCGGATACGCCCGCTCGAACCCGATTCCGGCATGGGCGCTGCCGTTCGCGGAACGTCCCGATCATCACCCGGCAAACGCAATGGCGAAACTGAAAGGATATATCGCATTCCCCCCGATGCAGTACTGGACCCGTTTTGCAACCGAACTCGCAAAACATTCCAGAGGGGAAAAACATTTCTTTGAATTCACCAACGAACCAAACCTCTATGTCACTCCGGAGACCTACAACAGATATCTGAAGGCAACTTACGAGGCGCTCAAAAAGGGCGATCCGGATGCAAAAATCATCGGATTCTGCGGAACTTCAGACTTCAAAGCGGACAGTTCCGGGTGGCTCAACCGCGCATTCAAAGGAGGCGGACTCAACTGGTGCGACATTGTCAGTTTTCACCCGTATGACCAGCGCGAGCTCGGATCCATTCAGCCTGCGGACGCCGCGATTCAGGGGATCTTCGCTCTGATGAAGAAATACGGCAGACTGCGCCCGATCTGGAACACCGAACTCTATTACCTCTACGACGGCGGCGACAATACCGAACAGAAGGCGGAATACTGGCTCAACCGCGCGCTCGTCGACTGCGGCGAAGGCGTCACCCAGTCCATCGCGATGTCCAACGACATGGTCTGGCGCAGCAAGGAATTCTACCTCACCTATACGGGTGAACAGATTCCGTCGGTCTACTTTGCGGCTTCGAATGCACTGGCTCGTCTGTTCGAAGGAGCAAAACCGGCGGCGAAGCACAAATTCCTGAACAGCGTGATCTGCTACGTCTTCCGCAAGGACGGCAAGCTCATTGCGGCGGTCTGGAACTACCAGCGCAAAAAGGGACTGAAGCTCGACTTTTCCCGTTTCACCGTTCTCGATCTCTTCGGCAATCCGGTGAAAGCGGATGTGAAGACTCTTGATGCGAATCCGTTCTACCTCCGGCAGGGCAAAATGTCCGATGCGGAGTTCCTCAAGGCGTGTTCCGAACTGAATCCCGTGCTTGAATCGCCGATTCAGCCATCCGATTCGGCGCGGCTCGCCGACGGGTGCGCGGTGTTCGAGCTTCAGAACGAATCGAACGTGAAGGCCTCCTGCACAGTCGGATTCCAGGGCGGCGGATTCACGGCTCTGCACAGCAAAAACGTAACTCTGAATCCTGGAGAACATTGTTCCGTTGAACTTCCTGTCCGTGCGGAAAAAACAGCGACAGGAACGCCATCCGTTATTCTGCTCGACAGCGCGATGCACAGCTTCCCGGTCCGCCTCACAAACGCTCTGACGAAAACGAACGGCGAAAGCTGGCAAATAGCCTCGCCGGACGGCAAACTTTCCGCGACACTGCGTCTGCTGGTCAAAGAGAAGCGCTTTTTCCTGACCGCGCAGGTCAAGGATTCCACCGATGCGGGCGCAAGCGGAACGCGCAAGCCGTGGGAAACCGATTCCATCGAGCTGTTTGCCGATAGAGCTCCGCTCGCCATTCCGGCGCGCTTCGGCGAACGTTATACGCCGCAGACTTTCCGCGTGTTCCTGACGCCCCGCGACGCTCAGCCGTTCACTCTCTGGTCTGACACGCTGAAGGCTTCCGATTTCAAGTGGAAGATCACTCCGGATGCGCAGGGCTACACGGCGGAAGTCGAGGGACCGGCGGGAGAACTTCCGTTCGGATTCGCGGTTAAAGTCAATGATGCGGAAAACGCCAGAGACCACGCGGTGCGCTCGGCGGCATGGGCGGGAAAAGAGGCTCACGCGAACCGTTTCGACTTCGGAATCATCCGCAACGCCGTGAAAAAGACGGAAACGGAGAAAACGCCGTTCGACGGAACATTCGAAAGCGGGAAAAAGGCTCTCAACGCATGGAAACAGAACTTCTCCTCAAAGAGCTATCCGGCATCGCTCGCCGCCAACCCGGACTTCTTCAGCGGAGCCCGCTGCATGAAACTGACCGCCTCTCCGGAAGACATGCTCTCGGTTATCGCAACGGCGCTTCCGTTTGCACCGGGGAAAAAAGCGGCGTTCTCCGGCTGGGCGAAAGGCGAAGGCGTCAATGTTCTTGACGTCTGCATCGAAATCTGGAAAGACGGTACCCACACAGGCAAGCATCTTTACATCCGCGAAAAATTCAAACTGCAGGAGGGAATCTGGACTCCCTTCCGGCTGGTGCTGGAGATTCCCGCAAGCGCCAAAGAGGTTCCCGATATCGACGGAGGCGCCGCCCGGGTAAAAATCTGGCTGCCGAAAATGAGCGGCTTCATTCTGCTTGATGAACTGGAATTCCGGATTCTTCCCTGAACATCCTGTACAAAAAAATACGCTCCCGGTTTCCGCAAACGGACCGGGAGCATCTGTTTTTTTAATGAGGCTTACTTTTCCTCTGATTTCAGAAAACTGATAACAGCATCGGCGACATGCGCGACGGGAACAGTTGAAAGGTTGATACAGAGGTCGTAGTTCACCTTGTCGCCCCACTTCTGCCCGGTGTAAAAATCGTAATACGCGGCGCGGTTGCGGTCGACAGCGGCAATTTTGCGCTTCAGTTCCTTGTCCGAAAGTTTATCCGGCTCGGGGTCGCGGGCGCGGCAGCGTTTCAGCTTGCTTGCTTCATCCGCATAAACGAAAATGCGGAACGGATTCTTCTCGCGCAGAATGTAATCCGCACAGCGGCCGACAATCACGCACTCCGATTTTGCGGCGATCTCTTCGATGATCCGGCTCTGCTCGCGGTAAATCGAAAGATTCTGTTCGAGGACAGGGTCATGATAAAGGAAAAAACTGCGTCCGACCGAGAGGGGGAAAGGCTGGAACGGACGGTGCTCAATCACAGCCTGCACATATTTTTCCGCAAGCGCGGTGCGTTGTGCAATTGCAGTGATGATCTCCTGGTCGTAATAAGGGACCTGCAGACGCTCCGCAAGCTGATGTCCGAGCTCGCGTCCGCCGCTGCCGAATTCACGTCCAATCGTAATAATTCTCATAAGCCGTCCTCCTTGTTGATTTTCTACAGGGAGTATAACGCGCATTCGGGAATTTTTCAACTCAAATCCGATAAAAAAAAGAAGATTTAATGATTTTTGCGGTAAAGATCGGGCGTTGTGCCGTAACGGAGACGGAATGCGCGGCAGAAATAGCTTTCATCCGCAAAGCCGCAGCGGGCGGCGGTCTCCTTGACGCTGCAGTTTTCCATGCGCAGAATCCGGGCGGCATGACCGAGCCGCAGCTCCCGCAGGAACGCGCCGGGGGAAGTTCCGTGAACCCGCGTGAACATGCGCGAAAAATGACAGCGGCTGTAACCCGCGGCGTCCGCAATCTCCGCAACCGTGATATCCTCTGCGTAATGATCCATGCAGTATTTGACCGCATCCAGCGCAAAGGAGGCTTCCGATTGCGCGAGCTCCAGTTCCGCCAGTTCCTCTGAAAGCGTCATCAGGAAATCATACGCAAAGGCGGAGGCGCGGAGCGCGGAACGGATCCGCTTGTTCTTCGCCGCCGTCCAGACCGAAAACGCGGTCTCCAGAGCCTTCGAGCGTTCCAGCGGAAGATGAACGACCGGACCGTACTTGCGCTTCAGTTCCGTCCAGATGCGCACGGCTTCCGATCCCGAAAAGTTCAGATAGATATGCTTCCAGTGCGTGGAATCGGAAGGAAGAGTGTACCGGTGATTTTCCGGAACGGAAAGCAGCATGGCGTCGCCCGGTTTCATGCGGTACACCTTGCCGTCCACGGTCAGCTGTCCCTCGCCTTCGAGCGTGCACTGGAAGATGCAGAACGGACGGTCTCCGCGCTGCAGACCGTTCCAGTCATAGGTGTGATCGCGGCGGACTTCAAACCCGCACGCGGTCAGCATGACATGCAGATGCAGCGGCGCGTGCGGGAAATAAAACGGGAAAAAGCGGTATTCCGCATCCGACCAGAGCGACATGTTCAGAATCCGCTCGGAATATCCACGAACGCGCAGGGAATGCCGAATTTCTCCTCCACGAGGTCCTTCACGGCAAGGACGCCGGGGATTTCACTCCGGTAATGTCCGAGGGTGATGACCGGGATGCCGGTTTCCAGCGCGTAGTGATAGGATTCGTGGGTGAATTCGCCCGTGACAAGGCAGTCCACGCCTTCGGCGCGCATTTCACTGAAGAGCGCGGGGAACGCTCCGCCGCCGGAGATGACGCCGATTTTCTTGATTTTCGTGTTCTCGGCTCCGATAATCGAATAGTCGCATTCGGAGGGAAGATTTTCATTCAGGTATTCGGCGATATCCGCGGCTTTGCGCATCCGCTTGAGCGTTCCGGAAAAACCGATTTTGTAACCGCTGTACGAACCGAACGGCTGGAGGTTTTCGAGCTCAAGGAGTTTGGAAATCAAAGCGTTGTGCCCGAATTCCGGGTTGGCGTCAAGAGGCAGATGCGCCGCATAAAGAGAAATATTGTTTGCGGCAAGGAGCGCGATGCGGTTGGCGTCCACGCCCGTGATGCGCTTGAGGCTTCCGCCCCAGGAGAGACCGTGATGGACAAAGACAAAATCCGCGTCCGCATCGGCGGCGTCCATGAAGAGCGCGGCGCAGGCGTCCACGCCGAACACGGCTTTGGTTACATTCTGAGAGCCCTCGAACTGGAGCCCGTTGTTGGAACAGTCACTCCCGAACGCTTTCAGGTTCAGGATCTCGTCCAGATAAGCACTCACTTCGTTGATCGTCGGCATGGTTCAGTTCTCCTTCATTTTGAAAACGGTAGAGGGTGATTTTCATGCGCAGATCGGTCTGCGCCAATTCGTCAAGAGTCTGCTTCAGTTCCCCGGCGGAGAGACGAGCGAAACGCGCGATCTCGTCGGAGGTGCAGCGGAAGAGAAGCGCCGCTGGACGCGCAAAGCCGCATTCGCGCAGAGTCCGCTCCGCGCGGAAGTAGATTTTCCGCTGCGAAGCGTTGCGGATCAGAAGGTAGACGGGCCAGGCAAGAGCGAGAATCCAGAATGGATACGCGGGTATCTGGTGCCAGTCAAACGCATAGACCGCAATCTGAATGCCAAGCAGAAGCAGAATCGGAAGCAGGAAAAGAAGAGCGTCGAAATCGGACTGGAAGCAGTTTCCCATGTAGCGGCGGAGCGCGCTGTGTGATCCGGCGTAAGCGAAATGCTCCTCGAAAATGCGGTCCGAAAGCGGCGCGCGCGCCGTGTGACAGAGCTCGTGCGAGAGCAGTTCATCGCGCGAATAAATAAAGAAGCGTTTCGATTCGCGGAAACTGCCGCGGATCAGGAAAACGGGAACGCAGTCCGGTTCGTCGTCGGAAAGCGCACACCCGCCCCAGAGAAAACCGAGTCCGCCGGCGGGGAAATAACCGGGCGCCCAGCGGATCGCAAAGCCGTAGCGCGACTCCGTCTCCAGCGACGCCTCGTCCATGATTTCATCCGGAATGCGCGCGCTCTCCTGAATAACGATTCCGGGAAAAACTTCGCACGAGCCGTCCGCCGACATACGCTCATCCAGCGTCCGGAACCGTGCGTGCATGGCGCGGATCCGCCCGACAAAAGCATCCGCAGCTTCGCCGGGTTTCAGGAGGAACCCCTGCGCATCCAGCGCGGCCAGAGCGGAAATATCGCCCTGCGCCGCACGATTCAGCAGTTCCTCCTCCGGAAAATGATCCATGACCGCGCCTTATTTTTTCATGATTTCCGCAAAACGGACGGCCGCTTCATCCCACGCCGCTTTGTTCTTCGGCGTGTAGACTTCCGGCGCAAACGACGTGCGGATCAGTTTACGGGCGGACTGGACGGAATCAATCTTGCCGACCGCAATTGCCTGAAGCATCGCATTTCCAATCGCCGTTGCCTCAACCGGTCCCGCCATGACGGTGCAGCCGGTGGCATCGGCAGTGTACTGGCAAAGCGTGGAGTTCTGGGCTCCGCCGCCCATCAGGTGAATCACTTCCGTCTTCTTGCCCGATACGGAATCCGCTTCTTCAATCGTCTTGCGGAACAGCAGAGCGAGACTTTCCAGGAATGTCTCAATGTATTCCGCCGGAGTTTCGGGGAGCGGCTGACCGGACATTTTCATGAATTCATCCACAGACGCCTTCATGGATTCCGGGTTGAAGAAAAGTTCGTGATTCGGATTGTAGAAACAGCGGAACTTGCGCGCTTCCGTCTCAGCCTTCATCATGATGTCATCGTAGGAAACATCCTTCGCGACATCGTCTTTGAGTCCCCGCAGAATCCAGAAACCGGTAAGGTTCTTGAGTACGCGGTAGGTGTGCGCAACACCGCCTTCGTTGGTGAAATTGAGTTCGGCGGCAAGCGGAGTCGCAAGAGCCTTCGGCGACTCGATGCCGGTCAGACACCAGGTTCCGGAAGCGACGTATGCCCAGTTTCTGTCACCGACCGCGGGAGCCGCGGCGACGCCGGACGCGGTGTCGTGCGAACCGACCATCACGCACGGAACGCCTTCAAGTCCCTTCACGCCGGAGAAGTCACAGGTTCCGATCTTCGTTCCGGGCTGGGTGAGCGGCTTGACACAGCGGCGCGGGAGACGGACCGCCTCCAGAAGTTCATCCGACCAGTCCGCCTTTGCGCAGTCGAGCAGCTGCGAAGTGCTGGCAATGGTGAACTCATTCGCAATCACGCCGGAGAGACAGTATGCAATGTAGTCGGGAACAAACACGAAATGCTCCGCTTTCGCGGCGTAATCCGGATTTGCCTTGCACTCCGCGTAAAGCTGGAAAAGTGTGTTGATATTCATGATCTGGATGCCCGTCAGACGCTGGAGACGCTCTTTGCCGAACTTCTCCACGAACTCCTTGTCGAGCCCGACCGTGCGGGGATCGCGGTAGCAGACGGGATCGGCGAGACGGTTTCCGTCCTTGTCGAGGAACAGGTAATCGACGCCCCAGGTATCGACCGCGACGGCGTCCGGCTTCATCTCGGCGGCGCCTTTGGCGAGCCCGGCTTTGATGTCTGCGACAAGCGCGCCGATGTCCCAGCGCAATGCGCCGTCCACTTCACGGCTGTTGTTCGGGAAACGGGAAATTTCAGTCAGATCGACTTTTCCCTCGTCCGAAACGGTGCATCTCATGATTCTGCCGCTTCCGGCGCCAATGTCGATTGCCAAACAGTTGAACATGTAAAACTCTCCTTTTTTTTAATCAGCCCACGGAAACGCCGGAGGGGAAATCGGGGACGTCGACCGTCACAAGGCGGAGGTCGTCATCGGTTTTCGCCGCGAGAAGCATCCCACACGATTCCACGCCGCGGATCTTGGCGGGCTTGAGGTTTGCTACGACGACGATGATTTTCCCGACCAGTTCTTCGGGGGTGTAATATTTTGCGATTCCGGAAACGATCTGGCGCTTCTCCGCACCGAGTTCGATCTGGAGTTTCAGCAGTTTTTCCGCATCCGGAACCTTTTCAACCTGAACGACTTTTGCCGTCACAAGTTTGACTTTGGCAAAATCGTTGATGGTGATAACGCCTTCGGGAAGGATGGGTTCCTCTTTGACGATTTTGACTTTTTCCTGTTTCTTCTTCGATTCCGGTTTCGGGGCTTCCGGAGCCTCGAACTGAATGCGCGGGAAGAGTGCATCGACATCATGGATCGGGGAGCCCGGAGTCAGAACGCCGTGGTTCTTCGCCTCTTCAAACGAAAACACCGAGGATGCGCCGAGGGTTTTCAGCAGCGCAGTCATCTTCTCCGGCATGACGGGAAGGAAGAGCTGGGCGACCACGCGCAGGGTTTCCGCGGCGGTATAGAGAACCGTTCCGAGACGTTCCGTTTTGCCCTCTTTCGCGAGAGTCCACGGAGCCGTCGATTCCATGTAGCGGTTCGCCTTGCGGACGACGTTCATGACGGCTTCGATGCCCTTGTCAAGATGCAGGTCGCGGACGGCGCGCTCCATGAGTTCGGCGGCTTCGGATGCCGCGCCGAAGAGTTCCATATCCTCCGTGGTGAGCGTTCCCGGAGCCGGAATTTTGGAATCGAAGTTGCGGACGATGAGCTTGACTGCGCGGTTCAGCATGTTTCCGAGGTCATTCGCGAGATCGCTGTTGTAGCGTTTCACAAACGCCTCTTCGGAGAACGCGGCGTCCTGACCGAGCGTCATTTCCGAAAGCAGGAAGTAGCGGAAAGCGTCCACGCCGTACTTGTCCGCCATCTCCATGGGATTGACGACGTTTCCGAGGGACTTGCTCATTTTGTTCTGTCCGATGAGCCACCAGCCGTGCGCGAGAATGGTCTTCGGGGGTTCCAGCCCGATCGCCTTCAGCATGGTCGGCCAGTAGACCGTGTGTGTGGTGAGAATGTCCTTGCCGATCAGATGATGCGCGTTGGACCAGTACTTCATGCAGCGGTCCATGTCGGTTCCGTATCCGATGGCGGAGATGTAGTTGATGAGAGCGTCGAACCAGACGTAGCAGACGTATTCGGGGTCGAACGGAAGCTCGATGCCCCAGGAGAGGCGCGCTTTCGGGCGGGAGATGCAGAGATCTTCCAGCGGTTTCTTGAGGAAGCCCAGCGTTTCATTCGCGCGGTATGCCGGCTGAATGAAGCCCGGATGCGTCTTGATGTAGTCGATCAGCCAGTCCTGATAACGGCTCATGCGGAAGAAGTAATTGGATTCGATAATGTCGTTGGTCGGACGGTGGCAGTCGGGACAGAGATTGCCGTCGACAAGGTCCTTGTCGGTGAAGAAGCGTTCGCAGGGAACGCAGTAGTGTCCCTTGTATTCCGCCTTGTAGATCAGGTCGCGGTCGTAGAGGTCCTGAAGGATCTTGCGGACAATGGTTTTGTGGCGTTCCTGCGTGGTGCGGATGAAATCATCGTTTCTGATTCCGAGCTTTTTCCAGAGTTCCTGGAATCGGACGACTGTAGAGTCGCACTGCTCCATCGGGGTCATATTGTGCTCGGCGGCGGCTTTCTGAACCTTCTGGCCGTGTTCATCGGTGCCGGTGAGGAACCAGACGTCCTCCCCCATTCCGCGGTGATATCCGGTGATCACATCGCCCAGAATCGTGGTGTACGCATGGCCGATGTGCGGCTTGTCGTTGACGTAGTAAATCGGTGTCGTCAAGTAAAACGATGACATAGAAGCTCCTTCCGTTAAAATATTTTCATCATTTTAATATAATCCATCTTGATGAATATGCTAGTTGGATATACATTAAGAACAACAAAAAAACAGGAGATTTTATGAAAGAACCGCAAAAACATGCCGATCTGCCCGTCGAAATGACCTGGGATCTCACGAAAATGTATCCGACAAACGAAGACTGGGAGAAAGATTTCAGAAAAATCGACGGTCTCGTCCGCAAATTCCAGAAGTTCAAAGGACATCTTGCCGACTCCCCCGCAACCCTCGCGAAAGCGTTTCAGGCGGAAGACGAGCTCAGCTTCCTGCTTGAAAAACTCCACACCTTCGCACACCTCCGCTCCGACGAAGACACCGGAATCTCCGAAAACCGCGGACGCGTCGACCGCATTCTCGCAAAATCCGCGGAAATCGAGGGCGACACCGCCTGGTTCGAGCCGGAAATCATGAAAATCGACAAGAAGGAGTTCCGCAAACTCGCCAAAGCTCCCGAACTCAAATTCTACGCGCTCACCATGAAGCGTCTCGAAGCCGACCGGCCGCACACCCTCACTGAAGCGGAGGAACGCGTGCTCGGACTCTCCGGAGAAGTCTTCGGAGGCCCCTACAAAACCTTCTCCGTCATGAACGACGCCGATCTCAAGTTCCCCGTCATCAAGGACGCCGCCGGCGCGGATGTGCGCCTCACACACGGCAACTACATCAAACTGCTCGAATCCGCCGACCGCAATGTCCGCCGCGACGCCTTCAAAGGCATCTATTCCGTTTACGGGCAGTTCAAAAACACCTTCGCCGCGATTCTCGACACCGCAGTCAAATCCCATGTGGTCGACGCCAAGCTCCACAAGTTCAAATCCGCGCTCGAAGCCTCGCTGTTCGAAGACGCCGTCCCGGTCAGTGTGTATGAATCGCTGATCTCCACCGTGCACGACAGCTTCACACCGCTTTACGACTACTTCAAATTCCGCGCGAAACGGCTCGGACTCAAAAAGCTGGACATGTACGACATCCACTGCCCGCTCGTCCCCGACGCCGCAATGGAAGTGGAGTGGAAAGACGCGGTCCAGTACGTCAAAGAGGCGCTCCGCCCGCTCGGCAAAACCTACGGTCAAATTCTTGACAAGGCGTTCAAGGAACGCTGGATCGACATTCCCGAAGCGCAGGGCAAACGCTCCGGCGCCTACTCCAGCGGCTGCTACCGCTTCCCGCCGTACCTGCTGCTGAACTATTCCGGGAACCTCGACAGCGTCTTCACCCTCGCGCACGAGCTCGGACACTCCCTGCATTCCTATTTCTCCGACCATGCGAACGACTACCACTACGCGGGCTACAAAATCTTTGTCGCCGAAGTCGCTTCCACCACCAACGAAATTCTGCTCCAGCGCTACATGGTTGCAAACACAACCGATCCCGCGCGCAAAGCGTATCTGCTCAACCACCTGATCGACACAATCCGCGGAACCCTCTTCCGCCAGACCATGTTCGCGGAGTTCGAACGTGACATCCACAAGATGGCGGAAGCCGGCGAACCGCTCACTGCCGACACTCTTTCCAACCACTACTTCGAACTCAACAAGCTCTATCACGGCCCCGGAGTAAACCCCGACGACGATATCCGTTACGAGTGGGCGCGCATCCCGCACTTCCACTACGACTTCTATGTCTACAAGTACGCAACCGGAATCTCCGCAGCCCTCGCACTCTCCAAAAAGATTCTCGACGGCGAAACGGAAGGCTATCTCCGCTTCCTCAAAGCCGGAGATTCCAAAGAGGTCATCGACATCATGAAGGACGCGGGAGTGGACTTCACCACCCCCGCCCCCGTGCAGGACGCCATGACCGTCTTCGCAGAACAGGTGAAAGAGCTCAAGAAGTGTCTGAAGTGAACTTCGCCGCGCCGCTGGCTCTGCCCAGCGGCTTCGTGCTCCCCTCGCGCGTCATGCTCTCCCCGATGGAGGGAGTCATGACGCCCGCCTTCGTCCGCGCGGCAAACCTGCTGAAGCTGAACGACTTGTGGCTGACGCCGTTCATCTCCGTCACGGGCTCCGTCCCCTCCCCCGCGGTTCTGCGCAAACGGCTGGAACCTTACCGGGAAGCGGGGATTCCGCTGATGGTGCAGATCATCGGGCGCGAACCGGAGCCGCTCGCGGAATGCGCCGTCTCGCTCGAACGCCTCGGAATCCGTGCGGTCAATCTGAACCTTGCGTGTCCAAGCCCGACCGTCACAAGCCACGGCGCGGGCGGAGCGCTCCTGCGCACACCGGATCGCGTCAGAGAGATTGTCCATATGGTGCGGCAGGCTCTAAAACCGGAAACTTCGCTGAGCGTCAAACTCCGCACAGGATATGACAAGCCGGAAATTCCGGTTCTGCTCGACGCTGTGGACGGCGCGGAGCTTGTCATTCTCCACTTCCGGACCGTTTCGGAGAACTACCGTCCGGTCACTGGCGGATTGAAGCGTCTTGCGGAAGCGGTCCGGCTGAGCAAAGTTCCGGTTTTCGGGAATGGCGACATTGCATCACCGGAGGATGCGCTCCGAATGGCGGAAAAGACCCGCTGCGCCGGAGTTGCGCTTGCGCGGATGTTCCTCAAGAACCCCGGACTGCCGAATCAGATCCGTTCCGGAGCGGAACATGCGATGAGTGTCCATGAGATGCTGGACGCCATGCGGAACGCGGGATCGCCGGAAGGACCGCTGCGCGAATTTGCCCGCCGCGCCCTGCCGCCGGAAGAGTTCCGGACGTTTATCGGGAAATAATCAGTCCATCATATTGAGAAGTTCCGGAAAATCTGTCTCCTCAATGACGGGAATGTTCGGAAAGCGGCGCTTCACGAGAGCCGCGAAAATGCCCTGTCCGGAGGCGGAAAGACAGCGTCCGGAGCGGTTGAACTTCTGCACATTCTTCCAGCCGCAGGAGGGCGATTTGGATTTGAAGACATATGCCGCAATGCCCAGACGCTCCAGCTTGTCGAGCTTGTTCTGCGCCCAGTCGAGCATGGCGGCGGTAACGTCCTCCCCCGTCTCAATCACGCGGATGCGCGTTCCGGCGGGAGAGGCTTCCAGACGCATCGGCGGACGCGGGATCGAAAGCCCGCATTCCACCTCGGGACAGACCGGGATGAAGTCCACTTTGTCTTTCAGCGCATTGATGAAATCCATGTTCATCTTCGATGTGCCGTCATACCGGTACTTCAGACCGATCAGGCACGCGCTGACTGCGACTTTCGGTTTCGTCATCCCGGAGCTCCGCGTCAGAGTTTTGTAATTTCCGGACCCGCGGCGGTATCTTTCACCGCCCAGCCGAGCGATTTCAGCTGGTCGCGGATTGCATCCGCCTTCGCAAAATCCTTCGCCTTCTTTGCGGCGGCGCGCTGACCGACAAGATCCATGACCTCGGCGGGAACATCGGCTTTCGATTCCTTGACGGCGTCCACATCGAACACGGCGAGGATGCGGTCGAAATCTCGGAACTGCGCGAGGATCACCGCGGCGCCGTCAGCCTCCAGTTCCCCTTTCGCCATCAGCGCGTTTGCGGCGCGCTCCAGCGTGTAGACGGCGGAAAGCCCTTCCGCGACATTGAGATCATCGGCGAATGCGTCGCTGAAGTGTTTGCGCGCGGCTTCGGCGGCCTCCTTCGCAGCCTCCAGCCCCTTCGTTCCCGCGGGAAGCGCTTTCAGACGCTGGAAGAAGCTGTCGAACTTGCCGAGTGCGGAACGCGCCTGGTCAAGCGCAGCAAGGCTGAAATTGAGTTTGGAACGGTAGTGCGTACCGATCAGCGTCCAGCGGATTTCGCGTCCGGTATAACCCATCTTCTCCAAATCGCGGATCGTGTAGAAGTTGCCGAGCGACTTGGACATTTTCTTGCCGTCGACGATCAGGTGTTCGCAGTGGAGCCAGTAATTGACAAACTTGCATCCGTTCGCGGCTTCGCTCTGCGCGATCTCGTCTTCATGGTGCGGGAACATGTTGTCCACACCGCCGGTGTGAATGTCGAAGGTTTTGCCGAGATACTTCTGGCTCATGGCGGAGCACTCGATATGCCAGCCCGGACGGCCGGGGCCCCAGGGGCTGTCCCACTTGACGTCGCCGTCGTTCTCGTCCCACGCTTTCCAGAGCGCAAAGTCGGCGACGGAATCCTTGGCGTATTCATCGGTGTTGATGCGCACGCCCGCGCGCTGGTTCTCCATGTCGATTCTCGCAAGACGTCCATATGGACGGAACTTGGAGATGGAGAAGTAGATGCACTTGTCGGGAGCCTGGTACGCATAGCCCTTGTCGATCAGAGTCTGAATGAGCTGAATCATTTCGGGGATGTGCGTAGTCGCTTCGGGGTAGACGGCGGCGCGTTCGATGCGCAGCTTGTCCAGATCCTCGAAGAAGGCTTTTTTGTAGACGGCGGTGAAGTCGCGGAGCGGCACGTTTTTCGCGCGGGAATCGCGGATGGTCTTGTCGTCGACGTCGGTAAGGTTCATGACCTGTGTCACCTTGAAGCCGTGGTATTCGAGCGTGCGCTTGAGAACGTCTTCAAAGAGATAGGCGCGGAAGTTGCCGATGTGCGCGAAGTTGTAGACCGTCGGTCCGCAGGTGTACATTCCGACATTGGCGGAGTTGATCGGTTCGAAATCCTGAACACAGCGTCCGAGTGTATTGAAAAATTTCATTTTTACACCTCAGCGCAGGACTTTCTGGAGTTCTTTCTGGAACTCCATGATGTCGGTTTCCGTGGGTTTTCCGGAGTTGTTGGAGAGTCCGAGGCGGTAATCCTGATCAAGGAACCAGTCGGCCGTCACACCGGACGCGAACTTGACGGAACCGTGCACAAGGAAGCCCGGTTTCGCGATGGGGTTGACCTCAACAACCGTTTTTCCTGCTGCGGGAGCGGCTTCCGGAGCGCCTTCTCCAGCTGCGAGTTCCGCAGGAGCTTCCGGCGGAGTCAGCTCCGCATCGTCGTCCTCTTCCATTCCGGGGACCGGAGCGGGTTCAGCCGGCGCTGCGGGAGCCGCGGCTTTGGCTTTCGGCTTGTCGAGCTTCTCCAGCTGCGAAACCTCAATTTCGGAAGCGAGGAGACGCAGTTCCATATACGTAATATGCGTTCCCTTCGCAGTCAGCGCATCCTGAATCTTGGAGAGAGAGAGGCCCTGCGCGATACCGTCTGCAATAAACGCTTTGATTTCCTGTTGTGTCATCGTAGAAATCTCCTTTCATCTTTACACTTGAAATGTAGCGTCAAAATCAATTTATGCAAGCGGAAAAACGGGAGATTTCAGATTTTTTTGCAGCAAATCCCGTTTCCCGCTTGAAAATCGTCTCATCGTGGCTATATTGAATCCGCCCCCTAACACAATAAACAAGGAGACTCGACATGAATTTTCGGCAAAAACGCCTCTTCCTCCCGCTGATCCTCGCCGCATTTGCGCTGCCCGTCGCGGCGGCTGACTTCGCCCGTCCGCCGGTAAAAGACAGCAAGACTCCCCGGAAGCAGGAATACAAACTCAAGCAGAACTACCCCGCTCCCGCATCCGTTGATGCAAAAACGCTCGCAGCCTTCCCGCAGAACGGAACCCCGCGCAACATCATCTTCATCATCGGCGACGGCATGGGACAGGGCGCGCAGGCGTTCGCTTCGATCCACGCGCACGGCGCCCCTGACAAACTCGTCATGCAGCAGATGCCCGCCGCCGGACTCGCCCAGACTTTCTCCGCAAACAGCTCCGTCACCGACTCCGCCGCCAGCGGAACCGCCCTCTCCTCCGGATACAAAACCAACAACGCCATGGTCGGCGTCAATCCCGAACTCAAAAAGTTCCGCTCCATTGCGGAAGCCGCAAAAGCGGACGGACGCGCAGTCGGTGTCATGACCTGCGACTCCCTCACAGGAGCCACTCCCGCAGCCTTCTACGCGCACGAAAAGCACCGCTACATGGGTCCTGAAATCGCCGCATGGACCGTCACCTGCAACTTTGATGTTCTCATCGGCAACGGCGACCGCAAACCATTCCTTCCCAAAGAACTCAAGGGCAAACGTGAGGACGGACGCAACATCTGCGCCGAACTCACCGCGAAAGGCTATCTCGAAACTTCGAAAGAAGATGCACTCGCCAAAGCTCCCGCCGACTCCAAAATCTTCGGCTTCATGAACTTCCCGCTGGAAGACACCGCCTCGCTCGCCCGCGCCGCCGGACTCGTCTTCGAGCGTCTCAACACCAACCCGAAGGGCTTCTTCGTCATGGTCGAGTGCGCATATCCCGACTGGGGCGGACACGGCAACAAACCCGACTTCTCCGCCGGCGGCGTGCTCATGACCGACTTCCTGGTCCGTCAGGCTCTTGACTTCGCTATGAAACACAAAGATACGCTCGTCGTCGTGACCGCCGACCACGAAACCGGCGGAATCTCCGTCTCCCCGAACCGCAACGACGCCAAGAACCCGCACATTTACTACAACGGCACAGGTCATTCCGGCGCTCCCGTTGCAGTGTTCGCATTCGGTCCCGGATCCGCGTTCTTCAACGGAGTCATCAACAACATCGACATTCCGCGTCATTTCTCAAAACTCTGGAATCTGAAGACCGGACTTGATTCCGAAATCAAATAAGAAGCAGACAAGGGGGACACCATGAGCAAAGATCTGCTGAAAACACTCGGGCTGCTTGACATCTTCTGCATTGCAACCGGAGCCATGATCAGTTCGGGCATCTTCATTCTGCCCGGCGTTGCATTCGAGAAGATGGGACCCGCGATGATTCTCGGCTACCTCCTCGCCGGAATCTTCGCCTGCCTCGGTTCGCTGGCGACAATTGAGCTGGCAACCGCCATGCCGCTCGCAGGCGGAATCTACTACTACACCGAACGCAGTCTCGGACCGCTCGCCGGAACCATCTCCGGCCTGCTGAACTGGTCGGCGATCGCGCTCAAAAGTTCCTTCGCCATCTTCGGTATGGCGGAGCTGCTCTACCAGCTCTGGGGCGTCCCCCGCATTCCCAGCGGAATCGCAATGACAATCTTCTTCCTGCTCGTCAACCTGATCGGCACCAACGCGGCGGCATGGGCGCAGGACATCATGGTGTTCATTCTGCTCGCCGCAATGGGCGCGTTCATCGTCTGCGGAGCCCCCGCCGTCGACCCGGCGCGCTTCACGCCGTTCTTTCTCGACGGCAAGGCGAATTTCGGCGAAGTGATTGCGCTCGCCGCATTCGTTTTCGTCGCGTTCGGCGGACTGCTCGATGTGGCAAGCGTTTCGGAGGAAGTCAAGAACCCCGTCCGAAACATTCCCGCGGGAATGCTTCGCGGCATCATCACAGTTACATTGATCTACGTCTGCGGGCTCATCGTGACGGTCGGCGTCGTGCCGGGGAACGAACTTGCCGGCTCTCTCACGCCGCTCTCCGACGCCGCCGGATGCACCAGTCTCGGAAAGGCCGGATTCTGGATTATCACGCTCGGAGCGATGATGGCATTCGTCACAACCGCAAACGCCGGAATCATGGCGGCCGCGCGTTTCCCGTTCGCACTCAGCCGCGACAAACTCATTCCGGCCTTCTTCAGCCGGGTCTACGGACGCAAACAGCTTCCCCTCCCCTCGCTCATCCTGACGGGAGCTGTGATGGCCGCCGCACTCTTCCTCGACCTCGAACGGCTCGTCACCGTCGCTTCGACCGTCATCATGCTCTCGTTCATCCTGACAAACATCTCCGTCATCATTCTGCGCGAAAGCGGAATCCAGAACTACCGTCCGACCTTCCGGATGCCGCTCTACCCGGTTCTCCCGCTCATCAGTATCATCGCCTTCCTCATTCTGATTATCCAAATGGGCATCGGCGCAGTGCAGATCGCACTCGGAATCATTGTCGCCGCCGTCGTACTCTACTTCCTCTTCGGACGCAAAGTGCAGCTCGAATACGCGCTCATGCACCTCGTCGCCCGCATTTCGAACTGCCGCATCAACACGGACGGACTCGAAACGGAACTGCGCGACATTCTGCGCAGCCGCGACGGCATTGTCCAGGACGATTTCGACAAACTCGTGGAGGAGTCCTCCGTCATGGTAATCGAACACGCGGTGACCATGCCCGAACTCTTCGACATCGTCGCCCAGAAAATGGCGCCCCAGCTCGGCTGTCCCGCAAAGGAACTGGATGAAAAACTGCTGATCCGCGAATCCGAATCCAGCACTGTTCTGAACCCGTTCGTCGCAATTCCGCACCTGACGGTCGAAGGACACTCCCAGTTCCGCATGATGCTCGTGAAGTGCGCGGAAGGGGTCGAGTTCACCCCGGAAGCAAAACAGGTCCACGCGGTCATCTTCCTGTTCGCCAGCCCCGACCGCCGCAACTTCCACCTGCGCGCGCTGGCCGCAATCGCCCAGACGATTCAGGGACGCGGCTTCGAGCCCCGCTGGCACAAAGCACGCACGCCGTCGCAGGTTCAGGACGTCTTCCTCCTCGGCAAACGGCGCAGAGAAATTTGAAAAACGTCTCTTGAAATTTACGCTTTACGGTGTATCTTCCCTTTATTCAACCGAAAGAGGTGTAACATGTTTCAGATTATCGCCATTGCGTCCCTGAAAAAGGGTGAAGCAGAAAACTTCAAAAAACTCATTCCCGCCATCGTCAGCGCCTCGAAAGCGGACAAAGGCAACGTCAGCTATCAGTGCGACCAGGATGCGCTGAATCCCGACGTCTTCATCTTCCAGGAACGCTGGGAGAACGACGACGCGCTGGATGCTCATCTTGCCCAGCCGCACTTCAAAGAGTTTGCAGCCGCGATCGAGCCGCTTGTCGCAGCCCCGCTCGCCATGCACAAAATCATGCTCTGAGAACTTTCTCAGATCCGCGTCTCAAAAGCTCTCCGCTTTTGAGACGCCTCTTTTTTCATGAAAATTTACGAACTCCGCGAACGCCCCGCCTGACACGCCGCCTCATTTTGCCGCACGCGGAAAAAATATTTTCCGTATTTTTCAAGAATGGATTTGATGTTTAGCACTTTCCATAGTATATTGCAGTGTGTTGCAAAAAGAAAAAGAAGAAAGGCAAAATGGGTACCAAACTATGGACTTGTGCGTCTGATGGCAAAGAAACTCTGACAGGTGAACTGATAAAAGGAAAAGCGCTGCCGCGTGCGATCGCAATGTATCTTGCCGCACGGGACATCGTGCCGGGACACGTTGATATGTATTTCAACGCCGCCCTTTCCGATTTAAGCGACCCCTTCCGCTTTCCCGGAATGGAGACAGCCGTCAAACGCCTCTGGCAGGCGATCGTTGACCGCGAGCACATCCTCATTCATGGAGATTATGACACCGACGGCATCACCGCCACGGCGCTTCTCTCCTGGATTCTGGAGCGCAACGGCGCGATTGTGACGAATTTTCTCCCGCACCGCTTCGACGACGGTTACGGCTTCACGCCCGAATCTCTTGCAAAAGCGCTCGAGGGCGCAGGCGGAACCTGCGGCGTCCTCGTGACCGTCGACTGCGGCATCAACAGCTGTGAAGCCGTCGAAGACGCCGCGCGGCGCGGAATCGATGTGATCATCACCGACCACCACGAGCCCGGCGACACGCTTCCGAAGGCGGTTGCAAACATCAATCCGAAGATCCATCCCGAACTCGCGGATATGCACAACCTCTCCGGCGTCGGCGTTGCGTTCAAACTCGGACACGCATTCCTGAAATACGGACGCGAGCACAACCTCGGCGGTTACATGACCGAACTCAAGGAAGTCCTTGATTACGTGGCGCTTGGAACCGTTGCGGACATCGTCCCGCTGCTCGGCGAAAACCGGATTCTCGTCAAGCACGGCATGGAAATGCTGAAACGCCAGCTCCGTCCCGGCGTGCGCGCCCTGATCGAAGTTGCCCGCATCTCCAGCAATTCGATCAAGCCGTCGGACATCACCTTCAAACTTGCACCGCGCATCAACGCGGCCGGACGTCTCGGCAACGCGATTTCCGCGCTCCAGCTCCTGACCGCCTCGAAAATCGTCGACGCCTATCACTACGCGGATATGCTCGAAGGTTTCAACCAGAAGCGCCAGACGAAAGAGCAGGAAATTTTCAACGAGGCGAAACACTATGTGGAATCCGCCCCGGATTTCTCCAGCAGCTATTCAATCATCGCCGCCGGAGACGGCTGGCACCAGGGAGTCATCGGCATTGTGGCCTCCCGTTTCGCACGTGACTACAACCGTCCGGCGATTGTCCTTACGATCCAGGGCGATGAAGCGCATGGCTCCGGACGCAGCATCGGAGGCTTGAATCTGATCAAGGTTCTCTCGAAATGCTCGCACCTTCTGACGCGCTACGGCGGTCACCCGATGGCGGTCGGTCTCGGACTCCGCAAGGAAGACATCCCCGAATTCAGCCGTGTCTTTGAAGAAACGGTCCGTTCGGAAATCACGCCGGAAGACTTGATTGACAGCGTCTCCTACGACGGCACGGTAAACTTGGGCGACCTCGGTCCCGACTTTTTCTCGTATTACGACAAACTTGGACCGTTTGGTCATGGGAATCCGCAGCCGTGCTACCGCTTGAATCATGTGGAAGTGATCCGCACGTTCCCGATCAAAGCGGGTCATACGAAAGGAATTCTGCGTGACAGCAGCGGCGACACGACGGACTTCATTGCCTTCAACATGATTCTGGATCCGCATACGACATGGGATGTTGTAGCGGTTCCGCAGATCAACGAATACTATGGAGAGCGCCGCCGTCAGCTTCAGCTGGTGGATGCGCGTCCGTGTTCGGATTGAAAAAACTTTTTCCGGTCTCTTGAAAGATAGGAAAATTGCGCTATAGTATAGTTCCCTCTTTTCGAGGGACTATGCCCGGATGGCGGAATCGGTAGACGCAACAGACTTAAAATCTGTCGGGTAATCCGTGCGGGTTCGAGTCCCGCTCCGGGCACCACACTCATTTAGCCTCATTTTTTAAGAAAAATCCATTTCTCCGCACAATAAAATCTTTTCCCCGGCGTTTCTATGCACAGAAACCAACACAGGAGGAACTGATTATGAATGCTAAAACCGTTCTCTTCGGAATCGCCGCGGCGGCATTGCTCTCCGCCGGAACCGCATATGCCCAGGGACCGCGTCCGCCAAAAGATGATCGCAATAACGGGGTACGGCTGGCTGCGGATATCGTCAATCTCGTAAAGACCGCCACAAGTCCGAATCCCCCCCCGCCGCCGAGACCGGCGCCAGCTCCGCGCCCGGTTCCGCCTCCGAGACCCGAACCGCCAAGACCCGCTCCGCGTCCGGTTCCGCCTCCGAGCCCCGAACCGCCAAGACCAGCTCCGCGCGATGACTTCCGCCGTCCGCAGCCTCCGCCGCCGGCTCCCGCGCCGCGGCACAGAGACTGGTAAAGAAACTCTGCGGAGACGCTTGCAAGATTCAGAAAACGGGTGTAAATTACCTCGGAATAATATAAGGAGATCAATCATGCCCATTTTTGAATACGTCTGCAAGAAATGCGGGAAGAACTTTGAAACGCTCGTCCCCAACGCCTCCGCAAGACCCGCATGTCCGGCGTGCGGCGAAAAAGTGGAAGTTGCAAAAAAACTTTCCAAGTTCGCCGCCTCCGTCAAACAGGAAGGCTGTCCCTCCCAGGCATTCTGCTCATCCGCTCAGAGCGGCGGGTGCGGGTGCGGACACGCCGGATGCGGACATCATCACTGAGGCCGGTATGAAAAAAAATGAACTTACCTCCCTGCTCGCCGCAATCGGACTCGAACCAAGCCGCAAACTCGGACAGAACTTTCTTGTCGATGAAAACTTTCTTGACTGGATCGTCAAAGAGGCCGGAGCGGCGAAAGGCGAAAAAATCGTTGAAGTCGGTCCCGGATTCGGCGCGCTCACCCAGCGGATGCTTGACCTCGGCGCGGAAGTGACCGCCGTCGAATTCGACCACCGCATCTGCGAATGGCTCCGTTCTGTACTCGTGCCCAAAGGACTCCGTCTCGTCGAGGGAGACGCCTGCAAAGTCGATTTCAGCAAGCTCTACGGCTACGGCGTCCCGTTCCGTCTCGTCTCCAACCTTCCCTATTCCGCCGGAACCGTGGTCGTTGCAAAACTGCTCGATGTGGAAACTCCGCCGGAAGAGATGATCATTATGCTTCAGAAAGAGGTTGCGCTCCGCCTGGCCGCAAAAGCTGGCGACGAAGAATACGGAGCCCTTTCCGTCCGCGCGCAGACCGCTTACGAAGTCACGCCGCTGCGCATGGTTCCGCCCCAGCTGTTCCACCCGAAACCGGAAGTGGATTCCTGCGTCCTGCGCATGAAAAAGCGTCCGGATATGCCGTCGCGGGAATTCCGTCTGCTTGTCTCGCAGGTTGTCCGCCTCGGATTTTCGCAGCGCCGCAAAAAGATGATCAAACAGCTCGCATCCGTGTTCGGACGCGAAAACGTGGAAGCCGCATACGCAAAAGCCGGGCTTCCCGAAGACATCCGTGCGGAGCGGGTCACCGTTGAACAGTTCCAGCAGCTCGCTGAATTTTTCCGCAAAGGTTAAAAACTATTAAATATTCGGGAAAAACGGGTTGACTTTTTCTTTTTTTGAGATATATTCTTAAAAGGAAAATTTGAGAGTTTCAGGACAAGGATTTATGGCAGAGCAGAAACACTATCTGGGAATCGATATCGGTTCCACGACCTTCAAGGCAGTCCTCATGAGCGAGGACGGAAAAGTTGAACATTCGACCTATCAGCGCACAAAACCGGTGGAGTCGGCGCGTGTGACATGCATCAGCAAATGCTCCGCATGCGGACACTGCAACCTCGGCGCACTCAAAAAGACCGTGGATGCTTTTCTCGCGGAAGCCGGCATCTCCATGGACGATATCCGCTGCACCGTTGTCACGGGCAGTCAGATCGTCGATGGCATGAAACGCTTCATCAACTACGATTTCCAGGTCAGTGAAGTCTCCGCTCATGTTGCAGGCGCCCTCCACTTCCACCCGCATGTCAAAGCGATTCTCGACGTCGGCGGACAGGACAGCAAGGCGATGATCTACAACGAAAAGATGGGCATGTGGACCTCGAAGATGAGCGGCATCTGCGCCGCCGGAACCGGAGCTTTCCTTGACAGCGTCGCCCTCAAGCTCGGAATCCCCGTTGAAGAGATGGCGGACAAGGCGGACTACAGCTCGGAGCTGGAGTTTTCCTCCGTCTGCGCCGTGCTCAGCGCGACCTCGATCAACAAATTCAAGAACCGCATGCCGCTCGGTCAGGTCGTCGGCGGCGCATGCCGCGCCCAGGCGCGAACCATCATCTCCGGCGTCGGCCAGCTTCTCTTCAACTACAAAGGCGACATTGTATTCCAGGGCGGAGTCGCCTCGAACCGCGCCGTTGCCCATTATCTCGAAGAGATCACCGGGAACAAAATCATCATTCCGGAACATCATCAGGTCATGGGCGCGCTCGGCGCAGCCTGCATCGCCCGCCGCTACACCCAGCTCAAGGGCAATCTCAACATGGATAAAATCCAGTACGAGCCGACTCCGATGAAATCCGTCGCCATGCGCGCCAACAACACGCGCCGCGAATTTTTCTCGAAGCGCAAAGGCGGCCCGATGGTCTGGCGCAATCTCTTCTTCCCGACTGAAATCCTGAACGCGCTCGGCGTCAAAATGCTGACGCTTGAGACCTACGCCGCTCTCTTCGCCCGTAACTCCAAACGTACAAAAAAAGCGCTCGACATTGCCGCCTACAAGGGCTTTGCCGGTGAAACCTGCTCGTTCCTCCGCGTCCTTGAAGGCTCGGAACTGCCGCCGCCGACGTTCGGAGTTTCAACCTCGCAGCCCTGCCAGCAGGGCGAACGGATCTTCCAGGATCTCGCGCGCCAGTATAAATTCTCCGACCGTTTTTACTCGCTCCACACACCAGTCGACGCGAACGATCCGAACTCCGTCGACCAGATCGCGGAGGGACTTCAGGAAGCCGTTTATCTGATGGAAAAGGCGATGGGGCTCAAGATGGATCCGGCGCGTCTCGCCGAGGCCTGCGAGCTTTCGAACCAGGCAGCCGTGCTCTCCAGACAGTGCAATGAACTCCGCTGGACGAGTCCGCCGCTGATCCGCGGAACCGAAGGCGTCTACAGCGCCATTCTCTTCTCGCAGCTCTGGGGCAAACAGGAGATGGTCGACATTCAGCGCCAGTTCCACGAAGAGCTCCTGCGCAAGAAAGAGTGGGCGGAAAAACATTATTCCATCGACGACACGCACCGTCTGCTGTGGCTTCATCTTCCGCCGTTCTACGACACGAAGGTTCTGGACTACATCGAAACGACCTGCAATGCGCCGATCGTCTTTGAAGAGGTCAACTTTGTGAACTGGGATCTGCTCAATCCGGATGATCCGTACCGTTCGCTCGCCCGCAAACTGCTGACCGTCGGCTACCTTGATCCGCGCCTGCGCGTCCGCTACATTGTCGAAACCGCGCAGAAGGCGAAATTCAACGGCTGTGTTCTCTACAACCACGGATTCGGACGCTGTTCGCTCTCCGACAGCTGTTTTGCCAAGCATCTCCGCGAAGAGCTGGATGAAGTCGGTCTTCCGCTTCTCACGCTCGACGGAGACTGCATGGACCCGACCACGGACCCGTGCAGCACGCTCACGAAGGTTTCGTCATTTGTTGAATCGCTGAATTCCCGCAAGTACGGCAACATGTTCGGACGGATGAAATAATCACCGTCCGCCGAACAGCCAGTTCCAGCATTCCGCCGTATAAGCAGTCTGCGCGCCGTCGATGTGTCCCTTGCCGGGGAGCGAAACGAATTCCACCTTGTTCTCGCGCACGGATGCGAGCATCTGCGCCATCTGCTCCGCCTTCGCCAAAGGAATCAGCCGGTCGTTTTCCCCGTGAATGATGAAGAAACGTCCGCGGGGCAGCACCGTTCCGGGACGGCCGCTGGAACTTGCCACCACGGCTCCGGAAAACAATCCGGGATGCGCCGCCATGATCGCATAGCACGCGCCGCCTCCCATTGAAACACCCGTCACATAGGTGCGCCCGGAAGAGATTCCGGATTCGCGCGCCTCTTTTTTCACCAGTTCCGCCGCATGATCAAGCATGGAATCCGCGCCGCCGCGGAGCCAGTCGCGGTTCTGCGGACATTGCGGAATCAGAACCACACATTTCGTTCCCGTGCTCTGCAGATACTCCACAAGTGAAAGAATGGCGGGCGAGGAAAGCTGACGCGTGTTATCATCGCCCGAACCGCTCCGCCCATGCAGAACAAGAACCAGATGCGGATCTCCGGCTCCGTTCATATTCATTGCGATGCGGCGATAGCGCATTCCCTTGAACTCCCCGCGCTCCGAGCTCAGAAGGCTCTGGGGAATGGCGGGCTGTTCGAAGCGGGCGCGGCGTTCCCCGCGCGGCATCCGCCGTTCCGGATAGCGGTCACGGGCAAAAACGGAAAACAGGACTCCAAAAACAAGAAACGCGGTTGCAGTTTTCATTCTTCAACTCTCCTTCTGCGCCGGAAACCGTTTCCCCGGCGCGGTTCTTTTTCCGGTGTTTTTTCCAGAGCTTTACGGAATTCATCCGCACGGCTTCCGCGATAAGATTCCAGTTCCCCGCGGATTTTTCCTTCCAGAACCTCCGCATCCGCAGAACGTCCGTGACGGAAGAGCTCCAAACGCTCCAGCTGAAGCTGAATCAGATTTTCCCGCACGTCATCCGAAACCTCGGGATTGTGGAAGAGGATTTCCAGAATCGCCAGCAGGCGGTCAGTCTCCTTCCGCGCCTTTGCATCCTCTCCGTTCCGGCGCAGAAGTTCAATGCAGCGCGAATGAAGCTGAACCGCAGACGACACAACCGCCGGGTCGTTCGGGAAGCGTCCAAGCAGACGTTCCGAAAGCGCGACAGCCTCCTCCGTTTCGCTCCGGCCGCGTCCGCTGAATCCGCGCGGCATGCGCAGACGGCGCAGGGTAAGCTCCATCAGCGCCACGCCATATTCCCGACGCTCCGGATAAGATTCACAAAGTTTCAGCAGCAGACGCAGCGCATTCGGTTCCACGCCCGGAATCTGCAATTTCCGGAAGAGACGCGGATTTGCGCCGAGAAGCCGCGCATACTGAAAACGGTATTCCGGGTTCGCCGAATCCGCCGCAAGCAACTGCTCCAGCATTCCGAACGCCCGTTCCCCTTCCGGACTTTCCGGCAAAGCGGAAAGCGACAGCAGAGCCCGAACCGCTTCAAACCGCTCCCCTGGAATTCCGGAATCCGCAAAACTTTCCACGACCCGATGACTATACTTCGCCGCGACCTCCGTCTGTCCGTCCGCCTTCAGAGCTTCGGCAAGACGGTTCAGCGATGCGGGGTCGCGCGGGTCCGCATTTGCCGTAAGCGCTTCTATCGCAAGGGAATAGCTTCCGGTCCGCATGGCACATTCCCCGATAATGGCGTTGGCCTCGCGCAAACGTTCCGGCGGAAGCCCGCGGCGTCCGGCAATCGTCCGGTAATAGGGAAGCAGAGTTGAAAGCAGCTCCGCATTCTTCTTTGTCGGCGGCTGTTCCGCAATGCGGCGGAAAACCTGTGACAGAGTGGAATCCGCCACTTGCGCATTCTCCTCCGCGAGTTTCAGCGCGGCTGAAGTCCGGATGTAGCCGACGGCCAGAGCCGCAACAAACGCCGCCGCGCAGAAAACCGCGGCAAACGTCAGCCCGGCAACCGCCGGTTTGCGCCGGATCCACAGAGTGAATCGCCGCAGCAGCGAAGGATTCGCCGCACGGACAGGCTCATGATTCAGGAATCTCCGCAAATCGGCGGCGAACTCATCCATGCATGAATAGCGGTCTTCCGGAAAGTATGCGGTACTCTTGTTGATGATCGCATCGAAATCCGGATTCCCCGATTTCAGCGGCGGAAGCGGCGCACTGCAGATTCGCTTCATCAGCTCCTCCGGCGTGCGCTCCGCAAGAATCGGCTTTCCCGTCGCGAGTTCATAAAGCGACGCCCCGAGCGAATAGAGATCCGACGAAAACGAGTTGACGCCATCCGCCAGACGCTCCGGCGACATGAACCGCAGAGTTCCGGAACGGGAATGTCCCTTCTCCACAATCTCTTTCGCCCCGCGCAGAACAAATGCGATTCCGAAATCACCGACACGCACCTGCCCTTCGGAGTCCAGCAGAAGATTCGCGGGCTTGATGTCGCGATGCAGAATTCCGCATCGGTGCGCATACGCCAGCGCCTCCGCCGCCTGAAGCCCCAGCCGCGCGATACCCTGCGGATCATGCACACCGCACTCGTCAAGTCCTTTGCCATGAACCAGTTCCATCGCATAATAACAGCGCTCCGGACCGCATCCGGCGCTCAGGACTTTGATGATGTTCGGATGATGAAGCATGGCAATCACGCGCGCTTCGTTTTCAAACATGTTCCGCTGCTCTTCACTCTTCAGCAGAGCGGACGAGAGAAGTTTGACTGCGACTTTCCGGTTCAGAGAAATCTGGAGCGCCTCGTACACCGTCCCCATTCCGCCCGCGCCGATGACATGCAGAAGACGGTAATCGGTATCCGGCAATTCCGGCGATGCGGAAACAGGAACCGTGCGCGAAACTTCCGTGCGGAGTCCCTCCATCTGCATCATCAGCGGGAGAATGCGGAGCAGTTCATCGCGGTGCTCCGGATATCCTGCGGCAAAAGCCTCCACATCGGGGACGTCGCCCGCACGGCAGCGTTCCAGAAAACGCTCAATCAGTTCTTCCAGAGAATTCGATTCACTCATTTTGAAACTCGGTGTATTCGTTCAACAGTTTCTGAAGCCGCTGAAGCGCCCGGACATAACGGATGCTTGCGGCTTTCGGGGCGATATGCAGGACTTCCGCGCAGTCGGCGTTGGACATGCCGTCGAAATGGCGCAGTTCAAGAATCTGCCGGTCGTTTTCCGGCAAAACGGCAAGCGATTTCCGCAGAAGAGTAAAACGGTCGGCGCGCGCGACTTTGGTCAGCGGACCGGTCATCGTATCCGCAAACTTGTTCCAGTTGAGACGCGCAGTGGAAGCCTCCTCACTCTCAGTTACTTCCATATCCTTGTAGGCGTCGCGCTTCTGACTCTGCAAGTGTTTGCGTTCCAACGCCGTAATGGTCTGAAAAAGAAGTTTGCGCAATTTGCAGTAAACAGGAATCTCCGGCTCGTTTTCAAAAAACTGAAGTTTGGAACAGGCATCGGAGAGCGTGTCCTGCACGATATCCTCCGGAGTTATGCGCCGGGCGAGAACCGGATTCAGATTCCGGCGGGCGAGCGCGAGCAGCTGTCCCCGGTATTCGAGAAAACGGGATGCCCAGCTCTCCTGAATTTGAGTTTCAGACAGTGTCATAAAGAAATTCCTTTCCGCTTTTTCCACAATAAATATAGCACATTCTGCATACAAAATCAACCGGAGACTCCCCGTTTCAGGGAATCTCCGGGGAACGGATTCACTTTTTGTCGCCATTAACCTTTCCGTTCTTCATGCCGTTTTTGAGTCCGTTCTTGAGACCGTTTTTAAGACCGTTCTTCAATCCGTTTTTCGTGCCGTTTTTGAGCCCCTCCTTCGTACCGTTCCTGAGTCCGTTCTTTGCTCCGTTTTTGAGACCGTTCTTCAGAGTCTTCACGGTTGTTGTTCCGGTTGTTTCCGCCGCATTGACGGTAACCATTCCGACGCCTGCGATGAGAAGACCGGCTGCTGCGATTGTCATGAGCTTGTTCATAAGAACCTCCGTTTGGTTTGTTGTTTTTTGTTTGAGCTTCACCGCTCTGTCCTTAAGAATGCGGAACTTCTGAAAAATCTACAGGCGGAAAGATTTTTTTTGCATTTTTTTCCGCCGAATGTATATTACACAAAAACAGGAGCTTTGAACATGCCGAAATTCATACCGGATCCCGCACCGGCGTTTACGCCGGAATGGAAAAAACACCAGAACGCCGAACTCATCATCTTCTGCGGACGCGATATGCTGCTCTGCCCGGGAAATGATCAGTATTCCTTTCCCCGCACCGCCGATCTGCAGAACCTCAATATCTCCGCGCTCAGCATCGGAAACCGCGATGGAATACCGTGTTACGCAGCCGATCTCGAGACTCTCCCCGAAACACCTGCAAACGTGCAGACCGTTCCGGTCAGACTCGCAGTCGGATATCTTCACGACTCCGCTTTCGCCGCCGGATGCAGAGCAAAAGAACTCCTTCACTGGCGCAGACAGCATAAATTCTGCGGACACTGCGGAGAAAAACTCGGAGAATCGAAAAGCGACGTTGCACTCGTCTGCCCGAAATGCGGCGAACGGTTCTATCCCCAGCTCGCCCCCGCGGTCATTGTCGCCGTCACGCGCGGCGATGAAATTCTCCTTGCGCACAACCGCAACTTCCTTCCGGAAATCCACGGGCTTATCTCAGGGTTCGTTGAAGCCGGGGAAAATATCGAGGAAACCATTGCGCGCGAAATTATGGAGGAAACCGGCGTAACAGTCGGCAATATCCGCTACTTCTCCAGTCAGTGCTGGCCGTTCCCGAACTCGCTCATGCTCGGATTTTACGCAGATTACGTTTCCGGAGAAGCTCATCCGGACGGAACAGAGCTTGAAACGCTCGGCTGGTTCCATGCGGATCATCTGCCGAAAATTCCGCCCGTCGGAAGCATCGCGCGGCGGATCATTGAAGATTTCAAAGCAAAACATTCCAGCAAGTAAACTTTGCAAATCGCCGGAAAACATACAGTTCCGGCGATTTTTTTATTTTAAATGCGAACAGCTTCCCACCGGGATTTCAGAACTTCAGTTCCGCATTTCTCCAGAGTCTTGATTTCCGGAGCAAAGCGGTTGATGTTCGCTTCCTCGTAAAGCAGATAAAAATCATACAGAGATTCGTTCCGCTCCAAGTCCGGAGTCATCGAAAACGCCAGTTTCAGTTTGCGCGTAAACGGAACCAGATCCGCCCCCTTCTGCGAATCCTTCGCGGGTGCGGAGACTGCGCGCTCCGCACGGATTTTCAGAGCCTTCAGATAGCGGTCGTAACGCTCAAACGCACGGCGGCAGCGCAGGAACCCCGGACGGAACAGAAGCTCAAAACGCTCCCGGATCGACGCATACGCCTCCGATTGTTCCGGCAGACGGTCCGCAAAATTTTCCGCATCTTCATAGAGCGAAAACACCAGTTTCAACTGTTCCAGTTTGCGGGAAAGCAGCTCCGCCACACAGTCGCGCGAATGTTCCAGAGCCTGCGCAAACGCACCCGCAGTTCGGATTTCCCAGCAATCGCACGGGAACGAATCGCGAATGGCGGAATCAATCATCTCATCCTTCCACGCGCGGTCTTCCAGAAAGAAACTGAGCTCCATTTCATGCGGAATCTTCAGCATCGCGCGCAGCGGCTTGATGATCTGCGGCAGTTCCAGACGGTAGAGTTTCAGCAGGCCGCGTTCATGCATCAAACGCGCCTCATCCTCCTTGAGGAACACCTTGCGCCCGACGCTGTTTTCCTCCGCGACAACCGCCAGATATCCCGCCGTCCCAGCCTCTTTCGAGACGATGACGGAACGCGGCAGTTCCTGATCGATCCCCGGCCAGCAGAGCGAGTTTGTCACTTCCCATTTCCGCACAACCGGGATGCTTTTGCTGAGCGCGGAATCCAGACGGTGAACTTCGGGGAATTCGCGCACAACGCTTCTCACCACGCCGCGCGCATTTTTGATTGCAAGTTTCATCATGAGATATTCGGGCAGTTCAAGCGAATCGAACGCCCCGCGTTCAATCTCTATTCCGTATGTGGTGAAAATGAATTCAGACAAGGCGTCCGCAATCGGCTGTTCCGTGAAGATTTCTCCTGTGCGGTAAAGCTCCATGAACCCTTCAACCGCTTTCTGCAGAGGCATCAGCTCCACGCGGATGCGCTTCGGCAGCGCACGCAGCATCGCCTCGATCTTCTGCGGCAGATACCCCGGAACCAGATAATCCAGGACATGCGGATTCAGCAGGTTCAGCGAATCTTCCGGAACGGTGAGTGTCACGCCATCGTGCTTCTCTCCCGGATCATACGAATAGGAAAGCGGGAAACGCTGACCGGCGAATGTGAGAAAATCGGGATAGTCCGCTTCATCAAGTTCATCATATTCTTCCGTCGTAAACTCTTCCGGATCAGGGAGATAGCTCTTGCGCTCCGCATTCCAGGCGCGGCGGACAGCATCCAGCGAAGAGAAGGTGGGCGGAAGCATGCGGTCGAAACAATCGAACAGGGCAACTTCATTGATGAGGGAATCGGGACGGCGCGTTTTGAGTTCCAGCAGCCGGATTTCGCGGATGAGGTATGCGCTCTCTTCGAGCCAGGTTCCGCGCAGAGTTGCTGCTCCGGTCACAAGTCCTTCCCGGATAAAGACTTCTCGCGCCTCTTTCGGATGCGTCTTCGCATAATGACAGCGGCGTCCGGAATTGATGATCAGCTGACCGGCGGTCACCCGCTCCCGCGCATAAACGAAACCGGAACGGTCGTCCCAGTAGACATTGTCATAGACATACGCGCAGAGCCACGGTGCAATCTGTTCGAGCCACTCCGCCTTGACTTCGGCGTTGCAGCGTCCAAACACACGCGTCGTTTCAACCAGCGCAAACGAAAGCATGAAATCAGGAGGACTCTTCCGTTTCGCGAGACCGGAGCCGGGGAAAATCAGATATTTTTTCCCGCCCATATCCGAAAACAGACGCGTCTCGCGGTTGTATCCGCCGAGCTGACGCGGCAGACCGCTGAGGAGCACCTTGTGAAGCGTATCATACGAGAGACGCTCCAAATCAATTTTCCCATCCGCGGAGCAGCGGTTTTCCGCCATGATCGCGGTCAGATCATCAACGAGGTTCCGCCACTCGCGGACCCGGCGGTAGTTCAGATAGTTTTTGATGCAGAAGCGCTTGAGAGCCTGATTGGAATTTTTCGTGCGGAACTCCTCCTCCAGCACAAGCCAGAGATTCAGAATGCCGATGAAATCCGATTTGTCGGACTGGAATCTGCGATGCGCGGAATCCGCCTCCGCCGCTTTTTCAAAAGGTCTTTCGCGTGGATCGGGAATGCTCAGGAACGCAACAATCACCAGCATTTCCGGAAGAACTTTGTGCTGATGCGCCTCCAGCAGCATCTTGCCGAGCTGCGGATCCAGCGGAAGCGCGGCGAGAGAGCGTCCGATGCGCGTCAGCCGCGTACCGTCCAGCGCGCGCAGGTCGTTCAGGGTGCGCATGCCCTCGCGGATCAGCGCGGAAGCGGGTTCGTCGATAAGCGGGAACTCGCCGAGCGGCGGAAGATTCAGCGACGCCATCTGAAGAATGACGCCGGCCAGCGAGGATCGCTGAATTTCCGGCGGAGTGAACTCCGCGCTCCCGTTCAGAGTCTCTTCGGAATAAAGGTGAACGCAGATGCCGTCGCGCAGACGCCCGCAGCGTCCGCGCCGCTGACGCGCGCTCGCCTGGGAAATCTGCTCCACGCGCAGCTCCTGAATCCGGGTGCGCGGATTGTAGCGGCTCAAGCGCACGAGTCCGGAATCGACCACATAGCGGATTCCGGGAATGGTCAGCGAAGTCTCCGCGACGTTGGTCGCCAGCACGATGCGGCGGAACCGCGACGGATTGAACACGCGCTGCTGATCTCCGGCGGAAAGCCGTCCGAAGAGCGGAAGAATTTCGGTGTTCGGGAACTTGCGCCCGTTCAGCATCTCGGCACAATCGCGGATTTCCCGTTCGCCGGGAAGGAAAACCAGAATGTCGCCGTGCGGGTCCATGTCGTTGATGAACGTCACGCCGCGCGCCACGGTATCGGTCAGCTCTTCGTCTTCGCCGGGTTCAATCCAGCAGTCTTCAATCGGGAAGAGACGCCCCTCGACCTCCTCGACGGGAGCTCCGCCGAAAAACGCCGCCAGACGCTCAGATTCCAGAGTCGCGGAAGAGATGATCAGCTTCAGATCGGGGCGTTTCGGGAGAAGAAGTTTGAAGTAGCCCAGCAGAAAATCGACATTTAGCGAGCGTTCGTGAACCTCATCGAGAATCACACAGTCGTACTGGTAAAGCATGGGATCGTCGCGCGTCTCCGCAAGCAAAATGCCGTCGGTCATGAACTTGACCACCGTCCTGTCGGCGGTGCGGTCGTCAAAACGGACTTTGTATCCGACCTGATTTCCGAATTCCGCACCGAGTTCTCCCGCAACGCGGCGGGCAAGCGAGGATGCCGCGATACGGCGCGGCTGCGTGCAGCCGATTCGTCCCGACCTTCCGCATCCCGCGGCAAGTGCAATCTTCGGAAGCTGAGTCGTTTTGCCGGAACCCGTTGATCCGCAGACGATTACAACTTGATTCTCTTTCAGTTTCTCCCGGATGGTATCAACATGTGAAATGATCGGCAGGTCTTCCGGGAACTCATAACGCAGCGACTCCGCAACGGGGACGAGCGAGCGGTCCAGCGCCTTGCGGAAACGGGCGGAAAGAGAGTCCAGCAGCTCCGCCGCCCCCTCCTGTCCGCGTCCGAGGGCGGAACCCGCGCGGTCGAGCTCGCGTTTCCAGCGGACCTGGTCGGATAAACGCAGAAGGCGGAACCCTTTCCGGAGTTCCGCCAGTTGTTTTTTGAGTTCAGATCCGCCGTTCATGGAACTTATTCAACCGTAACGCTCTTGGCGAGGTTGCGGGGATGGTCGATCTCGCAGCCGCGCGCTTTTGCAAAGTAATAAGCAAAGAGCTGAAGTGCGACAACCGTTGTGAGCGGAGCGACGAAACGCGAAGTTTCCGGAACCCGGATGATATCCGGCGTAAACTCCGCGACCTTCGTCTCGTCTCCGGAAACCACCGCGATGACCGGCGATTTGCGCGCCAGACACTCCTGGATGTTTCCGATCATCTTCTCCTGTCCCGGGATCGCATTGGCGAGCGCCATGACCGGAACCTTCTCGTCAAGCAGAGCAATCGGTCCGTGCTTGAGTTCGGCGGCGTGATAACCTTCGGCGTGAATGTAGCTGATCTCCTTGAGTTTCAGCGCGCCTTCAAGTGCCGTCGGATACAGCGTGCCGCGTCCGATGAAGAAGAAGTCGTTCGCATACGCATATTTGTTCGCCAGACGCTCGATTTCGGGCGCCTGCTTGAGAGTTTCGCGGATGAGTTCGGGAATGCGCTCAATTTCGCGCATCAGCACTCCGCCGTCCTCGCGGCTGAGCCGGCGGTTGCGTCCGAGCATCAGCGCCAGCATCAGCAGAACGGTGACCTGACAGGTGAACGCCTTTGTGGAAGCGACGCTGATTTCGGGTCCCGCATGCAGATAGATGCCGCGTCCGGCTTCACGGGCGATGGTCGAGCCGACGACGTTGCAGAGCGCCGCAACGATCGCGCCTTTGTTCATGGCCTCGCGCACGGCGGCAAGGGTGTCCGCCGTCTCGCCCGACTGACTGATCGGAAGAACGAGCGTGTCGGGGTCGATGATCGGGTTGCGGTAACGGAACTCGGCGGCCTGTTCCACTTCTGCGGGAATTCCGGCGATGTCTTCGAAGAAATATTCGCCTTCCATACCCGCATGCAGACTCGTTCCGCAGGCGGCGATGACGATGCGGGAAATTTTTGCGAGTTCATGCGGCGTAAGCCCGAGCCCGGAGAGAACCGCGCTGTTCAGATTATAATTCAAACGGCCGCGGATCGTGTTTGAAAGCGATTCCGGCTGTTCGAAAATCTCCTTGAGCATGAAATGTGCGTATTTGCCCTTGCCCGCGGAATCCACATCCCAGTCGATGCTGGAAACGGCGCGCTCAATCGGCGTGTTTTCAATGGTGCGGAGATCGACGCTCTCCGGGGTGAGAACCGCAAGATCGCCGTCGTTCAGGTAGATGACCTTGCGGGTGTAGGCGGCGAATGCGGCAACGTCGGAAGCGGCAAAATTGCAGCCGTCGCCGAGACCGATCACCAGCGGGCTGCCGTGACGCGCAACGACGATCGTATCGGGGTAATCGGTGCAGAGAACGGCAAGACCGTAGGTTCCGTTCACCCGGCGGAGCGCGGAAGCGACCGCCTGGACGAAATCGCCCGTGTAACATTCGGAAATCAGATCGACAAGCACTTCCGAATCCGTCTCCGAAACAAATTTATAGCCTTTCGCAAGCAGTTTGTCCTTCAGTTCCGCGTAGTTTTCAATGATTCCGTTGTGAATCAGCGCGAACTTGCCGGAGTTGTCCAGGTGCGGATGCGCATTCCGGACGGAGGGGACGCCGTGAGTTGCCCAGCGGGTGTGCGCAATGCCGCAGGTCTGCTTCATCTCGCCGTATTTCTGCGCCTCGTCCTCAAGATTTTTCACCTTTCCGACCGCCTTGACGGTCAGCAGCTTATGATCTCCGCTCAGCGAAAAGCCGGCGGAGTCATATCCGCGGTATTCCAGACGCTTCAGTCCGTCGAGCAGGACTTTTTCCGCCGGTTTGTTTCCGGTATAGCCAACAATTCCGCACATGTCAAAACTCCTTTATGTAAAAGATATTCCCGCATACTATACATTCAAAAACGCAAAAATAAAATGCATTTCTGAAAAAGCGCGAAAATTTTTGCTCAATCCAGTTTGACGTTCATCGCTCTCTTTTTGCCGTCAGGAGTCGTGGAGGTGATCAGCAGTTTTCCGTCGCGGAAACGCAGAGTGTCAACACGGTTTGTTTTTGCGGCGAACAGACGCAGCTTCATCGCCCCGTTCTTCCACGCGCCGATCATGCGCTGCGTCTCAAGCCCGGGAAGGCGGCAGAGGATGACTCCGGCGAGCCATTCGCCCTCCTCGATGCAGAATTCCGGCAGAAGTTTGAACGTCCCCTCCCCGCCATCGCCACCGGTGAACTCGCCATCTGAAAGAGTGCGGACCACGCGGTCGGGTCCGCGGAAACTCAAATCTTTCATTTTCAGATACGCCGCGCGCATTTCCGGCGTACCGGTCAGCCAGATGATGCGGTCGGAAACCTTGTCGAACGAACGAAAACCGCGTTCGGCAGCCGCCAAAGTGCCGCCGTCATACGGAGACGGCTTCGACATCTCCTCCAGATAACGCGTCTGCCACTCGGTCTGCTCCTGAAAAGCCGCCCTGCGCTCCGGTTCTGGAAGCGACGATGCGTAAGAATTGAAAACGGCAAACAGTTCCGCCTGTTTCAATACGGCGGCGGCCGCCGCGCAATGATTCAGATCATACTGCGTCTGAACTTTCTGCGCACAGAGATCGGTCAGATACTCCGCGCCCTGACGCGCAAGCTCCTCCGTGAAGAGCGGCTCGACGACCTGCGGTTTTTCAGGCGGCTTCTGCGCAAGTTTTGCTGTCAGAAAGCCCAGACCGAACAGAAGAACGCCGCACGCGCCGGCGGCGGAATAGAGAATTGTCTTTTTGGAAATCATATCAGTTCCTTCAGATTGTTGAACAGAAGTTCCTCGCCGCAGTCGTTCGGATGAAGACCGTCGGCAAAAAAACGGTCGTCAAACGGCAGAAGTTTTGTGCCGTCGACAAATTTTACATTCGGAAATTCCGCCGCGAGCTTCTCCAGCCCGTCGCGGAACGACTGGAAGGTGACGCCGTTTTTCTCGTTCGGACGTCCCGTCATGTGAATCGGGGAAATCAGCACAACCGGCTTCCCCTTCACCGCATTCAGAATCCCGCTCATTTCACCGAGATACTTACTCAGCGGACGCTCCGTATTGAAGTCGTTCACGCCGAAACAAAGAAACATGCGGTCCCATTCGTATTCCATTGCAAGTTCGCCTTGCACGGCAAATGCGGTCATTCCGGCAATGCTGATGTTCGAGTAATCCGCATTCAGATGACGCGCCATGCGGTCCGCATACGCAAACGAGGGACGCGACACGGTCATTCCCTGCATGATGGAGTCGCCGAGAAAAATCAATTTCTCTGCAGGCTTCTCAACCGGTTCAAAGACTGCACCGTCGGCAAGTTCGAGCTCGCCGAAACAGCATTCCACCAGATGCGGCGGAAGAATCTCGATCGTATGAAGCGCGCCGTCCAGAGCGATCTCCAGAACGGCGTCTGCGCGGGAGAATTCCGTTTTCATTCCATCGCGGAAGACGTCAAATTCATAGAACGGACGCGCCACGCGTCCATAGCGGAACGGCAGACGCACAAACGGGGAATCGGTCCGGAAGACGATCCTCACGCCGCTCGGACACCTCATCCGGATTTCAAAGTGTTCATCCCAGGTGAACTGCTTCATGATTGCGGGAGAAAGCCGTTGAAGTTCGAGTCCGTTTTCCGTCTCTTCCGTGCGCACGGCGCCGCGCAGATATTCCATAGAAAGTTTTTTCCGCATAAATTCTCCGAAGTTTTCTTGAAAATATAAAACGGAAATGTATTTTTACAAGCGTCAAATCGAAGGAAACAGAAAAATGAACGATTTTACCTTTCAGCGCGCCGTTCCGGAAGATGCAGATGCGGTTTTCGCACTCTATCAGTCCCTCGTCGGGACTCCGTTCTGCGCATGGGACGCGACCTATCCCGCCCTAGAACATGTGCACGACGACATTGCCGCCGGCGCACTCTGCACGCTCCGCAGCGGAGCGGAACTCATCGCCGCCGGAACCATCCGCCGCTGTCCGGAACACGATGAGATTCCCTGCTGGACTCCCATGCGGAATCCCTGCGACCTCATGCGGATCGGCGTCGCCCTCCCCCGACAGGGGCACGGAACGGGACGACTCTTCCTGACGCTTCTTCTTGCCGAATCCGCACGACGCGGTTATGATTATATGCGGATTCTGGTTGCGGAGACCAATCTTCCCGCGATCGCGCTCTACCGCCGTATCGGAGCAGACTTCCGCGGCGAAGCGTTTTCCTACGGGATTCACTGGCTCTGCGCACAGGTTCCCTGCAGGGAATGATCAGCTGAAATCGGTGTATTTTGCCGCCTTCTCCGCGAGCTTTCCCTTGATTCCGAGCTCCACGAACGAATGGATATGGAACAGCTTGCGGTATTTCAGAATCTGCTTCACCGAAACGGGTCCGATTCCCGGAATGCGCAGGAGCGCCTCCTTGTCCGCCGAGTTCAGACGCACGGGGAAAAACTCCGGATGAAGCAGCGCCCAGGTCTCTTTCGGGTCGCGCGTCAAATCCAGATTTCCGTCCGCACCGTATGAAATTTCATCCGGCTGGAATTTGTAGGAACGCAGGAGAAAATCCACCTGGTAAAGACGGTGCTCGCGGGTCAGACGGTCATCCGCGGAAAGAGTGAACCGCTGTTCTCCCGGAAGCTCCGGACGGCCGAGCCCTGTCTGATACGCGGAAAAATAGATCCGTTCGAACTTCAGGCGGTTGTAAATGCCGTCCATATAGCGGACAATTTCGCGGTCGCTCTCATCGGAAGCGCCGACAATGAACTGGGTTGTACAGCGCACCCGGTTGAATTCAGCGCCCTTCGCTGTCTCCGCCGCCATGAGCTTGAGCGGGGCAATGATGTCGCGGTCGTAATCCTTGTAGCTGGAAAGACGTGCGAAATGCGCCCGTCCCGGAGCCTCGATATTCAATGAAACCGCGCTTGCCAGACTCAGGGCGTGCCGGATCGCCGCATCGGATGCACCGGGAATGATCTTGAGGTGAATGTACCCGCGGTAACGGTATCTGTACCGGAGAATCGCCGCCGTGTCGGTCAGCAGCTGCATGGTGTAATCGGGGGAACGCACGATCCCGGAACTCAAAAAAATTCCGAGCAGCCACTGTTTCCGCAGATAGTCCATGAAGAGCTTCGCGACTTCATCCGGGGAAAGGGAACAACGGTGCGGAGTGTTGCCGTCGGCTCGGAGCGGACAGTACTTGCAGTCGCTGGAACACGCATTGGAAAGAAGCGTTTTGAGCATGATTCCGTACCCGCCCCTCGCCAGCGGAACGGGATAAAGCCACCGTCCGTCGAGTCCGCGTCTGCGGTGTTCCTTCGGTGAATTTGCGCACGCGCAGGAGAGATCGTACTGCGAATCCTCCGACAGAATATTGAGTTTTTCGATTGTGTCCATCATTTTTCCTTTTGCAAGGAAAGATATTCTCTTTTCCGGAAAAATCAACAGATGCAGCGCGGATTTTCAACTTTTTATGAAAGAATTTTTGTCTCATCCCCCGCGCCGGATGAAACGCGCATAGGTCCGCGCGCCGATTCCGCGCCGACGCACCTGTTCCGGATTGGCAACGTATTCCTGATAAAACTGAAGCAAAGCCGCGGCCTGCGGTTTGGCGTCGCGCGAAAAACTGGAGAAATGCAGAGAACGGAACTGCTGTTCATTGTCAAAGCCGATGATCTCATAGCGTTCCGGATTGATTCCGCGTTCTTTCAGCCGGGTGATCAGACTGTAGGCGGTATAGTCGTTGGCACAGAAACAGACGGGACGAACTGCGGCGTTTTCTGTCATGGCAAGAAGCCGGTCGACGGTCGACGCATCAATCGAAGGAATCAGATTGCGCGTAAAGCTGTCGTTGATGACCTGATATTCCGATTCCAGAAAGTCATACGGGATGTTATGCCGTCCGCAGAAATTGCGGCAGATCTCCTCTCTTGCCGCCGACCACGGACGGGAGAACTCGTTGGCGATGTAGAAGAAACGTTCCGCTCCGGTGTAATGCTCTTCGAGAGCCTGGCGGATGGAATAAAGGGTATTCAGCATGATGTAATCGATCCCCGGAGCGAGCAGTTCTTCGACCTGCCGGAAATCGGAGGAGCTCTGAACGACCAAGGTCAGTTTGAACTGCGCGGCGACAAGACAGCGCAGATGCTCTTCCAGCTCGAACCGCGGATCCATGCATGGAGAAAAGATTACGAAACCGATATTCCGTTCTTTAAGAGAAGCGATAAGTTTTTGCGGATCGCGCCACTCGGTCCAGTCGTTCTCGCGCAGATTGTAAATGAACAGCTGCACGCCGGAACTGCAAAACGCCTGTTCCAGTTCATCGCAAAGCTCCCAGCGGAAATCCGTGGTCCGGACGGAGTCTCCGACGGTGTTGGCGAAGAGGAACGCCACATTCTGTCTGCTGCCGTCTTTCGGCGTCAGCCGGGACGTCTCCGAATAGCTGCGCTTCAGAATGCGGCTTCCCGCCTTTTTGCTGGTGACGATGAAGCCTTCCTCTCTCAGCAGCTTGAGCGCATGACTGACAGTGGTCCGTCCGACCTGGAATTTCTGAGCGAGTTCCTGTTCAAACGGCAGGAAGGTCTGCTCTTCCGGCAGTTCAGCGATATAAGCCAGCAGCTTCTGTTTAAGCTGTTCATATTTCGGCAGGCGCCGTTCCGGTTTGTTCTGCTCTCCGCCCATTTTGTCTCCTTCTCCGGTTGTTCCCTTACAAGATAACCGGAGAAAAGAATTTTTCAAGTTTCAGAAATGAAATATTTTTCCATCTGCGGAATCAGCGGCTGAATCCGGCATTGCGGAATTCCACCGTTCCGGCAGCGGGAACTTTTCCGCGGATCAGGTCAAGACGCAAAGCGTCGACAGCACCATGCCATTCCGGATTCAGAGAAAGCTCCAGTTCAATTTTATGAAATTTTCCGTCCGCAACCGTCTTCCAGTGAATGGAGCGGGCTTCCGAAAACGGAGTTTTGCCATTGCGCCAGTATAATTTCCCGACCGGATTTGCACCTTCCGGAAGTTTCAGCTCAAATGAAAACTTTTTATACCGGGCGGACTCAAACGGAAGCGGAAGCCGCGCAATCAGCTGCGGCAGTTTTCCGTCCGGCACCAGTCTGATGCAATCATCCGTCACGGAATAATTCCGCACCTGCAAAGGTTTTCCCCAGGAAGCCGGATGAATGGGAAATCCCAGCAAATCATCCCCGATGACGACATCGCCCAGCGAAAACGGAACAGCCTCACCCCGCAGAGCCGCCGGATCAATGCGGATTGCCCGGACGGTTCCTTTGTACCCCGGGTGTCCCGCAAGATTCACCGTGCACAATTGCGGTTTTCCGGTTCCGATCAAGACCTGATGAAAAGAACGGCTTTCATGCATTCGCGGTTCACTCTGCGTTGCCCAGTAACAATGGAACATGGTTCTTGAATTTTCCGGAAGAGTGATTGAGAATGTCATAAGCGGATTTTCCTCCGCCTCAAATGAATCCAGGTCCTTGACCGTCAAAAGAACGTTCCGGCTTGTGCAGACGGCGGAATATGCCTGTTCCGTCACAACCGGACTCACTCCCGCCGGGGCGTTTCCCCAGAACTGCCATTCCTGCGGAGAAATAATCATCTCTCCGGAAAACACGGTGAATACACTACACATCAGCCCGACGAACAACAAGTTTTTCATAAACTCTCCTTTTCTGTGTTTGTGTTTGCAAAACATTTTATTTTTCTCCAGGAGCATACGGACGATCCGGCCAAAGAGCAATACGCCCACGCGGAATCACGACGTTCCGGCCTTGCGGCATCAGGAAGTGCGGGTTCCAGCGCAACACGTTTTCTTCATTTCCCGGCTTCAGCAAACCGTCAAGCAGAATCTGACGGAATGGAGCCCCTCCGCCGCTCGGCATATTCAGCACATGCCCGTTGACTTCAAGCCAGCCGAAAATTCCATGAGGGCAATCAAGTTCAAAGAAAATGTTCTTCCGCTCCCAGTTTTCCGGAATCCGGAACCGGTGTTCCAGATACAGAATTTTCATCTCCGTTCCAGGCTTTTCCGTCTTCGTGCGGCCAAGACTTTCCGCCGCAGTCCATTCCGTAATCTCCATTGCGTGCAAAGGTTTCGGATTGGCAAGAAGATAAAACATTCCGGCAACTCCAGCCGGACGTCTGGAAGCCTTTTCCCAGTTTTCCGCGCCGTCAACCCGCAGCTGCAGGTTCAAAATTCCGTCCGAAGGAACTGTTACAGAACTCGCAAGGTCATTGAATTCCCGGTTGAAATTCATCAGCAGTTTACGTCCGTTGATCCGCAAAGAGCCTTTCGGAAATACTCCGGTAAAGAATCTCGCCGGACTGTCGAACAGTAATTCAATGCGGCGGTTCTTCCACGATTCCGGAAGTTTAACGTTTTTTCGGAAGTATGCGGTATGTGCGGGATCCAGTCCCATGACATCGAACGTTCCGAGTTTCACATTTTTTCTCACTCCGGTTTCCGGCTGTTCCGCCTCCCAGCCGTCCACCAGTGGAATAATCCATTTTGACGGTTTGGAAACAGGCTCATTCTTCTCTGAATCAAGAGGCTCCAGGACTCCCCACCGCCGCGCAAGTGATTCCAGCCAAAGCAGCGGAGCACGTTCCGGATTTTCTGCCGGAGCGACAAAAATCCGGCACTGCATCGGTTCAAGCTCCAAACCGGTTATCGTGAATGAACCGTCCGCATTCCGCTGCACCTGGCGCTCCGGATAACCGGATGCGGAAATTTCCACCAGTCTGTCCAGATTTGAATTGAAGAAAGTCACCTGATACGCTCTTGCCTTATCCGGTGCGGAATGCACCCGCGAAACAAAGTAAACATCGTAAAGTCCGTTTTTACTGCGCCGCTTTTCCGCAAAAATCTGCTGATTTTCCGGAACGACGTATGAGATTCTCGGAACCTTCAACGAATCGAAAAGTCTGCCCAGAAGGTCATTGGAATTTTTGTCGGATCGCCAGCTTCCGTTGCTGTCTTTGCTGTTGAAATAGAACGGGGATCCCAGAAGAATGATTCGGCCTTTGCCGATCCGCCGTTCCGCAGCAGCAATTTTTCCGGAATTCCGCCAGTACGCAATGACTTTCACATCATTGTTTCCGGGCAGTAAATTCAATGCCAGTCCGGAGGCCGTCAAAGTTTTTCCCTGCAGTTCCGGCCATAAACTCTGATCTTCAGCAAAAACCGCAGGCTCCGCGGCGGAAATATATTTTTCCGGCATCAGCCCCGTCAGTTTTGAAATCGGCCATGCGTCTGCAGTCTCAATGGTGTGACGTCCGGTATGATGTGTCGCAATAAAAATGCCGCCCTGTTCAACATACTTCTTCAGACCGTCAATCTCCCGGTCCGTGAGAGTCACGCTTCCTGCATCAAAAAGGACGGGAAATTGATCCGCTCTTCCGGCAATGACATCTTCCAGATCAACAACTTGCGGACGCCTTCCCGTGCTCTGGACGGCTCCTCTGGAAACGTCAAAGGTCCACGGAGCCTTGAAACGGAACCGTGCGGCGTTGCGGATAGAACGCAGAACCCCGACTTTATCAGCGGGAAGCTCCAGTTTTCCGATACATTTGACCAGTTCCGCATTCGCATCCAGCCAGCAGGATGAATCTTTCGCCGCAAGATTCCTGTATTGCGTCGGTGCAAACAGGAAGTTGACCGAATCCACTCCGAGTGTAAGATACAAAGTCACAAGTCTCTGGAACTGTGCGGCATTCCTCGGCCAGGTTCCCGGTTCAACGCTCACCGGAATGTTCTGAAGAACAGAATAAGTCGTCGTCCACGGAGCATATGTGACGCCGGTCATTCCGGTGTCATGCGGAAAACCTCCATGCGCTCTCATTCCAGGCAGCAGTTTGTCCAGCACGGCGAAACACGCCATGACCAGCTGCGGACGCCCCCTGTCCAGATCTCCGATGCGGTAATTCCGCATAATCCGGGTAATGTGATCCGCACGGATTTGCGCGGAAAATTCAAGAATGTCAAAATATCTCCGGTTCCGGTACCTGCTGTTTTCCGGATAATGCCAGCGTCCATGCGGACTCAGAAAAATATAACCGGCAAGAGCATTCCCCGAAACTTCCAATTCCAGCAGATTTTCTCCTTTTTGAGGAACATCCAGCTGAAAACACTGCTCCTCGTCACCCCAGACCGGGGAACGGTCGGTCAGCTCAACCTGTTCCTTTCCGTTCAGAAACACCTTTTTTACATGAAACCGATTGTTGTGCCATGCCTCCGGCTGAATATGCAGATATTTCCGTTTTCCGAAACTCTCCGCATTCAATTTTACACGGAACCGGTACCGCAGCGGAAACTTGTTTCTCGTCTGAAAAACAGGATCGTTGGGATTTGCGGAATACCAGTCCGTTTCCCCGCCTTCCCTGTTCTGCGTCTTAGCCTCCCACGCCAAACCGTTCAGCCGGAACAGGGAATCGCCATCCCGTCCGGTAAAGTCAATCAGACGTGGAACCGTGACTTCATCCCATGAAGAGAACTTTTTCTCATCACCATAGTGACGCATTCCTGTCTCGGCAAGACTCCATCCCAAGCGGTCGCGAAGATACGCAACCCATTCTTTCCTCACTTCCGGATCATCCGCGAGCACATCAAAGTCCGGAAGCCCCACATTGCCGATTTCCGCCGATGCGAAATAGGCGGCATAACGGGGATTGCTCCGAACCCGCTCCGCAAACATGCGCTGTCCTTCAAACAAGTACTTGTCCGTCGACGGAATATTGACGTTTTCACAGTAGTTCGCCAATCCGATACGGAGCAGCGGATGCACCGGGTGGAACGGCCTGCTGCCGATATGCGGAAGCGGAACTACATTCCATGGAAAATAAGGACGGTTCGGCGATTCATGCGACTGGTAAATATCCGCGCTGAAATCATATTTCTCCGCCATTTTTAGAAACCAGTCGGTAAAACTGTAATCATAGATTCCGGGAGCAAGGTAATCCGCTTCACACGCCAGAGGATGAAGCATTCTGCGGAAATAGCGGCGCGCCCATGCAAAATCCCCGTAAGTATCCCGCGGAAGATTTCCCCAGCCGAAGAACCCGACGGCGGCCGCATCGTTGTCGAACCGGTCATACCAGCGGGGATAGCTGTTCGCTTCCGTTAAAATCTCCCCTTTTTCCAGCGCAGGAAAATTCTTCAGAGACGAAGCAAAACGGATGATGACCCGTTTTCCGGAAACAGAAATCCGGCAATATGCATCACTTTTCAAGCGAATAGCATTACCCTCCGGAACCGCTGTGCCGAAAAGCAGAATATCCGTCATATATTTGCTGGCGCATTCCCGCGCTTTCTGCGCAGATTCACATTGCAGGACAACTTCATTCCTTCCCTGCGTTGCAGAAACTTTCCCGAACAGACGCGACTCGTAAACGGATGATGCGGAGAAAAGCGGGAAAGCGGAGGCAAAAATCAGACACGCCAATGCAGAAGCCTTATATTTCATGAATCACCTCTCTTACGGCTTCGCATACCAGTGATGCCGCGTTTCCGTGGTAAGACGCATAATTCCCTGCGCGTACTCGACATGCCCGTCCGCACATAAAGCGTTCACTCCGCGACTGTGGCGGTAATCAATGTAATCCACTCCGATATAGCCGAACGGATTCACCGCTGCTTCCTCAAGATAGCCATGCAGCTGACGCGGATCCACGCGAAAATCCGCTGCATCAAGAACAGCATAAAGCGACGACGGCTTTTTTATGGCAGTCAATGGAGCAGCCGCATAAAACGGATAGGAACTGTAATCCGTTGTGCCGTTTGCCGGATTCAAAGCAGCTCTTCCGTTTATCGCATAACTGTTTTTCGCCAGCCGCCTTGAACCGCCAAGCTCCTCCTGTTTTTTGTTTGCCGGACAAAAGAAAACCTTGTCTTTCCGCCCAATATACGAATTCGTCTTGGGCGCTGACGCCATTTGAATCAGAAACCAAGTCCAGTACGGCGGTTCTCCTGCACTGATTGAACTGCAGCTGTAAGGAATGGCGTTATAAGAGTCGCCATAGAGAGTAAACATCTGCCCGGCCTGTTTCAAATTTCCCACACATGATATTGCCAGAGCTTTTTCCCGCGCCTTGTTCAGCGCAGGCAGCAGCATACCGGCAAGGATTGCAATAATCGCAATTACCACAAGAAGTTCTATAAGGGTGAATTTTTTCTTCCGGATTTTCATTTTTCTTCCTTTCCTCTTTCTGTTTTATTCCCTTGACAGCTATATTATAGCACATAAATGCTTTTTTGTCAAGAGCGCAGGCTAGAAAAAACAATCATTTTATAGATATATAATATTATATACCTATTATGATTGCTTTTTCTTTTAAAAACTAAGACTTTATTCCTTACTCAAGGAGACCTGGAGTGTATCGTAGTTCACCTGGAATCGATAAATAAAATCGTCGGCGGCATGAAATACCGCTGTACGAAGTGCGCAGCTCGCAGAACTTTCTCCGCTCATCCGCGACATATCATCCGCCGTCGTATCCGCGGAAACTGCATAGACGGTATCGAATAAGATCTCCCCGGGACAATAGCGGCGAGTTTTCCGAACTGGATCAACCGTAATCAAGTCAGCATACAGAGACCCCATCTCCGGCGGAGATGCTTTGCACAACAGAACATTACGCCGTCCGGGACGCACGATCTTCAAACTTTTCCCTCCGCCAAGCAGGAACACAGAAAGTTTGTTGTCAACATTCAGACAGCGTTCACCCGTATCCACAATCTCCTCGCTTCCAGACTCCAGCATCGGCAGAAACGCATGAAATCTGCCGCCGCGGTATTCCCGGCAATAACCGTTGAACACATCGTTCGGAATTTCACAATAGAGCGGGTCAATCCCCCGCAGCGTCGTCTCCTTGACAACTTTGCAGCGCTGAGCAATCAGCATCGTCTTCCCGTCCGGAAGCGCCGCAACGCCAATCCGAACTTCAGCGACTTTATAACGCTGTTCTCCCTCCCCCATCGGCAGACACTCCTCCAGAGCCGTCCTGCCCGAATAAAGGAATCCCTCTCGAATGAGCTTGACTTCCCCTTCGGCATTCTCCCGGTAACCGATCAGATTGCCTGTAATGTGCCCCAGCAGATTTCCCTGCCATTCGCCGAACGAGCTGTCATTCAGCGGCACGCACAGACCGTTCTGCCCCTGTGAAGCATTTCGCACCCAGGAACGGGCGACATTGCCCCGGCGGATCAGAACTGCGCCGTGCAGCGGCTCCGACCAGACGACATTTTGTTTTTCAATCTGCCGTGAAGGCTGGGGAATCGCGAATCTGCGGCGCCAGTATGCACCACAGGAAAGAGCAAGAAACAGATCCGACTCCAATCGCGAATAATAGAACCATGAAATGTCGCGAATCGAACTCAGCCGTTTACCGAAATAGCTCCCGTCTGTGTTGTCATTCAGTTCCTGTTCAACGACTTTCAGCCACTCCTGTTCCATGCGTGCGGCATCACGATCGCCGAAATGCTCGGCGGCAAAAAGCAGAACCGGTATCAGGAAGCACTGACAGTAAGTATAACGCGAACGCGAATCTCCGCCGATTCGCATGAGCCGTCCATCCTCCCAGAGAAAAATTTTCAGCGAGCGCCATAATTCTTCCGCGTGATAATACAGTTCCGGCGGCGGAGTCTGACCGCGTTCTCTGAAATTGAAATGCAGCATGGCGATGTTCGAAAGACAGACCGCCATATAACCGATGTTCATGTAGCCGTGATGATTCAAAGAATAGTTTTCCGTAAAATTCGCACCGACGAACCACCGGTTCAGCGGTTTGCCGCGGAACAACCTGCAGCTTTTTGAATCCGAAGGTACGGAAATTCCGTTCAGCAGAAATGCGCACGCCTTTTCCCGATACTGCTCCGCATGGGGCGTCTCCGGATAATCCAGCGCGGCCCGCAGCAGAAAACCGCCATTCCAGATATTCGATTCCGGTTTATTGCTTTCAAGCGGAAAACCAGCCTGCACCGGATATTCATTCAGGAGCCACTCGGCTTCCGCCAGACGGAACGCTTTGTAACGAGCTTTATCCTTTGCGGACATGTACGGTTCAAGAATGTTCATTCCGTGTGCCATGCGTTCCGCTCCGAGGACGCTGATCCAGTGACGCCCCCACTGCCTGCCGTCGGTCGCCTTCAAATCTCCCGTAACATGTGTCCGCATGGCATAACGGAAAAGTTTCAACGCAATTTCCCGCACCTCCCCGCGTGAAAACAATGGATTGCAGCGTTCAAAATCCGGTTCTTCCGAGAGTACCGCGAGCGCGGCACAGATATTCATATTGCTCTGAACCGCCCAGCTTGCGCTCTCTCCGGTCCCGTAATAAAACAGCTCCGCCTGTCCCTCCGGCGTCCGCAGAAATTGCGGCAGCGCACGCAGAAAAGGAATCATCAGTTTCAAATAAGCGGCGGAAGTGAATCTGCTGTCCATCCTCGACTCTCCATTCAGAAAATTCATTATCAAGTTTGCCGGTATAATATACCCTGCAAAAACTTTTTGTCAAACACTTATTGCAATTATATTTTATATACTCTATATAAGCATCATTAAAAATCTACAAAACACAAAAACTGATACATGCAGCAGACGGGGAGCTCAGGCTTTCCCCTCGACCATCATTGTCATGCCGTTTTCCAGATTCATTGCGGGATTCGGAAGCGGAGCGAAGCCGAAACGCTCGTAAAATCCGGTCTTCCCTGTTGCGGACATCAAGTCACAGCAGATATGGCGTCCGGACGGAAGATGATTCCGGAGCCAGTCCAGCATGAAACGCATCAGAAATGTTCCGGCTCCGCGGTTCTGGAATTCCGGACGGATCGCAAAATCATACACGGAACAGAACATCGCGCGATCGCCGACAAAGCGTCCCATGCCGATCAGATCTCCGCCGGAATAGAGGGAAAAACGGGCGATTGAATTCGTCAGAGCCGTTTCAACCTGCTCCGGCGGAGGAGCATCCCAGTCAACCGCACGGCACAGCGAGCAGAATTCCGAAACCGTCAGAACATCAACTTCCACCCGGAAATCCAGAGACGCGACATAACCGGACGGCATCTTCATTTCCTCATTTTTTCAGCCGGGCGCCGACTCTCGGGAAGATGCGGCAGGCATTCTCAAAGAAAACCTGTTCCCGGAATTCCTCCGGAATCAGACTCCGGATCACTCCGACGTAACACGGGATGTTGATCAGCGGCCAGTCCGAGCCGTACATGACCTTGCTGAAGTCATCCAGATACTCCAGCCAGTGGCGGATATGCTCCATGTGCCCGTGGAATTTTTTCAGGTATGCGTCCGTCGTGTAATTGCCCTCGGCAAGTCCCGAAAGATCAAGATAAACGTTCGGGTTCTTCTGCGCAACCGCCGTGGCGTCCACAATCCACGGGTTGCCGTAATGCGCCATCACAAAACGGTTCTCCGGGTGCTTCACCGCAAGCTCATCCACGTTCAGCGGATGCGAAAAACGGAGCAGACCGTGCGTGCCCGCAAGCTCGCCCGTGTGAATCACGACCGGAAGATCGTACTTCGCCGCAAGCGCAAAATACGGTTCATGCAGAGGATCGTTCAGCGGAACCGGGTTGTAGCCCGGATAAAGTTTCAAACCGACGCAGTCCGCCTTGCGGAACTCCGCGTCGAAAAGCTCCAGCGAACGGTCCAGCGTTTCGCGTGAAAGCTCGCAGCTCTCGAGTCCGGCGCAGTGCACCAGGAACGGTGGCTGCGGACAGTTCGGCAGACGCGGCGTCGCCACGCCTTCAATCCGTTCGCCGCCCATCTCCCCCATTGCGATGCCGAGAACGATTCCGCATTCATCAAATGCGGCTTTCAGATTCTCCGCCTCGTTGCAGTGTCCCGCCGCGCGGGCGACTTCATCAAAGCCTTCACATTTGGAAAAATGAAGATGCGCGTCAATAATTTTCATTTTGAATAGACAAAAGCCCCTCCGCGCCACTGTTTCTCCTCGGTCGAGGCGAACTGGACGCATCCGGAGGCCTCGAACGCGGCTTTCACGGTTTCGTATTCCTTGTCGAGAATGCCCGCCATGATGAGGCATCCGCCGGGTTTCAGCAGGGAAAGCAGTTTATCCTTGCCCGCCAGGAGGGCGGACGAAAGGATGTTCGCCGCAATCACATCGTATTTCACGCCCCGCGAATTGAACTCGATCAGCGACGCAGCGGAGAAATGAATACGGGAACAGTGATTGAATTCCGCATTCTCTTTCGCGATCCGCGCCGCTTCGGGGTCGATGTCGAACGCATGGATGTCATGATATCCGAGCTTTTCCGCGGCGATGGCGAGGATTCCGGAGCCGCAGCCGGCATCAAGCATGGAAAGCTGAGAAACGTCGTGTTCCGAAGCAAAGCGGTCAAGCTGAGTCAGGCAGAACTTGGTCGTCGCGTGCTGTCCCGTTCCGAAACTCATTCCCGGATCAAGAACGATCACATGCTGTCCGGGCTTCGCCTTGAAGTCGATCCAGGACGGCGTAATCGCGAGCGTCGGGGAGATCTCAATCGGTTTGAAATGAATCTTCCACGATTCCGCCCAGTCCTCTTTTTTGAGTTCGGAGACGGCAAGATTCCCGATGGAAACTTCCATGTCGCGGAGCGTGTCCGTCATCCCCTCGAACTGTTCTTTTGCGGCCTCCGCCTCCTCACGCGTCTTGAAATAGAGCGTATGCGCAAGTTTTTTCGTTTCCGCATCGCGCCAGGAACTGAAATCATAACCGAGCGCGGAGAGCAGTTCCGGAACGATTTCACCGTTTTCGGAGAAATCGGAGAAACTGAAGCAGTAGAGAATGTCTTCCATAAGTGCCGTCCTTTGTTTTTATGCTATATACTGTACTATATTTCAGCGGAATTTCAAGGAAAAATCTTTATAAACGGCAATAAAAACCCGGCAAAAGATGCAATCCAATATTTTTAAAGTCATCTATTCCGGAAAATTTTCCGGATAATGCAGAAAACACGCTGAAAAATATTTTGCAAAATACTTTACTAAATTAGTTGACATTTCAAAAATGTGCTGTATATTAAAGCCCCGACAGCGAAACAGACAGGGAGGCTGACCGTGAACGAAACAGACAACATACTTTCCATTCGGCACTTGTACAAAAACTTCCCCGTCGACGGACGCGAGGTCGAAGTTCTGAGCGACATCAACTTCGAGATTCAGCGCGGTGAATTCATCGCAATCGTCGGCGGGTCGGGATGCGGCAAGTCGACCATGCTCCGGATCATCTCCGGATTCATCCGCGACTTCAAGGGAGAAGTCGAACTCAACGGGAAACCCGTCGGGAAGCCGGGACGCGACCGCGGATTCGTTTTTCAGGAAGCGCGGCTCATGCCGTGGCTCACCGTCGAAGAAAACGTTGCATTCGGGCTTGCCGACCGCACCAAAGCGGCGGAAATCGTGCCCGGATATCTGAAGCTCGTCGGGCTGGACAAGTTTGCGCGGGCATATCCGGCGCAGCTCTCCGGCGGAATGGCGCAGCGGTGCGCAATCGCCCGCGGACTCGTCAACAAACCCGAACTGCTGCTCCTCGATGAACCGTTCGGCGCGCTTGACGCCATGACGAAGATTCATCTTCAGGAAGAACTGCTCCGCATTCACGGCAAGAACAACAGCACCATGATCATGGTGACGCATGACATCGAAGAGGCCGTGTATCTCGCCGACCGGATCATCGTCATGACGCCGCGTCCGGGCAGAATCCGCGAAATCGTCCCCGTGCGGCTGATGCGTCCGCGCGACCGCAGCCATCCGGACTTTGTGGAAGTCAAACAGCATATTTTCCGCGAATTCTTCGCAACCGCAGAACAGAGGATTGAATACTATATATGACACTCAAGGAAGAAATCAGAGCAAAGGCAAAGGAGCTCGGCGCTACGCTCGTCGGGTTCACCAATGTCGCGCGATACCGGGAATACTACCCGGATTCGCCGACCGTCTTTCATCCGGACCGCATCTGGCCGGAAGCGAAATCGGTCATCGTCATGGCGGTCCCCATGCCCCTGCCGATTGTCGAGAGCACACCGTCCATCAACTATCAGGAGCTCTACACGACCAGCAACATCATGCTCGACCGCATCGCATACGACCTTGTCCTCTGGCTCATGGAGAAAGGGCATCCGGCAATCTGGGCGCCGCGCGACTGCTATTCCGACTTGAAGTACCTCATCAACAATGCGATGTCGAGCTTCAGCCATGTCATAGCCGGTTACCTTGCCGGGCTCGGCACGATCGGCTGGAACCACACGCTCCTCACAAAGGAGTACGGCCCCCGCCACCGTCTGGTATCCGTCCTCACGAGCGCGGAAATCGAACCCGACGAGGTCATGAAAAAAGACCTCTGTCTGCACTGCGACGTCTGCCGCAGGCTCTGTCCGGTTCAGGCGCTCACGGGCGACCGCAAGGACCGCTTCGCCAAGATGGATATGAACGCCTGCACCATCCGGCATCAGGAGCTCAAGGACGCGGGGAACTGGCCGTGCGGAATCTGTACAAAGGTCTGTCCCGTCGGGGAAGACCGCAAATTCTGGAACCGACCGGGCGTGAAACGCTACTTTGACGAACAGCAGGGCAACCCCGGCAATTCGCCGGAAATCAACGCATGGAATCACATGAGAGCATTCGGGTCGCGAGTCGACCGGAGAGGAGAATAAGAGAATATGAAAACGAAAATCATCATCGCAGCAGTCATTATCGCCGCGGCGGCGCTTCTGGCGCTCGTCAGCATCCCGTCAAAAAAGAACCCCGCAACCGGAAACACTCTTTCCGAAATCCGGCTCGACTACGCGAACTGGAGCCCCATCGGACTCGTGCTGCGTCAGCAGGGCTACCTCGAAGAAGACCTGAAAAAGGACGGCATCCGGGTGCGCTGGGTGTTCAGTCAGGGCTCCAACAAATCCATGGAGTTCCTGCGCAGCGGAAGCGTTGACATCGGCTCCTCCGCGGGCGTCGCCGCGCTGATCAGCTTCATCAACGGGAACCCGATCAAAACCGTTTACATCACAACCACGCCGGAATGGACCGCGCTCCTGCTCAAGCCCGGAAGCACAGTGAAGGACGTCGCCGGACTCAAGGGCAAAACCATCGCGGCGACGCCCGGAACCGACCCGTATGTCTTCATGGTCCGCACGCTCGCCGGAGCCGGACTCTCACTCAATGATGTCAAGGTTGTCACGCTTCAGCATCCGGACGGCAAGAACGAGCTTCTGCGCGGACGCGTCGACGCCTGGGCGGGGCTGGATCCCCTCATGGCGCAGGCGGAACTTGCGGGAGCCAAATATCTCTACCGCAATGTCGACTTCAACACCTACAACGTCATCAGCGTCCGCCGGGAATTCGCGGAAGCGCATCCGGAAATCGTGACGCGTGTTCTCGCCGCCTATGAAAGAGCGCGCAAATGGGCACAGGAACACCCGGCTGAGTATCTCGCGCTCGTGGCGAAAGAGGCTAAAATCACGCCCGAAGTTGCAAAACTTCTGCTTGAACGCACGGGCTTGAACGACGCCACGTTCACCGGAAAACAGGAACTCTCGCTCATTGAAGCCGGAAACGCGCTCCGCAAGAGCGGCGTGCTGAAGGAAGGTCCCGCGATGAAGGACGTCGTGGAAAAGCTGATCGCCCGTTCGTACTTTGCTCCGCTTGAAAAAAACAGGGAGAAATAATTTTATGGGATGGATTTTTCCGATTGCAATCGTTATATTATGGCAGCTGGCGTCCGTGTTCGGACTGATTCAGGCGGAGTGGCTGCCCTCCCCGCTGACAATCGCGAAGACGCTGTTTGAACTCGGGCGCGCCGGCGAATTGTGGGGACACATCGGCGTGACAACGCTGCGCGTGCTGGTCGGGTTTCTGATCGGCGCCGCCGCGGGAACAGTCGCGGGAGCCGTGACAGGATACTCGAAAACCGCACGCAAACTCCTCGACCCGACCTTGCAGGCTCTGCGCAACATTCCGTCGATGGCGTGGGTTCCGCTTTTTCTGCTCTGGCTCGGAATCTTCGAGGAAAGCAAGATTGCGCTGATCGCAACCGGCGTCTTCTTCCCGGTCTACCTGACTCTCGCGTCTGGCATTGAGCAGGTCGACCGCAAGCTGGTCGAAGTCGGCGAACTGTTCGGACTCAGACCGAAAGAGCTGATTCTGCGGATCATTCTCCCCGCCGCCCTGCCGTCGTGGATTACGGCGCTCCGCAGCGGACTCAGCCTCGGGTGGATGTTTGTCGTCGCCGCCGAGCTGATGGGCGCATCAAAGGGACTCGGTTTCCTGATGTACGACGCGCAGCAGACAAGCCGCGCTGACGTCATCATTGCGAGCATTGTCCTGTTCGCAATTCTCGGAAAGCTCAGCGACGGCATACTGGAACTCGGCGGAGCGCGTCTCCTCCGCTATCGGAAAGCCGGATAACATGAACGAATACACAATCCGTCCGTTTCAGCCCGGGGATCTCCCCGCGCTGACGGAACTTTACAATCACTACATTCTCCACACAACAGCAACCTTCAACGACGCTCCGCTCACGGAACAGGGAATGCTCGCCAAAGTCGAGATTGCACACCGCGACAACTGCCCGTTCCTCGTCATCGAGACGGCGGACGGCGCCGTTGCCGGCTATGCCTGCGCCGACCGTTTCCGTCCGCAGGATACAAACCGTCTGGCGGAACTGAGCATCTATCTCGCCCCCGAATTCACCGGGCGCGGCTGGGGCTCTCCGCTCCTGGAGCAGCTCATCCGCGAATTGAAACAGCGCGGTTTCTATGCGGGACTCATGGCGATCATCACCGCCGACAACATCCCAAGTCTCCGTTTCCACCGCAGTCACGGCTTTGAAGACGCCGGACTCTGGAAAAACTCCGCATTCAAATTCGGCAAATGGTGCGACGTCCAGGCATTGGAACTGAAACTGAAATAACCCGTCTTTATTTCCCGAGCGCAAGAAGAGCGGCGCCGACAGCCGCCTCTTCGCGCGTTTCCGTCAGACAGAGCGGAAGACCGAACTCACGCTGAATGGCAAACTGAATGCTCTTCAGCAGACGCACCGCGTTTCCCGAACCGATAATGGAACGGCGGTCCGCCAGCACCTCCGCGCTGAAACCGGATTTGAGATTGCGGATGATTCCAAGTGCAAGCGCGGCGCCGATCTTTCCCGGCGAAGCATTCGAAAGAGTCAGACCGCTGCAGCTTCCGCGCAAATCCGGATTCCAGCGTTCGCCGAGGAAGTGCGGAGCAATTGTCAGTTCCGGCTCGCCGCGCTCCAGTTCCGCAAGAGCAAGAGCGTCAAGACGATCCAGCAGAGCGCCTTTCGGGAGTTCCGATTCGCCGAGGTCGCGGCGAAATGCGTTGACCGTATCCGCAAGCCATGCAAACGCGGCGCCGCCGCAGAGCGGAGCCGAAACCAGCAGGGAACGCCCGCCGGGGAACGGACGCGCTTCCAGCGAATCCGGAAGTTCCGCCGGAGCCTTGTCCACCACCAGGGAAAGCTGAGCCCCCGTTCCGAGCGTCAGATAAATTTCATGCGCAAAATCGCTGCCGCAGCTGAGAATCGACGCCTGATTATCCCCGATCGCATTCACGACGGGAACGCCTTCCGGGATGCCGAATCTGCGCGCGGCCTCCGCACAGACCGTTCCGGCGACTGTTCCGCACGGACGGATTTCCGGCAGAATGGAAGCGGGAATATGCAGAGCTTCCAGCGCCTTCAGGTTCCAGCCGCCGTCGCGGTAAAGCCCCCAGCTTGCGGCATGAGTCGGATCGGTCATGACACGTTTGTTTCCGGTCAGAACATAAACGAGATAATCGTTGATTGTCGCCGCGAAATTCCATGCTCCGAGCTGTTTTTCCTCCGCGAGACGCGCAAGTGTTGTTCCGCCGAAACCTTCGCGCAGGGGAAGTCCGGTTTTCGTCTGAAAACGCTTCAGTCTTTCAGCTCCGCAGCGGTGATCCTGCCAGGTGACGAGCGGCGAAACGGAGGTTCCGTTTCCGAGCAGAACCGAATGCATCTGTCCGGTAACGCCGATGCACGATATTCTGCCGAGCTGATCCTGCGGCAGTCCGGCAATGATCCGCGCGACCGCATCCAGAATTTTTTCAGGATCCTGTTCCGCTCCGCCCGGCACGGACGGAATATCCGCATGATGCGCGGCATTGGCGACACCGAGCAGTGTTCTGTCTTCATCCAGCAAAATGGCTGCGGCTTTCGTTGTTCCGAGGTCGATTCCCAGGGCTGTTTTCATCTTCTCTTCTTTCAAAGTTGTGTTGATCATTATCCCGCATTAGTATAACATAAGATGGGTAAATGTCAAGTGCGTTTCCGTATGAGAAGGAAACTTGCGGCAATTGTCCGGATGCGGCGGAATTTCACGGTCATGGATAAAGAAAATTTTCTGCAGGATCCGCGCACTTGATTTCATCCTCCGGACTCAACCTCCGGTACATCCGCGGCGAAACGCCGAAACGCTTGCGGAACTCCGCGGAAAAATTCAGCGGACGCGCATAACCGACACGCTCCGCGACCTCCTTCACCGAAAGAGAACGCTCCATCAGGAGCAGACGGACCGCTTCGCGCATCCGGATCTCCGTCAGCATCCGGTATGGTGAAATGCCGTGCATCTGTTTGAAACAGCGGATCAGATGCATCCGCGAACAGCCGCACATCTCCGCCAGCGCAGTCATTGAGACGGGTTCCGCAAAGTGCTTCTCCAAGTACTCCGCCGCACCGCTGATCCGCTGAAACGCCCCCGTCGTCTCCGCCGGATGAAGAAAAAGCTGAAACAGACGGTACGTAAGCTGTCCGTTCTTCTCATCCTGGTTCTTCCCCGGCTCGGCGCAGAGCTCTTTCAGCGACTGAATCAGAACGCGCAGTTCATTCCAGTCCGGACGCGTCAGCACGTCGCGCTTCTCAAGCCCGAATGCGGAAATCGCGGCGTTGCGCAGAACACCGTCAATCACCAGCGAAGTCTTCACGCAGAATCCGGCGGGACCGGTCAGCAGTTCCGCATCGATATAAGGGTGAATCAGAAGGCAGTCGCCCGGCTCCAGCAGATACATGCGGTCGTCCAGACGGACCGAAAGCGAGCCATCCCAGATCACTTCCATCGAAAAGAATGCGGCGTTGCGCCGGCGGTAGTGCATATCCTTCAGACAATGATGTTCATACAGAATCATCGTATAGAGCGGCTCGCGCGCTCTCCGTTCAAAAAGAAGGGGATACGACTTCACTATGCGGAAGTCGCGGCGGAAGTAAACTTCCATTCCGTCCGCGAATTTCTGTTGAAGCGCAAGGCGGTGTTCCTCAAAAATCCGTCTGTTCTGAAGCGGTTTCATCGTAATGTTGATTTTTCATATATTTTTGTTTACTTTCTATGTATAATATAGCAAATAAAGGATTGTTTTTCAAGCCTTTTTCGTTTATAATATATACAGCAAACCGAAAAAAATGAAAGGAAGCAACTCATGAAAAACACTCTGAAAAAGCTCTTCGGAACTCTGGCGTTTCTGGCGCTTTTCTCCGCTCCGGCAGGAGAAAACCTTTTCGACTCCGCGAAAATCATCCCCGGAAAATTCGGAACATGGGACGCTGAAACGAAAACGGTCAGAGTCTCCATTCCGCACGGTACAAAAGTTTCAAACGCCACCGAGGGCGTCCGCTTTGTGCCCGACAATGCAAAATTTGCCGGAAAAACCGTCAAGTTTTCCTTCAAAATCAAAACGGAAGATGTCCGCAGCGTCGGCGGCAAAAACTTCCACAACGCCAAACTCCTGCTCGCCGGAGCAACGAAAAACGATCCCTACTGGCGCGGCTCCAAAGGATTCACCGGAACCAATGACTGGACTGAAGTCGTCTGGCGTCTCCCCTTCTACGGCGACAACATCCGCCTTACAGCTGTTTTCGGACTCCAGTTCGCCACGGGAACGGCGGAATTCAAGGACATCCGCGCGGAAGTCTGCGACCCGTTCGAAACGTTCCGCCTCAAACAGAAGCTCCCCGCGGATTTCAAGTGCGAATACTCCCCCGCCGTCCGCAACGCCCCCCGTCTCCGCGGCGTGGTCGCGGAATACTATGTCTTCGATGATCCGACGGCATTCGACACGCTCGAAAAATGGAACGTCAACGCCGTCCGTCTCTGGCTCGGTCCCAAAGGAGCAAATCTGAATTACAAGACCTACGAAGCTGAAATGGAGCGTCAGTTCAAACGGCTCAAAGAGCTCTGCCCCGAATTTGAAAAGCGCGGAATCAAAGTCATCATGACCTACCGTACCCCGGGCGGGCGCTACTCGAATCCGCAGGTGTTCGGCACGGCGGGCGAAATCTCCCGCAAGGACAACGAGCTTTCCGCCTTCCGCCTCTTCCAGTCCGAAGAATGGCTGAACCTTTTCGTCCGCATCTGGGAGAACGCCGCGCGCACCTTCCGCGATGAACCGGCAGTCTGGGCTTACGACCTTCTCAACGAACCCGTGCAGACCGCCGAATGCCGCTGGAACTATCTTGAAGTCCAGCTGAAAGCCGCCGAGGCAATCCGCAAAATCGATGCGGAAAAACCCGTCATGATCGCCTCAAACTACTGGGGCGGAGTCGATACGTTCATCTATCTCCAGCCGCTCCCGCTGAAAAACATCATCTACCAGTTTCACTGCTACCTCCCCGGCGTTTACACGCATCAGGGACTGCGTGACAAAATGAAACGCATCAAAGAAGGAAATCCGATCCGCTACCCCTCGAAAGTCGATGTTTTCGGTCTCCACGCCGCACACCACACCGTGGAATATGTGGACAAGGAGCGTCTGCGCAAAAACTTCCAGCCGGTTCTCGATTTCCAGAAAAAATACGGCGCGATCATCTACGCCGGTGAATTCTCCGTCATCCGCTGGGCTCCCGACGGCGACCGTTATCTCGACGACATGGTGAGTCTGCTTGAAGAGAATCAGTGGCACTGGACCTATCACACCTTCCGTGAAAAGTGGAACGGCTGGAGCCTTGAACATTCCGACGACTGGAAGGAACAGAAAGCCGTTCCGGACACGAAACGCAAACAGGTCATCCTCAAATATCTTTCCCTCAACCGGAAATAACCAAAAAGGCAGACTGCGCCATGAAACTTCATTTCAACAGAGGAAATATTTCATATTTCAAGCGTAAATCCAACAGATTTACCCTCATAGAGCTCCTCGTAACGATTGCGATCATCGCGATCCTCGCCGGGATGCTTCTTCCCGCGCTGAACAGCGCCAGAAGCAAAGCGCGCGCCATCTCCTGCCTCGGAAATCAGCGGCAGGTCGGACAGCTCTTCATGCAATACGCGAATGATTTCAACGATATTCTTCCGCTCGTGAAAATCTCCACAACACAGGCTTCCGGAGGCGCCGGAACCTTGCAGTGGGCGCAGTACTTCATGGAAAACCAGGTGAAGAAAACTTCCAAGAGCAGCTCCATTTATTTCTGTCCCGAAAACGCCGTCAAATACTACGACAGCGATTTCACCTACGGCGTCCGCGCCGGCGGCTGGGGCGACACCTTCGAGAGCCGCGCCGGCTCCAAACACTGGGACTGGATCCGCACCTCCTCCGGTCCCGATTACGTCTCCTCGCTGCTGAATCTGAAACGCCTGACCAACCCGAGCGTCTGCTTCTATCTTGCCGATTCCGTCCGGTTCGGCTCAAGCAATTCAACCGCTTATCCGCCCGGAACAGGCGCCTACCGCATCCTGCCGAGTCTCAGCAACGGAATCTGGGAAGCGCACATGGATTCCGTCAACATGCTTTACGCCGACGGACACGCTCAGCTTCAGGCCCGCGGTTCCCTGAAGGCTCAATTGAGCGATGTCGACAATTCAAAAGTCGACCGCTCACAGGTTCTCCGCCGCCGGGACTGGCACGTTCCGGACGCCTTTTAAGCAACTTCACCGGAAACTGCGCGGGGAGCAGAAATAATATTTCCGGAATTCCGTTGAAAAATTCAGCGGGTTCCGGTACCCCGCGCGGTCGGCGATCTCTTTTATGGAAAGAGAACTGTTCTTCAGCAGATATTCCGCATAACGCATACGGTATGCTATCAGATAACGGTAGGGCGTCGTCTGCAGGTGACGCCGGAACAGACGCGTCAGTCCCGCAACGCTGACGCCCGCTTTCTTCGCGATCTCCTCCATCCTCAGAGGTTCCGGAAAATGCCGGGCAATCCATTCCGTCGCAATCCCCAGTGCGGGATTGACGGAAACCGCTTCTTCCGGCATAGAAAGGAACTGGATCAGCTCAAAACAGATTCCCGCAAGCGCGCGCCGCGCAGAAAGGCGGAAAGCATCCGACAGCTTCCCCATAATCCGCCTGAAATACTCTTCGAGCTTTTCCGGCTGTTCCAGGTGAAGACAAAACGTATCCGCCAATCCAGCCGACTCCAGAACCGGAAGCAAAGATTTTCCGGTTATCAGCACGGCGGAACGCTCGCTGTTCCCGAGCGTAAAATATTCGTAGTTTCCGTACGGAGGAAACAGAATCACATCTCCCGCCTCCGCAATGAAATAGCGCCCGCCGATCCTGACCGCCGTTTCGCCGGAATGCACCAGCGTCACCGTCAGGAATGGCGGATTCTCCCGTTTGTGATAGTCTCCCGTCCAGGAGCGCGTCCGGCAGAAAAAATTGCAGCCGAGCAGCATTTTTGAAAAATCCTCCGCGGAACACAGTTCCACCAGATGATGGTGCCGCTCTCTCGAACGAAAGCAATGGTCTTTTCGTTTTTCATAAATCCGGGATGATATTCCCTCGAATATGGAATGATCCGGCAGCGGTTTCATCGTTTTTTTCTCCCCTGTACATTTTTTCTTATAAATTACCGCGAAGAACCGTTTTTTCAAGAACGCCGTTTTATTTTCTTTGATTGTCCGGCAAATGTTTTTCTGTTTTTTCAAATATATTCCGCATCAAAAACAGTGAATTCGGCAAATACAGATATTATATTATCCGTGAGATTCCCGGAATGCTCCGGAAATCAGGAACGGAAAACGTGAACAGAGGAAAAAGGAAAATGTCCTGTCATACGAAATACTGCACCCCGGAACTCGTGGAGCACGGGAAAACGGTCCATGCTCTGCGAAAAGCGGACAACCGGCTTGCCAACAATCAGACTCCTTTCATTTTTGCACGGGAAGCCTCCGGCGAAAATGCCGAACTTCTTTTCCGCTGTGCAGAAAACGTTCCGGCACACACCGTCTGCAAAGCCTCCTTCCTGATTCATCCATACGGCTCCGGCTCGCTCCGCATCTTCTGGATTGCAGAAGACGGCGAACAGGGAAAAGCCGCGGAACTCAACTTTCAGGGAGCATGGGCGGAACGCTGGTTTGAAGAGGAACTCGCATTCAAAACCGGCAACCGGCCGTTGAAAAATCTGACCTTGAAAATAGAGTCCGGCGCTTCCGGATTTCCCAAATCTTTCCAATTCACCGCCGTTCAATTTGATTCCGCCGCGCCTCTGCTCCCCGCTTCCGCATGGAAACTCAAAAACGATACAGCCGGAAAAATGAATCTTGCCGATATTCCCGCGGCGCATCTTCCCGATGACGGAAAGCGGCAAACACTTCCTCCGGGCAGCAATACTTTCGATTTTTCGCAGATGCCGGAAACCTTCAAGCCGACGGTCTCGCAGGCGCTCCTGGAAACGACGTTTGAATCGCAAAAAAATGAACCGAGAATGCTCTGCCTTTCCGCCGATTATTTTTTTCAGATTTATCTGAACGGCGAATTTCTGCTCTCCTCGTGCGGCACCCGCGCGGTTCCGCTGATGCTGCGCAAAGGAACAAACCGGCTGGCTCTGCTCTGCCGCGCAGGTTCCGGCGGATGGAACGCCGCATTCTCGACGGAAATCTCCGGCGCATGGCAGGAACTGTGGTATCCGCACCTCCCCGCAAAATGTCTCGTTTCCGATCTCTATCCCTGGCCGGACCGCGAACGCATCACGCTTAACGGCGGATGGAAGCTTGCGCATACGGATTTATGCGATCCGGAAAATCCGGCGCTTCCGGATCTCTCCGCGGCGGAATGGCTCTCCATCGGGAATCCGGGAGAGATCCACAGGCTTCTCAAAAACGCGGGAATCATCAAAGATCCCTACCTGCGCCGCAACTCTTCCGAATGCCGGTGGATCGAAGAACGTTCCTGGTTCTTCCGGAAAAACTTCTCCCGTCCCGCAGACACAAAGCGCCTCATTCTGAATCTCGACGGCGCCGACTATTACGCGCATTACTATTTGAACGGCGAGTATCTCGGTTACAGTGAAGGCAGTATCTGCGGAGTCGCCGCGGAACTTTCCGGACGCCTGCTTCCGGGAAATGAACTCATCATCCGCATCGAATGCGCAGGAGAAATGAAGGGAACCTCACGGGAGATGTCGGCATTTCCGCTGCTGAAAGGGCACATGTACGGCGGATGGAATGTCGGCGACAACAAAGACTTCAACTCCGTCGGGCTCTTCCACTGTCCTGAACTGACCGTCTGCCCCGCGCATGCATCTCTGGAGCGTCCGTTCATCCGCACAACCGCCCTGCACGAAAATTCTGCAGACCTGGACTGCATCATCGAACTCCGCCGCAACGCCGTTCCGCAAAAAGAGGAATATGAAATTCAAGTCTCCGTTGAAGGCGGAACATTCCAGCAGGCGGTCATTGAAACAAAAATCCGGTTTGCACCGTCAGAAGAGATGAGCATCCTGTGTATTCCGGTTTCAGTTCCTCAGCCGCAGCTCTGGTGGCCGAATGGAATGGGAGAACAGAATTTGTACAAAGCGACATTCCGGCTCCTTTGCAACGGAAGAATTCTGGATGAACGGAAAACTCTTTTCGGCATCCGCACCTTCGAACGGGTCCAGGGACGCGCAGTCAAGACAAACAAGAGCAGTGCAGACTGGGGAAGGCTCAACCCCTACATCAACACGATGCGCGACCGCGGCGACTACACAACCGGAGACTGGACTTTCCGCATCAACGGAAAAGAGTTCTTTGTAAAAGGATGCAACTGGATGCCGGCCGACAGTTTCCATGATGAAGATCCGGCGATGCTCGAATGGCAGCTCTCGCTTGTCCGCGATGCTGGAATCCAGATGCTCCGCGTCTGGGGCGCAGGGGAATTCGAATCCGACTGCTTCTATGAACTCTGCGACCGCTGCGGACTGCTCGTCATGCAGGATTTCCCCATCAATGTCGACGGACGCGGCAAAAACACGCGCCTCTGGGAAAAAGCGGCGGCATGGAACATCTTCCGCCTCCGCAATCATCCCTCGCTGGTCCTGTGGTGCGGCGGAAACGAATTCTGTGCGGAAACCAGCGACTCCGCACCGCTCATCGTCATCGCCGCGAATCTGATCCGCAACCTCGACGGCTCCCGCGAATTCATGGAATCTTCTCCGGTAAACGGTGACTGGCATATCTACCCTTCGTTTACAGACGCCGCCAGGCTCTGGGACACCGTTCTCGCGGACGGACCGTTCATCAGCGAATGCGGAGCGCGCTGTATGCCGTCCCCGGAAACATGGGAAAAACTGCTCTCTGAAGAGAGTTTCCGCACAATCCCCGGCGATACGGTGTATGCGCCGGAAAAAATGGCGCGTCTCTATCCCGAAATCTCCCATTTCTGCATGGAATATCCGGAAGAAATGTTCCGCAGGGGCGAGAAGTTCAATCGTGTCAGAGAGATTCCTCTTGCAGAACTCGCGGAAGCCGTGAACCTCGCTGCCGCGGAATTCAACCGCATCGCAATCGAAGTCTGCCGCTGCGCATGGCCTCAGAACGGCGGACTTCTCCTGTGGGCATGGAAACGCCCCTGGCCGTCCGTCGCATGCCAGCTTGTCGACGGGCTCGGACAGCCCGTGCAGACCTATTATGCAGCGAAGCGCGGGTATGCGCCTCTGCTTCCCTGCCTGAAACTCCGCTCGCTGGAATGTGCGCCGGGAGAAAGTTTGACCTTGCGCCCGTTTCTCCTGAACGAAGACGGAAAAGAGACACAAAACTGCCGCGTCCGCCTGCGCCTCTTCTCGCCACGGCTGCAGGAATGTTTTTCCGCGGAGATGAAACCGGAGCACCCGCGTGCAGACGGAGCGTATGCATATGAGCTTCCGGAACAGCATTTCCATATTCCGCAAAACTTCCGCGGCTCCTGCTTCTTTGCGGTCCTCGATGCGGAAAAAACGGAAAGCACGCCCGTCCGCAACTTCTATATCTTCCGCTGCATGGACAACGGAAACGCCCGCCCTCTTCGCGATCAACTTGCGGAAACACCAGCACATCTCGAACTTCAGGTTCTGAAACAGGAAGAACGGCGGGTCTCGCTCCGGATCACGAACACCGGAAAACTCCCCTCCGCAATCACATCCGTCTCCGTTCCGGACGGCTCCCCTTTTGCGGCGGACGACAGCGCATTCTGGCTTGATCCGGATGAAAGCAAGGATATAACACTCCGGTTCCCGGACAAAAAACTCCCGGCGGCTCTCGCAGTCAGCTCATGGAACAGCAAAAAAATCACCGAAAACATTTCAGCAACGGAAAAATTATCATTTTTTTCATCAACAGGGGGTTGACTTTTTTGCGGTTATGTGGTATAATTAAACAGAAGCAGGACTTTGCAAACAAATACTAACGAGCAAACATATGTCAGCAATTGGAACATCGGAATACATGAAGATCCGGCGGTATGTGATGAACCTCATTCTCCGTGCGGGGAAAGACCCGGTTCAGATACCGACGATCAACGAACTTTCGGAAAAATTCAACGTGAGCCGCCCGACGGTCAGCAAGGCCATGAAGGAACTCACCTCGGAGGGCTATATCATCGGCCGGCGCGGGATCGGCTCATTCACCAATCCCGCCAAAATCTCCCCGTCGTCGTTCGGACGGAAACAGCCGCTGATCGGAATCATGCTCGGCAACGGTCTGATGGTCCACCTTGACAAGTATTACGGCAACATCCTTGCAGAACTCCTGAAAAAAATAGTCGCCATGCCCGCCATCACCCATATCGTCTCAACCGGAAGCTCCGACAAAAAGCAGATCATCTGCGACATCATGAACGAGCAGCTCGACGCTCTGGTTGTCGTCGACGGCAACCCGTTTATCGGCGACTTGCGCAAAACGGGCTTGAAAGTTGTCTCGACTGCGGAAACGAATCCAGCCGTTCCGGGCGCGGTCTCTCCGGACTACGACAGCTGGGGATATCTCTGCGGAAAACAGCTCTTGAAAGAGAACCGCCGGAACATCGTGTTCCTGCATGATGAAAAGCCGTGGAATGCCGCTTACGGCGGTTTCCGCCGCGCATTTGCCGAAGCCGGAGCCCCGCTGAACGAGAAATTTTTCCTGAAAGATTACCGCTCTTCTCTGACCGAACTGAAAAATATGGTGCATTACGGAGTCCCGATCGATGCGGTCGTCGATACGCTCTGGGTGAACAATGAAGTCGCGGATATCCTCATGGAGGAGAATCCGGCTCTCGCAAAGACCTGCGCTCTTGTCCACAATGCGGCATCGGTTCCGCAAAACGCCGGATTCCGCGAAATCTGTTACGAGATTCCCTTCCTCGAGCTCGCCGAAGAAACCGAGAAACTGCTCCGTCTCCAGTTCGCCGGCGACGCCGCCGGAATGGATACCATAAAAATTCCCATGAGAATGGTCATAAAATAACACAATAAAAAGAAAGGACCGAATCACAATGAAACACAAAAAATCTCAACAGCCAGTAAAACGCACAAAAGCAAAACCAATGAGTTTTACCCTCATAGAACTCCTCGTGGTAATTGCGATCATCGCAATCCTTGCAGGCATGCTTCTGCCGGCACTGAACAGCGCACGGGCAAAGGGATACGCCATCTCCTGCACCTCAAATCTGAAACAGGCGGGAATGCTGTTTGCGGGATACATCAGCGATTCCGACGATTATCTTCCCCCGCAGCGCTCCTCATCCACCAGCACGGACTGGAATTATGCCTGCACCTATTTCTGGAAAGAAAACAAGCTCGCGCCGAAAACCGTTTTCAAATGTCCCGCCGCCCCGAAATATGAAGTGGACCAATTCAACCAGGACTACGCCTTCCACGTCGGCTATTATTCCAACGCCTCTTTCCACATAAAAACAGTGAAAGTAAAACAGCCTTCCAAAAAGGTTTTCTTTCTCGACAGCTATCTCAACACCGCTGACGGTTTTTCCACTGAACAGGGCGGATACATGTTTGACGTATACGGCTATGAAACATTGCGTGACGGAGGCGGCCGCCCGGCGTCGCGGCATTTCAACAGGGCAAATCTTCTGCACATCGACATGCACGTTGAAACCTCTCCGGTGTTTTATTCGCAGCACGTTCAGGATGACCCGTTCTTCTCTTTGAACGGACCATTCTGGGAAATCAACAAATCCCGCTGGTACCCCACACACTAAACATTTGAAAAGGATAAAAACATTATGAACCGCACAGCGTTTACCCTCGGAGCAGCGCTGCTCGCCTGCTCGCTTTACGCCGAACCGGAAGTGACGTTCGCCAACGCCGTTCCGTTCCGGGATTTCCAGAAACGGATCGACTGGTCCTGGAACGGCGCATGGAAAAACTCCAATTTCGACCGCGAAACAATTTCCCTCAACGGATTCTGGAATTTTTACCCGGCTTCCGAAAAAAATGAAAAAATGCCGCAAAACTGCGACTTCTATTTCCGCGTCCCCGCTCAAAGCAAGGGCGGCGCAATCGGACACTTCATCCGTTACAAGGACGGGCGCGCAATCGGAAAATTCAACGGCAAAAGCACCGGCTGGAACATGCCGATGGAATATCTGCTCTACCGCCGGACAATCGACATTCCCGTAAAGAGCCGGTTCGCCGGGAAAGAACTCTGGATCAACATCGAGCAGATCGCCTGCAACAGCTTTCAGCTTCTCGTGAACGGCCGCTCCGTCCCGGTCCCGAAAGGTTTCTCCGCCGGACGCCTCAACATCGACAAGTTCCTGAAGTTCGGAGCACAGAATACGTTCGAATTCAATTTGAATCTTGAAGGCGATCCGCAAAAACTCAGCGGAGGTCTCGTCGGCGCGATAAATCTCGAAGCCATTCCGGTAAACAACCTCGGCGAACCCGCCATCTACACGCTCCTCGATGCGAAAAAAATCGACGTCGAATTCTTCAACCGCACCGCGGATTTCAACGGCGCCTCCGCCCTCTTTGAAATCACCGACGCCAAAACCGGAGAGAGCGTTTACAAAAAAAACCTTCCGCTGAAGAACCGCGTCACACTGGATTTCGTCACGCCGAAACTCTGGAGCCCGGATTCCCCGAACCTCTACTATCTGACCATTACGGCAACGGACAAGAACGGAAAGTCCATCGAAAAACTCCGCCGTCGTTTCGGCTTCCGCGAATTCAAAGTTTCCGGCGGACAGTATCTGCTGAACGGAAAACCGCTCTTCCTGCGCGGCGACACCAACGTCTTCTCCGCATCCGGCTGGACGCCGGTGTGGAAGCGTTCCGGAGATTATTTCCGGAAATATTTCCGTCATCTCAAAGACATGAACATGAATTTCTGCTACAGTCACGGCTCCATCTTCCCCGAATTCTACGACATTGCGGACGAAGAGGGTTTTCTCGTCCTCGTCAACCGGAGCATTCCGTATGAAATCATGTGGCCGAAGGACGATCAGTTCATTTACAGCAAAATCGATTCCGAACTCAAACAGGAACGCCGCAACCCGCGGCTGATGAACCATCCCTCGCAGATCGGATTCATCATCGACGTCTGGTACAACATGCATCAGGGCGTCATGAACCCCGAATATTTCGGACGCAAATATGATTCCAAAGACTACAAGACCTTCTCCGCCGACGGAAAGATTGTGACGACAACCCGGAAGGACCCGAACCTCGCCGGAATGCGTCTCCAGCGCAAGGAGCGTCTGGATCACATGGCGGAAATCTACCGCCGCTACTTCCCGGAATTCCAGTCCTTCACCGGCGGCAGCGGAGAAGTCGACGGAATTTACGCGTCCCACATCTACCACACCTGGGGCGCGCAGAACCTCGAAATGCGCGCATTCTTCAGCCGCTGGGGGCTCCAGCCGGATATGCCCGTTTTCATCGGGGAATTCTTCATCCCGTACAATGCCTCCCTGCGCCGCATCGACGTCATGCACGGACCGGACAGCACGCCGTACTATCTGGAAAATTCCGCCCGCTGGTTCGGCAACCCCGCCTACCGCTTCAAACCGTCGTACGCCCTGCTCACCATGCACGACGCCACGCCGGGGACAAGCGTAGTCTCCTCCACCTTTGACAAGCTCGGAAAGAAAGAGTACTATTTCCAGTCCGATTTCTACGCAGCCCTGATCCGCCGCTCCATGGAGGAACAGATTCCCGGCTTCCTCTACTCCGGCGCAAACGGTCTGGGCATGTTCGGACACGTGGATGAAGCGTATGCCGGACAGCTCACGGGCAACTTCTACACGCTCCCCCTGCCCGAAGGCAACCTTTCCAAACCGGACAAGACGGTCGAATCCGTTTCCCTGCTTCACCTCAAGCGTCCCTCATTCGACGTGTTCGGCAAAGACAGCGACTACCGCTATTCGGAAATCGCCGCCCCGCTTCACGCCATGATGGCGGATCACTACGCCGGATTCTATGACAGCGGCGCGGATCCATACGCCCTCGACCACGCCTATTTCAGCGGCGAAAAAATCGGCAAGAACCTGGTCATTCTCAACCGCTGCGGCAAAGACGCCGCATGGTCCGGAATGCTCACGCTCTCCAATGCGAACGGAGAAATCATCGCGCGCCGCAAAGTCAAAGCCGCAGTCAAAGCCGGCGGACGCGCCGTGGTTCCCGTCGGCTTCGCGATGCCGAAAACAACCCTCCGCCGCGCTCTGCGTCTCACAGTCGCGCTCACGGACGGGAACGGCGAAAAGCTCAACGCCGCATGCGAACTGGAAGTCTTCCCGCTTCCCGGAAAACCGCTCGCCGGACTCAATTCAAAACTTTACGTGTTCGGCATGGATGCGGATGCGCTCGCAGCTCTCCGCAAACTCGGCGCAGACGCGCAGGATCTGAAAAATCTCGACAATCTCCCGAAAAACGGAATTCTTGTCATCGGACGCGGCGCTCTCGGCAAGCTCCGTCTGCTGCCGGATCTGAACGCCCTTGCCGCAAACGGACTGAACATTCTGATCCTGGAACAGCAGCAGAACGCCTCCAGCGAACTCATCAAAGTCCGCAGCCGCCAGGCCTTCATCAACGCCGCCGGACACCCCGCATTCGACGGTCTGCAGGACCGCGACTTCTACTGCTGGCGCGGCTCCCGTTCGATCGCTCCCGCGTATCAGGAAAACACATCGGATAAACTGAACTGGTCGGACAACGGAAACCGCAACATGGTCGCGTCATACGTCTTCCGCCGTCCCGCGGCGGGAAACATCCGCTCGCTCCTGGTCTCCGGATTCGACCTCTACCAGACTCCGCTTCTCGAATACACCGGACGCAAGGGAAGCTGGATCGCATCGCAGCTGGAAATTTCCGAACGGATCGGAAAAGACCCCGCGGCGACCCGGATTCTGACCAACCTCATCGGCTATCTTGATTCCCGCGCCTCGTTCTCCGGAAAAACGGCGTTCCTGGGAAGCGAAAACGGCGAAAGTTTTCTGAAGGGACTCCGCTGCAGCTTCCGGAAACTCGATCAGCTCAGCGCCGACTCCCTTGCGGAAGTTGACACGCTCCTCATCGCCGATCCGGATTTTGCGGAACTCGACCGGGCGCGCTTCCCGCTGCTGAACTTCGTCTACAACGGCGGACGCGTCTTCTACATTCACACAGGAAAACAGTGGCGCTCCACCTGGCTTCCGTTTGCAATGGATATGAAGGAACAGAAAATCCGCGCCGCATTGACCACATCCGATTCCCCGGATATGTTCTGGCGGAACGGCTGGGACAACAACGACATGTACTGGCACGACGAATTCAAACTGCCCGTCTTCGACGCTCCGCGTCAGGTCGATGCAACCTCTCCCGCTGTGGCGGTCCGCCGCAAATACGGAGCCGGAGAATTCGTCTTCACCACCGTCACGCCGGAACGTTTCGGCAAGACTCCCGCCCAGGGCAAAGCCTGCCGGATGCTCTCCGCCATGCTCACCGCCGCCGGAGTGACGCTCGACTTCAAAATGCAGCCTTACAAGACACAGCACTCGATGGAGATGGACCTCGTCCCGTTCCTCTGGGAATTCGCCCTCGATCCGGAAAACGCCGCCCTGAAAGAAGGTTGGCATCTCGGCAAAAAAGGCTCCGCAAAATGGATGCAGGGACAGATCCGCAACGACGGAACCCACGTCCGCGTCGGAATGAACTTCGAGCAATTCCTCAAACAGGAATACGACGGCTGGTGCATGTACCGCCTCAACTTCAACCTCGACCCCGATTTTCTCAAGGAAAAGACGCTATATCTGCAGATCGGCGCAGTCGACGACTTCGATGAAGTCTACATCAACGGCGTCAAGATCGGCGCGACCGGCAAAGAGACTCCGAACTGGTGGATGGCGCCGCGTCTCTACAAGATTCCGCAGGGCGTGCTGAAAGCCGGACGCAACCTCATCGCGGTCCGCGTCTTCGACGACAAGGGCGGAGGTGGAATCACCCAGACTCCGGTCTCCATCACCAACGTTCCCTCAATCGGCGCCAAAGCCTGGCAGACGCCGTATCCGGACGGCTCCAAGCGCGACTATGAATACAATCCGGACATTGTGCGCAGCTACTGAAAATCCGTCCGGCGGAAACGCCGGACACAAACTCAAAAATAAGGAAAAGAACAATGAACAAAAAAGCAATTCTCTGTGCCGTTCTGGCGTTTGCCGCCGGAGCAATCGTAAACGCCCAGACCTTCAAGGGTGAAAAGTATTCCGCCAAAGCCACTATCGACGGACGAATCCTGGAAATCAAACTCGGTGACCGCCAGCTTTTTGAACAGGAGACCGCAACGGGCGCCTTCTATGAAAAAGATGCGGACGGCAAACAGGTTCTCAAGCGCGCATTCCTGATCACCGACTGGAAAAACGGCGTAAAGACCGAAAAGAAGGACGGCTCGCTGAAAATTTTCAAGCATGGAACTCTGAACGAAGCCAACACCACAAGACAGATCTGCGAATTCGACCTGGAGAAAGAGTTCACCGCCAGCAAAATTACGATAAAATACAAATTCGTCCAGACCTGCGACCTGAGCTATGACCGTCAGATTTTCGGTTCGTCTCTCCGTGCAAAAACCGCAGACCTTGTCGGAATCAGCGTCAAAGCCGTCGACAACGGCAAGACCACCTACACCACGATTTCCGAAGCCGCGCCGGAGAAAAATCTCATCGGCAAAGGCCAGAGCATCCGTCTTGCAACCGGCGACGCCAGCATGACAATTTCCGTTCCAGGCAATGAAAACCTTGCCATGACGGACGGCCGCATCTGGAAGGATGATCATGTTTATGCCGGAATCAGCGCGAAGCCCGCAGACGGCAAGACGGGCACGCGCGTTTTCCCGAAAGGAACCGTCTGGGAGTGGAGTTACACGATCACCATCGAATAATTTCCGCTCAATATCGGATATTTCAATTTTTCTCCGCTTCCCGCGTTCCCCGGAAGCGGAGATTTTTTTTAGAATTCACCGCCGGCGTTGCAAATTGCATCCGCTTCTTCATTCAAAAGTGTATTCAGGGTATCTTCAACGGACTTTCTGACCAACCCGTCCAGATACGCCATAACTTTTTTTCATTGACTTTCCATTTTCCTGCACTACATTTTTCCTTTCGGTTGATTTTGGGCCGGAATAATAATCAATCATGGAAACAGGCTTTTTCAAGCCTCTATCCCATCAAATGTGCGCAATTTCTCGNNATAATCAATCATGGAAACAGGCTTTTTCAAGCCTCTATCCCATCAAATGTGCGCAATTTCTCGAACGTTATCGTTATCCGATTGGCACGCCAATTATGCTGTCTGAAAAGACTTGAAAAAGGGAGAGTGCAAGAAGAAAAGAACCTTCCTTCAAAAGACCTTTTCTTCTCGCATCAGGCTTTTGCATAATCGACTATATTATAGAAGCAAAATGACCGGCAAATGTTATCAGGACATTCATTGCCAGCCATGTAGGAAGACCACCCTGCCGATCTTGGTTCCGTGTTATTCCGACTTTTTATTCAATGCAGCATAAACCAGGTCTGCCGCATATTTTTTCGCTTCTTCTGTCCTTTCACTTTTTGCATAGTCTTCCAGTGAAATCAAATTTCCGTTGGATAAAAAGGTCCTCCGACTGACAAAACACAAAACATTATCCTTGTTCTTCTCAAAATCAGGGATTTTCTGAATTTCTTCGACAATTTGCATCTTACGGCAAATCAACAATTTTCCTCTTTTTAAAGCATAAGAGATCAACTCTTTCCAAAACGTGTAATGCGCTGTCTTTATAGAAATTTTTCTGTCAAATTTCTTGGAGTGATAGGGAGATATCTCCAGAGCAAAGAATTTAGAGAGCATTTTCTTATCTCCCTTGCAGAACAGTGCAGATTTTTCAGTTCCCAACAAGTTTTGTTTCCACCATTCGTAGCCGCCAAAAGCTCCATTTCCCACATGTTTATTCGTATGAAAGCTCGCATCAAGAATATAAAAATCTATCGGATTTGCAAATGTAAGCTGTTCCAATATCATTTTCTGACGTTTTTCAAGAGAATCCCTATTTTCTGTTTCCGGGCGCAACGTGATGTTATTTTTATTCATCCACTCTTGAATTTCTGTTTTCTCTCCCAACATCTCATAATGGTCGATTTCACAATACCCCGGATTCTGATTCAGGATCCAGATAGGTGCTTCCGGGTTTCCAATAAACGGTTGGGGAAGAAGAGAGGTGTGAATAAAATAGTTCACCTTGGTACATTCCCGGTTATAGGACGCAATGACATCGGCATCAGCTTTCAAGATAAATTCTCCTGATTGCCCTGCATTCAAGATATTTCGCCAGTCTTCTATTTCCGTCTGGTTCCAAGGACTGCTCGCCAAGATTTTCTTCAGTTCTGCCTCCATCACGGCCTCCATTTGTAGCCACGTAACGTTTTTCTGTAAATTCTCTGAATCCCTGCCGTCAACCATTTAAATAGCCCGTCCCATCGGCAAGCCACTTTTCGTCCAGTTTGCTCAGGAGCGCCGTGGCAATCCTGAACATAGATTCCTTGTTAGGGAATACTCTAACACCTTGTCCGTTTTTTTCAACTCCTTGTTTTGAAATTCCACCATATTTGTTGTCCGGAGTTACCGAAACTGTATGTGATATATTCAATGGTCGCACAAAAAGAAAATCAAAGCATTCGCGGAGCAATGATGTCCATCGTGGATTTGAACTCCGGCTCCACAACTTTTCCCGAAAAATAAAAGAATCCATTTGACTTCCTCCGCTTCCGGTGATACCTTCCATCCCGGAAGCGGAGGTATCTTTATGGAAATTCAGCAAATCTTGACTCTGAGCTACACCGCGTGGATCGCACTGCTCGTCCTCGCGGAACTGCTCTGCGCAATCGACATCCTGCGCAATCAGGGCGATGAACCGCAAAGGACTCTGCTCTGGTTCATGGTCATCTTCGCTTTCCCCGTTTTCGGCGTCATTCTCTATTTCTTCGCCGGACGCAGCCGCAGAAGCTCCATCGGGAAACGCGTGGCGGATTCCGCAGACGATTTTCCTGCCAGAATCAGACAGAATGAAACCGTCGCCCGCTATCTCGAACAGATCGAACCGTTCGTCCGCGAGGGGGGAACCGTTTCCGCACGGACGCTCGACAGCATCCTCCCCGCCACCCGGGCAATCGCAGGAAACAGTGTGAAACTGCTCCGCGACGGCACCGCGGCCTATCCGGAAATGCTCCGCGCAATCCACGATGCAAAGCATGCAGTCCTCCTCCAGAGCTTCATCATCGCCGACGACGAAATCGGGCGCGACATTCTCAAAGCGCTCGAATACAAGGCTTCCACCGGAGTTGAAGTCAAGATCCTTTACGACAGCTTCGGCAGTTTCTGGTCCGCATTCTACCGCATGTTCAACCGCTTCGGACGCGGCATCAGAACGTTCAAAATCCGCCCGTTTTCCCTGATGAACAGCTTCACCCGCTGGAGAATGCAGATGCGCAACCACCGTAAACTGCTCGTCGTGGACGGATGCGTCGCTTTTCTCGGAGGAATCAACATCAGCGCGGAAAACGTTCCCGCAAAACGTCATGGAGACAGCGCGATTCACGACCTCCACTGCCGCATCGAAGGCCCCGCCGTCGGCGAACTCGAACTGATTTTCCTGCGCGACTGGATGTACGCAGCCAACGAAACGCCCGAAAGCATCGTCTCCAGTTTCATTCTCCCCCCGCCCGGACGGAAGGGCGACCACACGCTCCGTCTCGTCGCCTCCGGCTGGGGACAGTGCTATGAAGGAAGCGAAAAAATTTTCCACACAGCCGTTGCCACCGCGAAGAAAAGCATCTGGATCATCAGCCCCTACTTTGTCCCCGATACGCCGTTCCTGATGGCATTGCGCATGGCGGCCGCGCGCGGAACGGACGTGCGAATTATCGTTCCGCTGAACAACAACCATTTTTACGTCAAACTCGCCTCGCGCAGCTTCTACGCTCCGCTTTTGGAGGACGGAGTCCGCATCTTTGAACGTCGCGGCGTGTTCGTTCATGCGAAAGCGATGCTCGTCGACCATGAGTGGGCTCTTGTAGGCTCCAGCAATTGCGATGTCCGCAGCTTCCGTCTCAACTTTGAGCTGGACGCCGTCATCCGCGGCTCCGCATTTCTGGATACGCTGAAGCAGGAGCTGGAACGCGAACTTGCCGCTTCCGATGAAATCACCCCGGAATCGCTCGCGCAAAAAAAAGGCGCCGTCCGCGCGGTGGAAAATCTCTGCGCGCTTCTGACGCCGATGCTCTGATTTTCAAACTTATTTAGTGTCTGCTCAATAAGACATGATTTTTACGGTGGATGCAGAGATTCAGCGGAAGGGGGCGCGCTTTTGTCATGCCTGAGTTATATGGAGCAGCTCTCTCTGTGCATTTACCGGATTTATGAAAAACTGTCATCATTATCGAAAAATCCAGGATATGGTGCTTTTTGCCGATGTTTTGATCATCTCGCAAAAAGATAATAAAAAAATGGAAAAATTCGGAAAAACAGGAAAACAGCCAGGGCACTTCATCAAACCTTTTCCGGCATAAAAGATTGCAAAAAAGGCAAATGCGGTGTATATTCCGTAAATGCTTCCCTAAACAAAAAGGAAAAAGCTGATATGCTGAACTTCTTCAAATCCGGAATCTGGACGCTCCGCGCCGCCGATTTTCCTCCGTTTGTACGCTCGCTCATCGCACTCCTGCGCATCATCGTGCTTTCCGTCCGCTGTTTCTTCAAAAACAACTGCATGCTGCACGCTTCGGCGCTGACCTACTACACGCTCCTCGCAATCGTTCCCGTCGCCGCCCTCGCCTTCGCGATCGCAAAAGGATTCGGACTCTATGCGCGGCTTGAAACATGGTTCCGCGGAACGCTCGTCGGAAAAGAGGAAGTCGCGGAGAAAATTATCACATTCTCCAACAACCTGCTGGAGAATACAAAAGGCGGGCTTATCGCCGGAATCGGCGCAATCGCCCTGCTCTATATCACGATCCGCCTGATGATGCAGATCGAAAAGTCGCTCAATGACATCTGGGGCGTCAAAACCGGACGCGCCATTCTCCGCAAAATCAGCGATTATCTCGCAATCGTTCTGCTCTGCCCGCTCATCATCATCGTCACAACCGGAGCCACGGTCTACACAACGGTTCAGCTCAGCCAAATGGCAAACGCCATTCCCGGCATCTCCGGCACGATGAACGCGCTCCTCGCTCTCTTCAGCCGGACTCTTCCGGTCATCATCACGTGGCTGATTTTCGCATTCATCTACATCTTCATACCCAATACGCGCGTGCGCATCATCCCCGCCCTAACCGGAGGTTTCATCGCGGGAGTCCTCTACTACGTCGTCCAGGTCCTCTACATCGCGGCTCAGTACAACGTCGCGAAATACAACGCCATCTACGGCAGTTTCGCCGCGCTTCCGCTCTTCCTGATCTGGCTGCAGATCAGCTGGACCTTCATCCTGCTCGGTGCGGAAATCGCGTTCGCCTGTCAGAACGTCAGCTCCTACGAAGGCACGCCCGGCGACGGCTCCGTCGGCAACCGCCGCAAGCTGGTTTACGCAATCAAACTCGTCCGCGCCTGCGCCCGCGCATTCCTCGACCGGCAGCCGCCGCTCACGGATACCGAACTTTCCGGCAAACTCGAAATCCCTGTCCGCACAACGCGCCTTCTGCTCTATGAACTCTGCGGCGCCGGAATCCTCGTCAAAGTCGCCCCGGGCGAGCGCGGCGACGCCTTCCAGGTTGCGCTTCCGCCGGAGGATATCACCCCGGTCCGGATCATGCGCACCCTCCAGGACCCCGCACCGGACAAAGGGCTCGACACCGCCGATCCCGTATGCCGCGAAATCGAGGACATCTGGAAAAGCGCGGAGCTCTCTCCCGTCAACCGGAATCTGGCGGAAAAATAAAAAACAGGAACTTTTTGCAGAAATCGAGGTCTCTATTTTTTAGAATCCGCTTGACTTTCTACGAAAGAGAGCTAATATTATTCCGTTTACGGAGAACTCTTTATGTCACAACCAGTTAAAAACGATATTCCGGTCATGCCCCCGTCGCCGGCGAGGGAGGCGCGCTCCATGCGCGAATGCTTTGACCAGCTGCCGGAAAATGCGGAAAAAACGGTTCCCGACAAAAAGCATTCCGCACAGGAAGAGGAACAGGACGCCCTGCGCAGTTATTTCCGCGAAATGGGCGAAATGCCCCAGCTCTCCGCAGAAGAGGAACTCGAACTCTGGAAACAGATCGATGAAAATATCGGTCAGCTCCGGGAGGCGGTCTACCAGTTCGCTTTCGTCTACGATGAACACCTCAAACTGCTCGCCGACCCTGAAACGGATTTCGCCGACATTTTCCCCGCCTCCTCGCGCGACAACGCTCCCCTGCCCGACAATCCGGCCAGCCGCAAGGAATGGTCTGCAAGAATCTCCGCCGCTATCGGCCAGATGCGCGCCGTCTACGGCGTCGTCACCCGCGACGAATTCGCAAGACTCCGGACAGACGGATTCGACATTCTCAACCGTCATCCAGCCGTGCTCGAAAAACTGCTGGAATGGGCGGACGTCGTCAACCGGTATCTCGACAACTTCAACGCGGGACGCCTTGCCGCCGCCGATCTGGAACAGACCATTCTCATGAGCGTGGAGGAGATGATCCCCCTCTCACGCAGGATGGCGGAGCTGCGCCGGGAAATCGACCGGTGGAAACTCCGGATGCTCGAAACCAATCTGCGCCTTGTCATCAACATCGCAAAACATTATCAGCACAAGGGGCTTCCGTTCGGCGACCTGATTCAGGAGGGCAACCTCGGACTCATGAAGGCGCTTGAAAAATTCGACTACAAGCTCGGACACCGCTTCTGCACTTACGCCTCGTGGTGGGTGCGCCAGGCTGTGGCGCGCGCCCTCTCCGCACAGTCCCGCGTGATCCGGCTGCCCATCCACATGCTCTCGACCATCCGCAAAATGAACATTGCGGAAAAGAATTACATTCAGCTCAACGGAACCGAACCGACGGTTGAGGAACTCGCGCAGATCATGGAACTGCCGCGCGAACGCGTCAGCGCAATCAAAAAAATGTCGCTTCAGTGCATCTCGCTCCAGGCGCCGCAGTCAACGGACGATCCGGATTTCACAATCGAAAACCTGCTCAGCGACAAGCTGTCGGACGACCCCATGAAATCGCTCGCCCGCAAAATGCTGAAACGCCGTCTGACCGCCGCCATCAGCCAGCTTTCCGAACGCGAAAAACTGGTGCTCAACATGCGTTACGGACTCGACGGCGGGCCCTGCAAGACACTGACCGAAGTCAGCGAAATCTTCAATGTCACGCGCGAACGGGTGCGCCAGCTGGAATTGAAAACACTCGAAAAACTCCGCAAGCACTCCGACCGCGGAAAATATCTGGAAGATTTCTTCCTCTGATTCCGTTATACATTCGTCTGCGTGAACAGCCAGGAGGGGGATTTCAGCATTCCCGCACAGACACCGAACGGCGTTACGCGGAATTCGTAACTTCCCGTCATTTCAAGCGCACAGCGGAGCGTCATCATTCCCGCCGCGAGCACAGGCGCCATCTCCCGGTCGATTCCAGGCTGTTTCAGCGGAGCCTCAGGCGGCTGGAGAACCAGGGAACGGCTCATCTCCGTCAGCGAAGCCGCAGTCTGCGGAATCGCCGAAATCGAATCCACAGTTCCGAATACCGGCTGTTTCGTCAGGAGCGCCAGACACCCCATCGGCACGGGACCGATCGCCATGAATTCCGGCTCAATGGTGATCGATTCGCGCCATTTTCTGTAATCGGCGGAGAAGCCCGCGAGGTGACGGAGCACATAGCGGTGCAGCACGAAGTTGCGGAAAGGACGGAATACCATGCGGCGGATTTTCTCCAGCCGCTCATTGATGTCGCTGATTCCGAAATCGACTTCAAACGCGCCGTCGATCCGGGACGCCGTCCCGTAGGCGAAACAGATGTCGTTGAATCCGGGATAGAAGGCGATGACGGGCATGTTCGCCATCGCGTCGGAGATTGCGCCGATGAAATTCAGCCGCGCCTCGTCGCGCCCGCTGAGAAGACGCGGGAATTCGCCGAACTCGCGCTGACAGCCGAGGAGAATCAGACTCCGGTTCGTCACCGAACGCAGCGAAGAGGTCGCGGCGACGTAGAACGTGGTGACGCCTTCCAGCAGTCCGGTCTGATGAAACTCGCGCAAAACATGGAAAAGCCGCTGCATCCCCGCTTCCGAAACGATTCCGTCCTCCGAACAGTCCTGCATCATGTGGGTCAGGGTTGTAAACTGATTGACAAGTTCGAAAGAGCCGGGTTCCGGTTTCATGCGGGCGATCAGCATCTGCGCGGAGTAGGCTCCGATGTAGATGGCTGCCGAAACATTTGGTATTGTTGACATTTTTTCACTCTTTCGCTTGATTTTTCGTGCTTCCTGCCTTATTGTATATAATGTAGCTCGGGAAATGAATTCTGCAAATGAAAAATTTCCCTTTTTGAAAAATCTCTTTGTTTTGAGCTGAACAAAGAGAGAAAACGCATTGAAAGTGGCAAAAAATGATTATTGTTTTCAAGCCGAACTGCCCGGAAACCGAAATTCAGAAAGTGGAAAAAATGGTTTCGGACATGGGGTACGAGCCGCGTCTCATCAAAGGCGTGGAGCATACCGTTCTCGGTGCGGTGGGAGACGAGAACATGCACATGTCCCTCGAAGCTCTCAAAAACATGCCCTGCATCGAAGACGTCCACCCGATCCAGAAAAAGTACAAACTCGCAAGCCGGGAAATTCATCCGGAAAACTCTGTATTTAAAATCGGGAATCAGGAAATCGGCGGGAAAAAATTTCAGATCATCGCAGGCCCCTGCGCCATTGAATCCGCGGAACAGATGGATATTGCCGCTTCCACTCTCACAGCCGACGGCGTCGGCATCCTGCGCGGCGGCGCTTTCAAACCCCGCACATCCCCCTACGACTTCCAGGGACTCGGACAGAAAGGTCTCGACATTCTCCAGGCTGTCAAGGACAAATACCATGTCCCCGTCATAACCGAAGTGGTCGGCATTCCGACAATCGACGCTGTGGCAAAAGTGGCGGACTGCATTCAGATCGGCGCGCGCAACTGCCAGAACTACAACCTCCTCGAAAACGTCGCCAAAGCCGGACGCCCCGTTCTGCTCAAGCGCGGAATGTCCGCAACGGTCGAAGAGTGGCTGAATGCGGCGGAATACCTTCTCGTTCACGGCTGCACCGACGTGATTCTCTGTGAACGCGGAATCCGCACCTTTGAAACCTCCACGCGCAACACGCTCGACATCAGCGCGGTTGCCGTTGCGAAAAAAGAATCGCACCTCCCCGTCATCGTCGACCCGAGCCATGCGGCCGGAAAACTCGACTACGTTCTCCCGCTCGCAAAAGCAGCGGCGGCAATCGGTGCGGACGGCATCATCGTCGAATCGCATCCGACCCCCGTCAAGGCGCTCAGCGACGCGGCACAGCAGATCCCCTGCGCCGACTTCAAGGCGTTCATGGAAGCCCTGCGTCCCTTCGTGGAAGCCGCCGGCAGAACGTTATGACCTGCGACCCGAAGAATCAGTGGATCTCCCTGGAATCCCCCAGGGAGATCTTCAAGTCGCGCGTCATCACCCTGTGCGCGGAAAACTACAAGTGCCTGCGCACGGGCGCCGTACACGAATTCATCACCTGCCGCTCCTGTGACTGGGTGAACATCGTCGCCGTCACAAAACAGAACGAACTTGTTCTCATCCGCCAGTTCCGTCACGGCACCCGGGAAACCGAATGGGAAATCCCCGGCGGCTGCATCGACCGCACCGATCCCTCCCCCGTGGAAGCCGGAATCCGCGAACTCATGGAAGAGACCGGATTCACCGGAAAGAACGCCCGGATCATCGGACGCGTCCATCCCAACCCCGCACTTCAGGGCAACTACTGCCACACCGTCCTCGTCGAAGAGGCGGAGCGCGTTTCGGAACCGCATCTGGAACCGACCGAGTGCATCGTCACCGAGCTCGTCCCCGAAGAAAAAGTCCGCGAAATGATGCGCAACGGCACAATCGAACACGGACTCGTCCTCAACGCCCTCATGTTTTACTTTATGGAGAAATCAAAATGAAAAGCGCATACGAACTTGCTCTCGAACGGAGCGGCGGAATCCTGAACCGGGTTTCCGATGAAGTCAAGCAGAAACTCGCCGAAATCGAGCAGATCCGCAAAGCCAAAGTCGCGGAAGCCGAACTTTCCGCACAGCAGCGTCTCGCCCGCGAAGAAGATCCCGCGAAAATCGAAGAGATCAAATCCGGCCTCATCACGGAAATCGCCTCGATCAACGACCGTTACGAACATGAAAAGGAAAAAGCCCGCAAGCAGGGCTGAGTCTTTGGCAAATTTTGATTTTTTATCAAAAAGAACTTGACTTTTTCCTTTTTACTGCTATCGTTGTAATCAACCCGGAACGCACTCCGCGTTCCAAGAAACAAACATAAAGAGAAAGGTTCAGAAAATGAACGAAAAACAGGAAATCTTTGCGGACGGCATTGGACAGATTCACTTTGCGGGCGGCATGGTCAGATTCGACTTCGTCACCCTCCAGCCGACCGAAGACGGCAAGGCTCCGGTTCCCCAGGGAACGGTCCGCGTGATCATGCCTCCCCAGGGCTTCCTCGGCGCCTTCAACTCCATGCAGCAGCTCATCGACAAGCTCGTCGAAGCAAAAGTTCTCCAGAAAAACGAGAAGTAATCGCTGCACAACGGAAACCGGAAGCACTCGGCAATGACAGAGAATCTGACATTTTCTGACAAGATACACGAATTTTACTGTTCGTGCTCTTCCGGCATCTCCGCAACCGGGGATTTCTCTCTGGTCGATCCCCGTCCGGGCAGCTTCGACGGCTGCATCCGGAACGTTTCGGCAAGCTGGATTCAGGAAGCGGGCGCGTTCGTGCTCTCCTTCCGCATCCCGCTCGAAAATTATTACGACCGCTGCAAATCGTTTTTTGTGGAATCGCCGTTTGCGAAAACATGCAGACGCGCAATCCGGGAAGTCCGGACTTTCGCAAAAAACAGATTCCGCCGTTTCGCGGAAAACGCGTTCCCCCGCGGGAACTCGGTTTGTGCAAATCTCTGCCATTTCAATTTGTGATCTCCCGTTCACATCTTGAATCAGTTTTTGCACAGGCGGAACACACGGATTTTGCAGGGTTCTTCGAACCGGAGTAACGGGTGTTTCGCCTTTTTACGTACCTTTCTCATACATAACAAAAAACGCACCTCCGTCCGGGTGCGTTTTTTGTTTTAAAATCTGCGGAAAAGCTCAGAGACCGGCTTTTTTCGCCTCGTTCCAAAGAGCGTCCATCTCCGCAGGCGAGCTTTCCTCCAGCGTTTTGCCCTGCGCGGCAAGATGCGTTTCAATATAACGGAAACGGTCCGCGAATTTGCGGTTCGCCGACGCCAGAAGCTCCTCCGCGCTTGCACGTTTGCGGAAGCGGGAAAGATTCGCTGCTGCAAACAGAAGATCGCCCAGCTCCTCATCGGTATGCGCCTCATCGCCGGAAGCGAGCGCGGCTTTCACCTCGTCCAGTTCCTCCTGAATCTTATCGACAATCTGCCGCTGGTCGCTCCAGTCAAAACCGTACTTCGAGACGCGTTTCTGAATCTTCTCCGCCTGAAGGAGCGCGGGACAGTGATATGCGATGCCGTCCAGCACGGACTTGCGGTCCTTCTTCTCCTCCTTTTTCACCCTCTCCCAGAGCCCGAGGACTTCGGAGGAGGATTCCACGTGTTCCGAACCGAAGACATGCGGGTGGCGGCGGATCATCTTCTCCGCGATTTCATGAACGACGTCATGGAATGTGAACGCGCCGCGCTCCTCAGCAATGACCGCCTGGAGAGCAATGTTCATCAGCAGATCGCCCATCTCCTCGCACATGCCGCGGTCGTCTTCCGCTTCAATGGAGTCCATCAGCTCGGCGCACTCCTCCATCAGGCTTTTCTTGAGAGACTTATGCGTCTGTTCGCGATCCCACGGGCAGCCGTCGGGTGCGCGAAGACGGCGCATAATTGCGAGAAGGTCATCCATTGTTTCCGTTTTGTATTCACTCATTTGAATTGCTCCTTTTTAGATTCCAGTTCTTCCCAGCGGGCATAAAAGCCGTCAAGAGCGATGCGTTTGTCTTCAAGCTCTTTCTGAAGCGCGGGAGATTCCTTGCCGTGAAGCGTGAAGAAATCGGGGGCGGAAAACAGCGCCTCAATCTCGCCGATGCGCGCTTCGGTTTCCGCAATCTTCGCCTCAAGTGATTCCAGTTCGCGCTCCTCTTTGTAGCTCAGCTTTTTCGGAGGATTCTTCGGAGCGGCGGCAGCGACGGCTTTCGGCTTCGCCGTCTCCTTTTTCTCCGCTTTCTGCTGCGCGGCAAGACGTTCCGCGCGTTTCGACGCGTAGTATTCGTAGTCGCCGACGGTGGTCGTCACCGAACCGTCCGGTTCAAATGCGATGATATGGTTGCAGACGCGGTTCAGGAAATAGCGGTCGTGACTGACGACAACCAGACAGCCGTCGTAGTCGATCAGCGCCTCTTCCAGAATGCGCAGGGTGATGAGGTCCAGATCGTTGGTCGGCTCGTCGAGAATCAGGAAGTTGCCGCCTCCCTTGAGGATTTTCGCGAGAGTCAGACGCGCCCGTTCTCCGCCCGAAAGCTGCTTGACCTGCGTGTTGATCCGCTCGTCCTCAAACATGAAACGCTTGAGATAGCCCCAGATGGAAATCCGTTCATCGCCGAGATTGATAAACTGGTGTCCCTCCCCGATTTCTTCGCAGACCGTGCGCTCCGGATTGAGCGCGACACGCGCCTGGTCGATGTAATTGAATTCAACAGTCGGCGCAACGAAGACTTCGCCCGAATCCGGCTGCAGCTGCTGCGTCATAAGTTTGAGAAGCGTCGTCTTCCCCGCGCCGTTCGGTCCGACCACGCCGATTTTGTGCGCCGCGGTGAACTCAAACGAAAAGTCGCGCAGAATCGTCCGTCCCCCGCGTGAAAAAGTGACGTTTTTCATATCGACCACTTTGTTGCCGAGGTGCGAGGCTTTCGGAATAATCAGCTCGATCTGTCCGGTGCGGACGGGTGCGCTCTGTGCGGCGATTTCATCGTAGCGCTTCAGGCGTCCGAGATTGCGGCGCAGACGCGCCTTCGGAGAGCGGCGGACCCATTCGATTTCCCGGCGCAGGAAACTGCGGCGGCGCGCCTCCGCCTGGTCTTCGGCATATTCGCGCTCCTCCTTCGCGGCAAGAAAGTCGGCATAGGAACCTTCGCAGGAGAAGAATTTGCCGTTGTCGAGCTCAATGATGCGGGTTGCGATGCGGTCGAGGAAGTAGCGGTCATGAGTGACGAACAGGCACGCCCCGCGATACCCGGCGAGAAACTCTTCAATTCCGGCGATTGTTTCCACATCAAGATGGTTTGTGGGCTCGTCGAGCAGCAGCAGATCCGGCTCGCCGATGATGGTCCGGGCCAGCATGACACGGCGGAGCTCGCCTCCGGAAAGCTCCGAGCAGAGACGGTTCAGGTCGGGAACATGGAGTTTAGCAAGCGTGATTTCCAGTTTCTTCTCCGGATGCCATGCATCGTGCAGAGTCAGCAGATGTTCGAGCGACTCGTGTTCCGGCGACTCCGGCGGAAGTGTTTCATAGCGTTTGAGAAGCGAATCGAACCAGGCGAGCCCCTCACGGACCGCCTGTTCGATGGTGAGTCCGGCCGGCGGCGCAAACTCCTGCGGCATGTAGGCGATGCGGATTCCGCGCGCAACGCTGATGTCTCCGCTCGACGGCTGTTCCAGTCCAGCAATGATTTTCAGCAGGGTCGACTTTCCGCAGCCGTTGCGTCCGACCAGAGCGACGCGCTCCTCGTCGCGGACCGACATTGCGGCGTCCTGAAACAGCACCTGCCGTCCGATCTCCAAATTCAAATGTTCCACATTCCAAAGCACTCTGCCGGCCATAGAAACTCCTCCGTTCGTTTTATTCGCGGTAATATACAGCAGGAAAACGGATGTTTCAAAAGCCTGCACACCGAAAAAACTTGATTTTTTGCAAAAGCATATTATATTAATGAAAGAGTTGATTCCAAAAGTCATTGCCGGAGAATTGAAACTGCTCCTGCGGCAATCTGCAAAAGCGCAGCCGGGGCTTTTGAAGCCGACTCAAAACACTAATCCAAAAGGAGGTTCATTATGGCACTTTCCAAGGAAGAATCGAATTACAAGAAACTGAGAAGATCCCCCATCGCCATGAATTTTGTGAAACGGCATCAGGGAAACTGGAATCATCAGGACTGGCTCGGTTTTCTTGACTATCTCAAGGAAAAGGGTTACATGCCGATCAACACCGATCAGGTCGGTCTCCTTCTTGAAGAGAAAAAAGCGCAGTTTCTTGCGTCTAAAAACGCATAACGGCTGAACATGCGAAAACCTGTCATAGCGCTGTCTGTCGGTGACGCCGCCGGAATCGGACCGGAAATTGCCGTGCGCATTCTCCGGAACAAAGAACTGACTTCGGCGGCGGATATCCGCCTCTACGGACCCGAAGAGATCATCCGGAAGGCCGCGGAACGCTTCGCGCCCGAAGTCACACCGGATATCGTCCCCGTCGGCTCTCTGTCCTTTGCAAAACTGGTTCCGGGAAAACTCTCGCCGGAAGTCGGAAAACTCGCCTATGACACCGTCGTCCGCGCAACCGAAGACGTTCTGGCTGGAAAAGCGGATGCAATTGTCACCTGTCCCGTCAACAAAGCGGCGATCAACGAAGCGGGAATTCCGTTCACAGGACACACCGAACTCGTCGCGAAACTCTGCGGAACCGACAGCTTTGCCATGATGCAGTCGGCGGGAAAACTGCGCGTCATTTTCGTGACCACTCACATAGCTCTTAAAGACGTCTCCGCGCATGTCACGCAGGAGCGCATCATCGAAGTTGCAAAACTTGTCGAAGAAGCCGCAAAAGCCGAGGGAGCGGAGCATCCGCGCATCGCAGTTGCCGGACTCAATCCGCACGCGGGCGAAAACGGGCACATGGGAACCGAGGATGAAACTGTCGTCAAACCCGCCATCCGCAAACTCAAGGAGAGCGGCATGGACGTTTCCGGTCCCTATCCTTCCGACACGCTCTTCATCGACTCCATCCGCAACACCTTCGACGGCATCGTCTCCATGTATCATGACCAGGGACACATCCCGTTCAAGATGCTCGCCTTCGACAAAGGCGTCAACTCCACAATGGGGCTCCCGATCATCCGGACAAGCGTCGACCACGGAACCGCATTTGAAATCGCGTGGAAAGGCGTTGCCGACACCGGCAGTCTGGAAGCTGCAGTTCACACGGCAATCAAACGCGCCAACGCGAAACGGAAATCCGCAGAATGATGCGCAGGCTCATTCTGCTCCTTCTTCTTTTTGCGGCAGCGCTTTCCGCCACGGAGTTCGGCACAAAAGAGTTCACAATCAAGCTCTCCGGGAAATGGGGAACCTCCTCCCTAATCGACCGGATGCTGAACGATGAGTCCGTCAAACTCACCGCCTACCGCGATCTGACGGGCAAAATCCCCCTTCTGCTCAACATTGTTTCGATGGAATCTTTCGGAGATCTCTATTTTCACCGCCGGGCAATTGAGGACGAGCTTTACAAAGACAAAAATCTTTCCGAAGGAATTGTTCAGACCAGTTTTCAAATCGGCAGACTCAGCGCCATACGCATGGAGTATGTCCTGAAAAAGAAACGGATCGTCGATTACCTGCTTGTCGAAAACGGCAGAATGTGGATGATAACCTTCATCTGCCCCGAAAAAATTCCGGCAGAGCGTCTCCGCGAGATCGACCGCGACGCCGCCTCATTCCGTCTTCTCCGGACAGCAGGCAAGTAACGCCGCGAAGTTCTCTTCCGAAACGAGTTTCCGCAGTGAACTGCGCATGGATTTCAGCGAATAAAGACCAGTCCGCAGAAAACCGTGATCCAGCCGCATCACCGCACGCGTCATATCGTCCGCACTGAACTGAAGTCTCCCCCGCGACAACGCAGAAAGTGACGCCAGCGCCCGAATCGCCGGATAAGATGCAAGCAGATACAGCATCCCCTCCTCAAATGTCAGCCCGTGCGACGGCGTCCCGCAGAAGTGCAGAGACGCAAGGCGCCCGCGCAGAAAACGCAGATAAGGTTCGAACGCCCCCGGTTCCGGTGTGCAGCGGTTCATCGCGGCAAACACTCCTTTGGCGTTCACATCGTAACCGGCCGAAGTCCGCTTCAGCGTTCCTCCGCCGAGAATGAAACGCAGAGAATCGAACGTTCCCGTCAGACGGCGCAAAAACGAGGCGGATTCATCCGCCCGCAAAAAATTCCAGAACAGGAAACGGAAAGCGACAAGCGCGTCGCGCCGCAGTTTCGGCGGCTCCGCCAGACACGCCGTCAGGTGATCCACGCTCCGCCGGAAAAATGAAAACGCATCCTCCCCGAACTCCTCCGCCTCCAGAATATCATCGGAATTCCCCGGTTTGGAGTGAAAATGAATCAGACAAGCCGCCGCATAAAACCGGACGTTCAACGGCACGGACGGCTCCATCAGAATCCGTTCGTATGCATCCGCAATCTCATGCAGACGCGCGACTTCCGGCGCGAGGACATCCGAGTAATCCGCCGTCGCAGTTTTCCTGCGGTCTGCCAGTTCAGCGGCGAATTTAAGAATCTGTTTTCCGCACTCCCGCAGCGGAGTTCCCTGTCCGCACGCGGCGGCGGGACAGTCACAGCGCAGAGAAGCGGAAACGGAACCGTCGCTCCACGTCCGCACATCCAGCGGATAGAGACGGCAGGTCAGCGGTTTTGCATCGAACCCGAACTGCGCATGAATCCGGCATTTCTTTTCCACATCGAGAAAAATACAGCGTCCGTCTCGCTTTGACAGATAAAGTCCGTCCTTTGTCCGCGTGAAACACCGCTCAACAGACACGGGAAGCCCGGTCAGCGGCAGAGCACAGATCCGGCGAAACTCCTCCTCCGTCACAGGTACTCCCCAGTTGCCGCAGCACTTGCCGCAGCCGGCGCAGCCGAGTGTCTGGTCTGGATCGCAGTAAATTTTCTTCATGCGCGGGAACCGGATGTCAGACGGAACGTGCAGACGGCGGGGACAAGCCCGGCATCAATCCAGCGATCCGTATCAAGGGTCAGCGCGACAACTTCGCAGGTGTTCATTGCGGATGAATAGCTGTTGAAGAGCTGTCCGACGAGTTCGGAAATCCCCGGATTGTGTCCGCAGAACACCGCGCAGGAAACCTCATCCGGAAATGCGCGGACGATGTTCAGGAGCGCGGAGAGATCGCCCTCGTAGATCGCGCGGTCGGTCACGATCTGATCCGGATCCAGCTTCATCTCCGTCAGCATCAGCCGCAGAGTGTAGAGCGCACGCGGCGCGGGACTCGACACACAGAGCTCCGGATGAATCCCCCGTTTCCGCAGTTCGGCTCCGGCTTTTTTCGCTTCGAGCACGCCGCGCGGATCCAGCGAGCGGTCAAAATCGTTGCGGACAAGCCCGAACGGCTGCGGTTTTGCATGACGGATCAGCAGAATAGTTTTCGGCATTCTAAAAATTCCTTTCATTTTCCTTGATAATATAGATTGCATTCCGCAAAAAAACAAGTATATTCCTTACAATATCAGAATCAGGAGGCGGAAACGATGTACGACTACGCAAACGAGAAAGCGGCTCTCCGGGAATTCCTCGCCGGAAACAAAAAGGCGGCGGAAATCAAGAGCTTCTTTGCACCATACGGAATCTATCAGCAGAAAAATGATCAGTTCATGATGCGCATCCGCATCAACGGCGGACGCATTTCGCAGGAGACTCTGCGCAAGCTCATCGAAATCGGCAAATGCTCAAAAGCCGCCTATCTCCACTTCACCACGCGCCAGGATGTCCAGCTCCACAACGTAAACCCGAACCGGATTGAAGCCGTCATGGATCTCTGTCAGGAACTCGGTCTGCCGTTCCGCGGCGGTGGCGGCGACACCTTCCGCAACCTCCTGACAGCCCCCCTATGCGGAGTCCGCAAAGATTCCGTTTTCGATGTCTTCCCCTATGCGGAAGAACTGAAAAAATATATTTTCACACTCGAACCCGCATTTCACCTGCCGCGCAAAATCAAAATCGGCATGTACGATGCACCGGAAGATGAACGCCTCGCCCACATTCAGGACCTCGGATTCCTCGCAGTCAAAAAAGACGGCATGAAGGGCTTCCGCGTCTGGGGCGGCGGCGGAATCGGACGCAACAGCGCCGAAGGCATTCCGCTTATCGACTTCATCCCCGTCGCCAAAGCGGGAAAAGCGGCGAAAGCGATGATTGATCTTTTCTCCGAACGCGGCAACCGCACAAACCGCGCACAGGCGCGAATCCGCTACCTTGTCCGCGAACTCGGCGCAGAGGAATTCCGCAAGCTCTGGCTCGAATATTTCGAAAAGGCCGACACTCCCGACCTCAAACCTGAATTCGGCAAGTCCCGTGAACGCATTCTCCCCCGCAGTTTCAGCGCACATCTCAACCCGGGACTCGACACGTGGAAACGCATCAACACCCGTCCCTCGATCAAAGAGGAGGAATCGCTCGTCCACGTCCGCATCCCCCACGGAAACTTCCGCGTCAAGGACCTCGAAGCCTTCGCGTGGATCATGGATAAATACTCGCTCGCGGAAATGCGTCTCACCACCGCGCGCGATTTTTATTTCGTCGACTTCCCGACCGACGCCCTCCCCGCGCTTTACGACGACCTGCTGAAACTCCTGCCGAAACTCGATACCACGCTCAAATCGTTCGTCGGTCAGATCGTCACCTGCGTCGGCTGCACCGTCTGCAAAATCGGACTCCGCAACTCACCGGAAATCGGCGACAAAGTCGGGGAACTGCTCGACGCACACTTTGCCGGAAAAGAGGAGGAGAAAATCCGTCTTGCCGATACAATCATCGACAAAATCCGCATTTCCGGCTGTCCGAGCTGCTGCACCACGCACCCGACTGCGGAAATCGGCTTGAACGGAACTGCCAAAGACGGCACGCTCTGCTGGCAGTTCTACTCGAAGACCGATCCCGCGCAGATTCTCGGCACGCCCGACGCCGAACCGACGCCGGACGATGAAGCTGTTGACAAAATCATGGCGCGTCTCGGACTTTGATCCTCCATGCCCGCCCGTTTATGGAACAGCTTTGCCGCGATGTTCAGCCGGCGCCAGTTTCTGGAGCCCGGCGGATACTTTGAAATCTGGCGTCTTGCCTGGCCGCTGATCATCCTCAGCGCCAGCAACACGGTCATGATGGTGGTGAACCGCATTTTCCTCGCGAAAAATTCGCCCGAGGAAATCGCCGCCTCCATGCCCGCCGGTCAGATGTTCTTTACGCTCATGGCGTTCTTCCTCATAACGACGGGCTTCACAGCGACGGTTGTTTCGCAGTACTACGGAGCCGGCAACCGCGACGGATGCGTCCGCACCGCATGGAACGGCTTCTACTTTGGGACTTCCGTCGCCGCAATTCTTGCACTCCTGCTTCCGCTTGGCGGGAAATGGATTTTCCTGCACAACGGGCACGACCCGCAGATTGCGAATTACGAAATCGAGTACTTCACCGGCATGGTGCCCTGCGCGGGGCTGACCTGCATGGAAACGGCGTTCTTTTCATTTTTCACCGGACGCGGCAGAACGAGCTTTGTCGCCAAGGTGAAAATCATCGGCTGCTGCATCAATGTTCCGCTGAATTACCTTCTGATTTTCGGCAAACTCGGACTTCCCGCGCTCGGAATTCTCGGAGCCGGACTCGCAAACTCCATCGCGAACCTCTGTACACTGGCAATCGCCGCGACCTGTTTTCTGCTGCACGACCAGAGGGAGTACGCAACCCGTTCCAACCGGACTTTTGACTGGGCGATTTTCCGCAAACTTCTCTGTTTCGGCACGCCCGCCGGACTCCAGGCGTTCATCCGCAACGCAGCTTTTGCGATTGTTGTCATGATGATCGGCTACACGGGCAACGAAGCGCTTGCGGCGACGAGCATTGCGCTTTCGATAAACATGATCGGCAACATGCCGATGATCGGTCTGATGGATGCTACGAGCATCATTACGGGCCAGTACATCGGCCGCCGGCGTCTCCTGGTTGCGGAACGGATCTGCTGGCGTTCCTGGCGGATGCTGATCGCGTGGATGGCGTTTGCCGCACTGTTTTACTTATTCTGTCCGGAACTTCTTGCGCATCTTTTCAGTTCGCGCGGCGGTTCAACTGGAATGGATACGGAGTTAGTGGAGCGTCTGGTTGTAACGGTTCTTCACTGGGCGGTTCTGTTCAATGTTTTTGATGCGACGCGATTCATCACAATGGGCAGTCTCCGCGGTGCCGGCGACACGAAGATCCCGCTGTTGATCGGCGTCTCGACCTCCTGGCTGATCCAGATTCCCGGTACGATCCTGATGGTTTACTTCATCAATTCGAGTCTTTCCGCGATCTGGGGACTTCTGACCTTTTATCTTGGAGTTGACGCCTTCCTCATGGTCCTCCGCCGCCGTTCCGGCGTCTGGAAGACCATCAAAGTCATCGACCTCCCCCCCGCCCCCGTGGAGGAAGAAGTGGTGGAAAACTGAAGAGCGAAAAAGAATCTGCGGCTATTTCAAAAATCCAGCTTGATTTTTTCTATTTCAGCCATCTCTTCCTTTGTCATCCACAGCGAAGTACATAATTCATTTATATTATCGCAAAAGCGCTCGATACCGTATGTCCTTCGCTGAGAATATGTCAGCATGACGACTCCATTGCATTTTATCATAATTTTGGGTGCAGACAAAAAAGCAAGGAGGAAAGAAAAAAAAGAGGTAAATAAAGGAAAGAGAAAAGAATTCTCTTTATAATAAAATACGACTAGGACAAAAGAAAAAATTAAGTTTATTCCCCCACACCACGCCCAATAAGTCCTCCATTTCGATTTTTTTAAAACCGGATTTATTTTATTATCTCTGTGAAGCTGATATTTTTTCTTTATCTCCTCGTTAAACAAGTAGAATGCGTGAGTCGAAACCAGTATTCCGCAGGTCCCGTTCTTCATGCGGGAACAGTCAAATACCGCAAGAACGTCTCGCGGTGCAACATCTGCCAGCTTGCCATTATCGACACATGATCTTATTGAATTATATAATATCTTCTCAGGAACTGGAAAAGCATAATATCGGGGGGATGAAACAGACAATTTATTAAACAGCTTTTTCGCATATTCACGAACCGACAATTCATACTTTCCGGCTGCATTTCTCAACGCACTCAGCTCATCAACCTTAATCTGAAGAGATGCCATCACCGAATTTTTCCATTCTTTAATCAAAGTGCGTTCTTTTTCTTTTGCTTCTTGAATTTCCTGCTCACATAGAGAACGCTCTTCTTGAATTTCATAAAAAGCTTTCGCTTTTGCATCCTTCATTTCCTGCAGAATTTTCTCTTTTTCTTTTCTTACAGATTCCCGATCAGCGTTTATTTTAGCATTTGCAGAGGCTGTCAATTGTTCTAACTCCGTTTTTCTAGCACGGATTTCACAATCAGTCTTTTCTCGAAAATCGTTAATTATCTCCAGTGTACGAATTGCCTGCTGCTCATTTTCCGGCTCAACTGCAGCATCAACATTCCAGCCCATAGCCTCTCCCAGATTCTCGGTCAATTGCTTTATTGTTGCAAGAATTCCTGAATCATGGATAAATGAATTTGAATAGGCAGATAAATTCTTTTTCTGACTTTCTATAATCAAGGCTAAATACCGAAGAGTTTGAATTGCATTTTTACTGGAACCAACAAGTTTCTCATTGCTTTTTTTGTAAAAGCACAACTCACTTCGACATGACTTCAATTCTACTCTCTGCTTGCTGAGCTGCTCTTTTTTCTCGTCTAATTCAGCCAAAAACAAGGCACTGGAATCATCTCCGCGAAGAACTATTTTTTTGAACAGAGCATAACGTTCAGAAAAAGTCTTTTGCTTATGCGGAGGGAATAATTCATCTAAAGTTTTATGAGCCCGAACGATCTTCCTGACAAGTTCATCCTGAACGAAAATATCTGAAAAAAACATCTCCTTGCCATCCAGCAGGAAAATTTCTTTTTGATCCACTCTTCCATCCAAGTAACTGTAAGCTGCTTGAGTGGAAGAGCATTCAACTCCCAGAGATTTCCGGAAATATATTTTTTCTTCGCCTTGCATAAAAAGAGCCACCCTTGCAGCTTAATGACGGGCTTCAAAGATTTCCGGGAATTTTTTCCGGATCTCTGCCGCAGAGGTTGCTAATTTTACTCCTTTTTTTAAAGGGGTTCCTGTTACAATACCACTGGAGTTTACTCCCGCAACTTCCGACTCGTTGTCCATATAAACCAACGGTCCTCCGCTGTACCCTGGCTGGATATCAGAAAAATGAAGTATGATATTCCCCCGGCTGCCATCATCTACACAATTCTCAATTTTTCCATCGACAAAAGCGGGTTCTCCAAATCTTGTCGTTCCTGCAGGATAACCGGCGGAAAAAACTCTTGCATTTAATTCAGGAGCTTTTTCAGAAACTTTGAAATAGTATGGCAAAGTCTTGTCTGTCTCGTTTCCGTTCTTGTCACACAATTTCAACAATGCCATATCAGTCGCACGATCCGAATTGAGAACTTTCGCATAGTAGATTCCTTTTTCATTCGACAGAATAAGTGGCTTGGCTGAATCCACCTTACGCTCATTTCCTTTGTTATCGTAATACTCAGGAATGCTTCCGACGGCAACATGATAATTCGTCAGCAGCAGCTTGTCTGTAACAGCAAATGCAGTTCCGCTATGCTGGGAACCATCCGTTGCAGTTGCCAGGCAGTGATAGATGCGTCCCTTCGCATTTGTAAACTTCAGAGAGATTAAAGCATTCGCCATCGAACCATTAACAAATGCGAACGTATTTTTTACAGATACGGTCTCCGCTTTGCCTCCGTTTGATGCAACCCCGACATTGGCCTCAAGCTCTAAGACATACTCGCCCATGTAGTCTTGCCTCCACGAAAAAAGGACTTTGTTGTCATCAATCGGACGCGGAGCTGCCGGAGTGAACTTGCCGGTAACATCATTTCCTTTCGCATCCTTGAAAACCGGGCTGTTCCACTTTTCCACCTTAAATTCCGTGTTGGAGGAATTGGTGCAAATCATCTGGTATTCATTATCATGATTCCCTACACGGGTAATCATCCAAACTGGTGTATCAACACTGTTCCACTGATACGGAAGGACCTTCTGCTCTTTTCCATTTACCGTAACTGCAGCGGTGATCTCATAGCGTTTCTTATAGGAAAGCTCCGTGGTGAAATTTTTCATATTTTCACCAGGTTTCTGAACCTCGCCGTTCACAGACCAGGATTCGACCTTGTATTCCACATCTCCCATAGATTTATCCGGTACTGCAGTAAATGTAGCATTCACCAAATCCCCGTTCACATTTTTCTGTTCAAGTTTAACAGTAAATGTATAGTCGAGAATTTCAGGTGAAGGAGGAGGAACTATAGGATGTCCTTTCGGACATTTCCCGTCTTTCAATTCTCTTCCACAGACAGGACATTTCTCTACAATGGGAGCAATAGGATGATGTCCTTTCGGACATTTGCCATCCTTCAATTCACTTCCACAGATAGAACATTTCTCTACAGGACAAGTGGGATGTCTTTCCGGGCATTTACCATCCTTCAATTCACTTTCACAAACAGGACAAGTCTCTACAGGGGGAGCTACATGACCTTTCGGGCATTTACCATCCTTCAATTCACTTCCACAGATAGAGCATTTCTCTACAGGACGAATGGGATGTCCTTTCGGACACTTGCCGTCTTTCAATTCTCTTCCACAAACAGGACAAGTCTCTACAGGGGGAACTACATGACCTTCCGGACATTTCCCGTCCTTCAATTCACTTCCACAGACAGGACATTTCTCTACAATGGGAGTAGGATGTCCTTTCGGGCACTTGCCATACTTCAATTCACTTCCACAGATAGAGCATTTCTCTACAGGACGAGTGGGATGCCCTTTCGGGCACTTGCCGTCCTTCAATTCACTTCCACAAACAGG
>DHMO01000051.1:8845-8993 GCA_002405835.1 Lentisphaeria bacterium UBA4640 | reverse complement strand
CAGGACAAGTCTCTACAGGAGGAGCTACATGATCTTTCGGGCATTTACCATCCTTCAATTCACTCCCGCAAACAGAGCATTTTTTTACAGGACGAATGGGATGACTCTTCGGGCACTTGCCGTCTTTCAATTCACTTCCACAAACAGG
>DHMO01000051.1:0-8791 GCA_002405835.1 Lentisphaeria bacterium UBA4640 | reverse complement strand
CAGGACAAGTCTCTACAGGAGGAACTACATGACCTTCCGGACATTTCCCGTCCTTCAATTCACTTCCACAGACAGGACACTTCTCTACCTTAACAGGCTCATTCTCACAGCTACAATCCTTCTCCGGCTTATCACAGCATTCGCAGGTATACGGGAAATTCTTCAGAGAAAGAGCAGTCTCCTTACCGCAAACATTGCACTTGTGACCCGTTATTGCGGCAACGGCAAAAAACAGAAACAGCAAAAGCAAAAGAATCAGCAGGGCATAGCCGACATAGCGGAAAAATTTTCCCCAGTTGAAACAGGATTTTGCGACAAGCCCGGCAGATTCCAGAAGTTCTTTCAAGTCTTTCCTCTGAGAGGCATCTTCCCATTTTGCGGAAGTTGGCGTCAAAGGCAGCACAACGGCATCACTCGCCGATGCTGTATACCCCCACAAGACAAGCAAATGTCTGTAAAAACCGGTTGTCACACGCCATGCAGATTTCATCACCAGAGGATTCGGAACCATGAAATCCCGCATAAAGTTTTTATTGTCAGTCGGAATCCCCGGCTGTTCAGACTTCTGATGCAATTGTTCAATCGCATCAATGAAATCCTTCAGATCTTCCTGTGGGATACGGACTTTTCTGTTTTCCAGGGAATCTGATGAACCGCACAACTCAACTCCTCTTTCAGAATTATAGCGAAAGCAGGTTGTAAAATCATCGTTCTTTTCCTGCTTAAAGTTTGCATTGGGACAAAACTTGCGAGCTTCCTCTATAAGGATCCGTGACAATTGAGCATCCCAGTAAAACATATACCCGCTGCGCAGCGGAGTCCCATCCTCTTGCGTAATATCGATGCCTTCTTTCTTCGTAGCTTTCATGTTCATTCAACCTCTGCGTTATGTGCCACACCATACTGATTATAGACCGCCCAGGCGAGGATACGGCTCACTCTTGTTGCGCCCTTCGTTTTTACGGACATCCAGCTCAGATCAACGCTTGCCCCAATCGCGGGAACTTTGAGTGAGAACTGGAATTCTTCATCTGAAAAGCTCATGAGATAAGTATTCCAGCGCATCAGCTCCTCAAAAACTTCGGATGCCGAGGCTCCTTTGGCCTGCAGACTTTGTGTTATTCCGATTGAAATACTCCGCAACGCCTGTTGCCAAATATCCTCTCCCAAAGCAGCTCTTTGCGCAAAGAGTCCGAGCGAAGACTTCACAGTTTCTGCTGCCGGAATTTTCTCAGAAAGCCATGCCTCAAGATGAGCTTTCAAAGGCGCAAACTTTTCGTCTGTATTGAATTCAGAAGGATAAATAGCCTTCTGAAGTTCTGCGATCTTCTGCTCCTTCCCTTTCATTTCTCCCGTCAATTCTTTAACCTTGTTTTCGCTTGAAGCAAGCAATTTTGCAAGGTTTTCTTTTTGCGTTCGTTCATTGCCCAAAGCCTTCTCTGCCTCAGCGCGATTCTGTTCTGCCGTTTTTTCTCGCTTAAAAGCCTCATGAGCCGCTGTACGCTCTTCAGTTAATTCTCTATCTTTCTTCTGCAACTGCGCCTCCAAAGTAAGGTTCTTAGCAACGGCTTTAGACTTATCATATTCTGACTGCTTAAACTTCGCTTGTTCCCGCGTCAATGCAGAGTCTAATTGGCTAATTTTTAGCTGGTATTGATTATCCAACGAGCTTTTCTGCTCTAGCAAAGCCAACTTTTTATTTTGTTCTTTTTTATCCAGTTCATTTTTTAACGTTTCAGCAGCAGCAATCTTATTCTTTTCTACCTCCTCTTTCGCCTGTTCCAGACGTTGTTCAAGTGTTCCGTTTTCACGGCACAGCTTCTCAATTTTTTCTTGTGACTTATCTGCTTCCTCTTGACGAGCCTTTGCTATTTCATCGCTGGAATTTCTCTCCAACGTACTATTCTTCTCAATTAATTTTTCTTTTTCGTTGAGAAGATCTTTTATTTTATTATTCAAACGCTTCATATCCTCTTTGTTTTCATCACGTTCTTTTTTCAAGAACAGGTCCCAATTTGCCTTTTCTCTCGCTACGGCTTGATTAACTAACTCATTGAATTTAGCCTTTTCCTCCAGCAGGTTCTTTCTATCAGCCTCAAACGCTGCCTTTTCTTTAATAAACACGTCCTTAGCAGCCTCAAGTGTGCTTTGAGTCAAAAGTTGTCCTTTAAGATTTTCTAATTTTTTTTCAAGATTCTCAACTTTGTTTTGAGCCGTACTGGTCTTTTTCTCTAAAGAAGAAAACTTGTCTTCAAGATATTCTTTTATATCTGAAAAACCTCCAATGTTTTCAATCTTACGGGTAATCTCTTTCACTGCCTTATTTTTTTCTCTTTCAAAATGAACGCCCCATCTTCTTGCCTTATACTCAGCCATTTTTTCATCATGGTCTAATCTCAAAAATATATCATCAACCCCACGCTTACAATCTTTACACATGTTAAACATTTTTCTTGACTTATAAAAACTCCATTTATAAAAAATCCTAAATCTATTTTCATACCTCTTTTTATTCTTTTTCACACCCCAAAAGAATGGAAAAGCAAAAGCAAGTTCAGCAACAACTATCACACAAACGAGCAACGATATTCCAAAAATCCACCATTTCAAACGATCTTTCAACGATTCAACAATTTCTTTTTTCGTTTGAAAAGCGTCTTCTTTTGTCTGTAACTCTTTTATATCACCAGATATATTCTTTACATCTTTATTAAGAGAATCAATCCTTCCCTCAATTCTAGACAACGATTGTTCATTTTTAGACTGTTTTATTTTCAAATCGCTACTCTTTTGTCCCCCATCAGCCAAAACAGAAAGCCCCATAAATGTGAACAAGAAAATACAACAAATTGTTTTATAGAAGCAAGTTGCTTTCACCATAGAAAAGCTCCTGAAGTTTTTGTTTTCTGTTTTCATGACAATTATCCTTTTCAGCTTGTTTTTTCTGTTTTGTTTTTTTCAATATCCCCATCCACAGGGAATAAATCTCATTGCTGAGCCGCGCTTCTGCCAATGAACCTTCACGAAGAAAGCGCGGCTCAAAACAATGTCTGATACTCAGCAGCTCTCAAAACCTTCAAGGTTTTTGAAGATGCCGCTGTCCAGCCAGGGAGTTTCATCCTCGCACGGACAAAGTTTCAGTTCAAAATCTTTGGCCTTTTCTTGATTGCCGTCGATAGCTTCGATTTTCAATCTCTCGCCACCATCTTTCATATCTCTTGCCAACCGGACCTTCACCGCATCATATATCCCAGTTTTTGCAATGAGCCGATACACCGGCTCCGGAGAACTGCAGATATTCTGGCGACGCGCAATGGATGTATTCGGCAAAAGTGTAACCTCGACCGTTTCTTCTGTCTTCGGCAGAAAAACAGCGCGTTCTGCTGATTTCATTGCCTTCAGATCACCCCATTCATTTCGTTCAGGCTTACTGCAAGAGGTTTTGATTTTCCAACCGGTAATAAAGCCGTTCGAGAGAGCATAGTACAATGCGCTTCCGACCACGGTAACAGTCTTGGCATCTTCGATATAGCCTTTTGCATCCGTGAACGGATACCAGTCGCCCGGCTTGAAATCACGGGCAAAGATCATCCGGTTTTCATCAAGTGGGATATACTGCTTCGCCATTGTCTTGATGTGAGGCAGTTCCGACGGTTTACCGCTGAATATCAGCATATCGACATCATATGCGGCAGCATACATAGCACAATTCTGGAAGAGGCCAGCAAACTGCGCCTCAATCAGTTCATTAACCTCGGTACTGCTGCAGGAAAAACAGGTCTGAGTCCAGGGAATTGCCTGTTCCGGGGAACCGATAAACTCCAAAAACTCCGCCCAGTTATTCTGATTAATCTTCGCATCCTTCGCAGAAAACTGCACAGCTTCTTCACCTATCCGTGAAAGACATGTTGTTGCCAGAGGAATCAAACAGGTTCGAACGATTCGGCTCCGAATCGAATTCACTTTTTTATTCGTGGATGGCTGTGTAAAGCAGCGAATAATGCTGTCTGCAAGCCCCGGAACAGTTTTTTTCGTGCGAAGTAAACCACCCAGAATAATTTTCTCAATAATCTTCTTGAGCAAATCATCTCCGGCATTTGCCTGTCCATCCTTAAACAGCAAAGAGGTTGAAAGCAGATTCTGAGCAACGCCGCTAGCGGCCTGATTGCTGTCTCGGTACTCAATAACAGAAATATCGGAGGTTCCCCCGCCAATATCAAAGTTCATAATCCTTATAGAGTCCACCCCTTGGCGTTTTTTCCCGGCGAGAGCTATCCATTTTGCCGCAGTAACTCCCGGATAGCGATTTATTTCACTGAAAATAAAGGGCAACTGTCCGGCAACAGCTTCATCCGGAGTCTGATCTCGAGGAATCATTTCCACTCGGAGAGGACTCATTACACCATGATAAACATTGGTCTGCGAGAAAATATCCAATGCTTCCTGACATCTTTTGCGATAAGCATCCACCTCATCATTTGTCCAACCGGACGGATAGGTAATCAACACTTTCCGCAGTCTGTGAGGAATAAAATCGGCACCGGCGGAAAACGCCGAATTTGTCTGCGCATATGCACGTTCCAAAATATGCAGCAAGAACCAAGTCAACGTAGACTGCCGTGGATATCTCGGATTTTTCGGGTATGGGCTTGGAGCCTTACAATACTCGATCTCTTTTGCAAAGTCCAGAATAGACCCATCCTCATTCATAAAGCGAAGCATTTCACCCTGTAAAATCGGAAGAAACACAGCATCTTTAGGAGATTCATCATAAGATTTATCCCATCTATTCAAAAGCATATTCCAATCAGGAACACCATCCAAAACAGAATCATCCCAATAATACCGTTTAGGAGAACTCTGCTGCAATCTGGCTCCCACAGAAATCATGGCTCTTGCGTACGGCAAATTAAATTCCCGCGCGGCCTGATCCCCAAGCAAAATGGGGGACAGCTGCATAAACATCTGTGGAATCCGCTGGCAAACTCTCCCTTGAACTTCATATTCCGTTTTTTTGAAAATAAGGAAACCTTTGGAAAACTCTTTTACAGCAACATCTTTGTATTCAGTCATCAGCAGGGACGGGTTTTTAGGGTCATCCTTCCCTAAATACTTTTGATGCTCCAGTTGGTGCATAACGAACCACGACTGCGCTATTCCAGCCTCGACATCATCCAATGAATCGTATTCACCGGAAGCCGGGTCCGGCTTGAGACGCAGGATCTTAAAAACTTGCTTAAATTTGCTTGGAGCAAAGGTGTCACCATCGGCATGTTCAAACAACAATCCTGCTGTTCTGGTATTGCCAAGATCCAGTACGACATCAACACTCTGCGGTTCAGGTGTGGCAGGAACCCTTACGGCAATTTCAATTTTGAGCGGACTCAAATCAATTTTATTAATTGCAACAGGATATTTATCCTGTTCATGAAGATGTATGTATGGACACGGCTCTTTCCCTCCTTTGGGAGCAATATGATTCATGTAATCAGCCTTGAATTCATCTTTTTCAGCCTCATTCAAGCCGTTGCTCTGATAGAAGTATCCTCTGTCATACCGCACACTTTTATTGGCATCTTGAGCACTCGTATTAGTCTCAACCATAAACCAAATACCTTCGAGATCTTCGTTAATCCCCCCATCAAGATGCCAAGTTTTCCGTCCGAATCTAGCTTTCAAAAAAGAGATTTTAGATTCAAAGTCCCAATTTTTCTCATCCTTGAATATTTCGTCGAGTCTATCCTTTGTAGTCTCGGAAAATTCCACATCATATGGCTCAATTTCTTTCAAAGCCTCTTTCAAGGACTCCGGGACCTTACAATTTTTCGGCAACTCAGTAAAGTTTGGAGACTTTCTCAGCGGCACAAAGACCTTCTGAAGACCTGTATCAAGGAAAACGATAATGCGTTTTGTGGGCAGTTCACTCATTTTTTCACCTCAGCAGATTTTATAAGTTTGTGATGCGTTGATTTTGTCGAATATTGCCTTCAATTCGACGTCTCCGTCTTGCGGAGGTCTTGCTCCGACTACGCTATTTTCAGACATAGCCTCCAGCCTGGACATGAATGGAGCAAATATCGTGCGGTAATATGGAGAGCCTCGCCTTTCAGAATCTTTATCAATCGTTGCCTGAATAAAGGTGTCCAAAATCAGAGGATTGCAATCGCCGACAACAGCATTGCTTTCGATGTGCAAGAGACCATACTGCAAGAGATTGCCAAAAGCAAGAGCAAACGGGAACCTTGCAGCGGCCGCATCGACCTGATTGTCAATCTGTCCAAGATTGCTTTTGATCATACGGAACAAACTGTCTCCATCAAAGGAATCCCGCAATGCCGCAAGAATCGTCTGCTTCTGCTCCGTGGTAAAGTAGTCACTGCTGTCCAAATTGGCAACTTTGTAGCTGAACCACTTTGCAACCTGTTCTGCAACATAAACCATGATTTGTTTTTTGGTCAAATCAAATGCATTCAGCGGAACCGGTGCAAAAATGGAAGAGGGCGCGGACAAAAGGCTCTTTATGGCGGCGGCGAGCTTTCTGTACTCGGAAGCATCATCAAGATCTTCTATTCTGGAGAGCTCACGCTCAAGTTTATTCAAACACTCGCGCAGTTTCTTTTTCCGATCATCAACCATAGCATCATCACCGGACGGAAGCTGACTTCCAATAAAGCGCAGCAACTCACATCTATCCTTATCCAGAATGGCACGGCAGCGGTCAAGTCTTTTTACAGGGCTGATCATCTGCGCCATGCTTTTCAACATATAGTCGACACCGCCGTCACTTTCATACACAGCCCGGATGTTTTCCTCCGACAAGCCTGTTGCCGGAACAAATACCGGATCTTTCATAATAGCCGGAATCGTCAAATAGTCAGAAGCGTTTTCAATTTTTCCGCCGGGGAACTGCGGATAAGTTGTTGCGAAAAAGTGAGCGGACTCTCTTCTGGCAAAAGCAAGCTCCTGAATGCGGTTTACATATGGAGAAAGTCCAGAACAGACCCCGTTTAATGCAACACCGTTAATCAAGGTTGCGAAAAATGTCATATCGACGAAAACAGGCATATCAGCAGGACGGCCGGAAACCCAGTCCGGATCGAAGGAACGGAGCCACTCACCGACTCCGGCATTCAGAATGCTGGATTGCGCCGGAGAACGATCCGTTCGAATCAGGATCGCAAACGCATCAATTCCATACTTCTTTGCATAGCTGTAAACAAAGCACTGAGTCTTTCCCTGTTTAAAGACCTTGGTGAAAATATCTGAAAGGTTTGCTTTTTCCAAATCGACCAGAGCGGCATTCTCGTCAGCGACATTATTTCCCACATTTTTATTGCTTACCCCGGGGAAGTCAAGGAAATCGCATTTTTCAGCGAGCTCAATAAAAGGTGAGTTTTTTGTAAAATCACGTTCCAAATTCTCTTTTTTCAGCGGAACATTCAGCTCTGCGCATATTGCCTGGAAGTAACCAAACTCATCTCCGGAGATTTTGGAACCTCCATGCAGAGAAATATGAATTTCATCTCCCAGTTTTTCATAAGCGAGCTGAGAAATCTTTTCCTTTATTTTCTCTCCTTTTTCACCTTCCGGAGAAACATAGCTTCGGAAGGAATCAATATCCAGCAAAAGAGAACCGACCTCCATTGTTGCAAGGATTTTGCAACCGCGCCATTCTTCCTTGAGTTGATTCAGCATCTTTTCCGCTTTCCGGTAAAGATCGGTCAGAATATCTGCGGAATCCCAGAAAATCTTAGCCATGAACTTTTCAACAGCTTCCACGCTGGAAAGAAGTTCCGGAGAAGAAACCAGCTTTCGCCTGATTTTTTTATTCCATTCGCCGGTTTTGAACAGGTTGGCGAAGCGCTCATTTCCTTTCATGAACTCAATAACATTCGCAATATCCTTAAGGAGCCAATACGCTTCAGGCACAACTTTCTCTCTCTTTTTCTCCGGGGTTCCCTCCGGAATTTCATCCATGAAACTTTCCCGGGTATAAACGAAATGCTCCCCCATTTTCTTACATTCAGAAAGATAGCCGAGAGAAAGTGACTGAATAAGCTGAACCCGAGTAGTAAACTTCACTTCAATCGGGAAATCAGGATTAACAGTGGTGTCCGCAGCACTTTGCAATGTATAACGAGTTGCAACACCGGATGCATCAGACTGATGGTTATACGGATTGAATACCAATGTATCCGGAGAATAAAGCTGAAGATGATCCATTCCCTCTTTCGGAGGAGAAAAACGGACTTTATGATCATCCGACCAAGTCAAAGCAGAATCAGTTCCATCATCACAATCTCCATCTATATAACGGCTCATCATCGTGGATTTTCCCGTTTGAGACGGTCCCCAAAGGGCAAGACAAGCTTTGGCTTTCAGGTTGGACTGAATAGCTTCATCCCGATCAAGTATCTGAACAACAGGATCCAGCCATTCCCCGATAGATATTTTACGCAGTTCTCTATCAGGATCATTTTCGTCATATCCTCGTTTGATTCCATGATCCCAATACCAGTTTACAAGCTCGTCCATTCCGAAATCTCCTTTGTGTATATTCAAGTCGTTCATTTTAAGCACAGAAAACTGTTTTTGTTGGCGAGGCTAAAAACAAAAAAACGCGATAATCCTCTAACAGGACCTCGCGTGAAAGACTAAAAGGAAAATTAGATTTTTTTAAGCAGAAAGTTTCATTTGCTTGCTTGCTTGCTTGCTTGCTTGCTTGCTTGCTTGCTTGCTTGCTTGCTTGCTTGCTTGCTTGCTTGCTTGCTTGCTTGCTTGCTTGCTTGCA
>DHMO01000040.1 GCA_002405835.1 Lentisphaeria bacterium UBA4640 | reverse complement strand
GTCAGAAATCCTTTGGTTGTGCGTGGATTTTAAAATTTCAGCAGAGTGCCGTCAATTTTGAGACGTTTGAAATCCAGATCGCGGAAGACCTGGCGACCGGGGTTGCTGGCGTGTCCGTCGCCCCAGAACGCGGAACCGACTCCGCCGTGATGGAGGCTGACTGCGGCGTTATCGCTCACAGGACCGAACTGATAGAAGGAAGCGTTTTTCGTATCCGTCCACCCATCGTAGCTCGTATCGCTGAAGAGCGGGAAGCGTGAAACGTTTTTGATTTTATCCGGAACATAGCTGACTTCCGGTGTGGTTCCGACCGGAACACCTTTGATGTATGCCCCGGCGTTTCCGAAAATTCCCTCTGGAATCGGCCAGCTGAACCAGGAACCGGAAAGGCTGCCTGTCGGAGGATAGTTGATCGCATAAACATTGAACTCTCTCTGCGCCCATGCCGCAGCGGTCTGTGACGGACAGCGTCCGACTTTCAGCGGAATATATCCGTGGCTTTTCGGCTCGTTGCCGTCCTTGTAGATTCCGAACGCATACGACCAGGAGCCGTTGTACGTCACGGCGAGATAGCCGTTGTTGTCGTTCGTGTAGAGCGCCGCCGCGGTCCCGACCTGCTTCATGTTGGAGGTGCAGTTGATTTTCCGTGCCGCTTCCCGCGCCTTGTTCAGCGCCGGCAGAAGCATGCCAGCGAGGATGGCGATGATCGCAATTACCACGAGGAGCTCTATGAGGGTAAATCCGTGGGACTTCCTCTTCAAGCATTGAATGTGAACGGTGTTTTTCTGTGTTTTCATGGCGGATTGAACCTTTCTTTCTTCTTGTTTATATTATACTTGATTTTCCGCAACCAGGATATATATAAAAGCTGTTTCTTTGTATATAAATTCTTGACTGCGGAAAAATCTTTCCCTGTTCAGTACTGAACCTGGACGTTCCGGATCCAGTAGTCGTATTTCTCCGTGACGGGACCAAGACCGATGCGGATCAGATCAAAGTTCGAGAGATCCTTCACGCTCCGGTTGACCGGAACGACTTTCCGGCTCCACTCTTCAGTCGGGAGCGGACGGTATGCTTCGAACAGGTGCTTGTTCAGTTCCGTGGAGGCGATCGCCGCCCCGGCGTAGCTGACAAGTTTCCGGTTCTGCGGAGACGAAGGCTTGACTTTCACCTCGAAGATGATGTATTTCGCATCCACAAGAGTTTCGCCTGGAACAAGTTTCAAGCCGGGTTCCACCCACTTCAGCGGACGCCCTAGCGCGGAACTGTCAATCGAAAAACGAACCGCTTTTTCCGTCTCGTCGTTCGAAATCCGGATGAATCCGGAACCGCCTTCGCAATGCGGAATCCAGCGTGCGGCGTCATCGGGGAAACGGACAATGCTGCCCGGAACCGATGACGTGAAACGCAGTTTCAGCGAATGCGCCGTCTCCGTTTTATCCCGGAGCGTCACACAGAACTCCGAGGATTTCAGCTTGCCGGTCACCTCCGTTTCATATTCAATCAGAATCTCGCTGTCCGGTTTCAGAACAAATCTGCTTCCGGGCGATTTTTTGCAGACAATTCCTTCCGGAAGAAGGAGTTCCGGCTCAAAAATCTTCTCCACGCTGGAGATGTTGGCGATGCGGAAGACGAGTTTCGAAGGATACTTCATGTAGCTCTGCCAGACGCTCGGAAGGTTCTGTCCCTCGAATTTGATGATGACGTCGCGTGCCGCCGGACGGCTCTTCCTGTATTCCGCAGCAAGAGCCTGCAGCTTCATGCCCTCGGTGTCGGTATTGAGTTCCGGAAGGGTGCGGAGTATGCGGTATGCGATTCCGGTGACCGGCGTTTCGGCGTCCGCCGCGCTGCCGTCCATTGAGCGGTATTCGGAAACATCCAGTCCGGGAGTCCGGACCTTCCGCGCCGCCGCATCTTTTCCCAGAAGAACCGCGACATGGTGGGTTCCGTCGGAAAAGACCGCGATACGCTCCAGTCCGCGCGGACTCTCCTTGACGTCTCCTACGTATTTGAGTCCGGAAAGGACCCGGGCGGCGTACATGTAAGCGCCCATCGCGCCAATCGGCGTGTTGTAATAATCAAGCAGCCCGTAGTTGGATGTATTTTCCGGATGCGGGGCAAAGACGAACACATAGAGCCGCTCAATTCCGGCGGCCTTTGCGAGTACGGCCTTCGCTGTGATGGAGTAGGCGGCAACAAGATCGTCCGCAAGCGGCGGACGCTTGTTGCCGAACGGTCCATAGTACACCCCGTCCGCAAGAGTCGGAGTATACCCGCGCGGCCACGCTTTGCCGCACTCGGTGATGAGAAGCGGAAAACCCGCTTTGCCGTATTCGCCGAACAGGTTCCGCCATTCCCGGATCTGTTTCCAGACCGTATCCGGCGCGGCATAATTGTGAAACGCGACATAATCGACCGTCTCAAGAAGACCGTTTTCAATCATGTCACGGAGCACGAATCCCCATTTATCAGGCGGATACATGAATCCGCAACTCGAAATCAGCAGATCCGGCGCGATGCGGCGTGCCATGGAGGACTTCAGGATGAAGTCGGAACTGTAGACGGATGAGGGCTCCGGCTGACCGTCCGGTTCGTTGCGGAGCTGGTAAATGTCGAGCACATCCCTGCGCCGCGCAAGCTGCCCTGCAAGCGAATGAGCGGTGCGGATGATCGACTCGGGCATCGCGGGTCTGCGCTGACCGGGACGGTCCGGGTACAGAAGGAATTTCGGATAACGGTTGCAGTACCAGAGCCCGGAAAGCGAACTCTTCCTGACGAAATCGTATCCGGCCTCTTCACGGGAGCTCCATTTTCCGGGCTTGCGCTCCTCAAGTTCCCACGAATGCCATTTGCGGAACGATTTCACCCCCGTGCGCTCCATGATGCGGAAGAGTTCCGGAAGATCAACATACGGGAGTTTCGAATGCAGACGCTGCACGACGTTTGCGCCCCAGAAGTAATCCTTCTGTTCTTTGAAATCCGGAAGCGCGACGAATCCGAACTGCTGTTTTGACGCAGGAACCGAGAGCACGAAATACCCCTCCGGAAAACTGTAATTCCCCGTGAACTTCCCGTCCGTTCCGGCTTTCAGAGTCAGAGCGCCGCTTTTTGCGCCGCGGTAGTTGAGAACCTCACAGGAAAGCTCCTCCGTCCCGTCCGCATCTTTGGAGGAAAACGCGAACGAAACCTCTTTCCCCGGCTCGACGAAGTGCTGGGACATGTTGACCGGCGAAAGAGTCAGCGCCTGAAGCGCGGCGGCAAAGAATCCGCTCCCCGCAATCAGCGCGGCTTTCCACCTTCGGGTTGAGAGAATGGACATAAGACCTCCGGTTAATCCTGCGGGCCTTCCGCCGCTTTCACGGTGAACTGAATGGAATACTCTTTTCCGGCTTCCGCGTTTTTGAAGACGAAAAGACCCGCGTTGTCATGATTGACCAGAATTGCGCCGGAACCGTCAATGCCGCCTTCCGCGACATAGCACGCCTTCTTGCTGAGCCAGAAATCAACGGGCATAACTTTGCCGTTTTTCAGTTTGTAGGTTTTCTTGAAACTGCCGTTCGGAGCAAGAACGCCGTTGACATTGACGTGGTCGACGAGAACCCAGCCGCGCATCTCCGGAGTCCGCGCCCACTGTCCCATCAGACAGATGCTGAGATCACCGTCTTCCGACGGGGTCACGGTGTAGCTGAACTCTTTCCATTCATCGGAGAGCTTGGGGGTGACGACGCTCAGAGTGTACTTCCGGTCGTCTTCGTCACGGACATTGGTCTGGCGTCCGACTTTCATGGAATCGGATTTGCCTTCCAGCTCGATTCTGGATTTGACACAGTTGATGTCGGAGCGGAAAAAGGAGTTTTCCGCCTGAACGGAAACCAGAGCCGCTGCCGCGAGTGCGAGAGTCATAAGATGTTTCATAGAAATCGTCCTTTCTTGTTGTTCCGCTATAATTATACTTGATTTTCGGTTTATCCGCAATATATTACAATGAGTATTGTGTATATAAATTCTAAACTGCCGGGAGTATTACGCATGAAACATATACTCTGCGCTTTCCGAAACCTGCAGTCGGATATGCTGGAGGAAATCCACGACTACGCAGGCAAACATGACTGGTCGCTTGAAATCACCGGTCTCCGCATTCCGCCGGGATGGTTCGGCGACGGCGTCATGACCGATTATATTCCCCTGGAAAAACTCCGGAATGTGCGCGGAATTGAGCATATCCCGGTCGTTGCGCTTGAAATCCATCCGGAACCGAACGTCCGGAGCGTTGTGGGCGACACAAACCGCATTGCGGAACTTGTCTACCGCCACTGTTCGGCAAAGGGCTATACGGTGTTCGCCGCAGTCGACGCCCGCGAATGGCCGGGCGGAACCGCCGAAGTCCCGCAGGATCCGAACATCGCCCTGCGGCGTCTGCTCGACAAGGAGGGAATTCCGCTGCACTTCTGCTGCTGGCAGCCGGATTTGAAACCGGACGAGCTTGCCGATTATGCGGTTGTCATTGAGAAGCTCCGCGCGTTTTTCTCCGGACTGCCGAAACCCGCCGCGCTCTTTGTTTCCAATTCCATGCATCTGGCTGTAGTCTACCGCGTGCTCGGCGAGCTGGAACTGCGCGTGCCGGAAGACATCGCGGTGCTGTGCAACACGGAGAGTCCCGCAATTGCGGACAGCGCGCCGATCCCCACCAGCCGCATCAGCGGCGCCGGACGCGAGCGCGGACGTAAGATGTGCGACCTGATGAACCGCATGCTGAACGGTGAAGAGGTCCCGAAAACTCCGGTGTATGTTTCGCCCGCGGCGATCGTACCGCGTCTCAGCACCGATTCGCTGATTCTTCCGGATGCGCATCTGACGACGGCGATCAACTTTCTGCAGAACAATTTTGCCGGAGCCATCAGCGTTGACGACGCCGCGGACCGCGCGGGAATCTCAAGCTGCATGCTTCACAAGAAATTCCTGAAATATCTGAACAAAACACCGTATCAGTTTCTCCTGGAACTGCGCATCAACCGGATCCGCGACCTTCTGGACGGCACATCGCTCACCCTTGAGCAGATTGCGGAGCAGACGGGTTACGGGTCGAAAATGGCGTTGTCGCTGGCGTTCAAACGAATGACGGGAGTAACGCCCGGCGCGTACCGCCAGCAGCGTCTTCTGAAAACCGGACGGAACCGCCGGAGCAAAGGCTGATTTCCTGACCAAAAGAAGAAAAACGTCAGGAGTTGGACACTTGCAAGCCTTACAAAACAGCATAATTCAACAAAGCCCAAACATCAACACCTCTCAAATATACATAAAAATTTTCAACTCGTCATTCAAAAATCTCTACTCTATTTCAAACACTCCATGCTGACGCAAGGAATCAAAAGGCCCGGCAGCTATAATCCGCTTCATCCCCTCTCTATCCGGACTCCATAACTCCGCAGTATTCGCATCAATTAGATTTCGATTCAACAGTTCAGCAAGAGCAAAGTTCATTGTGCGCATTCCATATTGTTGTCCAGTCTGAATAGACGAAGGTATTTGATGTATTTTGTTTTCCCGTATCATTGCCTTGACCGCTGATGTTGCAACCAGCAACTCCGCAGCAAGGCTCCGCCCAAGTCCGTTGCTCCATGGCACCAACTGCTGACAGATAACTAAATTCAAAACAGAGGCCAATTGAACTCGAATCTGCTCCTGTTCATTGGGGGGAAATGAACCTATTATACGGGTAATCGTTTGAACAGCATCCGAGGTATGAAGAGTTCCGAATGTGAGATGTCCGGTCTCAGCCAAAGTCAAAGCAGCACGCATGGTAGATTGATCCCGCATCTCTCCAATTACAACGACATCAGGGTCTTCGCGCAAAACCCGTCTCAACGCTTCCTCATAGCTTGACGTATCGGTTCCAATCTCGCGCTGAGATACAAAAGATTTTATATTTTCATGAATGAACTCTATCGGATCTTCAATTGTGAAAATATGACAGTGACGAGTTGCATTGATTTCATGAATAAGGCTGGCCAATGTCGTTGATTTTCCTGAACCTGTGGCTCCGGAAATCAAGACTAACCCTTTTTGCATTGAACAGATTGTTTGCAAAACGGGTAATGGAATGCCAAGTTGTTCCAGCGGGAAAAGGCGAGACGGCAACAAGCGGAGAGCCCAAGCGATTTTCCCCTTCTGCCGATAAAGATTTATACGGATTCTATCAATTCCATAATCAGCACCCACATCCAGCTCATTTTCTCGCAGGAATTTTTCATATTTGTTCATGCCTACCAGCTCTTTTGTCAAATCTTCAATGTCGGCAGATGAAATTATGGTGGCCCCTGGGAGAACTGTAAGTCTTCCGTGTTTTCGGATGTGCGGAAAACTTCCCTCTGTCAAGTGCAAATCACTGGAACCACTCTTCTGGAATGCAGTTAAGAGCTCAGACAGTAAAGTCATTCCAAATACTCCGCTATATTATGGCAGGCCGAAGCCTGTTCTTTTTCTCCAAGCATATCATATAGTTCCGCGGCATACTCAAAGCATTTGACCGCCCGCAAATTCTTTCCGTGTTCAGCATAAATGCGTCCCAGTTCAGCATACGCTGCAGCTTTAAAGGGGATTACCCCCGAAGCCTCAATCGAATTGTCAAGGGCTACTTCCAGCAGGGCTTCCACATATTTTGGAGCTCCATTCATTTTATGAAGGATACCTGATGCCAAAGCCAATTTTTTACAGTCCAGCAGTGTTGCCGGGAGTTCCGGAAGAGGAGCCAACGCAGCAAGCGCTGCAGGATATTGCTTCATCATATAAAGAGAATACGCCGTTTTCAACTGGATCTCTCCGTACAGTTTTACATTTTCAACCTCACTCAAAGCTTCTGAATACATCATGAAAGCCTTCTGCCAGTTCTTTCTGCCAGCATAAGTCTCAGCCTCCTTCAGCAGTTTTTCAACCGAGGGCAAATCTTTTGATAAATCCTGAGACCTTGGAATTGTTGTACATGAACTCAGGAACAGCGAAAGCAGCAAGCAAAAAACAATCCTTTTAATGTGCATCTTTTTGAATCCTCTCTATTTCTTTTAACGCGCCTCGATAATTTTCTCTACGCTCTTCCCTAAAACGTTGTTTACTTACATCAAAGGGAAACTTATCATCAACATCCCATCCACGGAGTTTTTCAAACATGCGCAGCAGCCATGGGTCAGCAGGATTGATAACTTTAGGTTTTGCCAATTCATTTGGGATATTGACTCCAAGCCCTGGCAAGTCTTCGCGAGCAGATGGATGTTGACTGAGCCGTTCCAAATAATCTTTTGAAACGCCAAAGCTTTCCCCCGGTGCAAGCATAACAAACGGACGAATAATAATCAGCGTCTCCCTTCGCGCGCGCATCGCCTGCATCCGGGTAAAAAACAAATCTCCCAAAACCGGTATTTCTGAAAGCAGCGGAGTCTTTTCCGAAACTCTGCTTACGCTTTCCTGAATTAAACCGCCAATAACCATGAAATCTTGATCATGTCCAACCACCGTTGTCACAAGCCGCTGAAGAGCAATATCCTGCGTTATGAAATATTGTTCCTCCGAATTCTGCACTGCCGTGCTCCCTCCTGAATACACATTTTTTTGTTGTTCGCCAAGTTCGGAGTTTTCCTGCAGCAAGCGAAGTGTAACTGTTTTATCCGCATGTATCTTCGGGGTAATAAGCAAAGACATTCCGATCTTTCGACGCGGAGCGTCTATCTGCCATGAAACAACAGGCTGCGTACCTCCGACGCTATTCTCCTTGTAGGTTGTAGTTGACTGCGCTTTTTCCATAACCGTGGTTTCTGTCCCAATAAAAAGTGTCGACGACTCGTTATTGCTAACGATCAAATTCGGCGTAGCCAAAGCCGTCACCCGTTCATTGCTCTCCAACATTTGAAGACGTGCTTTAAAATTTTTACTAACTGCGCTGAAAACAGCTGCTTTTGAGCTTAATCCGCTTCCCTGAGGCAAAAGTCCTGCGCCCGAATCCGGATCGAACGGAGTCGGGCGCAGGATCTCCGCACCTCCATTCGTATCCAAGGAACCATTTGCAAAGCCTCCGGAAACAGAACCATCATTGGAAGAAAACAGGAAATCCAGAGCTCGTTCCCGTCCATCGTCCAATATAATGGACAATACTTTCACTTCCAGCAAAACTTGTGGAATTGGCTTATCCAGTTTTTCAATAACCTTCAATATTTCCTCTATGGCGGAAACATCTCCACTTCGAAGCAGCAAAGAATTGTTTCCCGGAAGAGCGGAAATAAACACGACCCCTGGGGTTCCCAACAACTGATTGATTTTCAAGCCGTTCCATTGACTTTTTTCCCCCATAGGAACAGCTGTACGCAGCTTATTGATATCAACATTTGACAAGTCAGGATTGACGGTCTTTTCAGCGCTGCCGATGGGACGCCCATACTCCTCATCATAATTCTCATCGTTTGTCCCAGTTGCCTCCTCTGAATCGGACAACTCAAATGTCCCACGCTTACCAAGTAAATCCATCCGTTTCAACGCTTTGCTGATATCGGAGTAACTGTCTCCGGAATTGCGCCGGGGAGGTATCCAGATAACCCGGTCTGCATAGAGTTTTGCAAGAGCATCGCCAACATCTTTTGCACTGGGGTAAAGAATCTGAACAACTTCCACCTTTTCGCTGCGGTCAAAGCACAGCGAATTTCTGAATTCTTCCGCAGTCATAACATGCAAAAAACCTTCTTTTTCATTTTTTTGATACCAAAGTCCAGATGCACGGCATATTGATTTCAATACAGTTTCCACTGAAACGTTCCGCAGATGCACATCAACCGTAACTTTAGCGGCGGAACTGCTGACAATGACCGGCATTCCAGCCGCCGTCGCAATCAGCCTTGCGGCCTCCTTCATGGAAACATTGCTGAGCGTTAATGATTCGACCATCTTTCCTTCCGGAAGCGTTCCGGCATTCAAAGGAAAGCAGTTCAATACAACGGTGCAAAGAGATATTGCTGACCAAAATTTCATGTTTTCTCCTTCTGTCAACGTATGATAATAACTTTATCCGGCCGTTCCTGCTGAATCAGCTCGACCTCATTGTCGCGAACGTCTTTTACAACGAGGTACACCTCTGTGCTCAAACTTCCATTCGAAGCTTTGGAACTGACTCGAATGACATCACTTTTCTTTATATAATAAGACCGGTTGGATTCCTGCGAGTAAAGAATCGCTATCGGCTCGTCTCCCGACATCCGGATAATTCCTTTTACGGAGATTTGACCTATAGGTCTCTCTTTTGAAAGCGATCTGTAATCCCCGGCTCCGGAAGAAGAATAAGAAAAAGGATTCCCCAGCCCAATAGAATCATCCTCATGCACAAAAGCTTCAGCTCTTTTCCCTTCAGTTCCAGCACAACAAAGAAGCTGAAAAGAAAAGATCAATCCGCTTCCTGCAAACACTAGAAACGTTTTTTTTAAGTTCATAACATCCTCATTTGTTTTATTTTCCGGCAGATGCTGCCATTAGCCCTAAAAAAAAGGCGATGTATACGAATCCGACTATTCCACCAATTACGATGAAAAGGACCGGTTCAATCATTTTCCCTAAAAAAGTAATCCGGCGCTGTAAATCCGCTTCATAAAGCTCTGCTGTTTTCAGCAAGCCTTCATCAACGCGCCCGGTTTTTTCTCCGATCTCCGACATTGCTTCTGCAAGAGAAATAAAAGGGAACAGCCCGGAAACACGCAATGCAATAGAAAGCGAATGCCCCTGCGCAATGATTTTCTCTATCATCAAAAGTTCACTCCTGTAATAATTATTGCCAAGAGCTGCTGAAGAAAATTCTAACGCCGGAATAATACTGATTCCGCTCTGAAGCAAAAGCCCCATAGTACGACACCAAAGAGTGTTGCAGAAAGCACGAAGCACTTTCCCCAAAAATGGAATGTATAATACTGTATAGTCTACAAATCTTGCTGTTTTCGGATTTTTACGCAGTCCCCAAAATATCATTGAACAAATGACGGGAATCAGCAGCAGAGAGACTCCATTGTTTCTCAGGAAATAAACAGAATCTACCAGTGTTTGTGTCGCCCAAGGTAATTGTACCGACCGGGAATCCAGGAACCTTATGATTTTTGGAATGACATTCACCATAAGAAATATTACGATACAACCTGTCACCAGAAGCACTAGCGCGGGATAAGCCAGAGCCTGAAGGAGTTGCCCTCTCAGATGTCTCCTGCGCTCTAAAAGTTCCGCGGCATGTGTACACATCCGTGCAATATCTCCATTTGCCTCGCCAACGGCAATCAAACCAATAACGGAATTTCCCAAAAACGCAAGTTCCCGCTGGAGCGACTCAGAAAACGAACGTCCTGTTTGGAGACTGTTCGCTATGCAGAACAACGCCCGTGAGAGAAAGTATCCGGACTGCAAAGCTATTGTCTGAAGTGCAGGCAATATAGCGATTCCTCCAGTCAACATGACGCCAAGCTCTCGAAGCACCAGTTCAATCCGAATATCGGAAATCAAAAAACTGGCAAGAGTTTTTTCGCAAGCTTCTCTCTCCGTCAAATTGATGTACGGAGAATCAGCTATTGACGATTCTACTGCTTCTATTTTGAGAATTGTCATTTTCCGTGCAGCCAGCTTCAGCTGCACAGAACTGACATCAGCGGCAGAAATTATTCCAGCCTCCCGCCTTCCATTTTCCAAAACTGCATTATATTTGTAAATCATATTTCATCACCATTCAAGAATACTGTTTGTAACGTTGCGGACTTCTTGAATGGTTGTCTTTCCTTCCAGGATCTTTGCCGCACCATCCATCCGCAAAGAAAGAAGACCTCGTTCAGTAAATACATATTTTTCGATTTCCCGTTCATCAGCATTCTTCAAAATCATTTTTCGGAGAGAGTCGTCTATCGGAATCAACTCATAGAGTCCAATCCGCCCAGCGTACCCTGTGCCATCACAAAAACTGCAGCCAACCGGTTCAGGTATCTGCAGAGAAGGATCTTTTGAATTCCAGTGAAATTCCACGCATTCCTCCGGAGTTGGACGGCGTTTCTTCATACAGAATGGACACGGAGTCCGAACCAATCTCTGAGCAATGGCAATACGTAATGTTGAAGCAACCAAGAATGGAGCTATTCCGAGATTTTCTAAACGAGTCAATACCCCAGCTGCACTATTCGTATGCAGTGTGGAAAGAACAAGATGTCCCGTCAAGGCGGCTTTTACCGCGATATCTCCCGTCTCTCCATCACGAATTTCTCCAATCATGATAATATCCGGATCATGCCGCAGAACACTCCGTAAAGCTTTATTGAATGTCAGGCGCTCACAGTCCTGATCAATCTTGACTTGTGTAACACCGTCAATGTTCTTTTCTACTGGATCTTCAATACTGATCAGATGCAGACCTTTTTTGGTTCGAAGATACCGAAGGGCAGCATACAATGTTGTTGTTTTTCCGGAGCCTGTCGGTCCTGAAAGCAAAATTATCCCATTAGGAGAATTCAGTGTTTCCTCGAACAGTCGCTGTTGCGCAGCATTCATTCCCAGAGAATCAATCCGCTCAAAAGTTTCTCCATAATCCTGAGCTAAAAGGCGCAGGGTGAGATGTTCACCGTGTATCGTAGGAATTGTAGCCACACGCAAGCTTACTTTCTCATCTCCAAGATTCATATTGATGCTGCCATCCAAAGGAATTCTCTTTTCGGCAATATCCAAGTCAGCCGCAATTTTTATAACTGCAGAAAGTTCGGTCCTGGTACTAGCATCAATATGCCGGAGACTTTGCATACGCCCATCTATCCGCAGCTGGATATCCGCTCCATTTTCATCCGGACATATATGAATATCGGAAGCCCGGAGCTGAAGAGCCCTATTCAACAATAGCTCAAACAACCCCGAAGCTGTTCCATTTTTACCTTTTTCAACAGCTGGGTAATACCGTTTGAGCGCGAGCTCCAAATCATCTTTGCTGTCAGCGACCAAATATTCTACTGTCAATCCAGTTTCTTTTTCAATCGCATCAACAGCCTCCAACGGATCTCTGTCCGGAGAAACAGCAACAGACAGTTTTTCACCGCAAGACATCAACGGAAGCACATGACAGCGATGCGCCGTCGACGCATAAACGATTCTCAACACACTGTCTGGAATGCTGATTTTCCGTAAAGATATTGTTTTCATTATCATTCTCCTCCTGTTTTGTATGGGATATGTGCTTCAAATTCGCATTGCAACGCCTGATAAGAATTTAAATTCCGGTCAATCAGCTTCTCGCGAGAAAGAGTTATCCGGATATTGTTCAGAAAAAAAAGAGATTTTGTTGTAAATACATCTAACAAAAAATGTTGAAGATGCGCATAGCTGCCAAGCACTTTGAAACGGCAACTTTCACACTTCAAAGAATCCGGGAGAGAAAGTTCTATATGTTCATACACTTTTCCAGAATATTTCTTCTCAGAGGAGGGGATTACTTTTTCTTCAGAAATTATTCTCAATTCGTTTTGATCAAAAAGACGGCGGAGTTCAAAAAGACTTTTCCCCGTTTCCTCTTTTGCGAGAGTTCCGTACTCCGTTCCCAATTCGTAATTGCTCTGCCGCAAATGTTCCAAACAAGCCATAACTTTGCGCTGACTATTTTTTAGATCCGCAACGATCAAATTTTCATTCTCAACAGCATCTATTGAGTTCAGCTCCCGCTTTAACAATTCAAGCTCCTTCTTTTGTGGTTTGTCAATACGACTGCCTATGATGTAAAAAATCATAAAACCTAAAATAGCTCCGACAAGGGCTCTTACCAGAAATGGTGCGTTTGCATATGCACGCAAAAAATTGCCGAACCAGATTTTAAATTGTTTATTGAACATTTCGCCCCTCCCCTGTTATATGCGACCGAAAAATAATTCTCCCATCCTTCTCTTTGCTCAAACCGTCCGAGAATAGATTCAAGCCATATTTATTCAGTTCTTTTTCAAAATGTGTAAAAAAACTGGAAAGATCTGGTTGCCACATGCACTCTCCATTGACATAAACACCTCCAGCACGCTCCTCTATACCAGTTATACGTGTATATTGAAGCGGATAGCGCCCGAGCAGGTTGATGACCAGTAAATATTTTTTTGAAATCCGTTCCTGGTTTTTCAACACAAAAAAAAGTTCCTGTTCCAAAGTCAGTTTCTTCTGCAGAAACTCCAAACGGTCTTTCTGGGACTTTATCTGCATCACAGCATTTCTCCTTTGTTTCAATTCCTGTTGAGCCGCATGTTTCTCTTGCAAACTCTTCCCAATCCGTATTACTGAACAAAGCAACGCTCCTCCCACTAGAAATAAACCAAACACATTTCCAAGAGTTTTCGGATCTCTCGTCTTTTTTTTGGGGGCGGCCGGATAAATTATTTTTGCAAATTCTCTTAACAAAAACATGGAAACCGCAGAAAAATGCTCTTCCCATTTCATAATTTCAACACTTAACGCTCCCGTTACTTCTTTCAAGTCTTCGCAAAAGTTTGTAGATGCCACAGAAGAGCACAAAACTGCGTTTTTCCCCTGCAACCCTCTTAAACGCAGCTCAACTTTCTCTCGCCATTCCATCATATTATCACCGTCCTTCGGGATCCCGAATGAAAGATTGCGAATGTTTAGTTTCCCATATTCCGGAATAGCTGCAAATCCATGTTCCGCAGAGAAAAACAAAAAAGCTTTACTGCGATGTTCCGGATGACTGAAAAACTCCGCCAACATCAGCAGTCTAAACTCCATTATTCCACAAAATTTGATTTTCAGAGATCTTGCCGTTTGATTGATTTTTTCTATTTCTCTTAAATTAAAACATGAAACCAAAGGGGCATTTCGGAATTTTAAAAATCTTGGTTCTATATATGAAACAGCTTGCTCCCCCCCCTCTGAGTAGTTCTTCGCGGCATATTCTATTGCAGAATGCCGCTCTGCCGCATCCGGAATATCTTCCAGCCGGGCTTCGATTTCATGGATATCTGAAACGCGGAGGATTATCAATTTTTCAACATTTTTATTTTCAATAAATTCCAAAACACCTTCTAAATCTGTCTCTGCAGCAAAACTGTACATTGAGGATTCTCTTGAATCTACAACAAATCCTGTGAACAGCCCACAAAGGTCCACCAAAATCATAGTTTTCCGTTTTCTTTGCAGAAAATTCAATATTTTCATCTTTCACCTGCCTGTTTTTTTCCGTTCCAAATATAAAGTAATGTGATTCTCGCCAGGACGCAGTTCAATCCATTCTGCACCCGAACATTGGTAAATCCCGGTTGCATTCGAATATGCCGCACAAAAAATCTTTCGCCGTCCGGGAATGAGACGGGAAATTACGAACTCGTTCCACGTATTGGAATTGTCCTCTGCAACCAAATATCGAGGGTTATAATCTCCGGAAATTTTTCCTTCTTTCAAATCTGCATCGTTTTGTTTTGTCCACGGGCATTCCGCAACAACAGCTTCTCTGTTTTTTCCTGACCCGTTGCGAAAAAAATGATAATATCCGAGAGACAATACCCGGTTTTTCCCTTTTACCTTGTACATAAACGGCACAAAAAGCAAAAGTCCTATCCGATCAGGCATAGTATTGATTTGCAGTTTTTCCCAATCTTCATGATTCCATACCTCCGTTTTTTTTACCGGACGTACGCACTTCCACAAATTCCCACTATAGCGGCAAAGTTCTCCCAGTACATAACTCCTATTGGAAAACTCGCCATACTCAGCGATATCGCTCAAACATGAAAAATTCATACTGTCAAATACTGATGATGCAAGATGCCCTGTATGACAATAATAAAGCTTTCCATTGTAGCTAACAGCCTCCCCGGAACCATAAGAAACTGCAGGAGACCATTCAGCTATAGCTGAAAGAGGAATCCAGTTCGCATTCTCCGAATCTCTGACTTTGAGATGGACAAACAGGGAGGACGTTGTATTTTGCGCTATTTCCGTTCGATTCATCCAGTGTGGAAACAGAAAAGTCTGCTTGAACTCCTCTCCCACATTTTCACTCTGAATACCATCTATCCGGCATTCTGTCGAACTCTCACGCATTTGCTCAAAGTCGGATGATTTATCAAAGACAAGTTCAGCATTCTCCCCAGATCTGTTTTCCGCTAATCGGTTTGCTTGAACAGCTAAATTACTGTTCGTAATAATGTTCCATGGGCGCCCCCATCCATCAAAAAAATTTCCTTTTACCGGATTCAAGACACCTAAATACGGACCACGCCACCCGACCGGCATTGAAATTGTTGGGTAAAAGACATCTTCCGGAAAGGCATTGGGAAAAGGATCATTTAAAATTTCCCTAAGAGTAGACCGGTCAATTGTCTCAATATGATTCAATGCAGAGCAATTCGCCTCGCTGTCATGATACCAAATAGAAGGATCATACAACTCCGCCAGCCTCCGACCGCCATCACCATCACCATCTTCCGAAATAAACACCCTCGGCCAACGTCCCATATCTGAAAGAAAACGCGGAATTGCATCCACAGTATCCTTTCCCCCCATTGCATTGCTGAAAATTTTCCCTCGCATTAAGGTCAACTCCTCGGCTTCACGGGATTTCTCCCCGATAACATTATCCAGAAGCAATGAGGAAAAAACAGCAATAATTCCGACGCAAATCACAAGTTCAATCAAAGTATATTTCCTCAACATATTCATCTCTCCTGTAAAATCCTTGTCGGCAAGAGACGTATTACGATATCGTCTCCTTGAGCCACTATATCATCTCCGTTCAAATCTCGAATATAAGAAACATCATCTTTATCTATAAAAGATGACGTTGCCGTATCCAGTTTTAAATTCGGCCCTGTGCAAACAAGAACAAGGCGCTGAAGTCTTTTATATTCCTGAACAAGGTTACTTCCTCCATCCCCTACACTCCTCGTCTCTGGGCATAGCACACGGTAATATCCTCCATACGGATCTTTGATAACCGGAATTTTTATTCCAGAATTTCCTGTAGCTTGCCCTCCGAATTCACCACCTGAAAAAGTATAGGTTATCTTGGGGTCCGCAATCTCAACAACCCCTTCAGCCTCCAAATACGGCGCTCTGCTTCCAAACCCGGATTCAAACGAATAAGAACTATAGGAAAAAAGATTATTCGGATGGGATTTCATCAGAAGTGGCCATAATCCATAAAGTGCAATATCATGCAGGTATTTGTTTGTAGATTTCGTTTTGCCGACAACATCGTTATTTACTTTCATAACCGGCAAGACATCTGCATAAAAACGTTGGAATGCACGCTGTATTTTGTGCATTTCCAAACGAGCTGCCTCGGCCTTTGCCTCAGTACTGACATTTCTGAATTCAGGGAGCACAAGAGATACTAACACTCCAAGTATTGATGTTACGAGAAGAAGTTCTATAAGAGATAAATTATTTTTCTTCATGTTCATAACTTTCCTGTTTTTGATTCCCGAAGTTTTTTCTCAAGCTTTGTTTTCCAAAACTGGCACGACATGATTACCATGTAAATGGCGAGCTTCAATTCTGATGCGCATGGAATCTGCATTCAAATGAAAACGTTTGCTGAGCTTGAGCAAAACGGCGTCTAGCTCTCTGTCGTAAAATTCCTGATCAGAATGGCATCCTGGACAAAAAAGAAAACTTTTTCGCCCTTTATGCTGTATTTTACGGAAAAAACCTGGTCCTAAGCTTTCAGAAGCCGGAACATCTTCAATAAATCCAGCGGCCTTCAGTATCGTCAGATTCCGATAAAGACTTGCCCTGTTGATTGCCACCTGATCCACCTTGATCAAAGGGAGAAGATCCCGAACGGAAAAATCTCCTTCATAGCTCAAGATCACATCTAGAATTCTTTTGCGGACGGCGGTATACCGCCGTCCGCTGTGGATCAGAAAATCACGAAAGAATTCATGGTCTTCTTTCATATGCAGCCACCTCTCACTCTACAGCAGCCATATCGGGAGAAACAGCCCCAATCAGAGTCGCCGCATTCCCGTTATTGTTGAGCTTGAAAAGGCATGCATAATACTTGAACCCGCTGGTTGCAACATTGGAAACCGGAGTGTTTTTCAATGCAATCTTCGAAGCCTTTCGAACCTCAAAGTGCCCATGATCATCGTGCTGGTGGTACCCTCCGGAATAGACTGTTTCCCAATCAACATTCGGCGTTACGAAAAGCGCGATGATAATCCCATCGTCGGCATGTGCTCCCATTTCAAATTGAGCAGGTTTCACCCAATCTGAAAGCTTACGACCATTAAAGACAAGATTGCCAGCCATCGCATTGGAGGGATCCAGCTTAATAGCTTTAATGGAGGTTTTGCCGTCTTTCAGAGGAGTTGCCACCGCATTGGAAACCTCTCCTGCTGTAAGATAATTGATTCCGGCTGCTTTGAGAGAAGAAATATACTTTGCGCCGTCAGCATCAGACAAATCGACAATTGAGATAGGTGCCCCTTCCTCAATTTTACCATCCTCAACCCCAAACGCCTCTGACAGAGCCATAGGAGCAGTACCATCAGAGGCAAGCCCTGTATGGAATCCGCTAGGGAAAGAATCATTGGCATTTTGAAACATGTGCACATAACGCACAATTCCCTTGCTGTTATAAGCATCTGTTGATTCCTTTGCCTCTTTTTCCGTAGAAGAGAACGAAGGAATTATAAGTGCCGCCAGAGCTCCCATAATAGCAACGACGACAACAAGTTCAATGAGCGAAAAATTTTTTCGCTTAAAATGTGTTTTCATAAGGAAATACTCCTGTTTAGTACGCATGGATTTACGTTCTTGCGAAATCCATTTTCATATTAAAGTCCATCTGTTATGGACCGCTTCAACATTTCTTTGCCATTAAATGTTTCCAATAAAGGGCGGTCCCCTAGGCCGAAAACAAACAGGCAGGAGAAAGCAACAGCCTTCAGCAATCTTGAAAGTAGCTATTACATTCAGAAACGCGAACTCCAGAATACTGGGGAACCTTCCATCTGCAAAAAATTCTCCTGTGCATATCGGACAGAAAGAATCTTCATCTAGTCCACTGTTTTGCGAAAAATAGAGAAGACAGGATTTCGCGGTCTCAGGGTTCCCCACAATACCATTGTTTCCTTGATGAAAAAACGGATGAAGAAATTCTCTGCAAACAAACAGAGCCGCCACAATCAGGCAAAATATTATTGAAAACTTTCTATAACGTCTGTTGAGCATTCTTCATAGCCTTTCGTCTGGTATGGTAAATATATTTCAGCTAGGCAGAAATTCAAGTGAAAAACTCTACTTTCCCGCATAATGCGATTTTTCGCATTTTATTCACCCATTCAAGGAATGCCCAAATCCATCAATACGACTTCTCGCTGCAAACCGAGGAAAATTCAGCTAAAAAATTCACTGAAGAAATGCTGGCAGAATAACGTCCGGGAAATTGCACACATTTTACAGGGTTGAGGCTTGAAAAGCCTGTTTCCATTTAACTAGTGTCTCCCCCTCAAAATCAAGCTAAAGCTTTCATGTACAAGGCTATGCTCACTGTGTTCAAAAAACAAATATCCGTCACTTCAGCGTTCCGCTTCTGCGTCCGTCCGCATCGCGGAAAACCGAACGTCCGCTGCGCTCCTCGGTAACAGATCCGGTCATGCGGCCGGAACCGTCACGATAGATTGTGCGGTTGCCGTTCACGGTCGCAGAACCGGTCATGCGCCCGGAGCCGTCGCGATACACCGTGCGGTTGCCGTTTACGGTTGCGGAACCGGTCATGCGCCCGGAGCCGTCACGATACACCGTGCGGTTGCCGTTCACGGTCGCGGTTCCCGTTACACGGCCGGAACCGTCGCGGTAAACTGTGCGGTTCTTCTCAACGGTCACAGTTCCTACAACGCGTCCGGAACCGTCGCGGTAAACCTGACGGTCAGCGGAAAAAACGGTGAAAACGGAAAACGTCAAAACAGCAAAAAGAACTCTTTTCACAAATACACTCCCCTGTTCAAATTATTTCATTACTATACCGCACGTTTTTTCAAAATCAAATCTTTTCCGGAAAAGATGTCCGGAGGAAACGGTTTCGTGCGGGAATTTGTGTAAAATTTTTCATTGTGCAGTTGCTTTTCAGCGTTAACATGGTATCTTACCTAAAGTATACCGCAAGCAAAACCGGGAACCGTCCGGAGGCGGTCTTCTTTCCGGAAGAGGGTTATCAAGCAGAAAGGATACAGTGTTATGCCCAGATTATTTGGAACCGACGGAATTCGCGGCAAGGCGAATGAATATCCGATCACTCCTGAAATTGCGCTCAAAGTGGGAAAAGCTGTCGCTCAAATCTATGCTAACAAAAACGGTATTGCAAAAGCGGTGATCGGCAAGGACACCCGCGTTTCCGGATACATGCTCGAAACCGCGCTGACCAGCGGCATGCTCAGCATGGGAATGGACGTTCTGGAAATCGGACCGCTCCCGACTCCCGCCGTTGCCCACCTCGTCCGTTCCATGGGCGCGGACTGCGGAATCATGATCACTGCATCCCACAACCCGTCCGACGACAACGGAATCAAAATCTTCAGCGCCGACGGCTTCAAGCTTCCCGATGAAGTCGAAGACGAAATTGAAAAAATCATCCGCGGCGAAACGCCCGAAATCAAACCTTCGCGCATCGGCAAAGCCTACCGCATCGACGACGCGCGCGGAAGATATATCGAATTCGCGAAAAGCTCCATCCAGAACCGCAGCCTCAAGGGAACCAAAGCCGTTCTCGACTGCGCAAACGGCGCCGCATACTACATCGCCCCGCTGATCCTCAAGGAACTCGGCGTCGAAGTCATTGCAATCTCCACCACGCCGAACGGAACCAACATCAACGAAAACTGCGGCGCCACACACCCCGAAGAGATGTGCCGCCTCGTCCGTGAACATCACGCCGACGTCGGCATCTCCCTCGACGGCGACGCCGACCGCGTCATCTTCTCCGATGCAAACGGAAACGTGGTCAACGGCGACCGCATCATCGGTCTCTGCGCGCTCGACTACAAGGCGGAAGGACGCCTCACATCCGACGCCATCGCCGTCACCAGCATGAGCAACATGGGGCTGATCGCCGCCATGAAGAAAGCCGGCATCACCGTTGAAATCACAGCCGTCGGCGACCGTTACGTCATCGAGCGCATGAAAGAGAAAAACATCAAGCTCGGCGGCGAACAGTCCGGTCACCTGATCTTCCTCGACTATGCAACCACCGGAGACGGCATTATTTCCGCGCTCCATGTTCTCAAGCTCATGAAGGAGAAAAATATGACTCTCGCCGATATGGCGGCATTCATGGAGGAATATCCGCAGCACCTCGAGAGCATGAAGGTCAAATCCAAACCGCCCGTTGCCGAAATCCCCGGTCTTCCGGAACTCATCGCGCAGGCGGAAAAGGAATTCGCCGGAGAAGGACGCGTCGTCATCCGCTACTCCGGAACCGAAAACAAAATCCGCGTTCTCGTTGAATGCCGCAACGCGGAACTCGCAGGAAAATGGATCGCGGTTCTCTGCGACCACATCAAAAAGGAACTCTGCTGATGATGATTCAGATTCTCCGTGACGAAAACCGGGACACTCTTGCCCCGCTCTGCTGCCACCGCGCCCTCGCCGATCTCGAAATGGCGGGAACCACGGTCAATGACGTCATTACCACCCGCTGGGAAGGCGCAATCGCCGATTTTGCAAGCAATGACATGCTCACGGCAACCATTGCGTTCTGGCCCTCAAAGGAACTGCTCGCAACCCTCGCAGCCCAACCCGGCGCGTACATCGTCGCCGATGCGGAGGATACGCCCGTCGCATGGCGTTCCGCAGACGGCAAAATGCCGGCGGACGCCATCCGCATTCCCGCCGACGCCGCCAGCTTCCGCATCCGTTACCCGTGGGATCTGCTGAAAGTCCACGAAGAAGTTCTCTCCGGCATTACGGAAAGCCGCATCAAGGGAACGGTCCGTGAAGGCGCGCACATAGACGGCGTTCTGATTCTCGGGGAAGGCTCGGTTGTTCTCCCCGGAGTCTACATGGAAGGCGTGACGGTGATCGGCAAAAACTGCAAGATCGGTCCGAACTGCTATTTCCGCGGCAACACATCGCTCGGCGACAACTGTCACGTCGGTCAGGCGGTCGAAATCAAAAATTCAATTCTGATGAACAAAGTTGCAGCCGGACACCTGAGCTATATCGGCGACAGCATCGTCGGTCAGCACACGAACTTCGGCGCAGGCACCATCACCTCGAACTTCCGTCACGACGGCAAGAACCACACCAGCAAAGTCTGCGGCAAACTCCTGGATACCGGACGCCGCAAGTTCGGTTCCATCATCGGCGAAAACGTCCACACGGGCATTCACACCTCAATTTATCCCGGACGCAAGATCTGGGCGGATCAGTGCACCCTTCCCGGCGACATCGTCAAGCACGACATCACCGGAAAATAACCGTTCGCTAAAAATGAAATGCGGAGCCGGAATTTCAAGTTCCGGCTCCGCTTCTTTTTACTTAAATCAGTCCGAACGCGCCGCCCGAATGCGATCGGCGGGAGACGGCAAGAATCCGGTAACGGGTTTCATCCGCGATATGGTCTTCCGCCGCAGTGTCAATGTCATCCGGATCGCGCACATCACGCGGAAGAGTCGGGATCGTTCGGATAAATTGCGCACACCCACGGAAAACAAAAAGTCCGGGAGTTTCGCGCGTGGAGCTGCCCTTCAGCAGCTGACGCAGCAGAACCCAGCCGCGTTTCCGTGAACCGGGCGACTTATCCGATCTCTGCCAGCGGATTCCCAGACGCTCCATATCCGATGCAATCGACGTGCGGCCGGAAGCATCAAATATCGAATTGTCGGCGGGACCTGGCTGAATCCGGCGGGTCAGACCGAGAAATTCCTGCTTCTCCAGAATCAGACGCGCAATTTCCGCGGGAGAGTGTCCGCATCCCTCGTTCGCAACGCCGCTCCAGCCGTAAATTTCCGCAATGCGGAAGAGATCGCCGCGCAGAGTATGAAACGCCGAACCGTCGTCCAGCTTCGCATCCGAGCCGTCCGACTCCGCCCAAAAACCGATGCTGTAAGGCTTCGACGCGCCCCAGTCGAACGAGCGGTCAATCCGCCACGACGACGGGATTTCAAACGGCGCGACCACATGCACGTCGGGATCCCAGAGGTCGTCGAACATGCCGCCTGCGACGATGTCCCAGGAACCTTCCAGCATCGCCTTCACCAGATACGGCGAACGCAACCCCAGCAGACGCGCCGAATACTCCTCCGCATCCAGACTCGGATTATCCGCGAGACGCGCGGGGATGTACTGACGCAGCATTCCCCCTTCCGTTTTCGGCATCCGGCGGATCTCCAGCGGAACCGCGAAGTCGATGAACGACGCCTTCACCCAGTTATGACCGGGACCGCCGGGATTCGCGCCGCTCAAGACGAGCGGAAGACGCGGCGGAGACGTCCCCCGTTTCAGCTCGGAGGGAACACGGCAGCGGGCGCGGAGCGAACGGTAGACCGCTTCGCTGAAATGCGTCAGCTCATCAATCAGAAGCGCATGGATTTCCACGCCCTGATACTTCATGACGTCGCGCTCGTACTGGCAGTGGCAGAGAAAAATCGCGGAACCGTTGCGGAAGCGGATGACGGGCGGCGAACCGGTGATCCGGCAATAGCCCGATTTCAGGAAAGCGTCAAGCAGAACGCGGAACCCGTTCGGTCCGTCCATGTGATTCCGCAGCAGCTCCGCGTAGTGTCTGCGGAACAGATAAATCTGTGTTTTCGGACAGCTCAGCGCAAGGGAAACGGCTTTGACGCGCAGCAGATGACTCTTCCCGCCGCCCGCCGCGCCGCCATACAGGATCTCCGTCGCCTCGCTCGAAAATGCAAGCGACTGTTTGTAATGGAGCGTCAGATCCATAAGTTTTCAGACCGGATACGCCGAAAAATGAATGCGGAGCGCGGCGATGTTCCAGGCTCGGTCCAGACGCGATGCAAACGGAACGAGCCGTGTCGTCTGAAGATAAAAGCCCTCTCCGGAAATCAGAAGAGGCGGCTGAAAGAGATCCGCAATATCCTGGCGCAGCGCTTCCGCTTCGCGGAAATCACGGTCGGAAGGCTGGAGAATCTCATAGACAACAGAGCCGTCAGCCCGGCACGAAAACTGCGCAGGGCGAGTCAGCGTGAATTCGTAGAACGTCTCACGAACCCAGAGTCCGCCGTCCGGAACGAAAAGAGAGCCTTCTCCGGCAAGGTGCGCGGAATCCACTGAAGAGTGAGCAAGAAGATATTCGCGGATTTTCGATTTTACCGCTTGGAATTCAATCATGGCAGATAAGCTCCCGATTCGAAGTTGGTGGAACAGACGGAAAGAGCGCGTCCGGCAATTCCGGCAGGAGCCTGTACGGACCAGCCGGCTTCCAGACGCCCGATGTAAGGAACGCTGTTCGTTATGCACAGCTTCTCTCCGGCTTTGACCGCCGAAAATGCAGAGGAAGCGCGGAATGGATCGAATTCAGTTCCGGCATCGGCGCTGTAATCCGGAGAACCGACCAAACAGCGCCAGTTGGCACGGGCACGGCCGCTCCGGACCGGTGTTGCATCGGCGGCAAGCCGGTAAAGCCCCTTCCCCGTCTCCGCAATCAGCTGAGACGCACGTTCTTCCAGTTTGCGAAGAACGGCATCCATATTCCGGGGACGCAGAGTGAAACGGAGTTTCATTCCATCACCTCCGTTTCCACTTCGCAGATTTTCCCCTCCGGAAGCAGGGACGCGGAAACGACGAGATGCTCGACATTCCGGAAAACCAGACGGCTCCTCTGCGGGGAAAATGTTTTTTTTGAATTCAGTTCCAGCAGGAAAGAGCGGGTTTTCCTCGCCGCGCTCCCCATGGAATCCGCAGATTGTTTCACGGCTCCGGACGGAACCGCACGGAGCCGTACAGGCGTCGAACCGGTCTGCAGCAGAGCCTCTTCTCCGCAGAAATCAAGCAGAATCTCCGCGGCGGTCTGAAAAATTTCATTCATAGTGTGTCTCCTGTTGACTGACTGGTCAAAACAGTGTCAACCGAAAACAGATCAGGCAAAAAATTCCTCGCGGTATTTTTTCGGCGGGATTCCGTAATACTTGCGGAACAGGTGGGAGAAATAGAAGACGTCCTCGAACCCGACTTCAGCGGCGATCATCCCGATCGGCTTTTCCGAATGAGCCAGACGGTTCGCCGCCTGCGCGAGACGGAGCTGAATCAGATAGTGCTGCGGGGAATTCCCCGTGTGGCGGCGGAAAATGCGGCGGAAATGCTGTGTTGAAATGCTCAGCCGTCCCGCCTCTTTTTCAAAATCCCAGTCGCGCTCCGGATGTGCACGCAGTTCGTGCACGAGCTCCTGGAGACGCGGCGTCTGATACAGAAACGCAGAAATCTGCGTCTGTCTCCGGAGCTGGATCAGCAGACTCTCCAGCAGATTCACCGATTCGGGATAATTTCCGAGCTCCCGCTGGCGGAGCAGCTCCCGCAGAGTTTCCGCGAATTTGTGTTCCCGGCTGATTGCTGCCGGCATGGGCGTCAGGTCAAGCAGACCGCTCCGGAGATACTCCTGAACACGCGGTCCGGTGAAACAGAAAAAAGTGAAATCATGACGCTCTCCCGGTGCAAGCGAATATTCAAAAAACGCCCCCGGATGCGTAATGAAGCAGGCGGGTCCCGTCAGCGTGTGTTCGCGTCCGCGGTTGATGCGCACGCGGAGAGTCCCGGAGGTGTTGAACTGTATGCCGTAATAAAGCGGCGTATGCGCGCGGTGATGTTCAAAAGGAATCACTCCGGCGGCGGGAAAAGTCAGACCGTCATAGAAATTCATGAATCATCCGTGATATTCGTTGGAAATCTTCGCGGCGGCGTTCCGGACCAGCGCGGCAAGTTCCGCCGTGCGGTTTTTCAGATAAAGCTCGGAGCCGGAGATGCTGATTCCGGCAACCGCATGTCCCGAATAATCCAGCACGGGGGCGGCGAGACAGTAAACTCCCAGTTCGTGTTCGCAGTTGTCGATGGCGTATCCGCGTTTCCGGATTTCCGCGAGGTCGCGGAGCAGAGCGGAAGCGGAAAGGAGCGTGGTGTCGGTGTAACGCGTCCATTCGATTTTTTCGAGCTGTTCATGAAGCGTTTTTTCATCCAGGAACGCCAGAATCGCCTTTCCGATTCCGGTGCAGTGAAGCGGCGAACAGCTTCCGATCAGCGACCCCATGCGGACCGAGCGCACGCCTTCGACCTTGTCGACGTAAAGCAGCTGGCTGTCCTTCAGTTCCGCAAGATGCACGGTCTCCATCGTCCGGGCAGAGAGTTCGGCGAGGATCGGACGGGAAATTTTCAGCAGGGGATTCTGCGCGGCTGCGATGTTGCCGAGCCGGGCAATGCCAAGTCCGAGCGTGTAAGTGGAAGAGGCGCTCCGCAGATAGCCGTTCTCCACCAGAAACTTGAGCATGCGGAACGTTGTGCTGACCGGCAGACCGGTCCGCTCCGCGACTTCGCGTCCCCGCAGTCCGGAACGGCTGGCGGCTATCTCCTCGATAATGTCAAACAGCTTTGAAAAACTCTTGTCTCCGTCTTTCGCGCCGTCTCGCAGTCTTGCGGTCATAATGAATCCTCCTCTGCTAAACATAGCACGCTTTGCGCGAAAAACAATTTGCAATAAAAAATTTTACCCGATATTTTCCATTCAGACATTGACTTTTCGTTTATATTGTGGTATTATATTCTGTAATATAAAACTAAAGTTCATAATATGAACTAAAGGGAAGCCGTGATAAAAGTACTGGACAAAATTTTTCAGGTGCTGGAAACCGTTGTTTCGGAATCTCCGAACCCGGTGACGCCGCTCTGGATCGCGACAAAGCTCGGAATGAACCGACCGACCTGCTCGCGGATTCTCAAGGAGCTGACAGATGCGGGCTATCTGATGCACGTCTCGCGCCAGGCCGGATACACCGCGGGACCGCGCGCCTACACGTTTGCCAAGATCGTAAAATACAAACCGTCGTTTCTCGACAAGGCAATTCCGTATGTGAAGAACTGCGCGCGGACACTCGCGCAGTCGGTGCTGATCTGCGAACGGCGCGGCGCGGAACGTTATGTGCTGCATCACTCGAATTTCTCTCCGCTCAACATCCGCATCAACCAGCTCTCCTACTACGATCTCTTCGACACGGCGACCGGACTCGTTCTTCTTTCCGCCGCGCCGAAACAGGAGCAGGAAAAAATTTTCAATGAGTACCGCAAGGCCGGACGCTTCATGTTTCCGGAATTCACAAGTTTCGATGCTGCGGCCGCCGAACTGGAACGCTGTCGCCGCGAACGGCTCTGCGTGCGCGACAAATACCGCACGCTCCAATGGATCGCGGCGGTTCCGGTCACCAGAAACGGCGTCACGATCGCAGCACTCGGCGTTTCCGCTCTTGCGGCTGACGCCACCATGCCCGACCGCGCACGGATGGTCGACGAAATCAAAAAAACTGCAGTTCTGATTTCCAACGAACTTTCAACAATTGAAACAACAGGGTGAATCATGGGTGAATCCATCAAAGGAAGAGTCGCTCTTGTGACGGGAGCGTCGCAGGGGCTCGGGCGCGTCATCGCGCTGGAACTGGCGAAGGAAGGGTGCCGCGTCATCGTCAACTGCGCGCACAGTCCCGCAAAAGCCGAAGCCGTCGCGGAAGAGATCCGCTGTGCGGGCGGCGAAGCGGAGGTCTGCGTCTGTGACATCTCCGACGAATCCGCCGTAAACGAAATGTTCCGCAAACTCGGCAAAGTTGACATTCTGGTCAACAACGCCCGTATCGACCCCTGGTTCCGCAAACCGGAGATGAGCGACGGCGAGTGGTGGGATCTGGTCATGAAAATCAATCTCAAAGGTGCTTATCTCTGCTCGCAGGCATTCTTCGACCAGGCGAAGCCGCGGGGCTGGGGACGCATCATCAACATTGCATCGTCGCGCTCCTTCACGCCGGCGGAACCGAATATGATCGCCTACGGCGTCTCCAAACTCGGCATGCACGCGCTCACACGCGCTTTTGCAGAAAACGGCGCAGCTTCCGGAATCACCGCGAACACGGTCTGCCCCGGCATGGTCATGACGGAAAACCTCCGCAAACGCATCACGGAAGAGGAATACCGGGCGACCTGCGCGCACATCCCCGTCCGGCGCGGCGGCTCGTGCGAAGAAATGGCGGACGGTGTTCTCTTTGCAATCAAGAACGGATACGTCACCGGCGAATCCATCCATATCAACGGCGGGCTCTACTACGCGCCCTAATCAAGGATTTCCTATGAAAGTAACAGCAATCAAAACGTTCATCTGCAACGCCTTCCGCACCAATTTCGTGTTCGTGAAGGTCGAAACCGACTCAGGTCTTTACGGCTGGGGCGAAGCAACCCTCGAATACAAGGAACTCACCGTTCAGGCGGCAATCCACGACCTCGAATCCTACCTGATCGGCAAGGATCCGCACAATATTGAAGCCTTCCGCCACGACTGCTACCGCGACGCCTACTGGCGCGGCGGTCCCGTCCTCATGAGCGCTCTCGCCGGAGTCGAAATGGCACTCTGGGACATCAAGGGCAAAGCGCTCGGCGTCCCCTGCTACCAGCTCCTCGGCGGAAAAGTGCGCGACTCCGTCCCCATCTACGTCAACGGCTGGTTCTCCCCCGCCAAGACTCCTGATGAGTTCGCGGAAAAGGCAAAAGAGGTTGCCGCGAAAAAATTCCTCGGCTGTAAATGGGATCCCTTCGGGAAGGCGTGGCAGCAGATCTCCAAGCATGATCTCAACTCCGCGATGGAATGCATCGCCAAAGTCGCGGAAGTCGTCGGCGAAGACGTCCAGCTTCTCATCGAAGGACACGGACGGTTCGACATCCCGACTGCGGTCAAAATCGGACGCCGCCTTGAGGAATTCGACATCTTCTGGTTTGAAGAGCCCATCCCGCCGGACGACAAGGAAGGCATGAAGCAGGTCAAAGACCGCGTCCGCGTCTCCATCGCCGCCGGCGAGCGTCTCTACAACCGCTACGAATACCGCCAGTTCTTCGAACTCGGCTGCTCGGATTACATCCAGCCGGACATCTCCCATGCGGGCGGACTCTTCGAGATGCGGATGCTCGGCGCGGAAGCGGAAGCGCGTCACATCGGCTTCTGCCCGCACAACCCCTCCGGTCCGGTCGCAAACGCCGCAACGCTCCAGCTCGCCGCATGCGTCCCGAACTTCGTCATGCTCGAAATGATGATGACCGATGTTCCGTACCGCGCGGAAATCTGCGACGAAGATCTCACGGTCAAGAGCGGGCGAATGGTCATTCCGGACCGCCCGGGCATCGGCATCGACCTGAACGAAAAGGAACTGCTGAAGCATCCGTACATCCGTACCGAGCTCCGTCACTACCGCGGCGATCTGACGAACATCCGTCCCGTCGACGCCGTTCCGTATTACAAAATGGAAAATTGAAAATCTCCCTGCGCGCGGTCGGCTCTTCCGGAGAGCCGCCGCGCTTTTTGCATCAAAAATCCAGTAATTTTATCAAAAGTGCTTCTTCACAATCCGCCTTTTCCGTGGTATAATATTCAGACAACCAATAAGAAAGGTTCTGAATATGCTGCTGAAAAAAAATGCGCTCCGATTCGATGAGTTCAGCCATTTCGTGCTGGACGACATGACCGTCGTCTTCCTCAAGGAAAACGAAAGAATGATGATGCTCCTGCTCCCGGCCGGAGCCGAAGACCGAATTCCCGTACACCGCCGCGACCTCAATGACACCGTCGGCTATGCAGGCTGCCGCCGCGTCGGCGGTGACTCCATCGTCACCCACCCCGACCACATGGTCCAGATTCAGGTTCTGCATGACAAATTCAGCATCCGCACCCCTATGCACGAAAACGGGACCGTCTGGAAGCTCAACTTCATCCGCCAGGAGCAGAAGGGGAACACCATCGAAACCGTTTTCCGCGACGACCGCGGCATCGAAGCCGTTCACACCATCACCCACAACAAGGGTGAAAAATATGTCGTCATCAACACCTCCGTAACCAACGGCTCCTCCCGCGAAGAGGAACTCGGACTGCTCGCCAGCTTCAACCTCAGCTTTCTCTCCCCGTTCCATGCGGACGACGCCCCGGACGCCCTCAAGCTCCACCGCTACCGCACCTTCTGGTCGGCGGAAGGACGTGATGAATGCCGCCCGGTTGAAGATTACCAGCTCGAACAGAGTTGGAACGGCGGATTCGCAAAAGGCTTCACCTTCGGTCATCGATCCTCCATGATCGTCAGCGAATTCTTCCCGACCATCGGACTGGAAGACACCGGCGCGAATGTCACATGGGCGGCTCAGCTCGCCACCGTCTCCCCGTGGGAAATAACCGTTCGTCGCAACGATGACTTTCTCTCCATCGGCGGCGGACTCCCCGACTTCGATTTCGCCAACTTCCGCCGCAAACTCCGCCCCGGCGAGAGCTGCTCCGGAATCCCCGCCGTCGTCACCGTTGTCGAAGGCGACATGCAGGACGCGCTGAACCGTCTGACCGCCTTTGCGACCGACCATGCCGAAGGGCACCCGAAAACGGAAGAAGACCTCCCCTGCCTCTTCAACGAATACGGGTTCAGCTGGGGCAAACCGACCGAAGCAAACCTCAAGCCCGTCATTGCAAAACTCAAAGGTCTCGGTCTGCGCTATTTCGTCATGGATGCCGGCTGGTTCCGCGAACCCGAAACCCGTCTTCCGGGCATCGGCGACTGGGAAATCTACAAGCCGAGCTACCCCTCCGGCTTCGACGGCTTCCTCGACACCATCCGCGACGCGGGCATGATCCCCGGCATCTGGTTTGAATTCGAATGCGTCTCCGAAACATCCGCGCTCTTCAAAAAGCACCCGGAATGGCTCGTCAAATGGGAAGGCGAAACCTACCCAACCACGCTCGACCGCTACTTCCTCGACTTCCGCAAACCGGAAGTGATTCAATACCTTGATGAACGCGTAATTGAGTTTCTCCGCAGTCACCGCATCGGCTATATGAAAGTCGACTACAACGGCTCCTTCCATCTCGCCGATTCCGAAAACGGTTCCGCCTCGCAGGGCACGCAGGAAGTCCTCGCGTCGATCCGCGCATTCTACTTGCACCTGCGCAAGGAACTGCCGGAACTCGTGCTCGAAATCTGTTCGTCGGGCGGATACCGCCTCTCCGCGGAATGGATGCGCATCGGCGACATGGCGAGCTTCTCCGACTGCCACGAAGCGATCTCCGTTCCCATCATCGCCGGACAGACCGCAATGCAGATCCCGTTCACCGCGAACCAGGTCTGGGTAACGCTGACTCCGGGCTGCGAAGAGAAACGCACGATCTATCAGCTTGCAAACGGCTTCATCGGGCGCCCCTGCATTTCGGGCGACGCCGGAAACTTCTCGGAGTTCCAGCTGAACGCAGTCCGCGACGCCGTCGGTCTCTACGCGAAAATCACCGACATCGCGAAGCACGGAGCTTCACGTCTGGAACAACATCTGACCAGCCGCAACTACAATCACCCGAAAGGCTGGCAGCTCTTCCGCCGCAGATACGGCAAACGGGAACTGCTTGTCGTCCACACCTTCGGCGAGACACCGGACGCTCTTGAATTCAAAGCATCCGGCCGTGTCGTTGCAGAACTTGCGCACGGGCTCAAGTATACGCAGGAAAACGGCGTTATCCGGTTCAGCAAACCGGACACCTTCTCCGCCGCGGTCCTCGTGGTCGAAGAATAAACGCAAAACGTCTGTCCGGACTCATTCGTCCGGGCAGACGTAAAATCCGCATGAGTGCGGATCAGACAAAAAATTCTCCAAGCGAGCCGTCCTCTGCATACCAGTCGAAGGTACACGCATCACCATTGACCGTCCAATGCTCCGGACAGGTTGTCGACATCCAATCCAGCGGTTCCGCCGCAAAATTCTGTTTTGAAGCGGCTTCCATACATGCGGAAACTTCCGCGAACTGCGTTGAATCCAGGACTCCAGGCTCAATAGAAGCGAAGAACGGAGTTCCGCTTTTTGCCAGCAGTTTTCCCCACTGAGCATTCAGCCTCCACGGGATAAGGGCTCCTTTTATGCCAATGCAATCGGCGTCGACGGCAAAGAACTTTCCATGCTGGCACATGCGGAACGCCAGAGAATTGATGCCGTTTTTCCGTGTACGTTCCCAATTGACACCGCTGGTATCATCTCCAACGCGCGAAAGATGAACATGTCCGGCAGAAAGATGCCCGAACGTATTGCAGCCAATAATCAACATATTCCCCGCAGCCTCATGAATTGTCCGGTAAAGCTCCGTCACAATTTCTGCAGAAGTAAGTGTACGGTCATAGAATGGCCGGGTCCATGACAGCTGTGGCAGCGGACGCATCTGCCAGCCGTACTGTTCAAACAGGTCCCAGGTTGTAAAATCATGCTTGATGAGTTCAATTCCCCAGTCTGCAAAACGGCGGACATCCTCACGAACGAGCTCCCGAACTTCCGGATGCGACGGATCAAGAGCGCGCGGGTTATCCGCCGCATGCAGCCATTCAGCTGGAGCCTCCGTATTCCAAAGGGGACGGAACCATATCCCCGGACGGACTCCAATTTTCTTCATTTTCCGGATCAGATCTGGCATATCCGGAAAACGGACGTTGCCTTCCGACCATGGTCCAGCATTATTTCCCTGATCAAAATTTTTCTGCCAGCCGTCATCAATCACCATGAACGGCGGATTCTCAAGTCCTTTGCAAAGAGAGAGCAGATAGCGGCAGTCATTCAAAATTTCCTCCGCGGAAGAATGACCGTAAGCATAATACCAATTGTTGCCGCCATAAACAGGGAATGACGGCAGAAGCGGATCGCTGCACATGATACCGCAGAATTTATTGGCAAATGCGAATGCGGATTCTCCATCCGACTCCGCCCGGACAATCCGCGCCACGCAGAGTTCCCGTCCTTTTAAAAGAACACCTTCCCCGCCGTTGCGGACATCAAGCAGCAGAGTTACCCCTTTGGAATCAGCCCACCACGAAGCAAAAGCGGCTGGGCGGACCTGCACGCCAAATCCGGAATGTCTTCCCCCACAGCTCATAAGAAAGTACCACGGCATCACACGGGACGCATCAAGTCTGCGCCACTGCAAATCACCATATGCGCGTTCCCAGGCATCTCCCAGGTAAACGGCATCTTCCGGCATCGGCATATTCCAGCGCAGACGCAGGAATCGCACTGGAGCTGCATCTGCAGCGAGCAGGACATTCAGTGCGGTCCCTTCTTGCTTCAAAGTTACAGTCACGCCGGAAAAAGAAATTTTTTCTTCTCCGCGAAACGTCTTCTGCTGTTTTTCATTTCCGAAACAGACTGTCATAAAGTCCGGCATTCTCATAGCGCTTCTTCCTTTCATTACCAGCACCAGAAAAAATCATTCGTATATTTTGAACGGCGGAATTCATACGGGAAAATCAAATCCCGATTCAAACCCTCCGTCTCCAGCCGTACCGGATTCCGGAATATTCCGCCAGGTCCGGTTGCGTTATATATCTGGATTGCAATCCGGTTTTGCCCTCTCTTCAGAGCGCCTTCCGGCAGTTTCCAAAGTCTCGCACCGACTCCGCCGAGATACGCATTCCAGACTCCGCAGGCTTCCGGCATCTTCTTTCCGTTCAGCCACAGCGTTGTCTGATGCTCTGTCCGATTCGATACCGGAATATCAAAAATGCCTCCGGCATGCAGGAAAAACTGTTTTCTCGGAAATTCGGAAAGCTCAAACTCGGCAACATACCATGCAGCGCCATCATATGCACTGTCCGGAACGGAACTGATGTTCGGATTCCGGTCAGTAACGCCCTGCTCCTCCCAGATTTTCCCCGTTCGGATTGGATAAACTTTCATATCGGCAGGAGTTTTCTCTGCCAATCCACACGTTTCCCCTTTGGAATCCGGATCAAGAACCAGACTCCACTTCACATGGGTCAAATCCGTTTCAGGGACGCGGAAAGAAACCGGATATACAGAGGCAACATTCAAATTATGGAACAAAACGGACCAGACACGGTACAGCCGTTCTTTTTCCTCTCCCTCATGCACATCATCGGGAGACATACCGCAAAGCACATATGTCTTTCCGTTCTGCTTGACGCATCCCGCACTCCCTTCAGGACTGCGGTGCTCACCTGCACGCGGAGCAAAATCAAAAACCTCCGTCTTCGGATTTTCAAACAGGAAAAAGTCATTCGGCGCAAGACCTGCAAACAGCTCCCCCGCCTTCGACGGATCATCCGCACCGGGGTTGAGCCCCTTGAAATAGATAAACTGGAGATCCGTCCTGTTCTGCCAGTAGTAGGGAGCTTCCCGTTTTGTCAAATAACGTTTTTCCAGCTTCACACCATCCGGAAGCAAAGAGGAACCGGGAAGACGGACAATGGTCCGGCATGTTTCCAGCTGCTGCGGATTTCCCCCTTTCCCAGCGACGCCGACCGGAGAATCGGAAACAATCCGGATACCCAGACGTTCCAGGAACGCCCTTCCCGCAGCATCGCCGGAATAACGCACTCCGGCAATCTGCTCTTCAACAGGAACAAGCGCATCCCGGAACAGATTGAATGTCAGCAGTTCCGCCGCAGGCTCAACTCCAATCCGCGATGTCACATCCGCCTGGCAAAACCAAACTTTACCCTTGCCGCTCCGCGCTTTTGCAGCAACAATATGACTGCGGTCATAGCCGCCGGTAATCACCGGACGGAATGAGCCATAGGTAAAATTCGGAAGAGCGTACCCTGCAACGATGTTCCGGTTCGTAAGATGCGGAGTCGAAAGACGCACCGACATTCCGTTCCGGAAAGCCTTTGAAGGTCTGCGCTCAGCCGGAACAGATTCCGCGCGCCCTCTCCAGAATGAAAGATCGGCATCCCTCAAGCCCTCCGCGAGCGCATCTTCCGATGCAGAAATAAATGCATGCTCCAAACGCTGTTCCGTAAGCCGGTGAGAGAAAAGTGAGGAATCCGTCTGCTCAAATATCAGGACTTTCCCGCCTTTCACAATCCACTTCTCCAACGCATCCCAGTTGAAATTCCGTTTCAGCATATTGCGTTCAATGACAAGCAGATCCGTATCCACCGGAATGCTTTCCGGCGTTTCAAGACGCACTGCTTTCAACCCGAACTTTTCCGTCAGCGATGGAGTATCCGCAGACAAAACGGCTATTTTTTGATTTCCTGCCGCAGAGTTCAGCGCAGCACGGTTCAGACGCGGAAACACGGTTACCGGAAAGACCTCTTTCCGGCCAGCGGCATTCATAACGAGTTCACATTCAAGGCGCTCTGCCGTTTCCGGGACCGCGAACTCAAACGGGAAATGACGAATTTCTCCACGGGGCACCTTTCCCGTGATCTTCCGCCGGTCAAACACTCTGTCCGCAGCTTTCAGCACAACTTCTGCATCCAAAATGAACTCTTCGGAGGAATCGTTGCAGACGGTCAACTGTTTTGCCAGTTTTTCTCCCGGATAATAATTATGATCCCTTGTAAAAATCTCTCCGCCGCCGGCGGTAATCGCAAGGCATACCGGCTGCATGAGATTTTCATAGATGGAAGCGAAGATGGAGGGTTTCTCCGTTTTTACGGGCTGTCCATATTCCGCCGGCCACGGATTCCCGGTTGTCGCGCGAAGGCGGTAGAACCAGCTGCTCATCCGCATCCATGAGTTGTCTATTGTCGAGAGATACGGTTCCGTGAAATAGCGCCAGGAAAGAATCCGGTTGTCCTTAACGTCCAGCGCCTTCTCCGCATTCTGAATTTCTGCGGCGAGCTCATTGGTCCACGGAGTAAAGGCATCGACCCCGTTCAGGCGGTAGCCGAGGGTCTCGATACGCATCAGGAGAGCCGCCCATTCGAGCCAGTTTTCAAAAGCACGCGGGCCGATATACCGCGATGCGGCCTCCCGAATCACTTCGCGCATCACCGGACGCCGGTCTTCCATCACCGGCATTTTGTGCTCCGGATGTCCTGTATCCATTCCGTAAAGATTGATGACTCCAGCTTCAATCAGGCAGAGAGGATGCTTCCTGTCTGCCCGTTTGGACCACGGCTGGAAATACATCATGCGGTCAAGCAAATTGAGTGCATTCGTCGGATAATGATGTCCGATCCGCATGAAACCGCGCCAGTTGCCTGTTGCATGGGAGATGTAACCGCGCGACGGATCGATCGAACGGAAAAAATGATCGCGCCGTTCCATGAACTCCTCCGTTGCCCGCGCCATCGCAGAGTCCGGCATATAGGAATCGGAGGTCATGAACGGATTATGCAGAAATCCATTTTGCGAAAACTGTCCATATGGATCGGTAATATATCCGTAAACAGACGGATGATTCCGCAGACGTTTGATCTCCGCAACGGTTTCCGCATCCGACGCGGCCGGATTCACCGGAGCAAGAACGGCAAAACCTTCCCGGTCACACGCTTCAAAAAGCGGATCGTTCCAGCCGTAATCCATGGAATGAAGATAAACGGCGTTGAATCCCAGTCTGCGCAGGTGCTGCAGACGCTGCGGAGCATAAACGCCGGCATCCCCTCCAGGCATTCCCATTCTCAACCGAACAGGTTTTCCATTCAAATAAAAACGTCCGTTCCGGTTTTCCCATGTCCGGAAACCGAATTTCCGTTCACAAATTTCCTGTAATTTTCCATCATCTCCATAGCGCAGAAGCCGCGCCGTGCAGAGAGCGGGAGATTCCATCGACCACGGGCGGAAATCCGCACAAACATCTTCAAAGACAGCAAGCGGTGCAGCATTTTTTGTCTGAGTATAAATAATTTTGCCTTCCGGATCCGCCAATTCGAGCTTCAAAACGCCATCTCCGCCGACCTCCGCTTCAATCCGGAACGCCCCGGAAACACCATCGGCTTTACGAACCCAGAGATCCCGAATGCGTTTCGGATAACGGCTGACTATAAGAGAAATATCCCCGGTAATACCGCCGACACCGTTGCGAAGCGTTGTCTGAGGCTTCATCCGGTCGGTAAAAAGGCGGAAATCAAGACGGTTTTCTTCTCCGTATTTCAGGAAAGGCGATATATCCACTTCCGGAGAAACAAGAGAAATCATTCCGGCGGCTTTGCCGTTGACATAGACCAGCGCTTCACCGTTCAGATAAGCAATATTCAGCAGAACCTCTCTCCCTTTCCAGTGTTTCTCTGCACGAAAGGTGCGTTCATACCAATAGAAATGGCGTTTGCCGTTCTGCGTGATTTTCGAGTAAGTGGAAGCGACAAGCCGATCCGAGCCCTTCCGGAGAGAGAAAACCGGATTGCACCAGCCAAGTCCGGCGGGCAGAGGCGCATAAAACCAGCCATCCGGATTCAATGAATCGGAATCTCCCGCAACACTTTGAACAGCCCACAAACCGTTGAGCCAAATTTGCTCTGAAACAGGAGTCTTTCTGCGAAAAAGCAGAGAATCATCCCACAAACGCTTCCCATTCGCCCGGTATTCTTCCGGCCAGCACACATTCGCTGCCGGACTGCCGAATTTGAATGCTTCGAGCCGCTCCTCCCCGCGGAACTCAAAAAAGGCTCTGTTATAATCTGCTACGCTGGCATGAGGCTGATCCGCAGACGGACTGCTCCGCAGCGATGTTCCGTCTTCATTGTTCAGATTGATGCAGTAGGCAATGAACTCGCCGCGCTTCGGTTTCCAGCTCTGAAAAAGTGCACGGGGAACAGCCGCTTCCAGAACGTACCCGGGAACAGGCTTGCCGTCTGCATCAACGGATGTCTTTTTCAACGCATAGCGGATTCCGGAATCATCACAAACTCCGCTGTCACGCAAAACAACCGGCTTTCCGCCGTTGGAACAGTCAAAAATGATCTGAATTCCGCCGTTTTTTTTCAGAGACTTGCGGGATTTCAAATCGCTGATTCGAAGTTTCGGAGCTAAAAACAATTCAATGGAATCGTTGCACCACGGTTCCGTCGGATTTGTACCGCTGCAAGGGCTTGAATCCGCAACAAGCCCCAGAAAGTAAAGGTTGTTTTCATCATACATGAATGAAAACCGCCCGGAAAAATCTTTTTTGGCCTTTACTTTTCCTTTTACCAAATTTTGCGGAGCTGAAAGAGTTGTCATCACCGGGGGAGTCCAGAAATAAAGGTTGTTTTCATACCCCCAGTCTTTCCGGAATACCCCGTCAATGACAGTCTGCGCAGTCGGTTTCGGAATCAGAAACTCATCTGCAGGAGTGGAAATGCGCAGATTGCGGATTTCCAATTCACAATCGTTTTTTACTGTATCGTAGCACCAAAGAGCCACTCCGATGCGAATGAAAGAGACCTTTGACGAATCAAAATTTTTCCGTTCAGCCGAATCCTCGCGTCTGAATTCAAACTTTTTCCAGCTTGTCCCGGTTTTAGCAGCAGACCACTGCGACTTCGGCAAAATAACGCCTCCGTCTTTGCTGTGGAGCGCGACCTGCAGTTTGACAGGAATTGTCGATTTTGCCTCAAATGAGATTGTGGTAAAATCAGAAAGATCAACAGCCTTTTGAAAGACATACCGGAAGTCCGCAAACTTTTTTTTCTCTTCCGTTCTGGGCTGCACAAAACGAATTTGGAAAGAGTCCATTTTGACGGGCTGTTCAATATTTTTTCCGCTCCAGCGCCCTGAGGACTCCGCAACATCAAGTCCATACGCCCAAGCGCTTAGAAAACTGAACAGCAGTACCACTCTTTTATACATTGGAAGCCTCATTTCTTATTGACATTCAAAAGGTCGCAGTCATAGTTCGGCATCCCGAACGGAGCGCGCAAGTATCCCGTGTGACCATCCGCATAAAGAAAATTTGCTCCGCTGAGATGACGCGCAGAAATCCAGTACTGCGGAACCTCTCCAAAAACATCTTCATTTTTTGCGAAATGCGGAGCCGTTGAGACATAAAGTTTTCCGGTCGAAGAAAGATATCCGGGGGAATCGGCAACCAGAACAGCTCCGCTGCTCTTTTTTTGAGTCCGCTGCAATTCGGAAAAACGATACGCATGCTCCTGATAATTGTCCTCCGTCTGCCCGTATGCCTTTGTCCGCTCCGAAGAGACATTGTAATTCAGAGCATAGCTGATATAATCTTCCGTATAATGAGCTGATGCGTTGGTATGTTCCAGCTTGCCCTGTCCGGGACAGACAAAAATGCCTTTCGGCAGCTTGTTGACGCTGTAAATATCTTTCGCTTTTCCGCAATAGCCAAGAACTTGAAGTTTCCGCCACCAGAAGTATCCCGCTGATACATTGTAATTAGTGTCTGCTCAATAAGGCATGATTTTTACGGTGGATGCAGAGATTCAGCGGAAGGGGGGCACTTTTGTCATGCCTGAGTTATATGGA
>DHMO01000047.1:6392-53526 GCA_002405835.1 Lentisphaeria bacterium UBA4640 | reverse complement strand
CTTGAATAAATAGAGGTACCCTTTATATACTTCTGCAAAGCATTACGGCGTTGATTCCGCCGAATGCGAAACAATCTTTGATGAAGCGGTTGAATTTCCGCTCCCGGATTTCCCGGACATAATCCGGACCCGCACATTCCTGATCCGGCTCCCTGAGATTTGCGGAGGGGAGCAGTACGCCGCGGCGCATCATCTCCAGCGACGCAATGAGCTCCAGAGCTCCTGAAGCTCCGAGCGTGTGTCCGAGCTGTCCTTTGAGACTTGCGACGGGTACAGTTGCGCCGAACATGCGGCGCAGCGCTTCGGCTTCCGCCCAGTCTCCCTGACGTGTTCCCGTCGCATGGGCGCTGATGAACCCCAGTCCGTCAAAACTTTCCGCATGGTCTGCCAGCAGACGGAAGCAGCGTTCCACGGCGGCGGAGTCGGACTGTGTGACCAGTTCTGTGCCGCGGTTGGTTGCGTAAGCCTCGATTTCCGCGTAAATCCGCGCGCCGCGCTTCCGCGCGTGTTCATACTCTTCGAGCAGAACAGTTGCCGCACCTTCTCCGCAGACCAGACCGGAACGGTTCCGGTCGAACGGACGCGCGGCCGTTTCCGGCTTTTCCCCGGGGAGCAGATGCGCATACGCTTCCATGCGGCAGAAACTTTCGGCAACCATGTGGCTGAGTTCTTCCGCTCCGCCCGCAACGGCGAAGTCGGCTTCTCCGGAGAGGATCAGTCCGGCGGCGAGCCCGATGGACTGGAGTCCAGCCGCGCATGCCGAGGCAGGAGCGTAGACCGGTCCGCCGATGTGCAGAACATTCGCCGTGTTGAATGCTGCTGTATGCGAAGCGCATTTGAAAAAGTTCATCGGGGAAATTTCCTCCCGTCCGCCTCCGAGCAGCAGGGTTTCAAATGTCTCTTCAAACACGCGGGATGCTCCGAGGGTCGAGCCGATGACACAAGCGGTTCGTTCGGACGGCAGTTCTTCGAGTCCGCTGTCGCGGAGAGCGGCGAGCCCGGCGAGGGCGGCAAGCTGTGCAACGCGTCCCATGCTTCGGCGTTCCGTTCTGGAAAGCTGTTCCGTTCCGGACGGTATTTCTGTGAGCGGAGCGGCGGGAACGGGTTCCGGCCATGTGTTCATCATCCGGACCGCGCTTTTCCCGGCGGCGAGATTTTCAAACAGTTCCGCCGGTGTGCTGCCGAGAGCGGAGACCACGCCGGCTCCGGTAATGACGATTCTTTTTCCCGTTCTGTTCATTTTTCGTGCTCCAGGCGGGTAGAGATAAACTTGCGGTAGGTTTCTTCACCTGCCAGCTGGCGGAAAAGAACGAGCGCGGTGAGCATGGAGCCTGCCGCGCCGGGCAGAATCGAGCTCTGGCTTGCCGTATAGAAATTGCGGACGGGGAGACGCCCGAAAAGATTGTGCTGATCCATTTTCTGGCGGATGCCGTATGCGGCACCGAATCCGGAAAGCCAGTCGCGGAATGTGAGCATGGAAGCGGAGGCGAGCGGGTGCATTTTCCCGCGCAGTCCCGGTTTGAAGCGCAGAAGCTGTTCTTCTATCTCCGCAGTTTTGCGTGCTTTGTATTCCTGATATTCGGGCGGACGTTTGCCCGTGACGGTGTTGTTCCATGCTGCAGTTTCAGCGGGAAAAACGCTCTGGAAGGCAGTAACGGTGCGGCATGGCGAGCCGTCGCTCCGCCGTTCTGTGCTGAAAAGATAGCCGGTCGTGCGCGCCTTCGGATCGGTTCCGAGGAGAACCGCATCAAGATCGGAGGTGGTCAGACAGGAGAACAAGCCTTCCTGAAAATCTTCCGCGTCATTGTCGACTTGCGCGTAAGCGGTGAAGAAACCGCAGGTGTCGCTGAACTCCTCCACGCGGGAACGGAAGGCGTTTCCGGCGGAGGGCAGCAGATGAAGGATTTCCCGCGGATGCTGAGTGAAAATCAGATGTTCGAATTCAATTTCCGTTCCGTCGGAAAGCTCTGCGGAATGAATTTTGCGGTCGGAACCCGTTTCCCCGAATTTGCGGACGGTTATGTTTGTCCGGAAGTCGATGTCAAGTTCTTCCATTTTGCGGAGAAACGCGGAGACAAGAGCTTCGCCGCCGTTGCGGAGACGCACGAGATCGTTGGAGAGACCGTAGTCGATCCGGGCATGACTGGAGAACGGAATCTCGCCCGGCGGGGTTCCGTGGCACGAGCACATGCCGCAGAGAAGACCGCGCAGTTCTCCGTGAATATGAAGTTCATCGAGGAACGCGCCGAGAGTGATGTGATCCCACTTGAGATCGGGCAGCTCTTCCGCAAACGCGCCTCCGCAGCGCAGATGAAAGAGCGGCGTGCTGTTGAAGACTTCGCGTTCCGCCTGAAAATAACGGTGCAGACTTGCGGCACTGTCCGGAAAATGTTCGCAGAGAGACCGTTCAAGCGCGGAGATTCCGGCGGGGAGCTCGTAGCGGTTTCCCGATTCGGTGAATTGAACGGTAAGCGTGGTCGGAACAGCTTCAATGCTGTCGCGGATTCCGAGCAGGTCGAGCATATCGCCGAAGCAGTCGGTCATGCCTCCGGTAAAATGAAAGCCGGTATCAAGAGGGATTCCCTGACGGCGGAAGCGCTGCATGGCTCCGCCGGGAGAAACAGATTTTTCCAGTGTAGTCACCTGAAATCCGGCGGAGGCAAAGAGCATGGAAAGAGTCATTCCGCTGATGCCGCTGCCGAGAATCAGACAGTCGCAGTGGGGCTTCATCCGATGAACAAGCCCCCGTTGACGGCGATGACCTGTCCGGTGATGTAGCTGCTGTCGGGACCGGCAAGGAATGCAACGGCTCCGGCAACTTCTTCCGCTTTTCCAATACGGCGGAGGGGAATCTGAGGAACCAGCTCGTCGGTCGGGAGCTTTTCGGTCATATCTGTGTCGATGAAGCCCGGGGCGACTGCATTGACGAGGATTTTCTTCCGCGCGACTTCGCGAGCAAGCGCCTTGACCGCACCGAGCAGGGCGGCTTTGGAGGCTGAGTAGTTGACCTGGCCCGGCTGTCCGGTCTGTCCGGAGATGCTGGAGATTGCGATGATGCGTCCGCCGCGCCGTCCCATCATGTTCATGATAAGCGGGTGAATGCAGTTGAAGAATCCGTCCGCATTGGTGTGCAGCACGCGATCCCACTGTTCGGGAGTCATCATGGCAAAGAGATCGTCGTCGTTGATTCCGGCGTTGTAGACGAGCACGTCGGGCGCGCTGTCGCCGAAATATCCGAGGAGTGTTTCCTCTGCGGCTTTGCGGTCGGCAATATCAAAAGCAAGCGCGTGAAAGGAGCGGCCGAGTTCTGTGATTTTCTGTTCCAGTTCCTGAAAACGTTCCGGGTTGGAGCGGCAGGTTCCGACGATGTCGAATCCGTCATGAGCGAGTCTTTCTGCGATTGCCCTGCCTATGCCGCGCGAAGCTCCGATAACCAATGCTGTTTTCATTTTCAGGAGTCCTGTTTTAATTTTTGCATGTAAACCCGGAAGTGCCTGAAGCTCAGATGCTGAAAGTACTGACCTGTGATCCGGGTATAAGATATAAGTCTTAATTTACTCTTTTTTTTTAGAAAAGCAAATGGAAAACGGAAAAGAGAGTTCTTTTTTCAAAAAGCACTTGATTCTTCCGCCGAATCCCGTATATTTCAGAAAAACAAGGCGGCATTCATGAAATTTGATTTAGGCGATTTTAAACGACGGGGCGGACACGTCCATTTTATCGGCTGTGCGGGTGCGGGAACGCGTCCGCTGGCATCCATTTTCATTGAGCTCGGATTTCCCTGTTCCGGTTCGGACCTGCTTCCGGCGGAGATTGCGGATATGACGATTTTTCAGGGGCACGCGGCGGAGAATCTGCCGAAGGGCGGTTTCCCGCTTCTGGTTGTCCACACTTCGGCGGCTGCGCCGGACAACCCGGAACTCGTTGAAGCGAAACGGCGCGGCGCGGCGGTCATGCGGCGCGGGGAAGCGCTGGCACACCTCGGAACATTGTTTGAACACACCATCGCGGTTGCCGGATCGCATGGCAAAACGTCAGTATCCGCAATGACGGCGCACACGCTGACGGAGCTCGGCCGCAATCCCGGTTTCCTGATCGGCGGAAGCGTTTCCGGCTGGACAACCGCCGGACGCGCGGGAAACGGAAAGCTCTTTGTAACGGAGGTCGATGAGAGCGATTCCACCAACGCGCTTTTTCATGCTTCAACCGCCGTCGTGACAAATATCGAAGACGACCACAGCTGGAGTGTCGGCGGAACGGACGCTCTGTTCGGAAGTTTTGTGACGTTCGGGAAAAACGCGGAGCATCTGATTTTTGTGGAAGGAGAAAACACGGATCGTCTTCTCGCTCCGCTTTCCGTTTCGTCGGAACGGATTTCCCGGCTCCTGCCGGCCTGGGATTTCCCCGCGCACTGGGGCGGATTCCAGAAACTGAATGCCGTAACCGCATTTGCCGCAGTCCGGAGCGCAGTCGACTGCTCCGATGATGAGATCCGGGCGGCGCTGTTCCGTTTCCCCGGCGTGGAACGGCGGATGTCCGTCCGCTTCGACAACGGAACTTTCCGGATTGTGGAAGATTACGCACATCACCCGACAGAACTCAAAGCCTCTCTTTCCGCGCTGCGCGAGACGAATCCCGGGCGGCGGATGATTGTCGTTTTTCAGCCGCACCGCTATGCCCGGCTGAAACGCTACCTCCCTGAATTCGCCGCTCTGCTGAAGACGGTTGACGGTCCTGTTTTTCTGCCTCCGGTTTTTGCCGCATGGACGGACAAGTCGGATGTGGATTCCGGCACGCTTGCCGCCGCAGTCGGGAAGAACGCGCACGCCGTTTCCGGAACGTGGGAGTCAATGGCGGAGACGGTCGCGGAACATGCCCGGTCGGGGGATCTGATCGCCGTTATCGGCGCGGGAGATGTGAAAGAGATCATAGCCCCGTTGTCACGCCTGCTGAAGTCGCGCTGATTCTGGCGTGTCCCGGTGTGCAGCCCGTGCATTTCCGGTAAAAACGGATGAAGTAGCTGCTGTTTTCAAAACCGCACAGTTCTGCGATTTCTTCGATGGAGAGTCCGGGGTTGCAAAGGAGGACTTTTGCGCGTTCCAGCCGCAGATTCTGAAGATGACGGCGCGGGCTTTCTCCGCGATGCCGCTGAAAGAGTCTGCGCAGAAAACTCGGACAGATCCCCGCATGCTTCGCCGCGTCTTCCACGGAAATATTTTCAGTGTAATGCCGCTGAAAATATTCGAGTGCGGAGCGGAGTACCGGCGGAAAATCCGGAGACTCCGCATCCCGTGCGGAAATGCGCTGAAGCAGGGAACAGAGCAGGGCGTCCGCTCCGGAGCGTTCGTTACGCAGATTCATCGTCTGCAGTTCCAGCAGGGCGCGCCGGACAAAGCCTGGGGCGGCTAGGTGAATTTTGCGCCATTCCTGCCGGAACAGAGCTGTTTCTGCCCGGAAGACGCAGAAGAAATTCCGTTCTCCCGGTTCACTGAGCTGATTGTGCCGGATTCCAGGCGGAATGACCAGTAGATCCCCGGCATTCCCTTCCAGCGTTCCGAGCGGACTTTCCACACGGCATTTTCCGCGGAGAATCAGCAGAATTTCACAGCCGTCGTGCTGATGAAACGGAACCGAGCCGGGCTTCGCATGAAGGTCTGCGTAAAAGAAGGTCGCGGGGAATGCGTCTGTCATTGTTTTGCGGCCCCGCGCAGAAGAATTCCGATCAATTCATGCTTGAAGGCGTCAATGTCCTCCCACTCTATCGCCACGTGGACCGGTTTGCCGCCGGGAGCAGTCTGGAGAAAACCTTTATCGTCAACAATCAGATTCATGTCGGCGAATTTGACATTGCGTTCCGTTGCGGCGAGATAAACAGCAACCGTGTCGTACAGAATGGAACTGGCTGTTTCCGCGTCATCCTGAGCGCCGGAAAGGGGAAGCCAGCTGCGGTAACTTTCCAGAATTGTACGCGGGATCGCCTGCTGCGACTCTTTGAAGTGCTGGTAAAGACCGCTTCCGACAATCATGTTGCCGCAGTGGTCCAGCGGTGTGATGATGAACTCCTTCCAGTCCGCCCGGAAAACGGTCTGAGAGGCGGGAATGTCGTGTTCGACATTGTATTCCGCGATTTTGCCGGGTGCATCGCGGAAATTCTTGTGGAATGAACCCGCCATAGCGACAAGACGGCACTTGGACACCAGGTCGGGGCGTCTGCGGCAGAATTCCGCAAGATTGGTCATGGGGCCGATGCCGATGATGGTCGTTTCCTTGTGCATTTCAATCAGGCGGATCATCTCTTCAATTCCGTTACGCAAAACAGTGCCGCTGTAATCTTCGAGTTTGAAACGTCCCAGCCACTTCCGCAGGGGCAGCGGCGGAGCATCTGCTTTTCTGCTAGCCGGATTGATTGCGACGGGAATATCGGTTCTGCCGACCTCCTGCAGGAATTTTGCTGCGACCGCGCCTGTGTATTCGGGCGTTTGGGAGACGGCAAGAACCAAGTTTGTTTTCAGTTCCGGCATATTGAGGAGCATTCCGAGCGCCCAGGTGTCATCAATGTCTCCGCCAATATCTGTATCAAGGATAACGTTTCGCTGATTCATGTTTCACGTCCTTTCGTTTACGTGAGGGAACAGTAGCACTTTTCAGCCTGGAATTCAAACGTCAGGAATATCAGAAAGCGCGATAAAAACAGTACAAAACGCTACTTCAGCAAATTTCGGACAGCGGATTTGAAGCGGTCGCCGCGTTCCTTGTAATCCTTGAACATATCCATGCTTGCACAGGCGGGGCAGAGCGCGAGAAGATCGCCCGGTTCCGCCGCGCGGAAGCCCTGTGCGGCTGCCTCTTCAAGAGTCGTACAGAGTGTACAGGGGAAATCGCCGGAAAGTTCGCGGAAAATTTTCTCTTTGCATTCACCGATCAGAAACGCACACTTGATTTTGTCCGCATCGTCGCGGATGGATGCAAAGCTCATGTCCTTGTCAAGTCCACCCAGAATGAGAATGGAATTTTTCTTTCCGCCGAAAGTCTTGAGGAAGGCGTTGACCGAGTGGGGATTGGTGGCTTTGGAGTCGTCAAAGAAGCGCACGCCGTTTGCTTCAGCGAAAAGTTCCATGCGGTGGATGTCGGGAGAGAATTCGCAGAGAGCACGGTGTGTTTCCTCTGAAAAGAGTGCGCGTTCACCGCATTCCGCGCAGAGAATCGCGAGTGCGGCCATGACGTTCTCTGCATTGTGGATTCCCTTGAGCTTGAGGTCTTTGAATGCGAGAACGGGCTTTCCCCGGAAGAGAATCGTTTCGTTGCTGAAAGTGAAATCGGCGTCTGCCTCGATTCCGGAGAAGAAAATCCGCGGAATCCGGAGTCCGGCGGTTTCATTTTTGAGAAGCGAATTGACGACGGCTGTTCCGGTTTTCATGTTCCGGAAGATGCGCAGTTTCGCTTCAAGATATCCCTGCATGGAACCGTGGCGGTTGATGTGGTCGCTGGCAAGGTTGAGGAATGCCGCCGTGGCGGGGGTGAATCCGTCCGCAATGCTTTCGAGCTGGAAGGAACTTGTCTCGACGGTCAGGAGATCAAGGTTGTTTTTCCGGCGGATTTCAAGAACGGCGTCGCTGAGGGCGTTGCCGATATTGCCGGCGGACTCCGCCCGCAGACCGTTTGCGCGGAAGAGGGCTGTTGTGAGTTCTGTCGTTGTGGTTTTCCCGTTGGTTCCGGTGATTGCAACATAGCGGCAGGGGAGGGCGCGGCAGGCAAATTCGAGTTCTCCGATCACCTGCGCTCCGGCATTGCGCGCGGCCTGAGCCATTGGCGAGTGAATGGAAATTCCGGGAGAAATGACTGCTGTTTCCGCGGGGGGAAGAGTGGTTTGCTCTGTCCAGTTGAACACGGCGTCGCCGTCCCATTCACAGATTTTTTTGTCGACGGGGATCGGATTCATTCCGAGGTCGCGGGCGAGCCTTGCGGCGGCGCGTCCGCTGATACCGAAACCGAGAATCAGAATATTTTTTTGCATCTTTGCCTCTTTGAAAATTGATATTTCAGAAACTTACACCGTTTTTTCATTTTTTAAATAGCGGAGAGTTGAAAAAACGAAATAAAATGGTACATTGTAGGGTGCAAACAACAACGAACAGTCAAAGAGGTATTTTTCAATGGGTTTCGCATGTGGATTCGTCGGACTTCCGAACGTCGGCAAGTCAACTCTTTTCAACGCTTTGTGCAAAGGCGGCGCGGTTGCCGCGAACTTTCCGTTCTGCACAATCGAACCGAACACCGGAATTGTTCCCGTGCCGGACAAGCGGCTCGATGATCTGGCGAAACTCGAACATTCCGCCAAAGTTGTTCCCGCAACGATGAAATTCATTGATATTGCGGGTCTTGTTGAAGGCGCAAGCAAAGGCGAAGGGCTCGGCAACCAGTTTCTCGGCCATATCCGGAACGTCGACGCTGTCGCCCATGTGGTCCGCATGTTCAAGGATCCGGATGTCGTGCACGTCGGAGGAAGCGTCAATCCCTCCCGCGACCTGGAGCTGATTCTGACCGAACTGATGCTTGCCGACCTTGAACTTCTTCAGAAGAAAGTCGACCACAGCCGCAAGCAGGCGCGCAGCGGCGATCCTGAAGTCAAAGCGGAGCTGGAACTCGCGCAGGCGTTCATTGCGAATCTTGAACAGGGCAAACTCCCCTCCTACGACCGTGAAGATCCGAAGCTCGACCGCATTGCAAAATCCATGCAGCTTCTGACCCTCACACCCGCCTTTGTCTGTGCGAATACCGATGAAGATTCGTTCCGCAATTTCGGGAAAGACGATATTTCCAGGCAGCTGATTGCCGACGCCGCGAAGCACGGCATGGAAGTTGTTCCCGTCTGTGCGAAACTTGAAGAGGATCTCGCTCAGCTCGAACCCGATGAAGCCCTTGCATTCCTTGAAGATATCGGCGTGGAGAAGAGCGGACTTGAGCGCGTGATCAACACGGGTTACAAGCTCCTCGACTACATCACCTTCTTCACCTCCGGTCCGGATGAATCCCGCGCGTGGACGGTTACCCGCGGTTCCACGGCGCCGCAGGCGGCCGGCAAGATTCACACCGATATGGAACGCGGTTTCATCCGCATGGAGATCGTCTCTTACGAAGACCTCATGAAATACGGAAACTGGAATGCTGCCAAGACCGCCGGCAAACTCCGGATTGAGGGAAAAGATTACATCGTTCAGGACGGCGACTCAGTGTTCGTCCGCTTCTCCGTGTAAGGTGTTGCAATGGGGGCCGGCAAGGGAATTTTCAAAAACACGATGGGATATTCCTTCGTGATTTTCCTGAGCCGGATTCTCGGTTTTTTTCGGGAGGGCTTCTGCGCCGACATCCTCGGCGGCGGACTCGTCATGAGTGCGTGGTCCACCGCCTTTCTGCTGCCGAACCTCTTCCGCCGGATTCTGGGTGAGGGCGCGCTTGGCACCGCGCTGATTCCGCTGATTTCCCACACGCTCAAACTTGAAGGGCAGGAGGCGGCGCGGCGCAAATTCTCCACCATTCTGATCTGGCTGACCTTTTTACTGACGGCGATTACGGTTGCCGTTTCGGTTCCCGCAATTCTGATCGAGCCTCATGTGACCGTGACACGCTGGAAGCTCATGCTCCTTGCAACTCCGGTTGTCATGCCTTACTGTGTGCTGATTTGTCTGATCGGCATTATTACCTCTCTGCTGAATTCTCTTCGGAGCTTTGTCCTTCCGGCGCTTGCGAGTCTCCTCCTGAATGTCTGTATGATTGCTGCTCTGGCATTGGGCGCGGCGGGGTTCTGCAGAGGAAGTGCGGTCGAGTTTCTGCGGATGCTCGGCATCGCCGTGCTGATTTCCGGCGTATTGGAACTGGTCGTGCTTGGAGGTTTGCTGAAAAAATTCGGAATGGTTCCGGAGTTTTCACGGGGAACCCTGTTCAATTTCTCCGCCATCTCCGAAATTCTGAAACTGGCGCTTCCGGGGCTGGCCGGCATGTCCGCCCTTCAGTTCAGCGTGGTCTGCGACCACACGATTGCCATGTCCATCGACAACAACGCTGTTGCGGCTCTTACTTACAGCGACCGTCTGATTTATCTTCCGATCGGAATTTTCGCCGTCGCGTTCGGCACGGTTTCTCTTTCCGTCATGTCCGAAGCGGTGGCCGCAAAAAAACTGAAATCCATGCTGATGATGCTGTTCAGCTCAATGCGCCAACTGCTGTTCATCACCGTTCCGCTGGCGGTCTACATGCTCTTTTTCGGACGCAACCTTCTTGATATTCTGTTCTGCCGCGGCGCATTTGATGAGACTGCACTGAACGCCTCCGCGTATGCGCTCTTCTGGTATGCGTTCGGCATTCCGGCATACGCCGCGACGAAGGTGACGGTTTCGGGGTTCTATTCGCGCAAACAGATGAAAACGCCTGTTTATGTTTCCATCGTCTGCATTGTGCTGAATGTCATTTTGAGTATTTCGCTCATGTATCCGATGCGGCAGGGGGGAATTGCGCTTGCAACGACGGTGACGGCGTATCTGAACAATTTCATTCTGCTTTACATTTTGCGGCGCGACCTCGGGCGCATGCCGCTGAGAAGCACGGCTCATCTGTTCGTGCGTACCGCCGCGGTTTCCGTGATCGCCGGATTCGCCGCCTGGTTTGCGTACCGCGGACTCTGCGGAATTGCGCTGCTGGAGCAGATCCCGAAACATGGCGGCGCGTGGTTCCTGGCAAGCTGCGTGTTCGGTGGGGTGTTTGCGCTTCTCGCATTCCTGTTCCGCATCCGGGAGGCAACAGCTGTGGTTCATACACTGAAACGGAAGTTTTTGAAGCGTTCTTGAAAAACGCGGTTTTCATATTATATTAGCGTCGTCTAGAAAAAGGAGAACCTGCTATGGAATTTTATGACGTCATCCGCGCTCGCAGAAGCGTTCGTTCTTATCAGCCGACTCCGGTTCCGCAGAGTGCCGTTGAGCATATCGCGGAAGCGGTGAACCTTGCCCCGACTGCCTGCAACCGCCAGCCGTTCCGCGTTCTGTTTGTGACCGATCCGGCGAAACGGGCGGCTCTCTGCAAGTCGAACAAGTTCGCATGGCTCGCGGATGCGCCTGCCATCGCCGTGGTCGTCGGCAACTCCGCCGCCGCATGGAAACGCCTTGAAGGCGATTCGATTGTGGATGTCGACTGCTCCATTATCATGGAACATCTGATCCTCGCGGCAACGGCGGAAGGGCTCGGAACCTGCTGGATCTGTGCGTTCCACCGCGATATTGCAAATGCCGCACTGAACCTTCCCGAGGGCGAGAGCGCGGTTGCCATGACGCCGGTCGGATACGCGGCGGACGGTTTCAAGCCCGTTCCGCTGACCCGCAAGCCGCTGGCGCAAGTTTTTGAGGTGATCTGATGCCGGAAATTGAAGCTCTGGAAAACGGCGGTTTCCGTTCCGCCGGGAAAAACTGGACCACCGAATTTGATCTGCCGTCTCCCGGACTCTTTACATTCAAGCTCGGAAAGAATCTGGAGTTCGTTTCCCGCTACGCCGTGCTTGACGGGCTGGAGGAAGCAACTGCGCTTCACGGCCGCCGCAAGGTGCATCTCTCCAACGACGAAGAGGAAGCTCAGCTTGAAACAGTCTGTACAATTCCGTTCGGTGCGGAACCTTCGATCAACCGCAAGTTCCGTCTGCTGGAAGGTTTTTTGAGTGTAACCACCGACTTCATCATCCGTTCATCCTTCCGCGTGCAGAATATTTCCGCGGGCGGTTTCGAACTGAACGGGGAATTCGCCCGGTTCGCCCTGCTTGATGCTCCCGTTTCCGGCGTGACTTTTGACCGGGTCGACTGGCGCGACGCCGCATCCGCGGAAGCCGGAACGGTCCTGTACGATTCCGTCCGTCCTCCCGTTGCCCTGCTGATAGAGACAATGGAAGGGGCAGTTCTGGAAATCGCGGTCGGCGAAGACTACTGGCGCTGGAGTGCGTCGCAGCCGGATGCCTCTTCAAGTTACCGCCTTATGCGCACGGCATCGGGGATCGAAGCGGACTGGGGATTGTATCAGTATCATCCGCAGCCGGAGGTTGAGGTTCCGTTCGGACGCAACCGTCGCATGAGCTGGTACCTTGCGTGGCGCGGCAAAGCCGCCCGCGGACCGAAAGCCGCTTTTACGGATGTTTTTGATATGGCGGAGTTTGACTGGAATGCAAATCAGCTTGCGGTCGGACCCGATGGCGCCACAGTTCCCGGTGTTCCCTGTTTTGCTTCGGCAGGCGTGATCAATGCCATGAAAAAATGGGTTCGCCAGCACCTCGCCGAGGCGGAAGAGGGAGACGTCTTTGCAGTGACGAATGTCCGTCCGGTCTGCTGCTGTTCCGCCGCACATCAGGATCGCGCCAAGCAGAAGATTCTGCCGCATCTGACGAACTACGCGGTCAACGATTTCAAGCGCTGGGCGAACAAACAGCTTTCGCAGAAGGGCGCGAAGCTCGTGATTGTTCCGGCGGAAGGTGTTGCCGCCCCGTCGATTTAAGACTCTTTATAAAAACGGCCGGAGTTCCTGTAAAGGGATCAGCTCCGGCCGTTTTTCATTTCGGTTTTCTGACTCCGCGATGAGCTTTTGCTTCAAGCGGATTTTCCGGCCAGTCGTGCTTCGGATAACGCCCGCGCAGGTCTTTGCGCACGAGAAAATAGCTTTCCGTCCAGAAATGGCGCAGATCGGAGGTCGTCTGAACCGGCCGCATTGCGGGGGAGAGCATACGGATTGTGACCGGAACCCGTCCGTCAACCACACGCGGAGTATCCAGCATTCCGAACATTTCCTGAAGACGGACTTCCATGAACGGAACCCCATCCGGCGAAGAGTAGTCGACGCGGATCATGGAGCCGCTCGGAACCTCAATGCGTTCCGGAGCCAGACGCGCCAGTTCCGTTTTCTGCCGATGCGTCAGCTGTGAGCTTAGCGCGGCATGAAGATCAATCTTCCGGATCTGTGCAAGTCCCGTCGCTCCGGAAGCAAATGGTGCAAGCCACTCTTCCAGTGAATTCAAAATGCCCGAATCGGAAAAATCGGGCCACGCTTCCGGCTGATGACGGCGGACAAATTCCACGCGTTCCCGCAGAGCCTGCGTTGCTTTTTCAAACGGGAGAACGCTGATTCCCTCTGTCCGGATGCCGTCGAGGAGCGCTGCAAGAATTTTTTCCTGCGGAACCTTGTTCAGGGCGGGGCGCGAGTCCGCAACCAGCGAACCGATCAGCACACGCCGTTCCGCTTCAACCGCTTTGCGTTCCGCGTTCCAATGCACATAAAAATCTTCGGAAATGAGTTCGGGCAGGAATTCCTGAATATCGGAAAACGCAATGGGGGCGGCGGAGAAAACAACTTGCCGGTTCCCTTCGCCTTCCACAGAAGCGAGTGCAAGAAATTCGCTGGAACAGAGCGGATCGGTTTCGCGCAGTTTCGCTCCCGTGCCGTTCGAGAGAGCATAGTCACCCGAGCGCGGCGAGCGGGAACGGGCAATCCGGTCGGGATATGCAAGAGCGATTGCGATGCCGGCGGATTCCGGATCAATCGTTTTCTCCCGGATGCCGGCGGCGGATGCGGTCTGCCGGAAAGCATCGCGCAAACGGTGCAGAGCTCCCGGATCGCAGGAATATTTTCCTTCCAGTGCGCTCAGGCGAAGGCGGAGGTCTACAGTATCCGCATTGCGGAGCGGGTCGCGCTCTCCGAGAAGAGCAGCCAGCGCACATGCCGTGCCGCCGAATCCCGCGCGTTTGGAGCGGAGAATGGCGTGTCCGAGGCGTGGGTGAACGGGAAGGGCGAGCATTGCGGAACCCTCTTTTGTAATCGCGCCGGACTTGTCGAGCGCTCCGAGTTCGCGCAGAAGCTCCGCAGCCTGTGCAACTTTTGCCGCAGGCGGAACATCGAGCCACTGCATGGAGCCGATTGTTTCCGGGCGCACTCCCCATTTTGCAAGTTCAAGAACGAGCGGAACAAGATCGGATTCGAGAATTTCCGGAGTGTTGAATGCCGCCATGCGCGCTTCCTCCTCCGCGCTCCAGAGACGGTAGCAGGTTCCCGGGGCTGTTCGTCCGGCGCGTCCGCGGCGTTGATCCGCAGAGGCAAGAGAAACACGAACCGTCTCAAGGCGTCCCATTCCGTTGCGCGGCGAAAATTTCGGCACGCGCATGAGTCCGCAGTCAACGACAATCCGCACACCCTCAATCGTGAGACTTGTTTCGGCGATGGAGGTGGAGAGAATGACTTTTCGGTGTTCCGGATCGGGTTCAATCGCGGCGTCCTGCTCCTCCTGCGGCAGGTTGCCGTAAAGCGGTGCAATCCGGATCTGCGGCGGAAGCGATTCCTTCAGCAGTGCGGCGGAGCGTCGGATTTCTCCTTCTCCGGGAAGAAAAGCGAGAAGATCGCCTTCCGGATTCTGTTCCAGCGCAAGACGGATCGTGCGGCTCAAGTCGCTTTCGATTGGTGCGCGCGGATCGCGGCGCGGAATGTGGACGGTCTGAACCGGGTAGACCTTGCCGGGACTGTTGATGACCGGAGCTCCGCCGAGCAGGGCGGAGACGCGTTCCGCATCAAGCGTGGCGGACATGACCAGAATGTGCAGATCTTCGCGCAGCGCCTGTTTGAGGTCGAGACAGAGCGCCAGCGCAAGATCCGCATGGATGCTCCGTTCGTGGAATTCATCGAAAATGACGGTGTGAACTCCTGACAGTTCCGGATCGTCCTGAATCAGGCGCGTGAGAATGCCTTCGGTCAGGACTTCGATTTTTGTTCCGGCGGAAACTTTTGAGTCGAACCGTGTGCGGTAGCCAACGAGTCCGCCGAGCGGCGTGTTCATCAGCGCGGCGATGCGTTTCGCCGATGCGCGTGCAGCGAGGCGGCGCGGTTCAAGCATGAGAATTTTCCCCGCTTCCGCCCCGGATTCTTCATAAAGGAACGGAGGAACGAGGGTCGTTTTTCCCGCTCCGGGTGCGGCGCAGAGAACCGCCGCACCGTGGGAATGCAAGGCTTCCGCAAGCTGCGGAAGCACTGTTTTTACGGGAAGATCTATCAAAGGTTGACCATTTTTTCCGGCTTGACAATCTTGTCGAATTCCTCCGCAGAGAGGAAACCGAGCTCAATGCATGCCTCTTTGAGGGTCTGTCCGCTGTGATGCGCATGTTTCGCGATTTTTGCGGCGTTGTCGTATCCGATCGCCGGGCTGAGTGCGGTCACGAGCATGAGCGATTTTCCGACGAGTTCCGCGATGCGGGCGGTGTTTGCCTTGAGTCCCTTAAGAGCATATTCGGTAAAGCCGTGCGTCGCATCGGCAAGAATGCGAATCTCTTCAAGCAGGTCGAAAATCATCATCGGTTTGAAGACGTTGAGTTCGAAGTTGCCTTGAGTTCCGGCAAAGGAGACCGCCGCGTCAAGCCCGACGATCTGGGTGCAGACCATGGTCATGGCTTCGCACTGGGTCGGGTTGACTTTGCCGGGCATGATGGAGGAGCCCGGTTCATTTTCCGGAAGGATGAGTTCCCCGAATCCGCAGCGGGGACCGCACGCAAGCCAGCGGATATCGTTTGCGATTTTCATCATTGCGCAGGCGCATGTTTTAACCGCGGAAGAGGCGGCGACAATCGCGTCGTGAGCGGCGAGCACGGCGAATTTGTTCGGCGCCGTCACAAAGGGAAGTCCGGTTTGAGCGGCGATTTTTTCCGCCGATTTTTCCGCAAACCCCTTCGGAGCGTTGAGTCCGGTTCCGACGGCGGTTCCGCCGAGCGCGAGTTCATAGAGTTCGGGGAGTGCCGCCTCAATGCGCTTGATGGCGAATTCGATCTGGGCAACGTATCCGGAGAACTCCTGTCCGAGGGTCAGCGGAACGGCGTCCTGAAGGTGGGTGCGTCCGATTTTTACGATCGGCATGAATTCATCGCGTTTGACCTTGAGTTCTTCGAGGAATGTTTTGAGTGCGGGGAGAAGTTTGCGGACGATCATTTCCGCCGCGGCAATGTGCATCGCTGCTGGGAAGGTGTCGTTCGAAGACTGCGACATGTTGACATGGTCGTTCGGGTGGACGGGTTTTTTTGTTCCTTTTTTTCCGCCGAGCAGTTCGTTTGCGCGGTTGGAGATCACCTCGTTGACGTTCATATTGCTCTGCGTTCCGCTTCCGGTCATCCAGACTTTGAGTGGGAACTGAGCGTCATAATCTCCGTTGAGGATTTCATCGCATGCGCCGAGAATTGCGGCGCAGAGCTCTTTGGAGAGGAGTCCAAGTTCAAAATTGGTTTCGGCCGAGGCTTTTTTGACGAGAACGAGTCCGCGGATGACTTCGAGCGGAATAAGGTCATTCCCGATATTGAAGTGGAGGAGGGAACGCTGAGTCTGCGCTCCCCAGTACTTGTCTGCCGGAACCTCAACGGTTCCCATGCTGTCGCTTTCCAGTCTGAACATCTTGAAATCCTCTTTGTTGATTTAATCCGGTAATATACTTCCGGATTCGCTGTGATACAAGACGGATTGTCCGGCAAATTGCTAAAAAATGTCAGTGTGCTGGAAAAATGAAGCAGCGGAAGCGCGGTTGCTGCACCGCGTTTCCGCTGTGTTTTCAAAACGGATCAGTACTTGCTGTCCGCGTAATCGACCCAGCCGCCGGCCTTGACGAGTTCGAAGTCGAAATCACCGACTGTGAACGGATAGACTTTGGTGGTCTTGCCGTTGGAGATGGTGAAGGTTTTCTTGTCCGTATCGGTTTCGCAGGTGGCTTCCGAGCCGGCGAAGGTGGCGAAAATATCGTCGATATCCGCTTTCGGCAGGGAGATCGCCATCAGTCCGCAGTTGAACATGTTCTGACGGAAGATACGGGCGAAGTTTTCCGCGATGACGAGGTTGATGTTGTTGTATTCCAGCACCCAGGGAGCGTGTTCGCGGGAGGAACCGCAGCCGAAGTTGGCGCGCGTGATGACAACGCTCTTGCCGGCAATGTCCTTTTTCGGGTCGAAGCCGGGGATGTTGAGATCCTCAAGACAGTAGGGCTTGAGAGCCTCTTTGGTCAGCTCCGTCAGATATTTGGCGGGGATGATCTCATCGGTATTGATGTCGGAACGGTCGAGAAACAGAATTTTTCCGCTGAAGTTTTTCATTTTGTCAGATTCCTTTTTTCAGCCCTTATAGAGCGGAGAGTTGGTGATGACACCGGCGATGGCGGTCGCGGCGGCGGTCGCGGGGCTCATCAGGTGAACCATGCCGCCTTTGCCCATGCGTCCGTTGAAGTTTCGGTTCGTCGTGGAGGCGCAGCTTTCGCCCTTCGCCAGAACGCCGTTGCTCATGCCGAGGCACGCGCCGCAGGTCGGGTTGGTGACACAGAAACCGGCATCCATAAAGATCTGGATCAGACCTTCCGCGAGCGCCTGACGATAGATTTTCGGGGTCGCGGGGGAGACGATTGCGCGGAGGTTCGGGCTGATTGTTTTGCCTTTCAGCACAGACGCCGCAATGCGCAGGTCTTCAATGCGCCCGTTGGTGCAGGAGCCGATATAGACCTGGTCGATCTTCGTTCCGGTCATTTCGCGGACGGTGCGGACCTGGTCGGGCTTGTAGTTGATTGTGACAACCGGCTCAAGTTTTGTCGCGTCGATTTCCAGAACCTTCGCGTAGACCGCGTCGGCGTCCGGACGCCACTTGGAGTATTCGGCGAGGGCGGCTTCTTTGGAAGCGAACTCGTCCTTGATGAAATCCCAGAGGTAATCAACGGTGACCTGATCGGGATAGCAGATGCCGCAGGTTCCGCCGGCTTCGATCGCCATATTGCAGAGCGTCATGCGGGATTCCATGCTCATGGAGTCGATGACCGGACCGGCGAATTCGATAACCTTGTCGGTTGCGCCGTTGACGGTGAGTTCCTTGATGATGGTGAGGATCAGGTCTTTTGCGTAGACGCCTTCGGGAAGAGTGCCGGTGACGTTGACTTTGATGGTTTCGGGCGTGCGCATGGTGCAGACGCCTTTCAGAATGCCGACTTCAAGGTCGGTGGTTCCGACGCCTGCGGCGAATGCTCCGAACGCACCGTGTGTACAGGTGTGGGAGTCGCCCATGATGACGGTGAAACCGGGGCGGACGAAGCCTTTTTCCGGGAAAATCGCGTGACAGACGCCGTTGTGTCCGATGTCAAAGAAATCCTTGATGTCCTGTCTGCGTGCCCAGTCGCGCATGGTTTTGCCCTGTTCGGCGGTCTTGGAATCCTTGGCGGGGGTCACGTGGTCGATAACGGCTTTGATTTTCGTCTTGTCGAACACGCGGTCTTTGCCGCGGGCGACGAGGTCGTTGATTGCGATCGGGGTTGTGATCTCGTGGCAGAACACGCGGTCGAGACTCAGGACATTGACTCCCTCGGTCGGGGTGTCGATGCGGTGTGCATCGAAAATCTTCTGTGCAACAGTTTTGCCCATTGTTTTCTCCTTTTTAGGTTCTATGGTTTTCATCGTTTATTATAGCACAAAAAAAAGAAAATTCAATATTTTTCATAAAATTAATTATAATAAATGAAAAGATGTGCTATATTACCGGAAATGAACCGGAGGCAAGGTTATGACAGAGAATCAGATTGGTAAAAAGATTAATCAGTTCCGCAAGGAAAAGGGGCTGACCATCAAGGATTTTTCGGAAATGAGCGGAATCAGCACGGCGCTGGTGAGTCAGCTGGAGCGCGGAATCGGCAATCCGACTCTGAGTGTGCTGCGGCAGGTTTGCCGGACGCTGGAGACATCCATGTCGTCACTCTTCTTTGAGGAGATTGACAATGCATCGCTGATCTGCCGTGCTGCGGCACGCGAGCGCATTCACAATCCGAATGAGAAAAACTCGGTCTACTACAACCTCACGCCGGGGCCGCTGAAATCAAACGTCGGCCTGCTGCTGATGTCACTGAATCCGCACAGTGAAACGAACGAGGGCTTTTCCCAGCATTTCGAGGAGGAAATCGCCTACCTGGTCGAAGGCGATGCCTCCATTGTGTTCGAGGATGAGGAGTTTCTCCTGCATCAGGGCGACACGGTCCGCATTCTGCCTTCCCGCAAGCACAAAATGCGGAATGATTCCGCGAAGCCCGTGCAGGTGCTGTTCATCAAATCAAAAGTGAACTGCTGAAATATTGCCCGCCTGATGACGGGCAGTTTTTTCAGCTTCTCTTTCCGCCGACCTTGTTGACGATCAGCTGAACGACCGCATAGAAGACGGGGATCAGCAGGGTTCCGATGACAACCGAGACGAGCATTCCTCCGAACACCGCGGTTCCGAGCGAGCGGCGGCTGACTGCGCCCGCTCCGGAGGCGACCACGAGCGGCCAGGTGCCGAGAATGAATGAAACAGCCGTCATGAGGACCGCACGGAAACGGAGTTTCGCGGCGTGGGCGGCGGCGTCGAGAACCGTCATTCCCCCTTCGTGTTTCTCCTTTGCGAATTCCACAATCAGAATCGCGGTTTTGCAGGCAATGCCGAACAGCAGAACAAAACCGACCTGCGTATAGATATTGTTGGTGATGGAGAGCAGAAGCAGGGAGAAGAGAGCTCCCGCAAGCGCAACCGGAACCGAAAGCAGCACCGACAGCGGAATCATCCAGCTCTCGTACTGCGAAACCAGGAAGAGATAGATGAACAGCAGGGCAAGCCCGAAAATGATTCCGGTCTGCCCGGCGGAAAGGCGTTCCTGATAAGACATATCGGTCCATTCATACGTCATGCCAGTCGGGAGAACGCGGGCTGCGATAGCCTCCATCTCCGCCATGGCCTCACCGGTGCTGACACCCGGAGCGGGAGAACCGGTTACGGAGGCGGAAGAATACATGTTGTAGCGGGAAAGGTACTGCGGAACAAAGCGCGTACGCACCTGAGTGAACGTTCCGAGCGGAACCATTTCGCCGGAATTCGAGCGGACATGCACGGTCGGAATGTTCGAGGCGTCGCGCCGCGCTTCCGGCTTGCCCTGGATTTCAACCTTGAAGTTCTTGCCGTAAAGGTTGAAGTCGTTCAGATAACGGTATCCGAAGAGTCCCTGAAGTGCGGAGTTGACTTCGGTAAGCGGAACTCCGAGCTTCAGAACTTTTTCGCGGTCGATATCCAGATAGAGCTGCGGCAGATTCGCGCGGAAGGTCGTGAACACGCCCGAGAGCTTCGGGCTCTTGTTCGCTTCCGCAATCAGCGAGTTCAGGACAGACTGCAGTTTCTGCGCATCGGTTCCCGTGCGGTCCTGAAGAACAAACGAGAATCCGCCCGTCGTGCCGACGCCTGGAACCGGAGGAAGCGCGAACGGAAGAATCGAGCCGTCCGGAATCCGCGAGAGTTTCGCATATGCTCTGCGCAGAACCGAGAATTGATCCTCTCCCTTGCCCTGCCGTTCCGCCCACGGTTTCAGCATGACGACTGCGAAGCCGCAGTTCGAAGCCTGAACTCCGGTGATGATGTTGTAGCCCGCAATGGAGAAAATGTCGCGGACCTCTTTTTCATCCGCAAGGAGCTTGCGCACTTTTTCGCCCGCTTCAATTGTGCGGTCGAGCGAAGCGCCGTCCGGCAGCTGAATGTTGACGAAGAACGCTCCCTGGTCTTCATCCGGCACGAATCCGGTCGGGACGAGCCCGTAGAACCAGCCGAGCGAACAGGTGAAGAGAAGATAGAGTCCGCCGATCAGAATCGCTTTGCGGAGCAGAGCGCGGACGATTGCGAGATAGCCGCAGGTGAGCTTGTCAAATGCGGCATCGAACCAGCGGAAGAGGATGAATTTTTTGCGCGTTCCGTTCATCGGTTTCAGCAGGAGTGCGCTCAGAGCGGGACTCAGCGTCAGCGCATTGATCATGGAGATGAAGACGCTGATGGAGATCGTGATTCCGAACTGACGGTACATCACGCCCGTAATGCCGCTCATGAAGCAGATCGGGATGAACATTGCAAGCAGAACGGAGGTGGTCGCGATAATCGGCGATGTCACCTGCTGCATGGATTTGATTGCGGCGTCGCGCGGGGAGAGCCCCTCTTCCTCCATCAGACGGTTTACGTTTTCGATCACCACAATCGCATCGTCCACCACGATACCGATTGCAAGAATCAGACCGAAGAGGGTGATGAGGTTGATGGAATAGCCGAGAACGGACATCGCGGCGAACGTTCCGACGAGCGAGACCGGAATTGCAATGGTCGGAACGAGGGTCGAGCGCCAGTCCTGAAGGAAAATGTAGGTGACGAGAATGACGAGCAGAACAGCGATAATCAGCGTTTCCACGACTTCGTCGATGGATGCTTCGATGAAATCGGTCGTGTCGTACTGAATGCCGTACTCCAGATCATCCGGGAAGACGGTCTGTTTAAGCTGGGCGAGTTTGGCTTTGCACGCTTCGGCAATGGCAAGACCGTTCGCATCGTTGAGCTGATATACCGCAAGCATGGCGCCCGGTTTTCCGTTGACCTGCGCGGAACTTGCATAGTTTTCCGCACCGAGTTCCACTTCGGCAACATTTTTGATTTTGATCTGCGAACCGTCCTTCTCTGCACGGATGACGATTTCGCCGAATTCCGCCGGTGTGGCAAGACGTCCCTGCGTACTGATGGACAGACGGATCGGAACGCGTCCTTTCATCGGAGCGTCGCCGACGGAGCCTGCGGAGACCTGGACGTTCTGCGCTTTGATGGCGTTCGCCACATCGTCGACGGTCAGTTTGAGCGAAGCGAGCCGGTCAGGGTCGAGCCAGACGCGCATGGAATACTTGTGCTCACCGAACTGCGAAACGTCACCGACTCCGGGAATTCGTGCGATTTCATCTTTGATGTACAGCGACATGAAATTGCTGAGATAGAGTTCATCATGCGTTCCCTTCGGCGAGGTGAGGGAGATGATCAGCAGCATGTTTGCGGATTTTTCTTTTACGATCACGCCCTGCTGCTGCACTTCCGCGGGGAGGGAGGCGTTCGCCCAGTTCACGCGGTTCTGGACATTGACGGTGTTGGAATCGCCGTCTGTTCCGATATCGAAGGTGACGTTGATGACGGCCGCTCCGTTGTCGGTTGCGGTCGAACTCATATAGAGCATCCGTTTGACGCCGTTGACCTGCGCTTCGATCGGCTGAATGACGGTATCGCGCACGGTCGCCGCATCCGCGCCGGGATAGGTCGCGGTGATCTGAATCTGCGGCGGCGAGATGTTCGGGTACTGGGCGACAGGCAGAGTTTTGATCGCAATCGCGCCGGTTAGCAGAAAAAGAATTGCTATGACGAGCGCAAAGCGCGGATGATCAATGAAAAAACGGCTGATCATTTTACCGTCTCCGCGGTCTTCTGGAGCTGCGGGACAACTTTTCCGCCGGGACGCGTCTTGGAGATTCCTTCAACAATCACAAGTTCTCCGGTTTTCACTCCTTCGGATATGTAGATTGTTCCGTCGAGCTCCGCCGCTTTGATGTTGCGGCGTTCAACAGAGTTCTCCTTGCCGACGACATAGACGTAGTCGCCGCTCATATCGGTCTGCATTGCCGCGCGCGGGACTGCGGCGGTTGTTTTCGCTTCACCGGAGCGGATGCGGATCTTGACATACATGCCCGGAATCAGACGCTCGCGGGGATTGTCGAAAACCGCACGGATTTTAAAGGTTCCCGTCGCCTGGTTGACCTGATTGTCGAAGGAATCAAGACGACCTGTGAGCGGATATTTTTCACCGTTCTGGAAACGGAGTTCCACGGGGACGGAGGAGAACTTTTTGTTCTTGACCGGTTCCGACTTCATAAGACGGAGGAGGTCGAGTTCATTCAATTGAAAATCAACCTTGACCGGACCGGAGCGGTGAAGGGTTGCAAGCGTTCCGCTGGCGGGGGAAACGAGGTTGCCTTCGCTGTAGCGGTTGAAGCTCATGCGTCCGTCAAAAGGCGCGGTGATTCTCGTATAGCCGAGATCAAGTTTTGCCTGTTTGAGTTTTGCTTCCGCGGCGAGGACGGCGGCGTCGCTCTGCATTTTCTGGGATTCCGCTTCGTCGTATTTCCGGCGGGAAACGGCGTCTTTGGCAAGCAGAGTTTTCTGGCGTTCGTAATCGCTGGTCGAGTTTTTCTGATCCGCACGGGCTTTCAGCAGGTCCGCTTCCGCGGCGGCAACGGCGGCTTCGTACTTCTCCGGTTCGATCTGAAAGAGAAGCTGTCCTTTTTTGACCAGCTCGCCGTCTTTGAAATTGCGTTTCAGCAAAAAGCCCTCCACCCGGGCGACGAGGTCGACGGAGTCGAACGCCATGACGTTACTGATGGAGGGCATGTACTCCGCATAGTCTGCTTCCGCCGCCGGAACGGCGACAACGCCGGGGAGGACGGGAGCAGGAGCGGGTTTTTCTTTGCAGGCGGAGGCGGAAAAAAGCACCCCCGCAGTCAAGATTGAGAACAACAGAGATGCTTTCATCGGGAACTCCTCAGAAGTTGTGGACGACGAGACCGTCGCGAAGTTTCGGTTCGAACCAGGTGGACTTCGGCGGCATGATTGCGCCGGCGTCCGCAATATCCATGAGCTGATCAAGTGTGGTCGGGTACATGGAGAACGCAACGGCGGCTTTGCCGGAGTCTACGAGTTTGACGAGTTCTTTTGTTCCGCGGATTCCGCCGACAAAGTCGATGCGCTTGCTGGTCCGCGGATCGTCAATGCCGAGGATCGGGGCGAGAAGATTGTCCTGAAGAATGCTGACGTCGAGCTTTTCGATGACTCCGAGCTTGGAGGTGTCGAACTTCGGCGTGAGCTTGTACCATTCCTTGTCGAGATACATGCAGACTTCTTCGCTCTTGGACGGTTCCTGAGCGGATGTCTTCTCAACGTTGAACTTTTCGCCGACCTTTGCGAGGAATGCGGCTTTGTCAAGTCCGTTCAGGTCTTTCACCACGCGGTTGTATGCGAGGATGCGGAGCTGATCGGCGGGGAATGCAACGGCGAGGAAGAAATTGTAATCCTCTTTGCCGGTGTGGTGCGGGTTTGCCGCTTTGCAGGTCACGCCCGAACGGGATGCGGAAGCTGCGCGGTGGTGTCCGTCGGCAATGTAGAAGCAGGGAACTTCATCCTTGAAGATTCTGGAGAGCTTCTCCGTGCGTTCGGCTCCGGCTTTCCAGAGCTTGTGCTCGATGCCGTCGGGAGCGACAAAGGAGTAATACGGCGTTTCTGCGGTGATTTCCGCGACGATGGCGTCGACATCCTTGTTGTCGCGGTAGGTGAGGAAGACGGGACCCGTATGCGAGCGGAGCTCCATCACATGACGCGCGCGGTCGTCCTCTTTGTCCTTGCGGGTTTTTTCATGTTTCTTGATGACATTTGTGTTGTAGTCATCAACGGAAGCCGCTCCGGCGATACCGATCTGGGTGCGTCCGTTCATCTTAAGAGAGTAGACGTAGAGATTTGCAACGGGGTCTTCTGTGAGCGGAGCCTCCGCGATGAGGCGTTTGAAGTTTGCGACGGCCTTCGCGTAAACCGGATCGCTGTGGAGATCGATGCCGGGTTCCATTTCAATTTCGGGACGCGACACGCGGAGGAAGGAGAGGGGGTTGCCTTTGGCGAGCTCTGCCGCCTCTTCGCTGTTTACGACGTCGTAAGGAACCGCCGCGACCTGCGCGACTTTGTCCTGCGGGGGCATCATTCCGTGAAATCCGTTGAAAATAGCCATGATGTTCGTCTGCTCCTCAATTTTTTATTGCAGTATCCCGTATTATACCATTTAAATGCGATTTATTCAAGAGAAAGAGATTGAAAATTTTAAAATCTGCTTTATATTGTCGTTCTAATATTTTTTCAATTTCAAGGAGGCTACTTATGTATCTCGGCAGAATCGTCGCGGCCGGCATGACCGCGAAAGGCAACCCGGTCGCGGCTTACCGCGTCTCTTCCCGTTCGTTCCCGAACCGTACCGCGAACCTGGTCGGCGAGACGATTTCCATCATTCCGCGCAAAGGCTTCGAGTCCGATCTTTCCAAGAACCCCTACATCGCCTACAACTGCGTCCGTCTGAGCGGAAAGACCGCCGTGGCGACCAACGGTTCCCATACGGATCCGATAATTGAGAAGATCATGGCCGGCATGAATCTGCGCGACGCCTTCACGCTTTCTCTCCTCGCAATGGATTATGAGCACGACACGCTCGATACTCCGCGTATCACCGCCGCCGTCAATGCGGAAACGAATCAGGGCGCGCTCGGCATCGTCCGCAAAGACGCCGTTCTCGTTCAGGTGTTTGATCTCGTTCCCGGAAAGCTCTTCTATCTTTCCACTTACGGAAAAAACGCTCCCTCGATGGATCAGTTCGACGGCGAGTTCGACGCCATGTGCGGCGACTGCGCCTGCAACTATGTGATCGGTCAGGGCGTGTTCGCCAACTTCGAAAATCCTGTCTGCTCCGCCGCCGCGGTCTGGACGGGCGAAGGTTATCACCTCGCAGTCAAGGACGCGTAATACCGAATGGGATCGCCGCTGGACAGACTGAACCCTCCCCAGCGCGAGGCAGCGACCACAATTGACGGTCCGCTTCTCGTGCTTGCCGGAGCCGGAACGGGAAAAACAAGTGTCATCACTAGCCGCATCGCTTACATGATTGAAAGCGGTGTCGCCCCGTCGTCTATTCTCGGCGTGACCTTCACCAACAAGGCGGCGCGCGAAATGAGGGAGCGCCTGAACAAGATCGTTCCCGTTGCCTCCGCCCGCAAAGTCACACTTGGAACCTTCCATTCGTTCTGTTCCCGTGTGCTCCGGCGCGACATTCATCTTGCCGGAAACTTCAATTCCAATTTCAGCATTGCTGACGACAGCGACCAGAAGAGCATTCTGCGCCAGGCCGCCGCCGAACTCGGCTACTCGAAGGATGACGCGCCAACCGACGAGGCCGCCATGTTCATCTCCCATGCGAAAAACCGGATGCTTGATCCGGAAGAGGCGTTTCAGGACGCCAGACTCAACCGCCCTTCCGATATTCCGCTTGCGGAGATTTACGAGCGTTATCAGAAACTGCTTGAACTCCAGAACGTCGTTGACTTCGACGACATGCTTCTGCTGACGCTCCGCATTTTTGAAAATCATCCGGATACGCTCAATTACTACCGCGATGTCTACCGCTACCTGCTCGTGGACGAGTATCAGGATACCAATGCCGCGCAGTTCCGCATTCTTCAGCTCCTTGCGGGCGACCGCATGAACATCTGTGTCGTCGGCGACGACGACCAGAGCATTTATGCGTGGCGCGGCGCGGATGTTTCCAACATCCTTGATTTCCCGAAGCTCTTTCCCGGAGCGAAGAAAATCAAACTGGAGCAGAACTACCGCTCCACAAATAAGATTCTTGACGCCGCAAACGCCGTTATCGCGAAAAACGACAGCCGCTACGAAAAGAACCTCTGGTCCGCAAAGGGCAGCGGCGAAAACATCCGCGTCGTTCAGGCAAAGGACGGTGAGGCTGAGGCGCTGTTCGTGGTCAACACCATTCGAAACCTCGTGGCGCGCGGTGATTACAATTACCGTGACTGCGCGATTCTCTACCGTTCGAACCACCTTTCGCGCACTTTTGAACAGCAGTTCCGCAAATACGGAATCCGCCCGCACATCGTCGGCGGGCAGGAGTTTTTCCAGCGGAAAGAGGTGAAGGACGCCGCGGCGTATCTGAAACTTCTGGTGAACCACCGGGACGACCAGAGCCTGCTTCGGATCATCGGTATTCCGCCGCGCGGAATCGGCGACAAGGCTGTGATCCGTCTGCGCGATCTCCAGAAAGTCGCCCCGACGATGTCGCTGTGTGAAGTCCTTGCGGATCCGTCGTATCTGACTTCCGTTTCCAAGCCGGCCGCCGCGGGAGCGAAGAATCTGACGGAGGCGATGTCCGCATTCCAGCACAATTTTGAATCCGCGGGTTCACTCGCCGGATGCGTGAAGGAATACCTCGATGAAGTCGGCTACCTTCACGGGCTTCAGCGGATTTACAAAGACCGCGCGGAAGCGGAGAAGCGTCTGGAAAACGTGATGGAGTTCATTAACTACATCGGGCAGTTTGAATATTCCTTCCAGGCGGAGCATCAGCGCCGCGCAACTCTGCTGGACTTCATCGAAAACTATTCGCTGATGGATGAAAACGACCGGACCGAGGAGGAAGAGGATACGGATGCCCCCGTCATGTCCACGGTTCATGCTTCGAAGGGGCTGGAATGGCCATGCGTGTTCATCGTCGGCATGGAGCACAATCTTTTCCCGCACGAACGGGCGATCAAGGAAAACAGTCTGGATGAAGAACGCCGTCTGTTCTATGTCGCGATCACGCGTGCGCGGGAGCGTCTTTTCATCACTTATGCGGGCGAGCGGTTCAAATACCGCGAGTTTGAACGGAAGTTCCCATCGGTTTTTCTCCAGGATCTTCCACCGGAAATCGTCGACCGCGATGTTCCGGAGAACTTCAATTATGAAGCGAGCGACGAGACGAAAATCAAGGCTTACGAAAAGATCTTCGAGCTTCTGGACGAGGAGCCTGAAGATGAATATGATACATGGTAAAACAACAAACCAACATAAAGGAAAACAAACCATGAACTTCAAATCCATTTTTGCAGGCGCCGCCGCTGTTGCCGGCGCTCTCGCCCTTTTTACCGGCTGCGGTGAAAGTGCGGACAACAACACTCTCGTTCTCGCGACCGAGGCGACGTTTCCTCCGTATGAATTCCGCTCCGCCGGCCAGATCGTCGGTGTTGACATCGACATCTGCCAGGCTGTCGCGGACAAGCTCGGCAAGAAACTCGACATTCAGGACACGGCGTTCGACTCCGTCATCACCCATGTGATCACCGGCAAGGCGGATGTCGCGGCGTCCGGTATCACCATCACCGAGGATCGCAAGAAAAACGTTCTTTTCTCCGATCCCTATGTTTCCGCCGCTCAGCTCATCATGGTCATGAAGAATTCCAAAATCAAGAGCGTGGAAGATCTGAAGGGCAAACGTCTCGGCGCGCAGGCCGGAACGACCGGTCTTGCCTATATCCGCGAGCACATCGTCACCGAAAAGAATTCGCCGCTTGTTGCGGAATTCCCGAACGGCGGACTCGCTGTTGAGGCGATGAAGGCCGGCAAACTCGATGCAGTAGTTCTCGATGCCGGTCCGGCGAAGGCGCTTGCCGCGGTGAGCAACGGCATGGTGATCGTTCTCGACAAGCCGCTGACCACCGAGGAATATGCGGTTGCTTTCAACAAGAAGAATGTTGAACTCTGCAAGGCTTTCAACGAAGTAATCGCGGAAATGAAGAAAACCGGCGCTCTCCAGAAGAGCATCGAAAAGAACGAAGCGCTTGCGCGTCAGCTGAAGAAGTAAGACCGGGAGCGGCGGTTTCATGAATTCCATAACAGCCGGACTTCAGTCGCTCTGGACGAACTTTGCGGAAGCGTTTCAACTGAATTTCATTCAGGACAACCGCTGGGAGTATCTGAGCGGCGGTTTCATCAAGACGCTTGAGATTTCGTTCTTCGCGGTTCTGCTGGGACTGTTTCTCGGGTTCACGGTTGCCGTGATCCGGGCGACCCACGACCGGACGAACCGTCTGAAGTTCTTCAACTTCCTCTGCAAAGTCTATCTGACCGTGATCCGCGGAACTCCTGCGGTCGTTCAGCTTCTCATCATCTACTTTGTGATTCTGAAGTCATGCGACAACAAGGTTCTTGTGGCGATCATCGCATTCGGCGTGAACTCCGGCGCATACGTCGCGGAGATCATCCGCGGCGGCATCATGTCCATCGACAAAGGCCAGTTCGAGGCCGGACACTCCCTCGGGCTGACCTACTTCCAGACGATGGTTTATGTGATTCTGCCGCAGGTATTCAAAAATGTGCTGCCGGCGCTTGGCAACGAGTTCATCGTGCTGATCAAGGAGACTTCGGTTTCCGGTTACATCGCACTTCAGGACCTCACCAAGGGCGGCGACATCATCCGCGGGCAGACCTACGATGCGTTCATGCCTCTGATGGCTGTCGCACTGATCTATCTCGCCTGTGTGATGTTCCTCACCTGGCTGCTCGGAATTCTGGAAAGGAGATTGAAGAAAAATGAGTGATACGCCTCTCTTCCATATCACCAATCTGGTGAAACAGTACCCCGCCGTCCGTGCGGTCGACAACGTCTCGCTGGATGTGAACAAGGGCGACATCGTGTTCATTCTCGGTCCCTCCGGATCAGGCAAGAGCACGCTTCTCCGTTCGCTCAATCTCCTGGAAGTTCCCACTTCCGGAGAGATTTTCTTCGAGGGAAGACAGATCAACAAACGCGGCGTGAAGGTCAATAAACACTGCTGCAATGTCGGCATGGTTTTCCAGCACTTCAACCTTTTCCCGCATCTGACGATTCTTCAGAACATCACGCTCGCGCCGGTCAAGACCGGGCGCATGACAAAAGCGGAAGCGGAGGCGAAAGCCGACGAACTTCTGAAGCGAATCGGGCTCTACGACAAGCGTCTCGCTTATCCGCAGCAGCTTTCCGGCGGACAGAAGCAGCGTATCGCGATTGTGCGCGCGCTGGTGATGAATCCGGATGTGATTCTGTTCGATGAGCCGACTTCCGCGCTCGACCCTGAAATGGTCGGCGAAGTGCTTTCCCTGATGCGCGATCTCGCGCAGGATGGCATGACGATGATCGTCGTCACGCACGAAATCGGGTTCGCAAAAGAGATTGCGTCACGCGTAATTTTCATGGACCGCGGACGCATCATTGAAGAAAACAATGCGGAGGAGTTCTTCAATCATCCGAAGGATGAGCGGCTGAAGGACTTCCTTTCCAAAGTATTGTAACTGAAAGGAAAGAAAAATGCTGATTGGCGGAATTGTTCTCGGAGTTGTTATCATCCTTCTGATTGTGATGTTCAACTCGCTGGTGATGAAACGCAATGCGGTTGACAATGCGTTCGCTTCGATTGACACGCAGCTGAAAAAACGCTGCGATCTGATCCCGAACCTTGTCGCCTCCGCAAAAGCGTACATGAAACATGAGTCGGAAACGCTCACGAACATCTCCGCTCTGCGCGCGCAGGCGATGAAGCCGGATCTGACGCCGGAGGAAAAGATTCAGCTCGACAACAAGATTACCGGCGCAATGCACGGTTTCATGGTCCAGATGGAAAGCTATCCTGACCTCAAGGCGTCGGACAACGTCCAGATGCTGATGCGTTCTCTGAACGAAGTCGAGGAGCAACTTTCCGCCGCGCGCCGCACGTACAATGCGGCTGTGACGGAGTTCAATAATTCCATTCAGGTTTTCCCCGCCTGCGTTTTCGCCGGAATGATGGGCTTTACGAAGAAGGAGCTTTTCTCGATTCCGGAAGCCGAGCGGGCAAACCCGAATGTCGGTCAGCTCTTTAACTGAAGGAGCTGATTATGGCGGATGAAGCGTTCCGGAAATTTTACGAAGCGGAACTCGCCGGCTCTCTTGATGAGATCCGGCGCATCCGCGCTCAGCACGCCCGCAGTTCCAAACGGGCGGCATTTGTCATTCTGATAATTTTTCTGATTCTGGGAGTTCTGCTTTTAGCGGCTCCTGAAGATTTTTCTGTGCTGATCCTGCTTGGACTGGGCGTGTGCGTGGTTTCCTGGATCATCTGCCTGTTCTGCTATTTCGGAGGCGGAAAGGAGAAACAGGCGTTCAAAGAGATTGCCGTCCCCCGGATCATAAAATATTTTGATCCCTCTCTGGAATTTCATCCGGACCGCATGGTCCCTTCGAAACTTTATGACCTTTCGGGACTTTTTGCCCAGGAATGGGATGACTACGACGGCGAAGATTTTGTTTCCGGCTTTTACAAAGGCGTCGAGGTGATGTTCTCTGAACTCAAAACCGAGTATGAGACCGAATCGACGGACGATGAGGGAAACACGACCCGGACAACGCATACGATTTTTGACGGAGTGTTTTTTGTCGCGGATTTTCATAAAGATTTCAAGCACCGGACCTATGTGCTTCCCGATGTGGCAGAAAAATATTTCGGAAAACTTCTTGGAGGATTCTTTCAGAAATGCAATGTCTTCCAGTCCGGAAAACTGGTCAAACTGGAGAATGTGGAATTCGAAAAGGAATTTGCGGTCTATGCGGATGATCCCGTGGAGGCGCGCTACATTCTCTCTCCGCTCCTGATGGAGCGCCTGCTTGCCTTGCGCAAGCGTTTTGCGTGTCCGCTTCAGATCGCATTCGTCGATTCATGCATGTTTATAGCCATTTCAACCAGCGCGGACTTTTTCGAGCTGAGCTCGCTGAAGAATTTTGATATTACGGTTGCGGAACATTGCAAGAATGAACTGGAAATGTTTCTGAAAATCGTCGAGGAATTGAACCTTGACCGGAGAATTTGGTCTAAGCAATAGACGGAGGTCTTTGCGATGAACATAAATTCGGCTGTTTCGAACTTCTTTTTTCCGAAACTGACCCGCGCTTTTGCGGTGCGTCTGCTTTGCACGGTGCTGTTCTGTTTTGTATTCTTTAAATTTGTCTGCAAACCGGTCTGGCTGAACGGCGGGAGCATGGAGCCGAACTATCATTCAGGTTCGTTCAATTTCTGCTGGACGCCGGTTTACTGGTTCCGCGATCCGCGGGCGGGTGACGTTGTCGCGCTCCGCTATGAGGGCGACCGTGTAATGCTGCTGAAACGCATTGTCGCGGGGGAGGGGGACACCGTGGAGTTCCGTCACGGGGTCCTTTATGTCAACGGAAGGGCTCTGGATGAGCCGTATGTGAAATTCAATGCAGGGAAATGGAATCTTCCGCCGCGCAAGGTGGCGGCGGGAAACGTTTATGTGGTCGGCGACAACCGCGGAATGCCGATCGAACAACATAAATTCGGACAGATCCGCAAGTCCAGAATTCAGGGAACACTCCTCTTATGAAAAAGAAATGGTGTATTCTTTCCGTCCTCTTTCTTGCCGCAGCCGGCATTGCCGCTTATTTTTTCTTTTTTGCGGAAAAGGAGGAGCTGAAGATCAAACGCGCATTCGGAGAGCTTTCCGCAACGGTGCGCAAGAGCGGAAATGAGGGGATGCTGGTATCGCTGGAAAAGGCGAAGACTGCATCGAAGTTTTTTGATGAATTCTGTGCTCTCAAGCTCGAAAACATTCCGCAGGGTGTAGGCCGGATGTCGCGTGACAATATCGCATCCAATACGGCGATGCTCCGCAAATACTTTGACCGGATGGATATTTCTTTTTATGATATGGAAGTTTTTGTGGAACCGGACGGCGCGGAGGCGCGGATGACTTTCACCGCCGTGTTCAAAGGAAGCGGCTCCGGACGCAATGTCGAGGAGCCGCGTGAAATGGATGCGGAACTCGTAAAAAAGAGCGGACGGTGGCTGATCCGCTCTCTCGCATTCCGCGAAGTGATTCAGAAGTAAGCTCAGAGCTCTTCTTCCGCTGCGCCGGTTGCGTTGACTTTGGCGCATTCCGGGTCGGTTTCGTCGAGACGTCCTTCCCAGAGATAGTGTTTTGTTTCGTCGTAGATGACCTTGCTGAGGGCGAAGAGCGAAATGATGTTCGGAATCGCCATCAGTCCGTTTGCAATGTCGGAGATGTTCCAGACAAGTTCGAGATTCAGCACAGCTCCGCCGAAAACCAGCAGGATGTACGCCGGGCGGTAGACCTGGAAGAGTCTGTTTCCGCCGAGGTAGTGCACCGCCTGGCGGCCGTAGCAGAACCAGCCGATAATCGTGGTGTATGCGAAGATCACCAGCGCGATGCCGAGCACATATTCGCCGATGTAGGGAATCTGGCTGAATGCAAGGCGCGGCAGCTCAATTGCCTTGAATGAAGTGAAATCTCTGTCGGGGTAGCGGTGAAGAACCGTCGAGACAATCGCCACGCCGGTGAGAGCGCAGACACAGACCGTATCCCAGAAGGTTCCGGTGGAGGAGATCAGCGCCTGACGCACCGGGTTCGCGCTCTTCGCGCTTGCCGCGATCATCGGAGCGGAACCGAGACCGGATTCGTTGGAGAAGAGACCGCGAGCCACACCGTAGCGCAGGGCCATCATCAGCATGGTTCCGAAGAAGCCGCCGCCGATAGCCTTCAGACTGAATGCGCTGGAGAGGATCAGCTTGAGTGCGGGAAGAAGAGTCTGATGGTTGATAATGATGATTGTGAAGCAGCCGATCACATAGAGAATCGCCATGAACGGGACCAAGGCACCGCAGACGCGGGAGATGAACTTGAGTCCTCCCCAGACAATTGCGGCGATCAGAATCGCTTCCAGAATGCCGGTTGCCATCGGGGGAATGCTGAACACTTCCGCGGAGTAGCCGGAAACGGCGTTGCTCTGCACCATGCTTCCGATACCAGTGCAGGCCATCAGAGTGAAGACGGCAAAACAGACAGCAAGCGGTTTGCAGTGCATTGCGCGCTCCATGACGTACATCGGACCGCCGCGGATGAAACCGTCCTCGCCGACAAACCGGTATTTAACCGAGAGGAGAGTTTCGCCGTATTTCGTTGCGATTCCGAAAATGCCGCAGAGCCAGCACCAGAAAACCGCACCGGGACCGCCGAGGACGATCGCGGTTGCCACGCCGATAATGTTTCCGGTTCCGATTGTTGCCGCAAGCGCAATGGAGAGTGCGCCGTAGTGGGAGATCTCACCGACCGCATTCGGATCCTTCTGAAGGCTCAGACGGATTGCCAGCGGAATGTACCGCTGGATGAATTTGAGACGGATGGTGAGAAACAGATGTGCTCCGACCAGCAGCACCAGGAGCGGAATGCCCCAGAGAAACGAGTCGAAGGCGCTGACAAGGTCAGCAAATGTTTTCATCATTTTCCTTTGTTGCTTTCTATTGTTATTTGTTTTGGGGGGTTACATGGTAAACGCCGGGCCGAGATAGAGACGGCGCGCTTCCGGGTCGTTGATCAGGAAGTCGCTGGCGCCCTCGCAGAGAATTTCTCCCTTGCACATCAGATACGCGCGGTCGACGCACGCGAGAGTTTCGCGGACGTTGTGGTCGGTGATCAGAATGCCCAGGTTTTTCTCTTTCAGCTGACGGATGATCTGCTGAACTTCGTATACGGAGATCGGGTCGACGCCGCTGAAGGGTTCGTCGAGCAGAATGAACGAGGGATTGGTGACAAGCGCACGGGTGATTTCCAGTCTGCGGCGCTCTCCGCCGGAGAGAGTCATGGCCTTCTGCTTGGCAAGATGCGTCAGCGCGAGTTCATCGAGGAGGGCGGCGAGACGCTGCTTGCGTTCCTTGCCGGAAATGTCGAGAGTTTCGAGAATTGCCATGATGTTGTCTTCCACGGAAAGTTTGCGGAAGATGGAGGGATCCTGCGCGAGGTATCCCATGCCCATTCGGGCGCGGATGTACATCGGAACCTGGGAGATATCCACGCCTTTGAAATGGATCGTTCCGCCGTCGGGACGGATCAGTCCCATGATCATGTAGAAGCTCGTGGTCTTGCCCGCACCGTTCGGTCCGAGCAGTCCGACGACTTCTCCGCTGCGGACGTTGATATTGACATTGGAGACAACGGTTCTGCCCTTGTAAGTCTTCTTCAGACCGTGGGCATCCATCAGGAGTTCGTGTTCTTCCGGCATGATTCCGCTCCTTTATTTTGCGCCGATTTCCGTGGACTGGATTGTGGCGTTGACGACTTCAACGCGCTCGGATTCCAGGTGCAGAGTGATGATTTCCCCGCGGACGCGCGATTTGCCTTTGATGACGAGCGGTTTTTCCAGGAGCGTAATGGAATTTTCCTTCACGTCATAGACCGCTTTTCCGGCAAAAGCCTTTTGCTCTTCGCCGTTGGAGAGCGGCGCTTTGCGGGTGATGACGACATCTTCGCTGCATTCGATGCGGGAGAGCTCTTTGCTGCCGATGGGATTTTCTTCATCCGTTTTTGCTGTTTTTTCCGGAGCCTTTTCTTTCTTTTCCGCTTCCTGGAGGAAGATTGTCATTTTGCGGCAGGTGATCAGCATTTCCGGGTTGTCGACAAGGACATTGCCGAGGAAGGTTGCCTTGTTGTTGGCGATATCAAGGTCCATGGCGTCGGCGTTGATGGTCGTGGGGGCGTCGCTGCTTTTTTTGCTGTCGCGCTTTGCCGCGCTGAAAAGCGAGATCTGGGAATATGCGGGAATCTGTGCGGCGAGCAGCAGAACGGCGGCGATAAGGAGGGATTTTTTCATTTTTTCTCCGTGGATTGAGTAGTGTTCTTATTCGCTGGCTTTTTACCGGCCAGGGAACGGATGATGACTTTTACATTGCTGCGGATGTGGATGAGGCGCTTGTTGACATCGGCGTCAAATCCTTTTCCCTGCAGATCCAGTTCGGGGGAGAGAAAAAGAATCTCGTCGTCACCGCGCAGAATCTGTGTATTTTTATCATATTCCGCTCCGGGAGTTGTAACAACGGCCTGCGAGGTTCCGTGTTTGCTCCAGAAGTCCTGAACGGTTTTTGAATCGGCGCCGAAAGGGTAGAGCGGCTGCCCGAGAAGAGGCTTGACTTTGAAAATATCGGTGTTTCTGCGGACGATGTCAAGAACCGGTCCCTCGAGATTGACGATCGCACCGAGGTTCTGCGCTTTCCGTCCGTAGATGATGCCCAGAAGTTCCGTTCCGCCTTTTTTGTATTCGGGCAGGGCGAAATTCTGCATGGTCGCGGCCATTCCGAGATTGCTCTGCGCGGCAAGCGAGCAGGCGGCGGAAACAAGCACGGGAATCAGAAATCGAAATAGCGAGCCATGAGAGAATCCCATTTGCCTTGCTCCTTCAGTAAGAATTCGACGGCTTCACGGACAGCGCCGTTTCCGCCGTTGTGGCGGGTGCGGAGATCCGCGACCCGGTCAAGCTCCGGAACGGCGTCGCCGACGGCGACCGCAAGACCGCAGAGATGCATGGGCGGGGCGTCCACAATGTCGTCGCCGATATACATGCACTCTTCCGGAAGAAGATTCTGGTCGGCGAGCAGCTTTTCAATGCCCGCTTTCTTATCCAGAATTCCGGTGTATAAAAAGTCCATCTTCAGTTCTTTTGCGCGGTGTTCGTTTGCAAAGGAGGCGCGTCCTGAGAGAACGCCGACTTTGAGTCCTGCGCGCCGGGCGAGAACAACGCCGTGTCCGTCGCGGACATGGAAGAATTTGATTTCCTCCATGGAGCCGCAGCCGTAACCGATGCGCCCGTCTGTGAGGACGCCGTCGATGTCGAGCACAATGGCTTTGATGCGGAGAGCTTTATCATGCAATGTCATGGATCTGCTTCACTTTCGCTAAGAGAGCCTTGACGTCATCGAGACGGATGGAGTTCGGACCGTCGGAAAGAGCCATGTCCGGGTTCGGATGGACTTCCATGAAAATGGCGTCGATTCCGACCGCCGCCGCGGCGCGGCTGAGAGCGGGGATGAACTGGCGCTGTCCGCCGGAGCAGGTGCCGAGTCCGCCGGGAAGCTGAACCGAATGCGTGGCGTCAAAAACGACAGGGACATTGAATTCCCGCATGGTCTGAAGTCCGCGGAAATCGACCGTGAGATTGTGGTAACCGAACGTCGTTCCGCGCTCGGTGAGCATGATTCCGGAACAATTCGCCTGTTCCAGTTTTTTGACGACGCCCGCCATGTCTTCAGGCGCGAGGAACTGTCCTTTTTTGACGTTGACGGGAAGTCCCGTCTGTGCCGCCGCGACAAGCAGGTCGGTCTGACGGCAGAGGAACGCGGGGATCTGGAGGAGATCGACGACTTCCGCGGTTTTGCGGGCCTGTTCCGGTTCGTGAATATCCGTGACGACGGGAACGCCGACCTGTTCTTTTACAGTTTTCAGAATTTCAAGTCCTTTTTCAAGACCTGGGCCGCGATAGGAGGTGATGGAAGAGCGGTTCGCTTTATCGAATGACGCTTTGAAGATATATCCGAGTCCCAGTTCACCGCAGATTTCTTTCATCTTTCCGGCGACTTCGAGGCAGAGTTCAAGCGATTCCGCGACGCACGGTCCGGCGAGAACAGCGAGCTTTCCGGCTCCGATTTTCACATCAGCAATGTTTACTGTCCGCATGAAAAATCCTTTGTTGAAAAATTTATAGACAATATCATACGGTAATATAGAACCTTTTTTGCAGAAACGCAAGGAGGTTTTTCAAAAACATGCTTGAATATTGCATAAAATACTGTATTTTAAAAAAGAAAAATTTCAAAGAAGGAATGATCTCATGAGTCTTGTTACAGAACAGGTCAACGGCTTCATGGCAAATTCTTCCTGGATCCGGAAGATGTTTGAAGCGGGAATTGAACTCAAAAAGAAATACGGAAACGATGCAGTCTGCGACTTCAGTCTGGGCAACCCCGACCTTCCGCCGCCGGCGGCGGTCAAGCAGGCGCTCTTCGGAATCGCGGAAAAGGCGGATCAGCCGTTTTCGCTCGGCTACATGCCGAACGCCGGTTTCGCAGACGTCCGTGAAATTGTCGCAAAGAAGATTACGGAAGAACAGAAGACCCCGATTTCCGGTTCCCATGTCATCATGTCCTGCGGTGCGGCGGGCGGACTCAATGCGCTGTTCCGCGCGATTCTGACGCCGGGCAGCGAGGTGATCTGTCCCTCTCCGTACTTTGTGGAATACGGCTTTTATGCGGGCAATTTCGGAGGCAAGCTGGTTCCGGTTCCCTCGAAGGACTTCACATTCGAACTGGATGTCGATGCCCTGATCGCCGCAGTCACGCCGCGCACCCGCGCCGTGATTCTGAATTCGCCCCACAACCCGACGGGACAGATTTACTCTCGCCGCGAGCTGGATGTTTTCGGCGCGCGTCTCGCGGAAGCCGCACGCAAAAACAATACGGAAATCTGCCTGATTGCGGATGAGCCGTACCGCTTCCTGAACTTCGACAATGTCGAAATTCCGTCACTCTTCTCCGTCTATGCGAACAGCGTGGTGATCGGTTCCTACTCCAAGAATCTTTCGCTCGCGGGAGAACGTATCGGCTATGTTGCAGTGAATCCTGCGATGCCCTGTGCGGAGGAACTGATCCGCGCAGTGACCCTGACAACGCGTATTCTCGGTTATGTGAATGCGCCGACCGTCGCGCAGCAGATTCTGAAATCCTGCATTGATTCGCAGGTCGATCTGAACATTTACCGCGAACGCCGCGCCGCCATGGCGAAGGTGCTGGACGATGCCGGAATTGAATACACGATGCCGCGCGGCGCTTTCTACTTCTTCCCGCGCTCCCCGCTCGCGGATGAAAGCAAGTTCATCGAAAAACTGGTTGAAGAACGGATTCTTGCAGTTCCCGGACGCGGCTTCGGCTGTCCCGGGTACATCCGCCTTGCATTCTGCGTAAGCAAAGAGATTATCGAGCGTTCCGCAGAGGGCTTCAAGCGCGCAGTCAGAAACTGCAAATAAGCGCTTCTCCGAAAAACATAAACGCCGCCGGAATGGATTTGAATCCCGTTCCGGCGGCGCTTTTTTGATATTCAGGAATTTATCAGATCGTCACAAGTTCGTATTCGCGCGTTCCGAGTCCGATTTTGACCGCATGGTCGAGCTGAAGCTCCCAGTTCGTTTCGGGAGAAACATCCTTGAAGTGGTCGTGGTGATGATCGCCGTGTTCCGCAAGGACGCTGTCCGCGAGCGGTTTCTGACGGTTCACCGCATCCGCACACGCCTGATCCAGGGCGACAGGGTCGAACGAAGCGAACATTCCGATATTCGGGACGATCGGAGCATCATTCTCCGGATGGCAGTCACAGTACGGGGAGACATCCATCACAAGACTGATGTGGAACTGCGGACGGCCGTGGACAACCGCGAGCGCATATTCCGCCATTTTTTTGTCGAGCAGTCCCTGTTCCTGTCCCCACGACGGCTCAATCGCATCTTTCGGGCAGACGCCGATGCAGCGTCCGCAGCCGACACACTTATTGTGGTCAATTGACGCTTTTCCGTTTGTGAAGGTCGGTGCGCCGTGCGCGCAGATTTTTGCGCAGTTGTGACAGCCGACGCAGAGTTCCTGCTTGACGGTCGGCTTGCCGTCGCAGTGCTGTTCCATTTTTCCGGCGCGGGAGCCGCAGCCCATGCCGATGTTCTTGATTGCGCCGCCGAAACCGGTCATTTCGTGTCCCTTGAAATGATTCAGGGAGATGAAAATATCGGCGTCCATGATGGCGCGTCCGATTTTCGCCTCTTTGACGTATTCTCCGTTCGGGACGGGAACGGCGATATCATCGGTTCCTTTGAGACCGTCGCCGATGATGATATGGCATCCGGTTGAGTAGGGGGAGAAGCCGTTGCGGTAGGCGGTTTCGATGTGTTCCAGCGCATGCTTGCGGGAGCCTACGTAAAGGGTGTTGCAGTCGGTCAGGAAGGGATGTCCGCCAAGTTTTTTCACCTCTTCCGCGACGACCCGGGCGAAGTTCGGGCGGATGTAAGAGAGATTGCCCGCTTCTCCAAAGTGGATTTTGATTGCGGCGAATCTGTCTTTGAAATCAATCTGTTCCATTCCGGTTTTGCGCATGAGACGCTGGAGTTTGGCGAGCAGATTGTCGCCGAACGCCTTGACGCGCATGTTGGTGAAATAGACTTTCGCTTTTTCCATTTGTTTTCCTCCTTGATATGAAAAAGCGCCGTACCGGAGCATTTCTGAACCGATACGGCGCGTGTTACACGAAAGCGTTGACTTCCTGTGCGGGATGAATTACATCATGCCGCCCATTCCGCCCATGCCTCCCATGCCGCCCATTCCGCCTTCCGGCATAGCGGGAGCTTTCTTCTCTTCCGGTGCGTCGGTGATGAGGCACTCGGTGGTGAGGAGAAGTCCGGAGATGGAAGCTGCGTTCTGGAGAGCGGAGCGAGTGACCTTCTTCGGGTCGATGATGCCGGCCTTGAGCATGTCGACATATTCGCCGGTCGCGATGTTGAAGCCGTCATTGTCTTTGCCCGCGAGGACTTCCTTGACGATGACACTGCCTTCGTAGCCGCCGTTGGAAGCGAGCGTGCGGAGGGGCTCTTCAATTGCGCGGAGGATGATGTCGACACCGACAGCTTCGTCGCCAGTGAGGTTGAGAGCTCTTGCGGCGCTGGAAGCGCGGAGCAGAGCGACGCCGCCGCCCGGGACGATACCTTCGTCGACAGCAGCTCTGGTTGCGTGGAGAGCATCCTCGACGCGGGCTTTCTTTTCCTTCATTTCGACTTCGGTTGCGGCACCGACGTTGATGACGGCAACGCCGCCTGCGAGTTTCGCCAGACGTTCCTGGAGTTTCTCACGGTCGTAATCGCTGGTGGTCTCTTCGATCTGCTTGCGGATCTGGTTGACGCGGGCGAGGATCGCGGAGGTTTCACCGGCGCCTTCGACGATGGTGGTGTTCTCTTTGTCAACGGTGACGCGTTTTGCGCGGCCGAGCTGTTCGAGCTTGACGGAGTCGAGCTTGATGCCGAGGTCTTCGGAGATGTAGGTTCCGCCCGTGAGGATCGCGATGTCCTGGAGCATGGCTTTTCTGCGGTCGCCGAATCCCGGAGCCTTGACAGCGCAGACATTGAGGATGCCGCGCATCTTGTTGATGACGAGGGTTGCGAGAGCTTCGCCTTCAACGTCTTCCGCGATGATCAGCAGCGGCTTCTGGGTCTTGGCAACAGCCTGGAGAACCGGGAGCATGTCGTTGAGGTTGCTGATTTTCTTCTCGTAGATGAGGATGTAGGCGTCATCAAGCTGGCATTCCATGGCTTCCGCGTTGGAAACGAAGTACGGGGAGAGGTAGCCCTTGTCAAACTGCATGCCTTCGACAACGTCGAGGGTCGTTTCGATGGTCTTGGCCTCTTCAACCGTGATGGTGCCGTCCTTGCCGACCTTGTCCATAGCATCCGCGATGATTTTGCCGATTTCGGCATCGCCGTTTGCGGAGATGGTGGCGACCTGAGCGACCTGTTCGGTCTCGGAGACGTCCTTTTTGATTTTGTCGAGTTCGCCGACGATTGCCGCGACAGCCTGGTCGATACCGCGTTTCAGGGACATTGGGTTCGCACCGGCGGTGACGTTCTTGAGTCCCTGCTTGAAGATAGCTTCCGCGAGAACGGTAGCGGTTGTGGTTCCGTCACCGGCGATGTCGCTGGTCTTGCTGGCGACTTCGCGGACCATCTGGGCGCCCATGTTCTGGTAGGGGTTCTGGAGCTCGATTTCCTTCGCGACGCTGACACCGTCCTTGGTGATGGTCGGAGCGCCGAATTTCTTGTCGAGAACAACGTTGCGGCCTTTCGGTCCCAGCGTGGCCTTGACTGCGGCGCTGAGCTGCTCGACGCCGGAAAGAAGCTGACGACGTGCTTCGTCATTGAACAAAAGCTGTTTTGCTGCCATGATAAAAGTCTCCTGTAAATAGTGTTATTGAATGTTCAGGATCAGCCGATGACTGCGAGGATGTCGCTGGAGCTGACGATCTTGTAGGTCTCATCGTCATACTTGACTTCGGTGCCGCCGTACTTACTGGTAAGAACGGTATCGCCGACCTTGACGTCGAACGGGATCTTGTTGCCTTTGTCATCAAGTTTGCCGGTTCCGAGAGCCACGACTTTGGCTTCCTGCGGTTTTTCCTTAGCGGAATCGGGGATCAGAATTCCGCCTTTGACCTGTTCCTGGACTTCGATTGCCTGGACAAGCACTCTGTCGCCGAGGGGCTGAATTTTAACTGTGCTCATTCAAAAACTCCTTCTTTTTGTTTTTGTATGTGTTTTGAGTTTTATTGTTTGCGTGAAAAACGCCGCCCGGAGGTTTCCCGCCGGGCGGCGGATTGTCTTACTTGTCGTCGTCGACGATTTCCGCGTCAACTACGCCGTCGTCGTTCTTCTTGGCGCCTGCATCGGCGGCTCCGGCGTTCGGAGCGCCCTGTGCACCGGCCTGATTTGCGGCCTGAGACTTGTAAATCTCTTCGCCGAACTTCATCAGACGCTCTTCAAGCTCTTTCATCGTTGCCTTCATAGCTTCGGTGTTATCGTTCTTGATATCCGCTTTGAGCTTGTCAATGGATTCCTGAACGCTGTTCTTGGCTTCCGGAGAAAGTTTGTCGCCGAGATCCTTCAGCTGTTTTTCGGTCTGATAGACCATGGAGTCAGCTTTGTTCTTGACTTCGATTTTCTCTTTGGCGGCCTTGTCCTCGTTCTCGTGAGCCTTGGCGTCGTTGACCATCTTCTGAATCTCCTCTTCGGAGAGTCCGCTGCTGGCGGTGATGGTGATCTTCTGTTCCTTGCCGGTTCCGAGATCCTTTGCGGTAACGCTCAGGATGCCGTTCGCGTCGATATCGAAGGTGACTTCGATCTGCGGAACGCCGCGCGGAGCCGGGGCGATGCCGTCGAGACGGAATCTGCCGATGGACTTGTTGTCCGCCGCCATGTTGCGCTCGCCCTGAAGAACGTGAATGTCAACGGACGGCTGATTGTCTGCAGCGGTCGAGAAGACTTCGCTCTTCTTGGTCGGGATGGTCGTATTTCTGTCAATGAGCTTTGTCGTGACGCCGCCGAGGGTTTCAATGCCGAGGGACAGCGGGGTGACGTCGAGCAGAACCACATCGTTGACTTCGCCGCCGAGCACACCGCCCTGGATGGCCGCGCCGGCTGCAACGACTTCATCGGGGTTGACGCCCTTATGCGGCTCTCTTCCGAAGATCGTCTTCGCCATTTCCTGAGCCTTCGGCATTCTTGTCATGCCGCCGACGAGGATGACTTCGTTGATCTTGTCCTTGGAAACGCCCGAGTCGCGGACGCAGTTTTCACAGGGACCGACGGTGCTCTGAAGCAGGTCGTCGCAGAGTTCTTCGAGTTTCGCTCTCGTAAGAGTGATCTGAAGGTGAAGCGGACCATTCTGGTTCATCGTGATGAACGGGAGGTTGATTTCCGAGCTCATGCTGGACGAAAGTTCGCATTTCGCCTTTTCCGCGGCCTCTTTCAGACGCTGGAGCGCCTGCGGGTCGTTACGGAGGTCAACGCCGTTCTCCGCCTTGAAGGTTTCTGCGAGCCAGTTCACAACCTGGGTGTCGAAGTCATCGCCGCCGAGGTGGGTGTTGCCGTTCGTGGCTTTCACTTCGAACACGCCGTCGCCGATTTCGAGAATGGAGATATCAAAGGTACCGCCGCCGAGGTCATACACGGCGATGGTCTCATCGGCGTTGCCCTTGTCGAGTCCGTATGCGAGAGCGGCCGCGGTCGGCTCGTTCACGATACGCTTGACATCAAGTCCGGCGATACGTCCGGCGTCTTTTGTCGCCTGACGCTGACTGTCGTTGAAGTAAGCCGGAACGGTGATGACCGCTTCGGTGATCTTCTCGCCGAGGAATGCTTCCGCATCGTTTTTCAGCTTCTGAAGAATCATAGCGGAGATTTCCGGCGGAGAGTAGTGCTTTCCTCCGGCAACGACTTCGACGTCGCCGTTCTTGGCTTCCGCGAGTTCGTAAGGAACACGTTTTGCATCTTCCTGAGCTTCACTGAACTTGCGTCCCATGAAACGTTTGATCGAGAAGATTGTGTTTTTCGGGTTCGTCACAGCCTGACGTTTTGCGGTCTGACCGACCAGACGTTCACCGGTCTTTGTGAATGCGACGATTGAAGGAGTCGTGTTGGCGCCTTCCGCATTCGGAATAATTTTAAATTTGCCCTGATCCATAACAGCCATGCAGCTGTTCGTAGTTCCGAGGTCAATTCCAAGTATCTTTCCCATAGTAGCAAACCCTTTCCAGTTTTTTATTTTTTTCTGTTTGCTTGACGACTGGAACTATAGCAATACTGATGCCAACTTTTTCGGGAAAGCCGTTTTACACTCGAAAAATATTTTGCCCGGCGTGTCTCAGTCGGGCATCTGAGCGGGCATGTGTGACATGATGCGTCAATGTGTCACACTTTCAAAAAGTTCAAAGTAGCGGCGTCCCAGTTCGCGTGCGGAGGCGGCGTTGAAGTGAAGCCGGTCGCCGCGGTGAACCAGACCGGCGGAAGAGGCGACGCGGACAAGCTCCAGCTCTTCGGAAAGCTCATGCATGATTCCGTTGATGGCGGGAACGTTTTTCTGAATTTTCTCTTCGTAGAAATCTCCGAGCTCTCCGAGAAGGAAGGGGACTCCGTTCAGGTTCAGATCGCGGCGGAAGTTCGCGATGACTGAGCGCAAATCCTCCTTGTAACTCTGTGTGCCGCGATGCGCGTCGGTCTCTCCCTGATGCCAGAGAATGCAGATGATATCCCCGTATTTCATGGCTTCGCGGGCGGCGCGGACGGCATCATCATAGGGATGTTTTTCCGCGTCCCACGGGTCGACGCCGCCGGGAAGCCAGGCGGCGACAGGAGTTCCGCCGATTGCAGTCGGAATGAGACCGACCGGACGGTTCGGGAAACGTTCATGGAGGAGCTTTGCAAATGTGCGGCCGGGACCGACTCCGCGTACAGTCATGCCCTCGCCGGGGATGGGATTGTCCCACGGATCGGGTGAACTCATGCGTTCGTTGGCGGCGGAGAAGCAGCCGACCATATTGCGGTCGCGCGTGATCGGCTCAATCGCCGGATACCACTTCCCATGACGGAAGACTTCCACATTTTCAATGGGTTCAAGATCCTCCGGCGAGGCGACGTCGCGTCCCGCCATGTTGGATTGTCCTGCAAGAAGAATCAGCTGTTTTTTCTGCATTTCCTTATTCCTGAATCAGTTCGAAGTAGACGCTTGCTTTCTTTAATTTATCCGTATTTACGTTGTTTTTCAAGCGTCCGTTTTCTGTTTTAAGCGGAATTTCTTCGCGCCGAGTGCCGTCCAGCGCGAGTGTATAGAGCTTGAATCCGGATGTGTCGGAACGTTTCAGCTCCACCTCGAACTTGCCGGTGCGGAGCATTGGAACCGGATCGCCGTTGCTCCAGCCGTGAAGGAAGGCTCCCCGGTATGAGACTGTCCCGTTTTTATTTGCCGTTGCGGTCGTGAAGATCAGCGAATGATGACAGTTTCCGCAATGAAACGGATATTTTCCAGAATCCGTTCGTTCGGCGTACCCGTGAGTTTGCCGGAGTCCGACGGGAGGTGTTTTCGCGGAATTTCACGCATGCGCTTGGCATGACTCCGAAGGAGTATCTGGTGCGTCACCTGATATCCAAAGCATCATCGCTTCTTCTGAATCCGAATATGCACGTTTCAGATATCGTGAAACGTCTCGGGTTCAATGATGAATTCTATTTTTCCCGTTTTTTCAGGCACAACAGCGGACTTTCGCCCACGGAGTTCCGGAAAATCCAGTGATTACGGTTGCTTTTGCCCGTTTTCCGGAGTATATTATACCTTTACATTTTAATTTAAAACGAGGAATATATGTACGCGCTTCTGGCTCTTCTTCCGATTTTCACCGCCCTGGTTCTGATGAGCAAATTCAAAGTCTCGCCGCCGGTATCCCTGTTGATTTCACTGGTGATGACCGGGTTGCTCGGCTGCTGTCTCTGGGGAATGAAACCGCTCTATGTGACCGAAGTTTCTCTGCTCGGTGCGCTGAAGGCGTTCGATATCATCTTCATCATTTACGGCGCGATTCTGCTTCTTAACATTCTGCGTGAAACGGGTGCGCTGGAGTCGATCAACCGCTCCTTCTCGCAGATTTCGCAGGACAGACGCGTGCAGACAATCGTTATTGCGTGGCTCTTCTGCGGATTCATCGAGGGCGCGGCCGGATTCGGCGCGGCGGCCGCGCTGGGAGCTCCGCTGCTGGTCGGACTTGGTTTTCCCGCGGCGGCGGCAGTTGCGGTCGCGCTGATCTGCAACACCATGCCGGTTCCTTTCGGCGCGGTTGGAACTCCGGCGCTGACGGTTTACTCCACACTTTCGGGAAATCTCGAAAAAGCGGGAATTCCGGTTGCCGAATTCATGAAGAATGTTGTGACCGAGACCGCTGGAATTTTTGCATCGTCCGGCACATTCATTCCGCTGATTACCGTTGCGTTTCTGATTCTTACCACGTCGAAAACGCGGCGTCTGCGTTCCATTGTGGAAATTATCCCGTTCTGTTTGTTCAGCGGCGCGGCGTTCACGGTGCCGTGGTATCTGACGGCGCGCTTTCTCGGCCCGGAACTGCCGTCGATGCTCGGCGTTGTGGTCGGGCTTCCGGTTGTGATTCTTGCCATCAAACTGAATTTCCTGATTCCGCGCCATGTCTGGGGCTTTCAGGAGGGGGCGACGGCTGTTCCGCCGCCGCAGGTCGGGAAACATGAGATTCCCGTCTGGCTCGCGTGGATGCCCTATGCGGTGATTGCTCTGGTTCTGGTGCTGACGCGTCTGGACGTCCTTCCGTTCAAGCATTTCCTGACGACATTCGGCAAAATTTCCATCAAAGAGATTCCGGGACTGCCGGGGATCGGGTTCAACTGGGCGGTCTTCAACAATCCGGGCATTGTTCCGTTCGTTTTCGTCGCACTCGGCACAGCGTTTTTCTTCAGGCTCAAAGGAAAAACAGTGCTGAGTCTCTGCGGAAAAGCCGGAAAACAGATCGCGTCCGCTTCTATTGCGATTATCGCGAGCGTGGCAATGGTTCAGATCATGGTCTATTCCGATGCGAACTCTGCAAATATTCCGGGAATGCTGACTGCGGTTGCCGAAGCGGCGGCGCATCTGATGGGCGGCGCATATCCGCTGGTTTCTCCGCTGATCGGCGTACTCGGAACCTTTTTCTCCGGCTCCTGTACGGTTTCGAGCATTCTGTTCGTCACGATTCAGTTTGACACGGCGCATCTTCTGGGACTTCCCGAGGCGGCGATTGTGGCTCTGCAGCTGGTCGGCGGCGGCATTGGAAGCATGATCCGCATCAGCGGTGTGGTTGCCGCCTGCGCCACAGTCAACGCCGCAGGCAAAGAAGGGCGTCTGATTCTGATCTGCCTGATTCCGACCCTGATACTGACCGCGCTTTCCCTGCTTGCGGCATGGATTCTGTATTTCTGAAAAAAATTGCGGCGGAGAAAACAGGTTCGTTTTTCCGAATATCTGTTTGCTCTGCCGTTTTTACCTTCTTGAAAAACGTTCCCTCCGGTGCTATCCTTGTTCCATTCATTAGAAAAGGGGGAATTCAAGATGAAAACTGAAATTGCAAAAGTTGAGGCGCGGGAGATTCTCGACTCCCGCGGAAATCCGACCGTTGAAGTGTCCGTTACGCTCGAATCCGGAGCGAAAGGAACAGCGGCGGTCCCGTCCGGGGCGTC
>DHMO01000047.1:6024-6343 GCA_002405835.1 Lentisphaeria bacterium UBA4640 | reverse complement strand
CCGGTGAGAACGAAGCTCTCGAATTGCGCGACGGAGACAGACACCGTTATTCCGGCAAAGGCGTTCTCAAAGCGGTTCAGAATGTCAACGGAAAAATCGCCCATGCCGTCCGCGGTCTCGATGCGCTTGACCAGGTGGCGCTCGACCGCGCAATGATTGAACTCGACGGGACAAAAAACAAAAAGAATCTCGGTGCCAACGCTGTTCTCGGTGTTTCGCTGGCGAATGCGCGGGCTGCGGCAAATGCACTGGGGCTTCCGCTGTACCGGTATCTGGGCGGAGTCAATGCAAAACGTCTGCCGGTGCCGATGATGAACAT
>DHMO01000047.1:0-5952 GCA_002405835.1 Lentisphaeria bacterium UBA4640 | reverse complement strand
TTCCAGGAATTCATGATCCGTCCGGTCGGAGCTCCGGATTTTCCGGAGGCGGTCCGTTACGGAACGGAAGTCTTTCACGCGCTCAAATCCATTTTGCGAAAAAAGGGATTCAGCACGGCTGTCGGCGATGAGGGCGGTTTCGCTCCCGCGCTGAACGGTACGGAAGAGGCGTTCGAAACGATTCTTGAGGCAATCTCTCTTGCTGGATTCAAGCCCGGACGCAAATGCGAAGGCGGAGAGATTTCCCTTGCTCTTGACTGTGCTTCCTCCGAGTTTTATGACAGGGAACGGAAACTCTACGTCTACAAAAAATCGAACGGCGGCTCCCGCGATTCCGCTGCTCAGATCGATTATCTGCGCAAACTTGTCGAAACTTACCCGATCGACTCCATTGAAGACGGCATGGCGGAGAACGACTGGGACGGCTGGATTGCGCTGACGGCACAGCTCGGCGCATGCATCCAGCTTGTCGGTGATGATTTGCTCGTAACGAATGTTGCGTATCTGAAGAAAGCGATTGAACGGAAAGCTGCGAATGCGATTCTAGTCAAAGTGAACCAGATCGGTTCGCTGACTGAAACTCTGGATGCGGTTGAAATGGCGCAGAAGGCAGGTTTTGCGGCGGTCATCAGCCACCGTTCCGGCGAGACCGAAGACACAACAATTGCGGATCTTGCGGTTGCCGCGAATGCGGGACAAATCAAGACTGGATCGCTGAGCCGGACGGACCGCATCTGCAAGTACAACCGTCTCATGGCGATTGCCGCAGAACTTGGCAGAAGCGCGGTTTACGGCTGACCGGAAAGTTCTTCGTTGAAGAGCAGAACGCCGGAAACAATGTAACCTGGAATAAGCGGAATTGCTGCGACGGGAATCAGATACAGCAGATAGATTGTTGTTCCGAATCCCAGAAGCAGCATTTTCCGCTTTTCCGCAATCCGGCGGATTTCCGGCAGGGAATACCCGCGGTTGAAACCGCTGGAGAAAATGTAGGTTTGTCCTTGTCTCCATCCGAGAACCAGCGTCATCAGGACCACGCCGATTACAGGAATCAGAAGACCAAGCGGCAGCAGGATGATTGTTATGAGAAGCGTTCCGATGGAATATCCAACGCTCTGCAAAGCCCCCGCCAGATTCTGACGGAACGAGAGCGGGACGGCGGTGTGTGAATAACGCGTCTTTTCGATTTCCACAATCATGGCGTCAAAGAACAGCGAGCCCGTGATTTCATAGAGTGTGCTCAGCGTCTGATATGAAACCAGCAGCAGCGCCGTGCCGCAGGAAATCGCCGTCAGCCAGCGCAGCGGGTAAATCAGCCAGCGAAGCCAGAGCGTATGATTCGCAGGATCCGGAAGAAAATCCAAGATCCACGGAAGGGCAAAGCGGAAGGACAAGTAGAAAATCAGAACATAGAAAATCAGGACAAGAAAGAGCGGGACGGCGGAATACTTCCAAAGAGAAGGCGTCCGGTAGAAAAATAAGATTCCCTGAAAGACCAGGGACGCACCTTTCAGGAAATCCTGCATCATCTGTTCTTCAGAGCGTGATAAACAAACTCAAGAAATGAATTTGCCTTGAAATCCCATGAACCCTCGGCCGGTTTTCCGAATCCGTAAGCGGCATAGGCAGTCCGGCATCCGGCGGCACGGCCGGAGGTCATATCCGGCTCGGAATCGCCGCACATCCAGCTGAGCGCCGGATCGGAACCTGTTTCCTTGAGCGCGTAGAGCAACATATCCGGAGCCGGTTTCATCGCGATGGAACGGCCACCGCCGATGATGGCATCGAAGAGATCGAGGACGCCGAGTTTTTTCAGAATCGGCACGCAGAGTTCATCCGGCTTGTTGGAGGCCGTCGCAAGACGGAATCCCGCTGTTTTCAGAATGCGGAGACCATCCGCCGCTCCGGGATAGAGTGCGGTATGAACAACCGGATCGTTGCGGTAAGCCCGCAAAACTTCTTTTGTGGCATCATCCGGGTTGATGTGTGGTGCATCCGCAACCGCGAGGGCGGCAAGCTGGGCGATCCCGTGTCCGACGTACCCCACAACCGTTTTCTCGGGCAGGGGAACGAGCCCGTAATGTTCCCGCATCCGGTTTGTTGCAAGCGCGATATCCGCGATGGAGTCGATGAGTGTTCCATCGAGGTCGAAAATAATGCAGCGGTTCATGTTCGGCTGTCCTTATGCCTGAAACGGAATCTTGAATTCCCGCGGGATGCGGGCGTATGCGTCAAGCGACATGTCGGCGAATTCACCCGCCCGGTAATAGCGGCAGGCGAGTCCGGCGATCATTGCGGCGTTGTCCGTGCAGTACTTGCGCGGAGCAAGAAGAACTTTGACGTTTTTCGGCGCTCCGGCTTCGAAATGTTCCCGCAGATAACCGTTGCAGGCGACGCCGCCGCAGAGAATCAGACTTTTTGCATGGAAGAAACGCGCTGCATCGAACGCCTTTTCGCAGAGAACCCCGACGATGGCGTCCTGATAGGATGCGAGCGTGTCGTAAAGATCCTGACCGTCAAGAGCTTCGGTATTTTCCCCGCAGAGTTTTTTCGCATGATACAGCAGAGCCGTTTTTACTCCGCTGAAGCTGAAGTTGAAGCGGTTTTCCGGAGCGAGCGCCTTGCCTGCGGTTCCGGTGAGCGAGCGGGGGAAACTGAAGCGGTGAGCATCGCCGTTCCGCGCCGCCTTTTCAATGACGGGTCCTCCGGGATAGCCGAGGTTGAGCATCTTGGCGGCCTTGTCAAACGCTTCGCCAGCGGCATCGTCAAGGGTTGTCCCGATGACGTTTGCCGTTCCGTCCTCTTTGATGAGAACGAGAGATGTGTGTCCGCCGGAAACAACGAGTCCGACCATCGGGAACAGCTCTTTCTTTGCGAAAATATCCTCTTCCTGATCCAGAAAGACTCCGTAGATGTGTCCGAGAAAATGGTTGATTCCGATAAGCGGCTTTTTATATGCGGCGGCAAAACCTTTGGCGAAATTGACACCGACCAGAAGCGCGGGGACGAGTCCGGGACCGTTGGTGACGGCCACCGCATCAATCTGATCCATCGTCACGCCGGCCTCTTTGAGCGATTCATCAGTAACCCGGCGGATTGCGGTGAGGTGCTCGCGCGCGGCAAGTTCCGGAACCACTCCGCCGTAAACGGCGTGTTTGGCAATCTGGGAAGCAATTGCATTTGAAAGCACTTTGCGTCCGTCGACAACAACCGCCACGGCGGTTTCGTCGCAGCTGGATTCAAAACCTATGATTGCGGTCATTTTTATCTCCTTCAGGAAATTTTGTACTTTGCGGCGAGCTTCATGAGAGCGGCGGACTGCTTCGGGGAGAGAATGCGTCCGGTTGCGCGCTGCTTGGCGAGGGATTCATAGAACTCCTTGTCGTCGTAAACGCGGCGTCCTTTTTTCTCCGGCTCCGCCCATGTTTTTACTTCGGCAAATGCCTTGAGGATGCGGTCAACCTCCTCCTGCGCGCCGGCATCCGCCTGAGGAGCCGCGGCTTCCACGCCGAGCTCTTTCACCAATGCTTCATAATCGGGAATTGATTCACGGTAGCGCGCCATGAGCTTGGCAAGCGCGGCAATCTGACGTTCGGAAAGGACACGTCCGGATTCGGACTGTTCTTTCAGCGAATCAAAGAATTTCTTGTCGTCGTAAACGCGGGCCCCGCGTTTTTCCGCCGGATGCCAGGTCACGTTTTCCATGGCTTTGAAAACAGCCGTGATATTTTCCTGCGGAGGCGCATTGTTTGCGGCCTCTTCGCGGCGCTGCTGCATTTCTTCGCGCATTTTACGGAACTGTTCCACGCGTTCGCGGGCGGCGGCGACATCCTCTTCCAGATGATATTTCGCCGTGCATGAATCCAGATCTTTCAGCTGGCTTGCATATTTGATGACCAGATTCAGCAGAGCTTCCCACTGTTTCGAGGAAATCGTGGTGCCCTTTTCGGCTTTGGACTGAACGGATGTATAGAACTTCTTGTCGTCGTAAACACGTTTTCCGCCCTTTTCCGGAGCTTCCCAGTCTTTGACTTCGCGGAGCAGATTGAGAACCGCTGCGGCTTTTTCCGCTTCGGGAGCGCCGGCGTTCTTTGCGGCGGCAAGCCACTGAGAGAACTTCTCGTAGAAATTCTTCAACATGGCGGTCCACTGGATTTTGCCGTCTTCCACGCCGTCAAGCTGATTTTCCATATCGGCGGTGAAGCCGACCTGGATCAGATCGGGGAGGGAGGCGACAAGGTAATCGTTGATCTTGAAACCGAGCTCCGTCGGGATGAGTTTGCCCTTCTCCTTGTTCACATAAGAGCGTTCCTGAATGGTGTTGACAATGGTCGCATAGGTGGACGGGCGTCCGATGCCGTTGGATTCAAGCTCTTTGATGAGTGTTGCTTCCGAGAAGCGCGGCGGCGGTTCGGTGAATTTCTGCTCGCCGAGTGTGTCGACGAGTGCGCACGGCTCATGCACGCGGAGTTTGGCGAGCGCATCGGCGTCTCGGGTGTCGTCGTCATCAGATTTCGCCGCGCCTTCCTCTTCGATGTTGTAGGCTTTGAGGAAGCCGGGGAAGGTGGTGACGGTTGCGGTTGCGCGGAAGGTGTAGAGCCGCGCATCGGAGCCGGTTCCCTCGACGTCCGCGGTTGTGCGGAGCTGGTCTGCGGGAGCCATCTGCGAGGCGAGGAAGCGGCGCCAGATGAGCTTGTAGAGCTTGAGCTGCTGAGCGTCGAGCGTATCTTTCAGCGATTCGGGCGTGAGCGTGACGTCGGTCGGACGGATCGCTTCATGGGCGCCCTGTGCATTGGATTTGGATTTGAAGATGTTCGGCTTTGCCGGAACGAACTTCGGTCCGTAGTTTGCAAAGATGAAGTCGCGGCAGGCATTCTGCGCTTCCACGGCAATCGCGACGGAGTCGGTTCGCATGTAGGTGATGAGACCGAGATGTCCGGCGGGAGTGTCGACGCCTTCATAGAGCTGCTGGGCGATGCGCATGGTCGAGCTCGCGGAGAATCCGAGAGCCGAACTCGCCGCCTGCTGAAGCGTGCTGGTGATGAATGGCGGGGGCGCATAACGTTTGCGCGGCTGCGTTTCAATGGAAGCGACTTTCCAGGCTTTTGCGCCGCGGACGGCGGCGAGAACTGCATCGGCGTCCTGCTTGCTTCCGATTTCAAATTTGCCGTTGTTGATTTTCGCAAGACGCGTCAGAAATTCGCATCCGGCATCCTGCGAAAACTTCGCAAGAAAGTTCCAGTATTCTTTCGGCTCGAATGCCTGAATTTCGCGTTCGCGCTCGCAGACCAGACGGAGCGCTACCGACTGGACGCGTCCAGCGCTGACTCCGCGTTCGATGCGGGACCAGAGCAGGGGGCTGATCATGTAGCCGACGATGCGGTCGAGAACGCGCCGTGCCTGCTGAGCGTCGACGAGGTTCATGTTGAGTTCGCCGGGGTGCTGGAAAGCCTTCGTGATTGCGCTTTTTGTGATTTCATGGAAGGCGACGCGTTTGAAATCGGCCTTCTTGTTTGTGTTTTTGAGCACTTCGTGCAGATGCCACGCGATCGCTTCCCCTTCGCGGTCAGGGTCGGGGGCAAGATAGATTTCTTTAACCGTCTTTGCGGTCTTCTTGAGATCGGCGAGGTTTTTCCCGCGCGTTTTTGATTCTTCGTACTGCGGAACGAATCCGTGTTCGATATCAACGCCGAACGCGCGTTCCGGCAGATCTCTGATGTGACCGTACGAGGCCTTGATGATATAGTCTTTCCCGAGGATTTTTCCGATGGTCTTGGCCTTTGCTGGCGACTCAACGATCACGAGTTTATCCGGCATCTTCGCGCTTCTCCATATAGCTTGTTCGCAAAATATACATCCTATTAAGATGAACCGTTTTGCGGAAATGTCAAGTCCGTTTCTGAAAAAAAGTCAAAGTTCACAGAAATCAGACAGAGCTATCCCATAAAAATC
>DHMO01000066.1:56083-58140 GCA_002405835.1 Lentisphaeria bacterium UBA4640 | reverse complement strand
GAGAAAAAGGTAGCTTGGGATCTCTTTTTTGTCAAGTCTGAAAGATTTTTATGGGATAGCTCTGCGTTCCGTTTGCTTTTTTCTGAATTCGTGGTACATTGTACGCGTTAAACGAAAGGACCTGTACCATGTGTGCGAAAAAGAATCTCTCCGCAAAAGACCTCAGCGAAAAATTCGGATTCAAGATTTCGGAAAAAGATCTGGAGCCGGAAGTCGACAAGGATTGCGGTTTCCTGAATCAGATGGCGGATCTCTCCGAACTTGTGGAAGAACCGAAGAAGCCCGCAAAAGCGTCGAAAGAGGAAAAGCCCGCCGAACCGGAAAAGGAGCCGACGTTCGCCGAACTCTTTGAAGGACGCGGCGCCATAACCGAAGTCAAGGAGGAGGAGCCCGTCCCCGCTCCGAAAGCGAAAAAGGAAAAACGGATCGTCAACGAAGATGATTCGATGGATTTCGGAAAACTCTTCAACATGTCAACCGCAAAAGTGGTCGACAAGGACAAGGTTGTCATGCGCGATGAGGACTACGCTCCGTTTGAAATCAATGAAGACGAGATGCCCAGCCGGACTTCCTTCCATGGTTTCGACGATCTTGCCAAAGCCTTCGGCGGCGGCAAAAAGAGACGCTGAGTCCTTGTTCCGCTCAGAAATTTCAGCATCCGGAAAAGTCTTTTTTAGATTTTCCGGATGCTTTTTCTTTTTCATCTCTTGACTTTTTTTATTTTTGCTGTATAATTAATCGATAAATCAAACAACGGAATCAAGGAGATTTTTGATATGCTCGGAGTATTTTCAATGAAGCCGGTGAAGTTCCCGGAGGGATTTGTCTGGGGATCGGCGACGGCGGGACACCAGATCGAGGGAGACAATATCCACAGTTCGAGCTGGCATAATGAAATCAAGGGACACTGTCCGGAACCGTCGGGGAAGGCGTGCAATTTCTGGAATCTCTGGAAACAGGATTTCGCCATGCTGAGCGAACTCAAGCACCGGATGTTCCGCATGTCGATCGAGTGGTCCCGCATAGAGCCCGAAGAGGGACGGCACGATGAGGAGGCGCTCAATCATTATCTCGCGATGTTCGAGGACCTCAAAAAGCGCGGAATCAAACTTTGCCTGACGCTGCACCATTTTTCGCATCCGCAGTGGTTCGAGGAAAAGGGTGAGTTCCGGAAACGGGAAAACATCGGCTTCTTTCTGCGTCATCTTGAATACCTGGTTCCGAAAATCGCGCACTATGTGGATCTCTGGAATATTTTCAACGAGTTCAACAACGGCGATTCCTGGCAGCTTTACGACCGCAAGACGAACTGTCTGATTGCACACGCGAAGGCCGCCGCGATTATTCGCGCGCATTCGCAGGCTCCGGTCAGCACCGCACACGCCATGACGCCTTATTTCCCCGCAAATCCGGATGATGAATTTGACATTACCCGCACACGCATTACGAACTGGGTGGTGAACGACTTCTTCTATCATGCGGTCCGCACAGGTGAAATTCTTTTTCCGTACCGCGATGCAGTCGAGGTTCCGGAGCTGAAGGGCGCCTGTGATTTCTGGTCGATCAACTACTACACGCGTCATTTTGTCACCGCACGCAACGCTTCCGGAACGGCGAAACGTTACGAATGCCACAAGATCCGGCCGATCAGAAATGATTTTTACCTGGAGGAATTCTATCCGCAGACTCTGGTTGATGGTCTCTGCCGTCTCAAGGATCTTCCGGTCTACATTACGGAAAACGGATTCTGCTGCGACGACGACCGTCTGCGTGTTCTCTACATCGGACGTCATCTTCAGGCTCTTAACGAGGCAATGGAGCGCGGCTGCAACGTCCGCGGCTATCTTTACTGGTCGCTTATGGACAATTTTGAATGGTGGAGCTTCATTCCCCGTTTCGGCATGGTCGGAGTTGACTTCAAGACGTTTGAGCGCACTCCGAAGCCGAGCGCGTATTTCTACCGTGAAATCATTGAGCGGAACGGGCTTGACCGCGAGCTGCTTCTGAAATATCTTCCGGAGTTTAAAGACTGGAAGATTTATCCGGATAAATAAAAA
>DHMO01000066.1:24925-56016 GCA_002405835.1 Lentisphaeria bacterium UBA4640 | reverse complement strand
AAAAATCCGGAAATCTGCATTTCCCCCTCTTGACAAAAACGGGGTAATGTGGTATAATTAAATTAATCGATAAATCAGGAGCAGAAATGGCAACTTTAAAAGATATTGCAAAAGAAGCGGGGGTGTCCAGCGCGCTGGTCTCCTGTTATTTGAACGGGAGCAAGACGATGCGGATGAGCGAAGAGACGCGCAAGCGCATCGGCGAGACTATTCAGCGTCTGAATTACCGTCCGGACCGTCTGGCGCGTTCGCTCCGGACGGGGAAGTCGCGCAGTATCGGAATGCTCGGCGGCAACGTTTCGAATCCGTATATGGGACATCTTGCCGACGAGGCGCTGGACGAGGCGCGGAAACATGACTATACGCTGATTTTCGCTCTCGCCAGAACGGAGCGGAATGAGATTGCGGAGGCTGTCGATTTCCTGCTCCGGAACAGGGTCGATGCCGTCTATTCTGCAACATTGAGTGTTGCAGAATGCACTCTTCTGAAAGACAGAAATCTTCCGGTTGTGCTTCCGGCATATTCGGCTCCGGGCATGCTGTCTGTTCAGGCGGATGTGACGGAGGCGTTCTGCGATGCGTTCGGGTTCCTGCGGTCGCGCGGTCATGAGACGGCGTTCAGTTATCTGGATAAGCCGCTTCCGTGGAACGTGTGCGTTGCAAAAGCCGTGGAGACAACGGGGTTCCGTCTTGTTCATCAGATCTATGAAGATTCGGTTCAGCCGTGTTTCGATTACATTGCGGAACAGCGTCCCGGGGCGATTCTTCTGAACGGGCAGAGCCTTTATCCGCTGCTTGACATGATCCGCGGAATGGAAGATTACAAGCCGGACCTGGTTATCGGCGTGGACGAGTTTCACTGCTTTCTGGAAAGTCCGCTGATTGTCGGCGGCGTCCGCACGAGCACGGCGGAGAAAGCCCGGCGCGGAATTCAGGAGCTGATCCGCCGCATTGAAGATCCGGGAGCTCCGAATGAAGGAGTCATTTCGCTGGCTCCGGGAAAATTCATTGATTTCACCTCCGGAAACATTCCGGTTATGTCCTACACAGGAGCCGTTCATGACTGAAATTTTCAGAAAACCGTATTTCGCTTACCGCTCGTTCCGCAAGGAGCTGAAAACCCGTGAAAGGTTTGCTGAACTTGGAGTGCGCCAGTTCTGCATTTTCCCCGCCAATACGGTGAATGCGCTCGGACAGCCTTATTCGGAATATCCTCCGGTCTGGCTTTGGGAACATCAGTACGATTTTGCCGCGCTCGACCGTCAGTTCGAAGATATTCTGGCATTCTGTCCGGATGCGGAGTTCCTCTTTATGCTTGATCTGAATTCCCCGCCGTGGCTTGTGCGGAAACTGCAATGCCGGCAGAAAACTTCCGACAGCTTCGCGGAGGTTTCCGGAACCCTTGCTTCCGGAGATTGGCGGGAGATCACTGCGGGGTATATGAAAGACATTCTCACGCATGTTCAGGAGAAATACGGCAAGCATCTTGCATGTGTGATTCTCGCGTGCGGCGCAACGGATGAGTGGATGGATTACTCCCTGGGAGCGGAAACGGAGGATAAGCTGCATCTTTTCCGCAAATGGTGTGCGGAACAGGGGCTTCCCGTCCCTTCGGCGATTCCGGATTTTGAACGGCGCTATCATTCGCCCCGTTTCGGCGGACTTCTGCGCGATCCGGAAGAGGATCTCGAGGCAATCCGCTACTGGCGCTTTCACAGCGATCTGATTGCATCCGGAATCTGCGATTTTGCAGCGGAAGCTCGGAAATATCTGCGTGACGGACAGGAAATCGGTGTTTTTTACGGCTATGTGCTGGAACTGACAAAAAATTATCTGGTCGGGTGCGGACATCTTGGATACGAAAAAGTTCTGTCATCGGGCGCGGTTGATTTTCTCATCAGTCCCGGCGATTATCATGACCGCCGGATGGGGGGAGGCGGCGGTTTTCAGAATCTGAACGGCTGCATTCACCGGAACGGCAGACATTTCCTGCATGAGCTGGATCATCACACGCATACGTGCAATCTTCAGGTGACGCCGTATGCGCGGGCCTCATGGTGGACTCCGTGGCCGGATACTGCGTCGGATATTGCGGGATTGCGGCGCGAGTTCTGCCGCTCGCTGATGCACGGCGCATCGCTCTGGTTCTTCGATATGTGGGGCGGGTACTATTCCGAACCGGAAATTCAGAATGCGATCCGGGAAATGAAAATCCTCTGGGACCGTCTGGCGGATTACGGGCGTGAACCTGAAGCGGAAGTTGCGTTTATTGTGGATCCGCAGAGCGTATTCTACTGCAACGACCATTTGGAGAACAATCCGCTGCTGGAAATATTTCACACGCTTCAGAAAATCTGCAATCATCTTGGAGCGCCGTATGTGATGTATGATATTTCGGATCTGCCGAAACTGCGGGATGTTCCGAAACTGGCAGTTCTGCCGATGTGGATTGAATTCGATGAACGCCGCCGCGAACTGCTCCGCAGCTGCCTGCCCGGAACCCGTTTTCTGTGGCTCGGTCCGTGCGGTCTGACCGACGGAAACCGCTGGGGGGCTCAAATCCTTCCGGAAGGAAGCATATTTCCTGATTACTCCGTTTTTTCGGCGGAGATCCTGCGAAGGGAAGCGGAGCTGGCTGGAGTTCATCTGTATTGCGATGCTGCGCTTCCTGTGTGGGCGTCGGGAACTCTGCTCTCGTGTCATTGTGCTGAGGCGGAGAAACATACGTTCCATCTGAAGCGGCAAACAGCAAAAGTCGTGGAACTTTTCAGCGGACGGACCGTCGCGGAAAACTGCGAATCTTTTGATTACACTTTCCGCAAACCGGAAACGGCGCTTTTTGAACTGATTGAAACAAAACAACCATAAGAAGGAGAAAATCATGAAACAGAATTGCAGAGGAAAACAGAAGATCGCCGGAGGCCGGAAGGGGTATGTCCGGACATTCACGCTTATAGAGCTCCTTGTGGTAATTGCGATCATCGCAATCCTTGCCGGTATGCTGCTTCCGGCTCTGAACAGCGCAAGATCGAAGGCGCGGCAGGTGCAGTGTCTTTCCGCAATGAAACAGATGGTTGTCGCCGGAGTCGGCTATGCTTCGGCAAATGACGACTACTGGATTCCGCAAACACTCGAGAGCCGGTGGTATACGAACCAGGCATTCCAGAGTCTGCTGGGAACGAAATGGGAGGATGCGGATCAGACGTTTGCGCGGGTGAAGCAGAGCGCGGCGTGTCCGGAATACCGTCCAAGTTCAAATCCGGATGACAAGGAGACCGGAGGGTTTGTGCAGATGAAACGCATTTACGGGCTTCCCTGCGGTCTGGCGGGAGCTTCCCCGGATGACATCGTTTTCCGGCTGGTGAAGATAAAACGTCCGTCGGTGAAATTCTCGTTTCTGGAAACTCTCGACGGCGGACGGGTTTACTACTGGAGCTCAACACTTGCAAAATATCTGCAGATGAAGGATAACGTAACCGCCGCCGACGGAGTCGCCGGATACCGTCATCCCGGATACCGGATGAGCACCGGATTTTTCGACGGACATGTGGAAAACCGTTCGTACAAGCGCGTGGAAGACGGTTCCTACAATCAGGTCAATCCGAACTACTGGGCATGGGGCAACTGAAAACAGAATAATACAACAATAACATAAAGATGAAAGGACTATTCTCATGAAAACTCAACTCAAATGGCTGGCTCTCGCACTTCCGGTTACACTCGCTGCGGCGGAACCCGTTTACCATGTGGCGATGGACGGTTCACTCGACGCATTCGGCGCGGACAAGGCGAAAATCAAAACGGTGCAGACGAAGAACGCCGCGGATTTTGTCCCCGGCGTTTTCAAACAGGCTCTGAATGTTGTTCCGGAGAAGCCTGCGCCCTGTCTGATGAAACTGCCGGCCTTCAATTATGTTCAGGCTACAGTCGCATTCTGGTTCCGTCCGTCGTGGAAAGAGGGGGAAAGCGCATGGATCATCAATTCGCGGGATACGGACTGGAAACCGGTGCGCTTCTATCTGCTTCATACGAAAGAAGGAAATTTCGATTTGTCGGTCTGCATTCCCGGACAGGTTCAGATTTTCGGAAAAGATTCTCTGAAGCCGGGCGAATGGGTGCATATCGCCTTTACCTGGGATTTGCAGAAGAGCGAAATTCAGTTCTTCCTGAACGGAAAGCCTGTCCGGACACGGACGGTGAAGGATGCATTCAATCCGGAAACGAAACCGATCCGTCCCGCGGTGTTTTTCGGTCGGGAAGGTGAGACTGGTTCCGGCAATGGCGCATATGACGATTTCAAGATGTTCGACCGGGTTCTGAACGCAGAAGAAATTGCGGAACTTGCGAAAAAATAAGGAAAATCCATGAAGAAACGTTTTCTGAATTTGCTTGCGCCGTTTCTGCCGCTTCTGCTTCCGGCGGCGGAACCGGTGTTTTACTTTCCGCTCGACGGTTCCGGCGATTCGATCGGGGCGGACGGAAAGAAAAACGCCGCTGCAATCGTGGAAGGTCGCGCCGGATACCTGTCCGGAGTGATCGGAAAGGCGCTGGATGTGAGGCGTCATGCCTACGATCAGGTTACCGTGATGACGGCCAGGAATCTGCCTGCGCAGAATCTGACCAGCGGAACGGTTGCATTCTGGTTCAACCCGCATTGGAAGGAAAATGATCCGGAGCAGAATTTTATCATCAGCGGACGCGATTCCCGGTGGAAGTTCCGTTTTTACATGATCAACTTCAAGGATGGCGCCACAGAACTCAGCGTCTGTGCTCCGAAACAGGTTCAGATCATCCGGAAGAAACTGTTTACGCAGGGCAAGTGGCACCATGTTGCGTTCACTTGGAATCAGGCGAACGGGGAAGTCCGCCTTTTCATCAACGGAAAAGAGGTTGCGAAACGGTCGATCCCGAATGCGTTTGAAAAGATGGAGGCACCGCGTCCGCTGAATCTCTTTCTCGGAAATGAGAGCACCGACCGTTTCAAGGCGCAGGTCGGAAACGGACTTTATGATGAAGTCAAAATTTTTAACACTCCGCTGACGCCTGCGGAAATCTTTGTGCTTGCTTCCGGCGGAGCGAAAGAGAATTTCAAGGAGCTTTCTCTGGATTCCGCCGTCCGCAATGAACGAGTATTTGAAACGGCGTTCCGCAATATCGAAAGCCGTTATGCCGGCCCGAAGAAACTGCTGGTTCTGCACGGGACGGATTCAAAACGGAAAATCTCCTTTACTGCGATGGGCGCATCCGGCAGACTCTCCATGATTGCCGAAAATTCCGGTGAGACGAAAACTCTGGAGACCTCCAGTTCATTTCCTCTGACGGAGCCGCACCGCATTACGCTTCTGCAGAATGGGAAAGAGCTGATTTTCAAACTGGACGACGGTGTGCAGGGTAAAGTTGTGTTCTCCGTTCCTTTCGGGAACATTGTGAAAGCGGAGGGGGCGGAAGGCGTTTCTCTCTCAGCGCCCTCGGCGGTGCCGTCGGTCAAACAGCGGCAGAGACTTTCTGACGTATCTGTGCGCAAAACGGAACAGCCGCTTTGGGATCTTGCCGATGCCGCACGCGCTGGAAACGGCATCCGGAAAGGCGTCTGTCTGAACGGTTACTGGCGCGTGATTCCGGTCGACGATTACAGTTACGCTCCGCCGGAAGGGGAGTGGGGGTATATGCGGGTTCCGGGCAGTTTCCGCTCGCCGCTTTTCCAGATTTACCGTGACAACAACGGCAAGCTGAAATCGGCAAACGGCAAGTGGAACGGCAAATCCATTGCGAAGAAACAGGCGGGCTGGTATCAGCGCGTGTTTGAGGTTCCGGCTGATCTGAAAAACGGCGGACGGATTTATCTGAACTTTGCAAATCTCAACGGTGACGCCGGACGCGTTTATCTGAATGGAAAAATGATTCATGAATTCCGTCAGGATTTCAAATCTTTCATGACCACGCCGAACTCGAAGCGTCTGGATGTGACGGCGCTTGTGAACCGGAACGGGCGGAATGTGGTGACGGTTTTCATCGACCGCCGGATTGTAAGTATGTGGAGAGGGGAGCCGAGTATCGGCGACCATTCCGAGCTCGCAATCGGCGACGTCTGGCTGGAAAATGCGCCGTCGGCTGTTTCGCTGAAGAACGTTGTCGCATCTCCGTCGTTCCGCCGGAAAAATGTGCGTCTGCGTGCGAGAATCCAGAATCTTTCCGGGGAGAAAGGACGTGCCCGCGTGCGTTTTGACTTTGCCCGGAACGGAAAGACGGAAAAGTCGTTCACAAAGGAAATTGAACTTGACGGCCGTCCGGAACAGCTGGTTGTTTTCACGGAAAGCTGGAAGAATCCGGTTCTCTGGAATGCGGATACTCCGAATCTTTACCGGATGAATGTCGCGCTGGAGCGGAACGGGAAAGCTCTGGATGCGCTTCCGGAACAGAATTTCGGTTTTCGCGAGGCGTGGATTGAAAAAGGCGCGTTCTACCTGAACGGCAGCAAACTGCGGATGCGGATGTGGTCGAGTCCGGCTTTGCAGCGCGTGCGTTTTTATTACGGAACCGCAAAAGGCGCGGAGCAGTATGTTGCGCATATCCGCGAGATGAATTATGATACGGTCCGTTATGATTTGTTCGGCAAGGAGTCGCAGATCGGAACTCCGGAATATCTGAACGAGTCAGACCGCCAGGGACTCTACAACATCTTTCCCATGCCGCCGTATGAGGATGAGGAGAAAGGTTTCTACAATGCGGAAGTCGAACGGTTCTTCGAACATTATGGAAATCATCCGGCGATTCTGATCTGGTTCACCGAATTCAACACGTGCGGCTATCCGTGGAATCAGGATCCGGCGAAGCTGACGGATACAACCTATGCGCCGATTCGCCACACGGTCGCGCGGAAAAGAGCGCAGTATGCGGAAGATACCATGCGTTCGCTTGACCCCGGACGCGAATGCATCCGTCATGCGGGCGGAAACGTCGGCAAGGCGTTTACCTCCATGAACTACCAGTCGTTCGGAACCCCGCTGCAGGAACAGGAGGACTGGCCGGCGCAGTGGTCGGCGTCCGAGCGCAAGCAGCCGCTGCTTGTGATGGAGTCCGGGTTCCCGTATCCGGCGCAGTTCTGGCATTTCCGGAGCGGCGGTGCAAGCGGCGACGAGATGATTCCGGAACATGCGGCGCGTTACTTCGGAGACTCCGTGTTTGCCCGTGAGGATCGTCCGGTTCCGAATGCCTCGTGCTGGCTGGATTCCCCGTATGCTCCGCGCAACCGGAACCGCAATGCTCTGAATGCGCTGATGTACAGCCATGTCGTCAAGGCGTGGCGCGCATACGATATGTCGGCTCTCGGAGACTTCCCCGGAGAGCGCGATCTCGCCCGTACCGCGCGGACGTTCGATCAGCACAATACTGTTTATGAGATCGACAACAATGTCAAGACGCCCGGATACAAGCCGGACGTCAGGATCGGTGCAAGCGAAACGCAGCGTCATCTTCTCACGGACTATTCGATCCCGGAAGGGCTCTATGATGTGATCCGCGATGCATTCAATCCGCTCCTTGTGTTCCTCGGCGGAATGCCGGAAGATTTCACGAACAAGGACCATGCGTTCTTCTCCGGAGAAACGGTCCGGAAAAGCGCGGTCGTTGTGAATGACCATGCATCGGAGCAGAAACTTGAGTTCCGATGGGAGCTCGTCATGAACGGCGCGGCGGTTCAGAAAGGGAATTTTGATGCGGCTGCCGCCGCCGGAGAAATTCTCAAACTCCCGATCGAACTGACCGCTCCGGATGTTCTGGAGCGCACCGATGCGGAGCTGCGCCTTTTCGCCCTGAAGGACGGTGTGCTGTATAAGAAAGATTCGTTCGCGCTTCAGTTCTTCCCGCGCCATGCGAAACGGAACTTCCGGAATTCTGCTGCGGGGCTCTACGATCCGGTGGGGAAGACCGAAGCTGTGCTGAAAGCCGCAGGGTTTCCGTTCCGGAAAGTGGAGTCGCTGAAGGATGTGAAGGATTGCCGTCTGCTCATCATCGGACAGAATGCTCTGAAGGATGCCAACCCTGAATTCCTGAAACAGGTGGAAAACAGCGGTCTGCTGGAAGGCGGGCTGAAGATCCTGATTTTTGAACAGCAGCCGTGCAATCTCGGAAACTTTGTGTTCGAGTCGCCGAGTTATCGGAATGCGTTCATCCGCCGTCCGGAGAGTCTCTATCTCCGGGGACTGAAAGATGCTGATTTCAGCAACTGGCGCGGCGCATCCGACACGGTTCCTGCGTTTGTCGTTTCCGATGAAAACTCTCCGCACTATCCGCGTTCCAAATGGAAATGCGGAAACGGCGGAATTGTCAGCGGAAACGTCATCCGCAAACCGAGTTACGGGAACTTCACTGCTATTGTGGACTGCGGATTCAATCTGATGTTTGCTTCGCTTATGGAACTCCGCAAGGAACACGGGCTCGTCCTGTTCTGTCAGCTGGATGTGACTTCCCGTTACGGAAAAGATCCGGCGGCGACACTCCTTGTGGACAACATGCTGGAGGAGATGAACAAACCGTTCGTTCCGGTTGGACCGCAGCGTGCCGTTTACCTGGGCGATGAGAAAAATGAATCCATTCTGAAGCGGATGGGAATGCAGTACAGCAAAGGTTCTGCGGACAACCTGTGGTACCTGAACAATGCGCAGGTTGTGCTTCTCGGAGCAAATCCGGTTCCGGCTTCGCAATATGGGAAACTGAAAAAATTCCTTGAGAACCGGACGGTTGTCGCGCTTCCCGGGGCTCCGCTGGAGCTTCTGCCCGGAAATCTGAAAACGGGCGTGAAACCGGTGTTCCGCGCAGCGCTTCCGAAGAATGATCCGCTGTTCGCCGGAATCACGGAAGCCGATCTTTACTTCCGCGAGGCGCAGAACTTGCCGGTTCTGACCTCAATGCCGGACTGGATGGTTGCGACGGAGCCGGCGCTCTTTGCGAAACTCGACCGTGTTTCAACGGCAACGGTTGTCCTGAATCTTGCACCGGACATGGTGAAAGTTTTCTGGGGACCGGAGAAGGTGATGCGGGTCTGGAGCGCGGTTTTCAATAATATGAATCTCGGGCTCGGCAAAGACCTGAAACTTTTCACCGCCTCGAAGTCGCGTCACAACACGCTGAAATTCCGTTTCGGCAAGGCGGAGCTGGAAAATGCCGCACTGAAGCTCGATCCGGAAAACACGGGAACTCCAGCCGATACGGAGGGTTTTGTCCCGGTGAAGCTCGGCATTCCGTGGGAGGATCAGGGGTTCACTCAGAAGAATCCGCACTACTCTCCGGTGAATCCGCCGAAACGGATGGTGCCGCGTCCGTACGACGGCTATGCGTGGTACCGCTGCACGGTGAAGATTCCGGCGAGCTGGAAGAATTATACCGTGCGTCTGACCGGCGGTCCGGTTGATGACTGCGACTGGACGTATTTCAACGGCCGGCTGATCGGCAAAACGACGCTGGAGAACAATGCGGATTCTTATGCAGCTCTGCGGAATTATGTGATTCCCGCAGACGCCGTGAAGTTCGGAGAGGAGAATACGCTCATGATCCGGGTCTTTGACCGTTGGGGAGGCGGCGGTGTGGTCGGTCCGCTCTATGTTGTTGCGGAGGATTCCGCTTCCGCCGACGCCTGGTCGCCGTACATCGACGGTCTGGATTTTTACGATGTGGATGCGTTCCACAACTGGTAAAACAATCGCGGCGGAGTTTTTTTACGGCTCCGCCGCCGAACATCGGAGAAGTGTCATGTTAATGGATGATTTAAGAAATCAATCCGCTTTTTGGTCAAAGCTCGGGTTTTGTTACAATCCTCCGCGCTTTGGAAAGGACGGACGGCTTATTGCTTTTTATGACCGTGAAAGCTGCATCCGCTATCACCGGCAGATGTATGATACCGGAATTCGCTTTCATTCCAGCCTTCTTTTCAGCGGCTGGGTTGCGGATGGAGTCTACGATTACACAGAAACAGACCGGACTTTGGAGGCAATTTTTTCCTGCGGGCCGGATTTGCGCTACCTTCCCAGAATTAAACTCGACGTTCCGCTCAACTGGGGGAAAAATCATCCCGAAGACCTGCTTGTTTATTATGATGGTCCGCGCGATGCGGAAAACATTCGGGCGCTTGTCGATACTCCGCGTCATGACATTCTCGGATACGATGCCGACGGGGTCTTTGTTCCGGGATTCAAAGATGACCGCATCAACCGCGGGGGGGTGATTTCGAACCAGAGTTTTGCTTCGGAGCAATGGAAGCGGGACGCCTCGGAGACGCTCCGCAGATTAATCAGGCATATCGAGGATGGTCCGTGGGGAGACCGCATTGCCGGTTATCATATTTCATACGGAATATGCGGAGAGACATGCATGTGGGGCGGTTTTCTCGGAAGCTGTCATTACGGTGATTACGGCATCCGGACCCGCGAAGCTTTTTTCGACTGGGGAATGCGCGAATACGGGTCGCTTGAGGCGTTGCGCCGGGCCTGGAATGCTCCGGATTTGTCCCGCGGGAATATCGAGCCTCCCGCTCCGGATGTGCGCGAAGGTTTTACTGAAGATCCCGAACGCTTCTTCCGTCAAGCACCGGAAGACCGCGTCTGCATTGACTATGAAAAGTTCATGAACGACCGGAATGCTGATGCTCTGGAAACATTCGGAAAGGTTGCAAAAGAGAGCTCCGGTGGAAAACCTGTAGGAGCGTTTTACGGTTATTACATGAATCTTCCGCGCAGCGGCTGCAACGGGCATCTTGCCTATGAGCGTATTTTGAATTCGCCATACATTGATTTTATTGCTGCGCCTGCCGGATACTTCCGGCGCGGTCCGGGGGAGCCGGGCGGTGAACAGGTTTGCGCGCAGTCGATCAACCGGAAAAAACTTTTTCTGGACGAACTTGACAACCGCACTCCGCTTTCGGCGGATCCTATTGGGCGCGCGGATACGATGGAGGCTGCAGCTTCTGTCCTCTGGAGAGAATTTTGCAAAAACATGATGTACGGTTCGAATTTCTGGTGGATGGATCTTGGCGGAGGCTGGTTTGATTCTCCGGAACTGCTTGCCGTTATCCGGAAAACAGAGGAGACTGCGCACCGCTTGCGACGCCGTCAAGGACAGAGCATTGCGGAAGTTCTGCTTGTTTCCGATGAAAATGCTTTTTACCGGATGCGACCGAACGGTGATCTGCATACGGATTTGCTGAAGCAGACTGTTGCGGAATTCCTTCTCTGCGGAACACCCGTAGACCATTACCGCTTTTCGGATCTTTCATCATTGGCTCTGACTCGATATAAAGTGATTGTCTTCCTGAACGGGATTCAGGTTGATGTTTCAAAAATCCGGATACCGGGAAAAACTGCATTGATGTATTTCTATGCATCGTCGCCGGACTTCCTGGAAGCCTATGTTCCGAATTCGGATTCCGTGAACCTGCTTCTTCCGGACGGGGAGGAGAAGGTTCTCCAAAGGGAGCATTGTTATCCGTGGTTCAGAATCAGAGAAGGTTCCGGAGTTACTCCTCTGGTGCGGACTTCAGACGGAGCAGTTATTCTGGGGGAAATCCGAAAAGATGGAAGGCGGGAGTTTGTTTGTCCGCTGCCGGTTTTAAAGGTTAATGTTCTGCGGATGGTGCTGGAGCGTTGCGGAGTTGGCTTTTATGCTCCGGAGGGATGTGTCGTTTATGGCGATTCCCGTTTTCTTGGTGTTTTCGCTGGAAAGGGAATTGCTCTTGATGATGTTGACGGAGTGGAAACTGTTGCGGAATCTCCTGCAGAAAGCGAATATGCATTCCGGGTGAAAATGACCCGGTAATTGTCTGAGTCCATGCTCTGTTCTTTATGTGAAAACCTGAAGAATGGAGCCTTTTTGCTTGTCCGCTGTAGTTCCCTGCTTGAAAAAAAATATTCCCGTCATATAGTACTGGTCATTGGAGGACGCTTTTTATGAATAAAACAGAGGTTTTGAATTTCGGGTCGCTGAATATCGACCATGTATACCAGGTTCCGCATTTTGTCGCTCCGAAGGAGACTCTTTCCTGCATGGAGTATGCGCAGTTCGCTGGCGGAAAGGGGTTGAACCAGTCGGTCGCTCTCGCCCGTGCCGGTGTGCGGACCGCTCATGCCGGGAAAATCGGCGCGGACGGTGCGTTCCTGGAAGAGACTCTGAAGCTGGCGGGGGTGGATACGCAGTTCCTTATTCACGGGACTTTGCCGACCGGACATGCGATCATTCAGGTGGATCGTGAAGGTCAGAACTGCATCCTGCTTTATCCCGGCGCGAACCGTGCGATTACACAGGAGGAGATCGATTCCGTTCTGGACCGTCTGGAGCCCGGAACTTGGATCCTGCTTCAGAATGAAATCAATGAAATCCCGTATCTGATGCGTGAGGCGAAAGCGCGCGGTTTCCGGATAGCGATCAATCCAGCGCCCTGCGGACCGGAAGTCGCGGAATATCCGCTGGAACTCGCTGATGTGCTGTTTGTCAATGAAGTTGAAGCCGCCCAGCTTTCCGGTCTGAACGGAAGGACGGATGAGATTCTGGATGTTCTTGTGAAGCGCTTCCCCGAATCTGAAATCATCATGACTCTTGGCGGGGACGGAGCGGCGTATGCGAAAGGCGCGAAGCGTTTCCGTGTGGCGTCGCCGGAAGTTGCGGTTGTGGATACGACCAGTGCCGGCGATACGTTTTCCGGATATTACATCGCCGCAAAACTGCGGAAATACACTCCTGAACGAGCAATGGAAACCGCCGCTCTTGCCGGAAGCATTGCGGTCAGTCGCGCCGGAGCCGCCGTTTCAATTCCGAAAGCAGACGAAGTCTTCCGCGGTATTTGAACACTTCAAGCACTGTAGCTCTGTGTAAATTAACGAAGAATTGATAATGTGATAGCCGTCCGGGCTTTGGAGGAGACAGACTTTTTCTGTTTTCTATCCTGCCAAATGTGCGCAATTTCTCGGACGTTATCCAAATTTCAGCTTGTTCCTGAGATATCTTATTCTGCGGGGCGAAGCCATATGTGCGCGGCGTCGGATTTGCGGAGCGAAAGACTGCTGCCCATGACTTTGATGCGCATGAGGTCGCCAAGCGGAGCGGTTCCTTCCATTTCGAGCAAAGTTCCGCTGACGAGACCGAGGTCGGCAAATTTTTTGATCCCGCGCAGATTTTCCGCGACTTTCACGACAACGCCGCGGGCGCCGATGGAAAGCTGGTCGAGTGAAATCAGCTGTTCCTGCTCCGATGTTTCCGAATTGAGCTGGGGCAGAGTCTGGTTCAGATAAGCGCGGAGCTCCGCACAGTCTTCACGGACGGCAATCGCTTCGGAAAGCAGGACGATGCGCGACATGACTTTTTCGCCGATGATGTGTTCGACTTTGCAGGCGGCATCATTGGATTCATTCGCGGGGAGTTTCAGAATATCGCAGAAAAAATTGCGGAGCGCGTTGTGGCGGTGGCGGATCACCGCCGCCGTTTCCGCGCCGGCCGGAGTCAGAAAAACGGGGGAATGCGACTGGTAATGGATCAGTCCGCGGGCGGAAAGCGCCTGAAGCGCATTGGTTACGGACGGCATCTTCACTTTCAGATGATCCGCAATCTCTTTCGTGTGCGCGTGTCCCTGTTCTTCAATAATTTCAGCAATAGCTTCCAGATAATCTTCAAGACTGCTGGATATGGTTGTATTCTTCACGATTCTCTCCGTCCGGTATTAAACGCCAATATCAGAGACCAAATTGTCTCTTAGATGAAGATATACCGCTTTTTCGTATTTTTCAAGTGCCGATCCGCAAAAAGGGCATTATTTTGTGTGGAGAATGGAACTGAGCTCGAGAATCGGGAAAATCCAGCAGAGATAACCCGGAGTTGTGCGCAGATCCCAGGTGATGGAGGTGCTGCCGGAACCGAATTCGGGAACCAGAGAAATTTTTTCGCCGTCTCGGAGGAAGCGTCCGGTCACAATTGAACCGTTTTCGCGGATTTTTGCAAGAACAAAATCTCCGGATGAGGGGTAGTCGCCGCCGCCGATCAGGGCGTTCAGGGCAACCGGAAGTCCGGGAACTTCATACTGAAGAGCAAAATAGGAGGGTTTCGTTTCCGTGGAAAATCTGCAGGTGCGGGAGTCTTTGCGCCGGGCGATGAACTCCGCAATCGGTTCGATGGAGACGTCGAGATTCGCGATCTGATCCAACGTGAGCAGGGGAACGTCCGAAGGTTTGGGAACCGGAGCGGCAAACGGCGAACGGAGCGAATAAAGCGCCTGCGGTTCGCGCAGAACTTTGTAGTCGGGGGCGAGAAGGCGTTCCTCCTCCGGAGTCAGAAACGGAAGAAGAGCCGGACGGATTTTCTTCATCCAGACACGTCCGTTGATGTTCGGGCTTTTGCCGCTGAGCCAGAAAAGTACAGTGCTGTGAGCAACGCCCACCGCTTTTGCAAATTGAGAAACGTTGCCGTAGGCATCGATAGTGCGCTGCAATGCGTTCTTCACATCCTGTGTAACATTCATAATCCCAGTCCCTCTGTTTAAAAGATTCTGTTCCGCAGCAATAGACATCGCCTGCTGTCGATTGTTGCCGGGTTGTCGGCGCTTTACGCGCATCCTGTAAAGAGAAGAATATAGTTGCTTTTTCTTTGATTAAAAGATTGAAAAAAATATTTTTTTGGTGTTTTTAAAACGATAAAAAAGGTTTTATTTATTAAATTTCTGAAGAGTTTGTACTGAAAATATGATATTTTTGTTCCTGTTTAACTTTCTTAAATTGTTTTACGGAAATCACTCGGCGACTTGCCGATCCGGGCTTTGAAGCAGTTTGAAAAGTGATACTGGCTGGAAAAACCAAGAACTTCCGCGATTTCCTTTACGGAAAGCATGGAGTTCAGCAGCAGCGCGCGGGCCTGTTCCATCTTTTTGCGCAGACGGAATTCATAGGGGGTAACCTGATATTCCTTGCGGAAAAGGCGGATCAGATGTTCTTTCGTGTACGGAGTGGAGGCTGCGTATCCGGTCAGCGAAAACGGCTTGCCGAATCCGCTCTGGAGCAGGGCGTGGAGCTCCCGCACATGCGGATTGCAGCGGTCGTTTCCGCGCCGGACGTGAGCGGCGAGTTCGGCGACGAACTGATGAAACTCCACGGCGTACTGTTCCTGGCTCCGCGGTGCGCTTCCCTGATCGAGCCAGTGCTCGAACCAGTGTTTCAGCGAACGGCAGTCCCGGATGTGATAGATTTCCTTCAGACCGTGAACCCGGAGCAGTTCTTCCATGAAATTACCGTCGACAACGATGAAAAGTTTCTGCCACGGGCCCTGACGGTTCGGCCAGTAGCGGTGATTGCTGTGTTTCGGGAGCTGATAGATGTCGTCCGGTCCTGGTGTACAGCTCGTGCCGTTGACTTCCAGATAACCGGAGCCGCTGACGATGTATTCAATGGTGCAGACGGAATAATCGAAACGCTCGAAGACCGGCGTCTGAGCGTCTGCGTTGCCGTGCGCCGCAGCTTGAAATTCAAAGGGAAAGTTCTCCATGAAAATCTCCGGAGTATCAATATTATGTATGTTTATTTGATTTAATATATCGAATAAAATGATTTTTTCAAGTGCAATGATTGATTTTCTGTATTTTAATCTGTATCTTACATCAGAAGCAAATCTGAAACTGAAGGAGGTTTGAAGAATGAAAATGATGAAAGTCGGATTGATCGGAGTCAGCGGACGCGGTCACAACGGCTGGCAGATGCACAAGCCGGAAGAGGGATGGGAAATCGTCGCAGGAGCAGACTCGAAAGCTGCCGCCCGTGAAGAGTTTTCGGAAAAATTCCCGCAGGCAAAAGTGTTTGACAATTATGTTGATCTGCTGAAAATCAGGGAAATTGATGCTGTCATGATTGCATCGCCGGACTATTGTCATGAAGAGCAGGCCGTTGCGGCGCTCAAGGCCGGAAAGGCGCTTTTCCTTGAGAAGCCGATGGCGATTACGATTGAGGGCTGCGACCGTATTCTGCGCACAGCATACGAGACGGGGTCCAAGCTGTTCGTCGGACACAATATGCGCTATTTTCCCGCGATTCTCAAAATGAAAGAGATTATCGATTCGGGCGTCATCGGCGATATCCAGTGCGGCTGGTGCCGTCATTTCATCAGCTACGGCGGCGACGCTTATTTCCGCGACTGGCATTCCGAGCAGAAGAACACCACCGGACTTCTTCTGCAGAAGGGGGCACACGATATCGACGTCATGCACTGGCTCATGGGAGCGAAAACCAAGCGCGTTGTCGGCATGGGAATGCTCTCCGTTTATGACAAGTGCGCCCGCCGTTCCGCCGACACCGAGGGAGACGCGTCCTGGCACGAAGACCATTATCCGCCGCTCGAACAGACCGGCTTTTCCCCGGTGATCAACGTCGAGGACCACAATATGGTCATGATGCAGCTCGACAACGGCGCGCAGGCGTGTTACATGCAGTGTCATTACGCTCCCGATGCGGAACGCAACTACACCTTCATCGGGACAAAGGGGCGCATCGAGAATATCGGCGACCATGACAAGTGCGAAATCCATGTCTGGACAACGCGCGGACCGCGTGAAACCCCGGACATCATCTACAAACTCAAAGCCGTGGAAGGCGGACACGGCGGAGCCGATCCGTGCACGGTCCAGAGTTTTCTTGATTTCGTGCGTGACGGCAAGCGCCCGAACACCATTCCGACAGCCGCACGCGATGCCGTCGCCGCCGGAGTGCTGGGACACTACTCCATGCGTCACGGCAATGTTCCGCAGGAGGTTCCTCCTCTTGATCCGGAACTGATCCGCTACTTTGAAAACAATCAGCAGAAGTAATCTGCTGATTCAAAAAAGAAGAACGGTTCCGGAACTGCAAAAATTCCGGAGCCGTTTTGTTCCTGCATAAACTTTTTTCAGGCGAGAAATTCGCGGCAGAGAGCTTCCGCTTCTTCTATGTTTTCGGGCGGGAGCCAGTGAATCGCGACGCCTTCGCGTTCCATTTTGCGGAACCAGGTGTCCTGCCGCTTCGCGAACTGGCGTATTTTGATGAGCAGATGATCGCGCATGTCCGGGAAGAGCATTTCTCCTTGCAGAAAGCGCGAAACTTCGCGGTATTCAAGTCCGAACGACTCCAGTTTTTCCCAGGGAACTCCCTGCTTGTGCAGATTCTGAATTTCTTCGACCATTCCATGACGCAGCCGCTCGTCGAGACGTTTTTCGATGCGCTTGTGGATTTCCGGACGGGGGCGCAGGGCTCCGAGAACCAGATATTCGGTATCGGGGAGGGGACCTCCGTATATGGAGCGGGTCTGCGGGGCTCGCTCAATTTCAAGCCGCCGGGAGAGGCGGTACGGGTTTTCCGCTTCGCCGTTTTCAAGCGTGTGTTTTGCGGAGAGCTCCGAGACGAGCGCTTCGGTGTCGGCGTTTTTGACGGAGCTGCGGAATGCGCGGTCGGCGGGTCCGCCGGGGAGTTCGTAGCCCTTGATGAGCGCATGAATGTAGAGTCCGGTTCCTCCGCAGATGATGGGGATTTTGCCGAGCGACTCAAGTTCGAGAATTGCGGCTTTGGCGTCGCGCATGAAATCCGCGAGCGTGTAAGGTTCCGCTTCGGCGGGATCAATGATGTCGAGCAGACGCGTCATGACCGGTTCGCCGCCGGTGCGGTACTCTTCCAGATCCTTTCCGGAACCGATGTCGAGTCCGCGGTAGACCTGGCGGGAATCCGCGGAGATGATCGCGCCGCCGAGTCTGCGGGCGAGGGCGACGGCGAACGCCGTTTTCCCGCATGCGGTCGGACCGAGAATGACGATGACTTTTCTGCTCATTGAACACCTCCGTTGAGCCGCAGCGCAAGCAGACAGAGCATGGTCAGACCGTTGTAGATTGCGTGCATGAGGATGGTTGCGGTTGTTTTGTTCGCCGCGCGGATGTATTCCTGCTGAAAGAGAAATGCCAGCAGAAACAGCGGCGGAATCTGCCAGGGGGAAAAATGAATCACAGCGAACAGGAGCGATGTGATTGCCGCCGCATGCTGAAGCGGGAGGGATGAGTGCAGTTTCTCAAAAATTGTTCTGCGGAACGCCAGCTCCTCCGTTACGGGTGCGATGAAAACAGAAGAGAAAAAGATAACGCAGAAGGTCGGGATATCCGCGGAGAGCGCGAGCTTGATCAGCGCCTGATCCGGGTCTTCCGCACCGCAGAGCTTTGCAATCTGCGTCATGATGCTTGCGGTGATCATGACCACGACGAACAGGAGCGGCGAGAGCTTGAAGATGCGCTTGAGTTCATCCTTAGTCAGCTTGCCGAGTCCGAGATCCAGTCTTACATCGCGGAACGGACGCGACGGAAAGAGTGCTGGAATCACGACAGCGAGCAGTAATCCGAGATGCAGCGGCAGCATGGCAAACAGCACGTGAACGGCAGTCGGCCAATCCTGCGGAACAAAGCGCGTGAGTCCGAGAAACCGCGGCAAGAGAGCCGCGGCGATGACGAGCACGGTCGAGAGCAGAAGCTGTCCGCCGGAAAGGCGGCGCGGTGTATAGATGTCGTGTTCCAAATTCAAATTCCTTGTTTCCGGAAATATAGCATACTTCCTGTGAAATGAAAGCGGAGGGAGGAAAAAAGTCGGAATACTTTTGCTCAATGCTTGAAATGCCGTTCTCAGCGATGAGGAACCGTGGTATCCTATCCGGTTGATTGTCAGTAATATGATTTTTTATTTTGAAATTTGCAAAAGACTTGAAAATAAAGAAAAATGTGATACACTAAAGCAAGGAGGAACTGCAGATGCCAACAATTTCAATTTTTTTCGGGATCTTAATTAAGATGAATTACCGTGAGCATAATCCGCCCCACATTCATGCAGAATATGGCGAGTCGCGAGCGTGCTATACGATTGCGGATGCTGAGTGTATTGCTGGAAGACTTCCTTCTTCACAGAACCGCCTGGTACAGGCTTGGATTGAAATCCATAGAGAGGATTTGCTGGCGAATTGGAAGCTCGCAGAACATCAGGAAGAGCTTTTTCGAATTGAACCTTTGCGTTGAAATGGGGATTTTTATGGACTCAGAAATTAAAGTTCCGCACTGGATTGTCCGCTCTGTTGCTGTTGAACCGGATTTTTTCCTTCGCATCCGTTTTGCGGACGGAGCGGAAAAACGGTATGATATGAAGCCGGTTATTGCGGAAGGCGGAATATTCCGCAAGATCGCTTCCGTGCAAAAATTTGCTTCGGCATATGCGGATGGAACGACGGTGAGCTGGCCGGGTGATGTGGATATCGCTCCGGAAGAACTGTATGAGAACGGCGTTCCGGTGTTTTGATTCATATTTCGGAACATTTTTCGCGGTTTAGCGGTTGATTTTTCAGCAAATACGGGTACGTTATCCTTCAAGAGAATGAGGATTTGCAATGCCCGTAAAGAAAATTAAACCGAAACCGCAGAAATCTCCGCTCGAAACGGCGGTGGTTCTGCTGACAAAACAGCCGATGTCGCGGCTCGCGCTCAAAAAAAAGCTCTGCGATAAAGGATATTCCGCAAAAGAGGCGGAAGAGACCGTTTCCGAATGCGAGCGGTACGGATATATCAACGATAAACTTATCGCCGAAGCCAAAGTCGCCATGATGCGTGACCGAGGCGACGGTTCCCGCAAAATCAAGCTCTCCCTCCGGCTCAAAGGCTTCGGGAAAGAGGTGATCGAAGAGGCGTTCCAGTCGGACAGCAAAAATTCCGAGCGAGATGAACTCTCCGTGGCGATGGAATTTCTGCGCCGTCGGAAACCGACTTTCGACCGGGAGCCCGACCCGATTAAACGCAAAACGCGCGCGCTGCGCTCTCTGGCGTCCAAAGGATTCGCTTCGGGCGTTTCCTATGAGGCGATTGCTCGCACATTCGGCGCGCATGAACCGGATTTTCCCGATGAGGTGGAGCCGTGAAAAAACTGTTCCTCCTCCTGCTCGCCGCACTCTTCCTCACAGCCTGCTCGGAACGGAACGAGCAGGAGAATAAGGTCGTTCTGCATACGTGCATCAACAAAATCCTTGCAACGCTGGACCCCGCGCTCGCGGCGGATACAGTCTGCCAGTACATGGTGGCGTCCTTTTACGATACTCCGCTGCAGTATTCGTACTTGAAACGTCCGTATGAGCTGGAACCCTCCATGCTGAAACGAATGCCGATCGTTTCACCGGATTCCACCCGCTTTCTTTGTGAACTGCGCGACGACCTCTATTTTCAGCCCGGCGACTGTTTCCCGAAAGAGAAATCCAGCCGGAAAATTACGTCGCGTGACGTTGTTTTTTCAATTTTGCGTCTGGCTGATGCGCGGCTGAAATCGAGCGGATACTGGCTGATTCGCGGGAAAGTCAAAGGGATAGAAGCGTTCCGCAAACGCACTGCGTCCGCCGCTCCCGGTGATTTTTCCCCTTATGATTCCGGTTGTGAAGGACTCCGCATACTTGATGATTCGCGGTTTGAAATCATCCTGAATTCTCCCGATCCGCGTTTCATCTATACGCTCGCCATGCCCTATTTTTCCGTTGTTTCGCGCCGTGCGGCGGAGCACTGGGGGGATCGCTTCGCGGATCATCCGGTCGGGTCGGGCCCGTTCATACTGACCCGCTGGCAGAAAGATTATCAGATCCGTATGCGGCGCAATCCGGAATACCGCAGGGAATTTTTTGCGGGAGCCGCGGATGAGACAGAGCGGAACCGGTCGCTGCCGCTTGCGGATGAAATTATCTGCAGTTTCGTGAAACAGCCGCTCGCCGGATGGCTGATGTTCCTTCAGGGAAATCTTGATTATTATGTGCTGGACGGTGAAAATTTTGCCGCGGTTGTGAACGAAAAACTTCAGCTTGCACCGTCGCTGACCCGTCGCGGGATTGTGCTTGAACGCACGCCGGAATTCCAGACCAATTACATCGGCTTCAATTTCACAGATCCCGTTCTGGGCAGGAATCCGGAGTTGAGACGCGCGGTTTCGCTTGCATTCAACCGTCAGAAATGGCTGGAATATTTCAGTGGACGCATTGAGCTTGCCAACGGTCCGGTTCCGCCCGGCGCGGACGGATTTCTCGAAACGCCGGGGAAATACGGCGTTTATGATCTTGAGCGCGCGAAAGCGCATCTCGCGAAGGCCGGATACCGGGACGGCATTGATCCGGCGACCGGAAAGCCGCTTGTCCTGACGTTTGACCAGGCGGGGAGCGATACCGCGTACCGGCAGATGGCGGAACTCTTCGCGCTGGATCTGCAGGCGCTCGGAATCGTTCTCAAGCCGGAGTTCAACAACCGCGCCCGTTTTCTGCAGAAGCTCGCGCAGGGGCAGATGCAGCTGTTCCGTCTTTCCTGGACGGGAGATTATCCGGATGCGGAAAACTTTCTGCAGCTGTTCTACGGACCGAACTCCGGCGCCAGCAACCGTGTCTGTTACTCTTCGGAAGCGTTTGACCGCGAATTCGAAGCGGTGCGCGCGATGCCGGATTCGCCGGAACGCAAACGCGCATATGAAGCGCTCGCACGCCGCCTCACGGATGAATGCCCGTGGATTTTCGAAAGTCACCCGGTTGCATTCCTGCTGAAGCATGCGTGGATGCGGAACTACAGACCGCACGATTTTGCATTCAACCGCTGGAAATATTTTTCGGTTGATCCGGCAAAACGGAAAATCATGAAATCGGAATTTAAACCTTTAAGCATGAAAGAGCTGAGAAAGTGAGGCGCATTATGGTGAAGGAAAAACTGGAACTGATCCGCAGGCACATCAGCGACTCCCGTATGACGCCGGAGCGCAAGGAGGAAGTCGGGAAACTGCTTGATGAGCTGGAGACGGAGCTTGCCGCCCTTCCAGCTCAGACGGAAAACGACATCCGGTCGCTGGTTGACATTACCGAACGCGCAACGCGCGGAGTTGTTGCTCCGGGCGATCCCGTTCCGCTCCAACCGCTGCGGGAAACGGTCCGTATTTTTGAGGCCGCTTACCCGAATGCAACGCGGCTGATCAACCGTTTCTTTGCCATGCTCTCCGGGACGGGGATCTGATCAGGATTCGAGAATCGTGAGCAGTTTGCGGATTTCGGAAATGAACATGGATTTCTGTTCCGCGCGGGACTGATCGGCGAAAAAGTTGCGGATGTCCTCTTCGCTGATGTTCTGCATCTGCGAACAGATTCTGTTCAGCGAATTGCCGAACACGCGCTCGTTGAATTCGTTCGGGTCCTTCTCCGGGGGGAGGGCGTCGGGGTAAAGCTCGGCGATGGTCGCCTGAATCGCTTTTGCGGTCGGGCGGACGTCCTCCTCCTTGATTTTCGCGAGAACCTGCTTGACCTGTTCCACTTTTTCCTCGCTGACCTCTTTCTTGAGGATGGGCTGAAGCGCTTTGCATTGCGCCTCGGAGGTCGGGAGCGCAAAGGAGTCGTCCTGAACCGCTTCGAGACGTTTGATCATTTCCGCCGTGTTGATGACATAGTTGCAGTAGGCGAGGTTGTAGTTGAATTTCGTCTTGACGTATTCCGCGAAACTTTTGAAATCTTCGAGTTTATAGAGCCGTTTCATGCGGATTTCCGCGAGAGAGTTTCCGACGGCGAGAAACTGCCGGAAGCCCTGCCGGATCCGGGATTCGAGTTCGTGCAGATGTTCGAGATCTTTTGCGTTGTCCAATACTTCGTTCATGTATTCAGCCTTTCCGTTTGTTCTTCTGCTGTAATATACCGTGTTTTCCGGAAAAGTCACGCGCCGGAACGGAAAATGATTGATGAGATAAAATTGCAAGAAAATTTGTTTATTGTTTGTTATTAAGACAAATCTCTTATTAATTTGCATAAATATTTATTTGAAATGTTTGTTTTGTGTGATATAGTAACATCAAATGGGAGTTGGGTTGACTCTCATAAAAAACAGTAAAGGAGAAAAAGTATGAAACTCAAAATGTTGGTTTCTGCGGTTCTTGGAATCGCGGCACTCGCAGTCATGACCGGATGTACCTCTGTGAACACCAGTGATGCTGGCAGCATGAACGTCTATCCGCAGACTGTGGGACCGGTGGATGCGTATCGTCCGCTGTACAAAGTCGATGAGAAAGTGAAAGTCAATGGTTCTGCAAAAGTGAACGTTCTGTTCGGTATTTTTGCCTGGGGTGACACCTCCACGTTTGCCGACAACGCGTCCATCTTTGACCAGAACTCCCCGTTTGCTTTCCTCTTCTCCTGGATCCCGAACGCCCAGAATATCGCCGCAAAAGCAGCGTTCTACAATGCCTGCAAGAAAGCGCAGTGCGACGCCGTTGTTGCATCCCGCTATGAAATCAAGACTGATGATTACTGGGTTTTCAAGAAACTCGACGTCAAGGTCAGCGGTTTCCCTGCGACGATGACCGGTGTTGAGACTGTGAAGCCGATGCCGTATTACATCGACGGCAAAGGACAGGTTGTTGTCATGAACAAGTTTGTCATTCCGTATCAGCTGTTCAACGCATATTCTCCGGCAAAGCCGAAGAAAACGTTCCTGTTCTTCTGAGATTCAGAAACATTTTGATTCTGAGGGGCGCAAACGATTGCGCCCCTTGCTTTAAAAATTTTATCGGAGAAAAATATTTATGAAAACAGTCCTTCTGTTCCTGTTTTGTCTTGCTGCTTTTACTTCGTTTGGCGGCGAGCATTCCATAGAAAAATTCGCAGGCGAATGGGAAGTTTTTGTCGTGATTCAGGGGAATAAAAATTTCCGCCCGGATTATACCTGTTCATTCGGAGCCGACGGCGTCTGGCGCAGAATCCAGGCGGATGGGAAAGCGGAGGTTCAGGGGAAAATCGTTTCCACGGACGGCGGAGTTTTTCTTGTCTCGTCAACAGCCAATGGAGAGGCGGGGCAGGGGAAGGATAAGACGGTTGAGGGCATTCCCGTCGCCGTTGTTTCGGATTCGGTGCTGGAACTGAACAACGGACTTCAGCCGGATATGGTAATGCGGTTTGAAAAGGGAAGTTCTCATTTGAAAAAGGGAAATGTTGTCGGGAAATGGAATCTGTTTCAGAAAGACCCGGAGAATAAAAATACCCGCAAAGCACCGTTCACGGTTGAATTTTTTGAAAACGGGAGCTATGTAATTTCAAACGATCCGGAGAATTCCGGAACCTGGCGGATTGAGGGCGCTGTGCTGACTCTGAAAAACACAAACCGTCAGGAAGGTGCGCTCTGGTATCAGCCGCGTTTCTTCGCGGATGGCGAACGGCTGATTCTGAACCGCATGGACGCCTATGTGTATGGGGAGCGCGTGCCGTAAAAAATTTTCTCTTTTGGACTTGAAAATCGGGGAATTGCAGTTAGGTTATCCATATCCCCCCGGAAACCATCAACCAAAGGAGTGTAAAATGGCGGAAGTCAGACATTTTACGGAAGAAGATTTTGAAGCGCAGACTTCAAAAGGTGTTGTTCTCGTCGATTTCTGGGCGGAGTGGTGCGGACCCTGCAAGATGCTCGGTCCGGTTCTCGAACAGGTTGCAGACGAAGTGGACGGCAAGGCGGTCATCGGCAAAGTCAATGTTGATGAAGCGCCGGGACTTGCGAAAGACTTCATGGTCCGTACAGTCCCGACCCTCTTCATTCTCAAAGACGGCAAGCCTGTCAAATCGTTTGTCGGCGTGCAGGACAAAGCCAAACTTGTGAAGGAAATCGAAAGCGTATGAACCCGGAGCTCTCCGCAGGCGCAGCGGAAATCCTGCGCGGCAGAACCGTTTTCTGCGGATTCAGCGGAGGCTCGGACAGCTTGTATCTTCTTCTGGCGCTGAATGAATATTCAGCGCCTTTTCATTTTCAGCTTCGCGCGGTGCATTTCAACCACGGTTTGCGCGGGGCGGAAAGCGACGCCGACGAGGCATGGTGCCGCGAAAAGTGCGCGGAGCTCGCGGTTCCGTTTCTCTCTGTTCCTCTGAATGTCGGAGGACGCCGCGAGGCTGGCGAGGGAGATGAAGCGGCGGCACGGCGGCTGCGTCTGGATGCTTGGAAAAAACTTTGCCGCGAAACACCCGGGGCGGTTGTCGCACTCGGTCATCAGGCGGATGACCGGACAGAAAATCTGCTTCTGCGTCTGTTCCGCGGTTCGAATGCAACGGGGCTGACGTCGATGCGGCTTCATTCCGTTGTCGAAGGAGTGGAGTTTGTGCGTCCCCTGCTGCATCTCTCGCGAGCCGATATGGAGGCGGAACTGCGCCGCCGCGGGGAGTGCTGGCGGACCGATTCCACGAACCGGACCGATTGCTACGGACGCAACTTTCTGCGTCTGAATCTGATTCCGATGCTTGCGAAGCGTTTTCCGTTTGCTCCGGGCGGTCTGCGGCGTTCTCTGGAAGTTCTGGAGCAGGACGCCGACTATCTGGAATGCGAAGCGCACAGAGTTTATGCGGAGCGACTTTGCACTCCGCACGACTGGGTATCGCTTCATCCCGCGATCCGCTGCCGGGCTCTGCGCTATTTTCTGAATTCCGGTTTTCCCGGATTCGTTCCGGATTCGGCTTTGACGGAGCGCTTTTCCGCCACAGTCGCGTCTCCGCCGGAGAATGGCGAATGCGTCCGGATTCCGCTGGCCGGTTTTCCCGATTGCGCGATTTGCGTGGAGAGCGAGCGGGTTTTCCTGCATCGTTTTACAGCAACTGCGGAGATCGTCTGGAATCTGAAGGAGACTCCTGAGATCCGTTTCGGGGAATCCGTGCTGACTGCTGCTCAGGTGCCCGCAGCGGAACTGAAACGGGCGGACGCGGAAACGGTCTTTTTCTCTGCGGATCTTCCGTCCGTTCTGCATGTCGGTTCCCGGCGGGACGGCGACCGCATGGTTCCGTTCGGGAAACATCATCCGGTTCTTCTGAAGAAACTTTATTCGGATTGCGGGATTAAATCCTACAGCCGCGACGCCGTTCCGGTTCTGCGGACTGCGGAGGGTGCGGTTCTGTGGGTTGCGGGCGTCCGCCGCTCCGCGCTCTTTCCTGTTGCGCCGGATGCGGGGACCGTCTGGCGGATTCAGCAAACTTTGCAGAAAAGCGGACATGAAACTTGAAAAAAACGGAATTTATGGTACATTTCACAAAAAATGGAGAAGTAAATATTTTATGGTACGCGATGCGAAACAAATCCCGATTGGTCCGCTCCTCGGTGACCGGATTCTCGTCCTGCATGGAAGTCTGACGAAAGAGGAAGTTCTGAACACTCTCATCGACCGGCTTGCGCAAGTGGAAGGAATGGTTCCGCATGATGATCTTGCGTGGGGAATTTTCCACCGGGAGAGTCTGATGAGCACGGGAATCGGGAACGGAATCGCCGTGCCGCATGTGCGTCTGGAAAATATTGATTCGCCGAGCATGGCGCTTGCGGTCTGTCCCGACGGCATTTCCGATTACCAGTCACCCGACAACCAGCCGGTCAAACTCATTTTCATGGTGGTTGCGGGCGGACAGCAGCGGGCGACGCATCTGAAGATTCTTGCGTCGATCGGCTCGCTCTTCTACGACGGCCGTCTCAAAGCGGCGTTTCTTGCTTCTCCGGATCCGAAAAACTGCCAGGAAATTCTTGCCCGCGCGGAAGCATGAGGCTGCATCTTTTTCCTTATTTACTTCCTTGCCGTCAGCGTTTGAAGTCCTTTGCCGGTCCGGTGGAGCCGCGTATTACGAGTCCCGTCGGCAGCACTTCGCGCTGAAGCGGAATTTTTCCATTTGACTGGAGATAGCGGTCGATGGATTCCGCAGCACGCCGTCCGGCTTCGCGGTTCAGATGCGAAACCGTGGTGAGGGCGGGGCAGAGATAGCGGCTCATCGGGTAATCGTCAAATCCCACAACAGAGAGATCATCCGGAACGCGCAGCCCGAGATCGGCAGCCGCTTTGACGGCGATTTGCGCCACATCATCGTTGGTCGTCATGACCGCTGTTGCTTCCGGATGCTGTTTCAGGCTCTGCTTGAGCGATTCATAATCCGCCTGCGCTTCGAAAACATGCGGTGTGAGCCCGGCGCCATTCAGGGCGTCTTCATAGGCTTTTCGGCGCTGATTGTGATTCAGCGTGTGGAGCCCGGTTGTAAAGTAGAGAATTTCGCGGTGTCCGAGCGAGAGGAGATATTCGGTTGCGATGCGCGAGCCGGAGTAGGAGTCGTTGTCGATATAGCCGATGTTCGGCATGTCGGTCGCCTCATCCACCTGCATGACGGGGAGACCCGACGCCGCAAGTTCCGGCAGTTCTTCTTTGAAGTTTGCGGGGATCATCAGAATCACTCCGGAGCACTGCTGGTCCCGCAGAAGCTCAAGAAGCGTCTCGTCTCCGGAACCGTCGTAAATGATCATGCAGGGGGTCAGTTCGTGTTCCTGCATGTACTGGAAGATTCCGTTCAGGACTTCGGAATGGTAATGGGAGAATGTGGGCGCACTGTTCACGATTGCGACTCTCGGCTTGCGCTGGGCGGGATAATTGGTCCGGAAGTCGTATTCGTGCAGTTTTTTGAGCACGAGGCGCCGTTTTTCCTCGCTGACTCCCGTTCGGTTGTTGACGACTCTGGAAACTGTTGCCGGAGAAATGCCAAGTTCCGCCGCGATTGTCACAATGCTGAGTTTTTCTCTTTTTCTCGCCATATCGTTCTCCTGTCTGTTGCTGTGCCGGGACGTTTCAATATATTCCGGTGCGAATATAGCAGAAGGAAGGGGGAAAGTCAAATTTTTTTTGTGTAAAAAAACGAACCGGACCTTGCATTCTGCGATTTTTGATTTACAGTATGTGTTGATGCTATATTTTTCGCAAATTAAAAAGGAGCGATTTGAAATGACAAAAATCAGCCTGACAGGTCCGTGGACCCTCACCTACGAGGAGCCGTCCGACAATTCGATGCGAACAATTCCGGCGCAGGTTCCGGGAAACGTTCTGGGCGATCTGCATCGCGCAAATGCGATTCCGGATCCGTACTGGTCGAACAATTCGGACAAGCTGCGTCCATATGAATTCATCGACTGGGAATACAGAACCGAGTTTGCCGCGCCGGAGCTTCAGCCGCGCGAGAAACTCCAGCTGGTCTTTGAAGGAGTCGACACGATTTCCGAAATTTTTCTGAACGGCAAAAAACTGGGCGGCACGGACAACATGGTGATTGCATTCCGCTTCCCGCTCGATCCGGCGGAATTGAAGCCGGAAGGCAACGAACTTGTCGTGAAGATCCGCAGTACGGTCAACTTTGCGCGTCAGTTCCCCGTCCCGCCATACTGCAGAGCGCAGAAGTTCAACTATGAAGGACTCTTCCTGCGCCGTCCGATGCACACCTACGGCTGGGACATCGCGCCGCGTCTGGTCGGCGCCGGACTCTGGCGTCCGGTCTATCTCGAAGTTCTGAAACCGGAACGCTGGACCGATCTTTATTTTGCAACACCGATTGCGTCGAAGAAGAAAACGCAGCTGAGTCTCAACTGGAGCTTTACGTCCGACTGCAAATCGCTGGCCGGCTATGAAGCGAAGATGACGCTGACCTGCCGCGATCAGAAAATCGAAAAGACTTTTCCGCTCTACTTCACATCGGGCTGGGAGTGGACGGATCTCGAAAACGCCTATCTCTGGCATCCGCGCGGCGCCGGCGAACAGAATCTCTACACCGTTCAGCTTGACCTCATCCATAACGGCGAAGTCGTCGACACCCATGTCCAGAAGGTCGGTCTGCGCACGCTCGTGCTGGACCGCACTGAGATGCTCGACGGCGAAATGAAGGGGAAATTCGAGTTCATCGTTAACGGACGCCGCATCTTCATCAAGGGGTCGAACTGGGTTCCCTCCAACGCCATTCACGGCGAAGCGCCGGAACGCGTGAAAAAGGATCTCGACCTGTTCGCCGATCTCGGCTGCAACATGGTCCGCTGCTGGGGCGGGAGCATTTACGAAGACGAAGAGTTCTTCAACTACTGTGATGAACTCGGACTGCTGGTCTGGCAGGACTTCATGTTCGCATGTGAAACGGCTCCGCAGACGGAAGAGTTTCTCGACGCGGTCCGGCGGGAAGCGGAAGAGGTCGTCAAGGCGCGCCGCAACCATCCGTCGCTCGCGATCTGGTGCGGCGACAACGAGTGCGACGAGCTGTTCTTCTACGGAGCGCTTCTGGGCGCGAACCAGCTGCCCTCCTCGAACCGCATCTCCCGCGAAATTCTGCCGCGCGTCGTGACGATGTTCGACCCCGCCCGCCCGTATCTGCCGAGCTCGCCGTATCTCTGCGATGAAATCAAGCGTCTGAACGCGCGCTACCGCTCTCCCGAACAGCACCTCTGGGGACCGCGCGACAACTGGAAGGGACATTTCTACAAGGACAATACGGCGGTTTTTGCAAGCGAAATCGGCTATCACGGCATGACGAACGTCGAAAGCATCCGCAAATTTATTCCGGAAGCGGAGCTCAACGACCGCCACGGCGTTTCGTGGACCTGTCACGCCGCGCAGCAGTTCGGCACGCCCTGCTACCGCAACGGTCTGATGGAAAACCAGGCAAAGGGCTTCTGGGGCTACATTGCGGAGGATCTGACCGAATTCATGAAGTGCTCGCAGATTGTCCAGGCGGAAGCAATGAAGTATCTGATCGAACTTTTCCGCGCGAAAAAATGGTCGAAAACCGGACTCATCTGGTGGAACGTCATCGACTGCTGGCCGCAGTTCTCCGACGCCGTGGTCGATTACTACTATGTCCGCAAGCTCGCGTACTATTACATCAAGAACGCGCAGAAACCGGTGAGCCTGATCGTGAGCGATCCCGAAGCGTGGGGCTGCCGTCTGACCGCCGTCAACGACACCGCCGCGCCCGCCGCCGGACACTACAAGGTGACGGACATCGAGACGGGTGAAGTCTTTGCGGAAGGCGAATACGAAGTCGCAGCCGATTCCGCCGCGGAAGTCGATTACTTCAAGGTCTGCCAGGCGGACAAGCGGATGCTGCTGATCGAGTGGGAAATCAACGGCGAAGTTTCGTACAACCACTATCTGCTCGGTTCCGCCCCGTTCGACCTCGACCGTTATCTCGGCTGGCTCAGAAAACTTGATGAAAAAATCTACACAGCGTTCGGGAGACACGAATGGTAAAGAAGCGTTTCGCCGCCGGCTTTGACGTCGGCGGCACAAAATGCGCGGCCATTCTCGGTGAACTGAAGGGCGAGGGCGGGATTGAAATCCTTGCCAAGAAACGGTTTGCAACCGCGGACTTCCGTGCTCCGGAAGCCTGTCTTGCGGAGATGTGCCGCCTGCAGGAAATGATTCTGGCGGAGACCGGAACGGCAAAGGACGATGTCATCGGAATCGGCATCAGCTGCGGCGGACCGCTGGATTCCAGACGCGGCGTGGTGCAGTCGCCTCCGAATCTTCCCGGATGGGATGATGTTCCCGCCGTTGCGATTGTGGAACGCGCAACCGGATTGCGGGCAAAGCTGGAGAACGACGCCAACGCCTGTGCGCTTGCGGAGTGGCGTTTCGGCGCCGGACGCGGCACTTCAGACATGGTGTTCCTGACGTTCGGAACCGGGCTTGGTGCGGGAATCATCGCAAACGGACGTCTTCTCGGCGGACATTGCGGAATGGGCGGCGAGTGCGGCCACATCCGCATCGCTTCCTCCGGACCGGTCGGCTACGGCAAAGCAGGCTCTTTTGAGGGGTTCTGTTCGGGCGGCGGAATCGCGCAGCTCGGACGTTTCCGTGCGGAGGCCGCGCTGAAAGCCGGACACCCGCTAACCTGGTGTCCGACGGAAGCGGATCTTCCGTCCGTTTCCGCCAAAACGATCGGTGACGCCGCCGACCGCGGCGATTCGGACGCTCTTGCCGTCTACGAAGAGAGCGGCCGTCGACTGGGTGAAGGTCTGTCGATTCTGATTGACATCCTGAATCCGGAGTGTATTGTCATCGGCAGCATCTTTGCGCGTTCGGAGCATCTGCTCCGTCCCGCAATGGAGCGCGTGATTGCCGCGGAAGCTCTTCCGCAGTCCGCTTCGGTCTGCCGTGTTGTGCCCGCACAGCTCGGAGAAGCGATCGGCGACATTGCCAGTCTCGCGATTGCGGCTGAAATGTAACGGAAAATCAAATTGTTTTTGTCTGCGGACGGATGAAATATGCCGTCCGCTTTTT
>DHMO01000066.1:0-24790 GCA_002405835.1 Lentisphaeria bacterium UBA4640 | reverse complement strand
GGAACTGATTACTTGATTTCAAGCATCCAGTTGTGCGTGTCGGGATAATCGCCGTGCTGAATGGCGGTCATGCGGTCGTAGAGCTTGCGGAGCGTGGGACCGCAGGTTTCTCCGAAGGTGTAGGTGTGATCTTTTGTGACGATCTTGGAGATCGGGGTGATGACCACTGCGGTTCCGCATGCGGCGACTTCCGCGAAGTCCGCGAGTTCCGCCTTGTGAATCGGACGGAGTTCAACCGGAATGTCCATGTCCTTCGCGATGTCCTGCAGAGACATGTTCGTGATGCTGTGGAGAATCGAACGGGAAACCGGGGTGACGTAGTGTCCTTCCTTCGAAATCGCAAAGAAGTTGCTGGTTCCGAATTCGTCGATGAATTCATGATCCTTCGGGTCGAAGAAGAGAGTGATCGGGTAGCCCTGGGTCTTGGCGATCTTGCTCGGTTTGAGGCTGGCTGCGTAGTTTCCGGCGAACTTGACGTGTCCGGTTCCGTGCGGTGCGGCGCGGTCGTAGTCATCAAGAACAAGCGCTTCGACGGGCTGGATGCCGCCTTTGTAGTATGCGCCGACGGGGGTGACGAGGATCAGGAAATCGTACATTTTGCTCGGGGAGACTCCGACCTGGGCGCCGGTTCCGATGAGGAGCGGGCGGATATAGAGGGCTCCGCCGGTTCCGTAGGGCGGAACGTATTCGATGTTGTCCTTGACAACCATCTGGATCATCTGAATGTAGAGTTCTTCGGGAATGGCCGGAGCAAGCATGTAGTCGGCCGCAAGGTTCATGCGTTTGACGTTTTCCCAGGGACGCAGGCAGCGGACTTTTCCGTCTTTCTGGCGGAACGCTTTGAGTCCTTCGAAGGCGGCCTGTCCGTAGTGAAGGCAGGTTGCGGCGATGGACATGGTGATGGTCGGTTCCTTGATGAGAACCGGCTCGGACCACTTGCCGTCGAGCCAGGTCGTGCGGACATAGGAGTTGGTCGGCATGTAACCGAATCCCAAAGAGGACCAGTTGATGTCTTTCGGATCCATTTTAGGGAGTGTCTCTGACATGATGTTTCATCCTTCCATAAAAAGTATTGCTGGTTTTGTCATTAAGGTAATTTATACTGCAAGAGGCATTTTAACAATAGCGGAAGACAATTTTTTTTCAAAAAAAATGAAAAAAAACGGCTTTTCTTTCGGAAAGCGGGGTTTTGCAGTTGAAAATTTTAAAAAACTCGCTAAATTGTCAGGGTAACAGAAAACACCAAAAAAACTTAACAGGAGATGACGGCTATGGCTTTCTCAAAAATGTTAATCGGCGGCGCTGCCGCACTGGCTCTCGTTCTCGGCACAACAGGTTGTTCCATGTTCGACGATGATGACGCCAGTCTGGAAATGTTCAAGGTAAAAGGCGACGACGGCGCGGCACGGGTCGGCGGACCCGGAGCGGGCGGTTACGACGCCAATGCCGGCGACGCCAACATCAACAGCATGGGCGGCATCAACGGCGGAGCCGGAGCCAATGCCGGAGCCGGTGAATGGAACAACGCCGCGCCCGGGCCCTACGACGACTTCGGCCGTCCGATTCCCGGCGTCACTCTCCCGACCGTCTATTTCAGCTTTGACAGCTCCCGCATCGGCAGCTCCGAGGCTCCGAAACTTGACGAAATCGCCTCCTATCTCTCCAGCACTCCGGGAACGGGCGTCGTGATCGAAGGCAATTGCGACAACCGCGGAAGCGACGAGTACAACCGTGCGCTCGGTGAACGCAGAGCTCTTGCGGCAAAGGAATATCTCGTTCAGCGCGGAATCGCGGAATCCCGCATCCGCACCATCAGCTACGGCGAGGAACGCCCCGCCGTTCAGGGTGACGACGAGGCTTCCCGCGCCAAGAACCGCCGCGACGAATTTGTCGCACTCACACTCAACAAGTAACCGGAAAACGGGTTTTCGCGCCGGAATTCTTTTTCCGGCGCTCCTCCGTTTTCAGGAACCGGATATGGCGGACGCACAGGAAATCGTACAGGCTTTGCAGCTTCAGGAACACCGCGAAGGCGGTTCGTTCCGTGAGGTTTACCGTTCTGTTGTCAAAACCCAGGCGACCAAGCAGCGCCGCGCTGCAACCAGCATCTTCTACATGCTGCGCGGAAAAGAGGTCTCCCGCTGGCATCTTGTCAAATCCGATGAGATCTGGATGTATCATGCGGGGTCCTCCGCAATCCAGCTTCTGCTCCTTCCCGACGGAACTTTTGAAGAACGCGTGATCGGTCCCGATGTTCTCTGCGGCGAATTTCCGCAAAGCATCATTCCCGCGTGGACCTGGCAGGCGACCGTTCTTTCCGACCGCACGGAGGAGAGCTGGGGACTTTTCGGTGCTGTTGTCTGTCCCGGATTCGAGTTCGAAGATTATATGGAAGGCGATACGGAATCGCTGATTCAGAAATATCCCGAAGCGGCGGAACGCATCCGCGAGCTCGGCCTTTAATCAATGAAACAGAGTGAGTTATGAAAAAATCAGATTACCTCGGAATTGCATTTCCCGTGCTGTTCGCTCTTCTCGTGATTTTCTTCCCGTTCAACACGTCCGTTACGACCGGACTGTTTGACGGCGGTGAGCTGCTGAAAACGCAGACTGTCTGGACCGGATTCACGGCAAAAGGGCTTGACCAGTTCGGAAATGTCACGAAATATCATCCTTATGTAATGGGGTTCCTCAAGTTCGCACTGCTTGCCATGTTCGGCGAAATGCTGAAAGCGCGTCTTAAAACGGGTTCGTGGAAGGTCGATTTCTTTCCCGTCCGCGTGATTGTGTGGGGCTTTTTCGGGCTTGTCATGACGGTTGCATTTGCTCTGTTTGCAAACGGCGTTCAGGCGATGATGGGAACTCCGCTCTGGTTCGGCGAACCGCTGATGCTTTCGAACGGTTTCGGAAACCGGTTTATTTTTGCAATTTCGATGTCCTTCTGGATGAATATGATTTTTGCGTACCCGATGATGCTTGGACACGAATGGTTCAATGCCGTTCTTGCAAAGCGCGGATTCGTCGGAGGCGGCGAGTTCCTTTCCGGTCTCAACGCCCATGCCTGGGGATCGTTTATTCCGAAAACGATTCTTTATTTCTGGATTCCGGCGCATACGGTGACATTTCTTCTTCCCGCGGAGTTCCGCGTGCTGATGGGGGCGCTGCTGAGCGTGGCGCTCGGATTCTTCCTTACGATACGTGCAGTCAAACATTCAAAATAAGGTGAAACTATGGAAACAGAATTCTGGGAGCGCGACATAGAACTGATCAGCCGCGCAGATCTGAAAGCCATGCAACTGGCGAATCTGAAAAAAACACTGAAACTGGCAGCCAACTCTCCTTATTATTCCAAGATTCTTACTGAATCTGTGATTGAATCGGTCAAGACGCTGGACGACATCCGCCGTCTGCCGCTCGTCGACAAGCAGACTCTGCGCGAAAATTTCCCCTACGGCTTTGTCGCAAAACCGATGAAAGACATTGTCCGTCTGCATTCCTCCTCCGGAACGACCGGAACGCCGACCGTTGTTTTCCACACTCAGCATGACCTCGATCTCTGGGCGAACATGACCGCCCGTTCCGCATTCATGGCGGGGGCGCGCAACACCGACGTCTTCCAGAACATTATGGGCTACGGTCTCTTTACCGGCGGACTCGGCTTTCACTACGGCATGGAGCGTCTCGGCGCACTTGTCATTCCCAGCGCCGCGGGCAACTCCAAGCGCCAGATCTGGTTCATGAAGACTTTCGGTACAACCGTCTGTCACATTCTCCCGAGTTACTCCATGCGTCTGCTGAGTTTCTTCCCCGAATGCGGACTTGACCCGAAAAAAGACCTCAAGCTCAGAATCTTCTTTATCGGCGCGGAACCGCATTCGGATGCGCTCCGCAGACAGATCGACGAGGCGTTCGGTGTGCAGGCGTTCAACTCCTACGGACTTTCCGAAATGTGCGGACCCGGTCTCGCTTTTGAATGCCGCGAACGCAACAACGGAATGCATCTTTGGGAAGACCAGTACCTTATGGAAATTATCGATCCGGTCACAGAGGAAGTGCTTCCGGACGGTGAGGAGGGCGAACTCGTCCTCACCTCCCTCCAGCGTGAAGCCATGCCGCTGATCCGCTACCGCACGCACGACCTTACGCGCATCATTCCCGAACCGTGCCCGTGCGGAAGAACGCACCGCCGCATCGCGCGCTTCAAGGGACGCACCGACGACATGCTTATCATCAACGGAGTCAACATTTTCCCACAGCAGATTGAGAAGGCGATCATGACCGTCTCGGAAATCGGCGCGAACTACATGGTTGAAGTGACGAAGGACGATCTTCTCGACCGCATTCACGTAAAAGTGGAGATCAACCCCGCCTGCTTCTCCGGTTCCCTGGAAGGGGCGGACGGTATCCGGCGCAAAGTTGCGGACGCCGTCAAGAGCGAGCTCGGCGTCAATCCGCGCGTGGAGCTCCTTGCTCCGAATACGCTGCCGGAACAGGAAGGCAAGGCAAAACGCGTCTTCGACCTCCGCGAAAAGGACTATGCAAAGTAATCGCAATTGAAATAAGAAGGATTCAGAATGGAAAACAGAGATTACGATTTTTCCGCCATTGAAAAGAAATGGCAGAAATTCTGGGACGATCACAAGACGTTCAAGGCAACGGAGATTCCCGGAAAAGAAAAACTCTATGTGCTGGACATGTTCCCCTATCCGAGCGGCGCGGGGCTCCACGTCGGTCACCCGGAAGGCTACACCGCGACCGATATCTTCTGCCGCTACAAACGGATGCGCGGTTTCAATGTTCTTCACCCGATGGGCTGGGATGCTTTCGGATTGCCCGCGGAACAGTACGCCGTCGAAACGGGAACGCATCCTTCCATCACCACGAAGAAAAACGTCGAAACGTTCAAGCGTCAGATTAAATCTCTCGGTTTCAGCTACGACTGGGACCGCGAAATCAATACGACGGACGAGAAATACTACCGCTGGACGCAGTGGATTTTCCTCCAGCTTTACAAAAAAGGTCTCGCCTACATCGATGAAGTACCGGTGAACTGGTGTCCCGCTCTCGGAACCGTTCTTGCGAACGAGGAAGTGATCGACGGACGCAGCGAGCGCGGCAATCACCCGGTCATCCGCAAGCCGATGAAACAGTGGATGCTCCGCATCACCAAGTATGCGGAACAGCTGCTTGCCGACCTCGACAAACTCGACTGGCCGGAAGGCATCAAGGAGATGCAGCGCAACTGGATCGGCAAGTCCGAAGGCGCGGAAGTCACATTCAAAATCGACGGGACCGACAAGACGGTCACGGTCTTCACGACCCGTCCCGACACTCTGTTCGGCGCAACCTACCTGGTTCTCTCTCCGGAACATGCTCTGGTCAATGCCATCACCACGCAGGAACAGAGCGAAGCGGTCAAGGAATATCAGCGCAAGGCCGCTCTCAAGAGCGATCTGGAACGCACAGACCTCAACAAGGACAAGACCGGAGCTTTCACCGGCGCGTATGCGATCAATCCGGTGAACGGCGACAAGCTGCCGATCTGGATTTCCGATTACGTCCTTTCCACCTACGGAACGGGCGCGATCATGGCTGTTCCCGCGCATGACACACGCGACTTTGATTTCGCCGTCAAGTTCAATCTTCCGATCAAGTGCATCATCGAGCCGACCGCCGCGGACGCCGCAGCGGCGAAGCTGGATCTGAATGACATTCTCGCGGGTAAAGTCTGCTGGACCGGCGACGGCGTCAGCTTCAACTCCGCGAATGATCAGGGACTCGTTCTCAACGGAATGCACGTCAAGGAGGCGAAAGCCGCCACAATCGACTGGCTTTCCAAACGCGGCGCAGGCAAGCTCACGGTCAATTACAAACTCCGCGACTGGCTCTTCAGCCGTCAGCGCTACTGGGGCGAACCGTTCCCGGTCATCCACATGGAAGACGGTTCAATCCGCCTTGTCGACGAGAAAGATCTTCCCGTCACCCTGCCGCCGCTGAAGGACTTCAAGCCGTCCGGAACCGGCGAATCCCCGCTTGCAAATGCGGAAGAGTGGCTTGAGTACACCGACCCGGTGACCGGAATGAAAGGCCGCCGCGAGACCAACACCATGCCGCAGTGGGCGGGTTCCTGCTGGTATTATCTGCGCTACATTGATCCGGACAACGACAAGTGTTTTGTCGATCCCGCAAAGGAAAAATACTGGATGCCTGTCGACCTCTACGTCGGCGGCGCGGAACATGCGGTTCTGCATCTGCTTTATGCCCGTTTCTGGCACAAAGTTCTGTTTGACCTCGGCTTTGTCAGCACGCCGGAACCGTTCCACAAACTGATCAACCAGGGCATGATCCTCGGCATTTCCTACAAGGATTCGCGCGGCGCGCTCGTTCCGATGGACAAAGTGCTGAAGACGGAAAACGGTCCGGTTCACAAGGATACTGGCGAGAAGCTCACCGAGTTCCCCGCGAAGATGTCCAAATCGCTGAAAAACGTGGTCAATCCCGACGACGTCGTACGCGACTACGGCGCGGATTCCATGCGTCTTTACGAGATGTTCATGGGACCGCTTCAGGCGGTGAAACCGTGGAGCACGAAAGGAGTGGAAGGCGTCTTCCGCTTCCTCAAACGCTCCTGGCGCATGATTGCCCAGACCCCGATTGTCGATGTTCCGCTGACACCGGCGCAGGAGAAACTGCTCCATGCGACCGTGAAGAAAGTTACGGACGACACCGAAACGCTGAACTTCAACACGGCAATCAGTCAGATGATGATTTTTCTGAACGAGTTTTCCAAACTCGAGAAGATGCCGCGTGAAGCCGCCGAGACCTACGCGAAACTGCTCTGCCCGTATGCTCCGCATATCGCGGAAGAGATGTGGGAGATTCTCGGACACGAGGCTCCGCTTTCGCTCGCGCCGTGGCCGTCCTGTGATGAATCGAAGCTGGTCGAGAACGAGATCGAGATCATGGTTCAGATTCAGGGCAAGCCGCGCGTCCGCATGATGATGCCGGCCGATGCGGATCAGGATCAGATGCGCGAACTCGCGCTCGGAAACGAGCAGGTGAAAGCCGCGATTGCCGGAAAGACCATTGTCAAGGTGATCTGCGTTCCGAAACGCATTGTCAACATCGTTGTCAAGTAACACAGCAACACTGAATCCGCCGGAGGAATCTCTCTTTCCGGCGGATTTTTTTTGAAGGAACTCCGCATGAGACAGTCCGCATTTACCTCGAATCCGTTTTATGAAGCCGCTCTTGCAATCGCGAGACGGAAACTTTCGCGCGATGCGAATCCGCAGCTTCTCCGGTCACCCCGGCTCGGAACCGGAGGCGATTTCGTCAACATTTTTCTGTGGGACACGGCGTTTTCGGTTCAGTGGGCGAAATTCCATGCGGATGAATTCCCCGTTGCCGATTCGCTGGATAACTTTTACGCGCTGCAGTCTCCCGACGGCTTCATCAGCCGCGAGAGCTGTCCGGACGGAACGAGCCGCTGGGCGCCGGAGTGTCCCTCCGCATTCGCACCGCCGCTGCTTGCCTGGGCGGAACTGGACCTCTATGAAGGCGGATTCATCACGACCCGCCTTCCGGAAGTTTTTCCGCATCTTCTGGCGCAGTACGAGTACAACAAAGCGCACTTCCGCCGTCCCGATGGACTCTATTACACGGACATGCTCGGCTGCGGTATGGATGACATGCCGCGCTGGAACAGCATTTCCGATCTCACGCCGGAGGGCGGCATTCCGCTGACGCGCGAATCCATCACTGCGCCGGGCGAGGAACGTGAGAAGACCTATCGCTGGCTGCGCGGCATCCCGCACGGCGTTTGCGACTGGAATCGTCAGATCGGCTGGTGTGAGACTACGGCGCAGAGCGCTTTCTTTGCTCTCTGTCTTGCCCGCATTGCGCGCATCATCGGCAAGCCGGAAGCGGAGGCCCGGATGATGGCGGAGCACGCGGAACTGGCCCGTTTGGTCAACACTCTCTGCTGGGATGAAACGGACGGCTGGTATTACGATGTGCTGAATGGCGCTCCGGTCCGCCGCCGTCACATCGGCGCATTCTGGACGCTTCTCGCGGAGGTCGCCCCGGCTGACCGTGCGGCGCGTCTGCTGGAACGTCTGCGCGATCCGGCGGAATTCAACCGTCCGTGCGGCGTTCCATCGTTGAGCGCGGCGGATCCGGATTACATGACGCACGGCGCTTACTGGCGCGGTCCGGTCTGGGCTCCGACAAGCTACATGCTTCTGCGCGGACTCGACCGTTATGGAGAACATGCGCTGGCGGTCGAGCTTGCAGCCCGTCTTTATCATACCGCGGAAACCCTCTGGAAGAGCACGGGAACGATCTGGGAGAACTATCCGCCGGATCAGTGTGCTACGCCCTCGGTGAGCGCCAAGCGTGACTTCTGCGGCTGGTCTGCTCTGATTCCGATTACCTTCCTGCGCGAGTATCTCCAGGACGGAAAAGCTCGGATTTGATTTGAAAATAATAGATATTGTGCTATCTTATAACAGTAAAATAACCTGTTAAGGGATAGTACAATGTCTGAAAATATAATATATTCTCTAGTCGTTCCGCACGATATAATGCTTCGCTGCGCGGAGCGTGTCCGTGTTTTGCGGATTGAGCAGAACATGCCGCAGACAGAACTGGCGGAATGTACAGGCGTTGCAGTCGGGACGATCAAGCGTTTTGAGCGCACGGGGGAGATTCAGTTCCGTACCTTGCTTGAGATTGCTCTTGTGCTTGGCCGTCTGGATGATTTTGCCGATCTTTTCAAAAAGCCGGATGTTCCGGTTTCGCTGTACCACGAAGAACCGAAACACCCGCGCCAGAGAGCGAGGAAGAAGAATCTCCCCTGATTATTTCCCGAGTTTTTCTTCCCAGAAGGCTATCTGGGAGGCAACCTGGTCGTAACCTGTTCCGCCGTAAGATTTCCGGAGGGTGACGGCTGAGACGGGCGAGAAGAGTTTCAGCATCGCTTCGTCCGCTTCCGGAATGACAGACTGCATTTCCGCGAGAGAAAGTGCATTCATCGCTTTGCCGTTTTCTGCGCAGTATTTGACCAGCGCGCCGACTTTGTGGTGCGCATGACGGAACGGAACCCCTTTGCGTACAAGCGCTTCCGCAAGGTCTGTCGCCATGAGTCCCGGGTCGGAGGCGGCGTCAAGCATGCGCTCCGGTTTGGTCTTCATGGTCTCGATCATCGGCGGATAGACGGAAAGAATGCCTTTGGCTGTGTCGATGGAGTCGAACAGCGGCTCTTTGTCTTCCTGAAGGTCGCGGTTGTAGGTCATGGGAAGACCCTTGCAGATGGTCAGCATGGCGGTGAGATTGCCGTACATGCGTCCGGTTTTGCCGCGCGAAATTTCCGCGATATCGGGGTTCTTTTTCTGCGGCATGAGACTGGAGCCCGTGCAGAAGGCGTCCGACAGTTCAATGAACTGGAATTCCTGCGACATCCAGAGGATAATGTCTTCGGAAAGACGCGAGATGTGCATGGAGAAAATCGCGAGAGCGGAAAGCAGTTCACACGCGAAGTCGCGGTCGGCGACGGAGTCCATGCTGTTGCGGGTGCAGGCGGGGAAGTCGAGAGCCTTGCGGACGAATTCGCGGTCGATGGGCAGGGTGGAGCCGGCGAGCGCGCCGGAACCGAGCGGCATGACGTTGAGACGAGTGCGGCAGTCGGTGAGACGCCCGATATCGCGGTCGAACTGTTCGATGTATGCGAGCATGTGATGAGCGAAAAGAACCGGCTGGGCATGCTGCATGTGCGTGAAGCCCGGGAGAATCGTGGTCTTGTTCGCTTCCGCCTGGCCGAGCAGAGCATGCTGGAGATGACGGATTCCGTCGATGATTTCGAGAATTTCGTCGCGCAGATAGAGACGGGTGTCGAGTGCGACCTGATCGTTTCTGCTGCGAGCACTGTGGACGCGCGCGCCTTCATCGCCGAGCAGACGGATGAGTTCGGTTTCGATGTGCATGTGGATGTCTTCAAGGGCAACGTCGAATTTGACTTTTCCCTCTTCGATCATTTTCTGGACTTCATCGAGCTTGGCGATAATGTCTTCGGCGGATTTTTCCGGGATAATTCCGGTTGCGCCGAGCATGGCCGCATGAGCCTTGCTGCCCATTATGTCATGCTTATAGAGCCGTTTGTCAAACGAGATCGATTCGGTGAAATCCTGCACGCTTTTTGCCGCGCCCTGCGAAAATCTTCCGCCCCACAGTGCCATATTCAAAACTCCTTGAATTTTATTGTTGTTTTAAATATAGCACGGTTCCGCGGAAAAACAACAGCATGTCAAGGCGAATTCGTCATTTATTTGAAGCGGACATCTCATGCTTCGCCGGAACGGAGAAGATCGTCGAAATAGCGGATGGTCAGCTTCAGTCCCTCTTCCAGGTGCGTGGTGGGCTGCCAGCCGAGAATCTGCTGCGCTTTCGTGATGTCCGGACGGCGCTGGCGCGGGTCGTCGGAGGGCAGGGGACGGAAGACGATTTCCGAATTCGAGTTTGTCAGTTTCCGGACAAGTTCGGCAAGCTGCAGCATGGTGAATTCGCCGGGATTGCCGATGTTGATGGGACCGGTCACTTCATCGCCGGTGTTCATCATGCGAACCATTGCGTCGATGAGGTCGGTGCAGTAACAGAAACTGCGGGTCTGCGAGCCGTCGCCGTAAATTGTGATCGGTTCGCCGCGCAGCGCCTGGAGAATGAAGTTGCTGACAACGCGTCCGTCGTTCGGGTGCATGTTCGGTCCATAGGTGTTGAAAATGCGCACGATTTTGATGCGGAGGCGGCACTGGCGGTAGTAGGACATGAAGAGCGTTTCGGCGGCGCGTTTGCCTTCATCGTAGCAGGCGCGTTCGCCGATGGGGTTCACATTGCCCCAGTATTCCTCAACCTGCGGATGAATATGCGGATCGCCGTAGACTTCCGAGGTGGAGGACTGCAGAATTTTGGCTCCGATGCGTTTGGCGAGACCGAGCATGTTGATTGCGCCGTGGACGCAGGTTTTGACCGTCTGGACCGGGTCCCGCTGATAGTGGATCGGGGAGGCGGGGCAGGCAAGATTGTAGATTTCATCCACTTCAACATAGAGCGGGAAGGTGACGTCGTGGCGCAGAACCTCGAACCGGTGATTGTCCAGAAGGTGCTCGATGTTGCGTTTGCAGCCTGTGAAAAAGTTGTCGACGCAGATGACATTGTGTCCGTCGTTCAGCAGGCGTTCGCAGAGGTGCGAACCGAGAAATCCGCCTCCGCCGGTAACCAGGATGTTTTTACGAATCATATTTACTCCTGTTGCAGTTTCATGGTATCTGCTGCAAGATACCATGAAACTGTGCGCGTGTCAAGCGCGATTCGGAAAAATCTTCAGGAAAGATGTCCCTGAATGATGCGGAGAAGACGCGGACTGAGGATTTCGCGGCGGTCGTCGTCGACAAGACTGAAGCGGTTGCCGTCGTTGGGCGTGCTGAGGTAGTTCCAGACGCAGTAGGGGATGCCGTGTTCGATCAGGAGCGAAATCATGTCGCGCATCCAGTTCTCGCGGTATTCGAGCTTGCAGTGGCGGATCGTGCCGAACTCGCCGCACCAGAGAATCTTGTCCGGGTGGCTGCGGACGAATTCAAATGCGCCGTTCAGTTCTTTGCGCATGTACCGGATATCCATGCGGTCGTAGTCCGCATAATCGCCGATGTCCTGTCCTATGCTGGTGCGGAAATCGCGGTACTTCTGAATGTCGCCGGGCCACTCCATTGCGCGGTTGTAGAAGAGCGGGAGCGCCTGGAGCACACCGCGCTGATGCGTGAATTCGAACGGAGCGTAGCTGTGGAATGTGTAGATGATGTTGTCATCGTTGAACAGCTGCAGATCTTTGAGTGTATTCGGGCTGTTCCAGCAGGTGCTGCCGATGATGATTTTGCGCGTCGGGTTGAGCTTGCGCAGTTCGTTGACGGTGCGTTCCGCGAGGCTGTTCCAGAGATCGGGTTTGACGTCGCGGATTTCGTTCATGAGTTCAAATGCAACGCCGGGCTTGTTATGGAAACGCTTTTCAAATTCAATCCAGAGGGCGACAAAGCGGTTCTGGAGCTCGGCATCGTCAAGGAGTGCGACCGGTTCCGCAATGTCGCAGTAGTTGCCGACGGCCTTGTGAAGATTGAGAACGGCATTCAGCTTGTACTTTTCGCACCATGAGATGAAGTTCGCGATGAGTTCGAACATGCGGTCGCGGTAGTGATACGGGGAATCTTCCATGACAATCTGGTCGAATCCGAGGCGGATATGGTCAAGTCCATAGGAGGCGATCCTGGCGACGTCTTCTTCGGTGATGTAGCTTTCAAAGTGTTCGAAATCGCCGACGGTGAGCGGCAGTTTCCATTTGTCGGGAAGGACGTTGAACCGTTTGTAGTTGGTGAGCCATCCGCCGATGCCCATGCCGCGGGTGAAGCCGGAGAAGCGTTCCGTTGATGTTTTCATTTTATACTCCTTGAGTTTGTGTTGTCGGGAAAGACAGCGGGGACGAGAAAGAGGAAGACCGCCGAGAGAAGAATTGCGGAGGAGCCCAGCAGGTAGAGACTGCGCCAGCGGCTGATTGCGAATCCGTGGAACTCCCAGCTTGAAGCGAGAAGTCCCGAACCGAGGAGCAGCGAGGGTACCACGCGGGCAAGTCCCGTCGCCCCGTAGGAAAATGTTCCACTGAACGCCATCGCCATGACTTTGTTTCCGGGAGTTGCAAGTTCCATCATTTCGGAGGAGGCGAGAATGGAACTTCCTGCGAGCAGAAAACTGAACATCAGCAGAACCGCGCCGGCAAAACACCATGCTGCAGTTCCGCCGCGGTCGAGGAAGAAAAGCGATGTGTTCAGGATGAAATAGAGCAGGTGAAATGTGACGAATGCGCGTCCTGTTCCTCCGAGGAGTTTCACGGCACGCCCGATTCCGAGATAGCCGAGCAGCATGCCCGTCAGCGCGGCGGCGGAGAGGAACACCACGATGTTGTCCGGCGTCTGAAGACCTTTTTTCAGATACAGCATGGTCAGCGGAACCGTTCCGAAGGTGGAGATGTTGAGCATGAATAGATAGAGGGAAAATCCGGTCAGTCCCTTGTTACCGATTGCGCGGCGGAGTCCGTCGAGAAAACCGAATTTTTCCGGTGCGCGGGCGGGGAATTCCGGAATCCGGGCGACGCAGAGGGCGCGTCCGCAGAACATCAGAGCTGCGGCGAAGATGACGAGCTGCATCTTCCAGACGGGCGGCTGCGCGCCGAGCAGAGCCCCCGCCGTCACGAGAAACAGAACGGAGGTCAGCTGGTGACAGAACCGCATCCTGCTGAAAAACGGAGTGCGCGAATCACGGGTCAGGAAGGTGTCGAGCATCGGATACCAGCCGGCGACAAAACCGGTCACGCCGAGCGCGAAGAGGAGCACGGCGGCCAGCATTACCGCGATTCCGGCCGCGCCGAACCACGGCGAGGCTGCCGCGAGAAAGTACATCAGCGAGGAGAGCGTCAGCACGCGGAGCATCACCGCGCGGTGTCCGTGGCGCATGACCAGATACGCGGTCGGAATCATGCAGAGTCCGTTCAGAAACGGGAGAAACGAGGTTGTGAGCAGCGAAAGCATGTCGCCTGCGCCGAGCGCTCCGGCGAAGAGAATGATGATTGCGCTGTCCGTGAGAACGACTTCTCCGGGAAAGCCGAAACAGGATGAGAGCACGGCAAGGCGTTCCGCCTTCCGGATGTTTTGCGGGGTGAGTTCCGCAGTCATTTGAGCCTCCGTACCGAGCCGGTGATTTTCAGCGTCGGTTTGATGTTGGTGTGTACCGTTGTCCGGTGTTTCATCATCGGACGGTTGAGTATGTAGAATTCGGTCCAGTCGAGAATATCCTGCGGGAGAAACTCGATACGGTCGAACTGCACGGCGTCAGGCTGTTCCGGAATGACGTCTTCCGGACGGTCGTAGCTCATGATGGAAAGATTGCGGAAACGTCCTTCTCTGTCATTGAGGATGAACGCTTTATAGAAAATCTGGCTGTATTCTCCGGCGAGAAAGAAAATTGCTGTGGGCATTTCATCGACGGAATCGAAATAGCGGTTGAAGACGTCGCGCATGGTCTCTCCGCGCCGCGCTTCGACATAGTCGATGCGGCAGTCCGGATTGAGATCATGAAGTTCCGCAAAGAAACTGCTCCGGCGGTCGAACCGGGTCGGATGCGCTTCGCTGAGATGGACGGCGATGTGGGAGTGTCCGTATTCATGCAGATGCCGGGCCGCCATGGCGCCGCCGAGAATGTTGTCGGAAGAGATGATGATATCGGCGTCGCACTTCGTATAGATGGAAATCTGATAGATTGACGGATTGATTTCGAGAGTGCGGCGGACCGTTTTGTTTTCAGGGACGGAGCAGTAGACGATGACGTCGCTTTCCGCGGCGGCATCGAAGAATTTCGCCGGGTTCTTGCGGTGGTCGGTTGCAACGCAGGCGAATTCATGATGAGAAAGACGCTGCATGAGCCGCATTCCGTAGTGCTGGAGATATGCATGATCCGAAAAATCGAAGATGATGCGGATCTTCCGGCTCGGTTTATGCGCGTAGTAGCCGTAACGGTTGAGCGCCTCGACGACGCGCTGGCGGGTCGCCGGACGCACGGAGGGTTCATTGTTGAGCACGCGGTAAACGGTCATGACGCTGACATGAAGTTCACGCGCGAGCTCTTTGAAATTGATCAGACTGTTTTCGTTTTTCTGTCCCATGCAAATTGTTTCCTTTCCGGAAATTATACGTCATTTTTCCGGAAAAGCAATAGCGCGGGAGAGTAAAATCAGCTGCTTTTTTGTGAAAATGATAACATTCAGCGGAACAGCTGTTCCGTTGCCTTGAGCCATGCGTCTGTGATGAGCTGATGACCCGCGGGCGTCGGATGCACGCCGTCTGCGGACCAGTGGGCTTCCGGAGCACGTTTGAAGGCTTCGTTGAAGATGTCCTGCAGAGGAATGTGGACGGCATTGAATTCCTTCGCCAGTTCCGTGACGACTTTGCGCCGCTCGATGAGTTCCGTGACGAACGCATCACGTCCGGAGACATTCGGGCAGACAAACGGATCGAGGAGGACAAACCGGATGTTCGGGAGAGCCTCGCGGGTCCAGGAGAGCAGTTCACGGTAGAACCGGGCATAGCGGGGAACCTCCACGCCGTTGTTGTAATGAACTTCGTGCCAGGTGTCGTTGACGCCGATCAGAACGCTGAGAACATCCGGGGCGAGGTTGATGCAGTCGGCTTTCCAGCGGGCGTAAAGATCGACAATGCGGTTTCCGCTGATTCCCCTGTTGATGAACTGCCAGTCGATGTCCGGACGGTCGCAGGTGAGGCGTGCGGCGATCATTCCGGGATAGCCGGGGCCGAGTCCCTTGTTGTCGAATCCCGCGCCGCCGCATGTGGCGCGTCCGCAGTCGGTAATGGAATCTCCCTGAAACAGAACGGTGAATTTGGACATGAATTTCTCCTTTGGTTATATATTCCGCTTCCAGAAGCGGATTTCTTCTTTCATGGAGGGGATCTGACGGCGGAGGTCGGCAAATTCGGTCCGCCAGTAGGCTTCGCCGCCCCAGCCGGGAAAGGTCGCGGAAAACTGCGGATCGTTCCGCTGCATTGCGACCCACGAGAGGAAGTAGAGCATCCGGAGCATCCGCAGACACTCGGTGACCGCATAGCCGGATTCGGAAAACTCCATAAACATGTTGTAACCGCGCGCGAGCGCCTCCGCCTCTTCGGGACAGCGCGAGGGAATATCCGGAAGCAGAAGCCAGAGATCCTGCACCGGAGGACCGTTCAGCATGTCGTCGAAGTCGATGAGAATGAGTCCTTCATCCGGCCGGTTCAGAATGTTCGCGCGGTGAAGGTCGCCGTGCAGACGCAGAAAGGCCGAAGCGTCCGGAAAGACCGGGCATGCGATATCTGCGATCTCATTGCAGAGACCGACGAATTCCTCGAACTGGCGGCGTCCGGGAAATGCGGAATCGGCGAGACGTTCGATAACGCTTCCGATCATCTTTTCCGGTTCCAGAGTGAGACGGTATTCCGCAGTTCTGCGGGCTCCGACCGCGTGGAGACGGCCGATGAGCCGTCCCGCCTGTTCCAGCTCCTCCGGAGAGTCGAAAGCGATGTCGCGTCCGCGTTTTTTCGGGAATACCGCGAAGTAAATGTTTTCAAATTCGCCGAGAGTGGATCCGTTTGCGAGCTCGTAGGGCGGAACGACGGGCACGCCGGAGTCGCTGCATTCCCATAGGTAGTCATGTTCATCGAGCAGCGCATCGGCGGACCAGCGTCCGGGACGGTAGAACTTGACGACGAGCGGCTCTCCTCCGGTCGTCCGTAGCTCGTAGACGCGGTTGATGTAGCTGTGAAACGCGGAAGCGAATCCGGAGAGTTCGCACGAGAGCGCCTCTTCCAGCGCGGGAAGGAACCGTTCGGGAGTCAGCTGTTCAAAAACGAAGTTCATTGCACCATCTGCCGGTCCGGTTATTTTCTTCCGAAGCGGCGTTCCAGTTCGCTGATGGAGATGTTGATGATTGTGGGGCGTCCGTGCGGACAGCAGTACGGCAGTTCGCATTCCGCCATCTGATCGAGCAGGGCGCTGCACTCCTCCATCGTGAGTTTGTCGTGGGCTTTGACTGCGGCTTTGCAGGCGGCCTGCGCGAGTTTGGCGGAGTCGGTGCGCCCGTTGAATGTTCCGTTTTCGGTAATCATTGCAAGAATGTCTTTCAGCATTCCTCCGGCGTTGTCCTGGCGCAGGGCGGCGGGAATGGCGTTGACTTTGACGGTCCGTTCGCCGAAGGTGTCAAGCTCGAACCCGAGCGCGGAAAAAACTGCGCGGTTTGATTCGATGAACCGGCAGTCCGAGAGCGAGAGGTCCAGAGTGATCGGAATCAGCAGCTTCTGGGAAAGAACGTCTTTATTCCGTTTCAGCAGTTTCTCGTAGAGAACGCGTTCGTGCGCGGCATGCTGGTCGATTAGAACCAGACCGTCTTTCATGGTCGCGATGATGTAGGAGTTTTCGAGAAAACCGAGAACGGTCAGTCCTTTGCGTCCGGGAAAGCTGCCGGTGTTTTTTTCTTCCTCCGGCTTCTCCTCCGGGTCGCGGGGGGGAAGAACGGGGTCGATCTGACGGAACAGGTCGGGCATGGTCCGGACCGGAATTGCGCCGACGGGTTTGTAGTCGACTTTTGCCGCGAGCATGATGCGCTCAATGCGGCGGTCGGAGGTGAACTGCGGCAGTTCCGGCTGGGTTTTCTGAAAGACCTGATTGGAGGCGCGTGTTTCGAGAATCGGAGCTTCGCGTTCAATCGGCGGAGCGGAAGCCTGCGAGCGGATGAATTCCGCCGGATCGAAGATCGGTTTCTGCGGTTTCGTTTCCGGTTCAACGGTGACCGTCTGGAAGGTCTGACCGGGATCAAGAAACGGATTGGCGGAACGGGCGGCGCGGTTCATTGCGTCGGCAACGGCGTCGCGGACCGCCATGGAAACTTCAAATTCGTTGCGGAAGCGGATTTCCCGTTTCGCAGGATGGACATTGATATCGACGAGTGCCGGATCAAGAGTGATGAAAACAACCGCCGGGTGGTAGCGCCCCTTGTCGAGCATGGGCCCGCAACCGTCCTTGATACCGCGGTAGACTGGCAGGGATTCAACGGGGCGGCCGTTGACGAAGATGCGCTGTTCGGAGCGCGAAGGACGCGTCACGCCGCGCTTGGTGATGCAGCCTTCAATGTGAATGCGTCCGGAATCGTAGTCGAGCTTGACCATGGCGTCAGCGAGGTCGCGTCCGTAAATGTCGCGGATGCGCGGCATGAGGTCGTCGCCCGCGCCGCTGGAAATGATTTTGCGTCCGTCTAGCGTCAGTTCAAATGCAACGTCCGGATGCGCGAGGGAGATCAGCGACATGATTTCGGTGATGTGCCGTTCTTCCGTCGAATTGGACTTGAGGAATTTCCTGCGTGCGGGAACATTGAAAAAGAGATCGCGGACGGTCGTTTCGGTTCCCGGGGCGCAGCCGACGGGCATGGTTTCGCCGAGCGTTCCGCCGGTGATGGAGACCTGGAAACCCTCCTGCGAATCGCGTCTGCGGGTGCGGAGCGTGACGCGCGCGACGGAGGCGATGCTGGGCATAGCCTCTCCGCGGAAGCCGAATGAATGAATATGGAAAATGTCCTCTTCGGTCGCGATTTTGCTGGTGGCGTGCGGCTCGAAACAGAGCAGTGCGTCGTCGGAATCCATCCCGTCGCCGTCGTCGGTTACCGAGATGAGACGCTGACCTGCTCGTTCCACACGGACGGTGATCCGTTTTGCATGGGCGTCGAGAGCATTTTCGACAAGCTCCTTGACAACGGAGGCTGGACGCTCAATTACTTCGCCCGCGGCGATTTTATTGGAGACCTGATCGGAAAGAATTTTGATGAAGCTCATCTGACGGCTCCTTGCTGTTTGCCCGCATCGCGGAGCAGAGACTGAAATTCCGGATTCTGGCGGATATTGTCAAATGCGGGATCCCATCCGGCTTCGACGAGGCGCGGACCCAGGATGGATGCCGCGCGGCGGAAATAATCAAGCGCGCGCTTCTCATCTTTCGCCTGCGAGTAGATTTTTGCAAGAGAAAGCAGATTGGTTGAAGAGGCTTTCGGCGCAAGACGCAGACTCTGTTTGGAGACGGCGAGCGCCTCGGGGAGTTTGTTCTGGCGCGCCAGCACCGAGGCAAGGTTCAGATAGGCGTTCGGGTCGCCCGGATGAAACAGGGTCTGACGGCGGAACATGCGTTCGGCGGATGCGTAATCGCCGCGGTGATGCAGCAATGCTCCGAGGTGCGAAAGGGCAACGGCGTTGTTCGGACGGAACACGAGAATGGTCCGGAATTTATCCTCCGCAGCGGCAAAATCGCCGCCCTCCCAGGCGTCGAGCGCTTCCGCTGTGAGATGACGGATATCGGGTTCGGAGCCGGTTTTTTCCGCAGCGGTTTCATCGGAATCCGCAGGCTGGGGATCAAACAGCAGATTCTGTCTTCCTGTATGCAGCTGTGCGGTTTCGCGCGCAGACTTGATGTTGGAGATGATAATCGTCATCAGGATGATCAGCGCCAGCAGAAGAATGAACGGGGCGAGCGGATTTTTTATGCCGGAGACAAGAAAATTTTTCATTGTGCGTCTCCTGTTTTATGGCATGCGCAGAAGTGCCCGGGTGCGAGTTCGCGCATTGGGGGGACGGTTGTTTCGCAGATGGTCTGTTCCGCTTCAGGGAAGGTGCGGCGGAGTGCGCACCGGTCGCAGAAGCGGCATCCGGCGGGAAAATGCGCGGGAGTCGGCACGGAACCGGGAATGGTGGAAAGTTTTCCGTGTTCTCCGCCGAGCTTCGGAACCGCCGCGAGGAGAGCGGTCGTGTACGGATGACGCGGACGGTCGATAAGTTCGCGGACGGGGGCGGATTCGACAATTCTTCCCGCATACATGACGCAGACGCGGTCCGCCATTTCCGAAACGATGCCGAGATTGTGGGTGACCAGGATAATCGACATGCCGGTTTCCTTCCGCAGATCCGCGAGAAGTTCGAGAATCTGCGCCTGAATGGTGACGTCGAGTGCGGTGGTCGGCTCATCCGCAACCAGAATCGACGGACGGCTTGCCAGCGCCATGGCGATCATGACTCGCTGCTGCATGCCTCCGGACATTTCGTGCGGATAGAGTTTCGCCCGTTCTTCCGGTCCCGGAATGCCGACTTGACGGAGGAGGTTCACAACTTCGCCTTCGATATCGGTCACATCCGGACGGTGGAGTTCGATTGCCTCCGCGATTTGCATTCCGACGCGGAAAACCGGATTGAGGGAGACCGAGGGCTCCTGAAAGATGTAGGCAATTTCGCCGCCGCGGATTTTGCGGAGCTGCCGCGGAGAAAGTTTCATAACGTCTTCGGTCGTCCCGTCGCGCTTTGTCAGCAGGACTTCGCCGCGCGGAATGCGGGCGGGCGGGGAGGGGAGCAGACGGGAGAGCGACATGCACGAGATGCTTTTCCCGCATCCGCTTTCGCCGACCAGCGCGAGAATTTCCCCTTTTTGAAGGTGAAAGGAGACGTCGGTCACAGCGGGCAGGAACCCCTGTTCCGATTTGAATTCGATTGTCAGATTTTTTACATCCAGAACGTTCATAACGGCAGCCTTCATTCATGAATGGAAAACAATAGCTCAAAAATGCGAATTTTCAAATCCGGAACACAGATAACCTGCAATTTTTTCAATGGCGGGAGCCGGACGGCATTTGAAGCGTGAAGGGAACGTCCGGAAAAGTTTTGAACCTGGAGATTTTCCCGAAGCTCCGGACCATTAATTCTCCGGAGCTTCGGGTGTTCGTTTTTCATGTGAGAACTGTTTGCATTTCCGGGGTGACGTTATCCGGAAGATAAAGGTCGCCAAGCCCGCGGAATCCCAGCGGGGGGCAATAGGAGATACTGTTGATGATACGCATGGTTGCTCCTTTTTTCTTCAGAATCCGCCGACGAGCGGGTGGTCCAGGAGCTGAACCGCGGGACGACCGAGGTTGTCGTACTCAAACACTTCCACCGTATTTTTCCCCTTGCGCAGGAACGGAGCGGGGACGTACAGCGTATGGAACGGACCGCTCTTGTCGTAGCGGCCGAGGATGATTCCGTTGATCCGGCAGAATCCGCGGTTGCCGGCAGGAACGTACAGGAACGTGTCCGCAGGCGCATCCGCAATCTCAAATTCCGCACGGAAGAAACCGATGTTGTCCTTCACCGGAAACTCCGGAAGCGGTCCGTAGACGACTTTCGACGTATCCTCCATCGGCATCGCGGAAGTTGTCCAGCCGTGCTGGAACTGCTGTCCGTTCAGAATCACGCCGTCGGTAATACCTTTGTGATTGTGTTCTGTGTTGCAGAAAAAGTTCGTGCGGCTCATGTTCTCGACAATGATTTCCAGCGTGCCGCCTTTGCCGGTTTCAACCGCGAAGGATTCGTTGCCTTTCCAGAGATGTTTCACAAATTTGCCATTGTAAAACACCCACGCGCGGTCGGCAAGACCGACGACTTTTACCGGAAGCGTGAATGTCTGCGGCTTGAGGTGCGTGGTGTAACGCACGAAGCCGTAGTCGCCGCCGATCTCCTCCAAAGTGAGCGGACACGGCGATTCCGTGGTGTTCACGGAGAGCGCATCCAGATTCGCCGAGAGCGGGGCAAATTCCGTTAAGGAGACTTCGCCGTATGCAGCTTTCGGACAATCCGGCGGGACCGGGGTGTCAAGCGAAAATTCAGGATTGAATTTTGCAAACAGCGGACGGTACATCCGGTAGAGTTCCCGAACATCGCCGGCCTCGCTGACGGGTGCGGCCATATCGTAGCTTGTAATCAGCTGACTGCTCCAGCCGTCAAGGCTCGCCATTGCCCCGTTCTGGAAGCCGAAGTTCGTGCCTCCGTGGAACATGTAGAGATTGATATGAGCACCCCATTCAAGAGCTTTGCGCAGATTTTCGACGATCAGGACGGGATCGCGCGGACGGATCGGCTGTCCGGTGCTCATGTGCTGACCGTTCCAGTATTCCACGATGAACTGCGGCATATCGGGCTGTTCCGACTGATTGAATTCGAGCTGCGGAACCGGGTTCTCGTTGCCGCACATCAGCGTGCGCCAGACACCTTCCGGAACCTCGGTGGATATCCGCGTGTCGCTGTCGCCGTCCGCCGCAATGACAACATTCTGATAACCGCTGTCGTCGACAAGCTTCTTCAGAAAGTTGTAGTAGGCCATGTCATTCCCGTAGGAAGCATAGCCGTTTTCAATCTGCAGCATGATGATGTTGCGGGTGTAGAACTCCTTCACCTGTTCAAAAACGGCTTTGAAATAGCGTTCGACAAAGCCCATGTACTGCGGTTCGGAACAGCGCAGACGCAGACCTTTGACTGCGAGCAGCCACGCGGGGAATCCGCCGAATTCCCATTCGGAGCAGATGTACGGACCGGGACGGAGCAGAACTTTGATTCCGAGTTCATCCGCGAGTTCGAGAAACGCGCGGACATCAAGCATTCCGGAGAAGTCAAACTTTCCAGGCGTGCGCTCGTGAAGATTCCACGGCATATAGGTCGCCACGGTGTTGAGTCCGCAGGCTTTGAGTTTGAGCAGACGGTCGCGCCAGTATTCGCGCGGAACACGGAAGTAGTGCATTTCACCCGAAAGAATGCGGAACGGCTTGCCGTCGAGCAGGAACTGTCTGTTTTTGATTTCCGTCTTCATTTTGCGACTCCGAATACATTTTTTACCGCCTGGAGAAAGCCGTAACCATACTGCGTATCGGGTTCGAGATACGCGCCTTCGGTCCATTCGTTCCAGCAGGGAATCTGAATCATTTCGCTCTTGCTGATACCGGAAGCGTGAAGTTCCTTGATGTATTCCAGAGCATCCTGGAAGAGATCGGGCGTGTTGTTGACGATGACCGTTCCGAACGGATAGCCGCGCTGCTCGAACATATCCGACTGCACCGTGCGCGGCGACACATCCCAGCCCGGACATGCAACGGGAGAGAACGGAAGCGTGAAACGTTCACACTGATCTTTGATCGCCGGAAGCGCTTTGTGCATCCAGTACGAATATTCTTCGGACGGGAAGAAATCGCCGGAATTGCTCCAGTTGTAGGTCGATACGGTGTTGAAACCGACGCGCTTGAGTATTGCCTCATAGTTCTCATAACTGCCGGGCGAGCTGTCCCAGCAGTCGCAATGGGCGTTCATGTTGAGTTCGCCGAGTCCGGCTTTCTGAACCTTGTCGCGGAATTCGCGGATAAGCTCCGCCGTGATCTCTTCGCCGCCGAAATAGTGAACCAGTTTCTGCGGCTGCCAAATGCTGAAATAGAGTCCGCCGTCCACGCGCAGATAGTTCGGACGGCTCATATATTTTTCAATATAAAGAGAAGTTTCCCTGCGGAATGTTTCCGGCGTGATGTCTTCTCCCTTCCAGTTCATTTCCGCCGGCTTCCAGTAGGAACCCGGATGCGCGTAGATCGGATTGTGATTGCACCACATCAGAGCGAATTTGATCTTTTCGCAGTTCGGAGCATTGAGGAATCCCGCGTTCAGACAGCGCTCACGGTAGGGACCGTCGTTGAAACAGTACCAGTCAAAAATAAAAGCGTCTATACCATACGCTTTTGCCGCGCTGATTTTCTGCTCCATGACTTCGGGCTTGGATTCATCCTGATATCCCCAGAGAGGAACTTTCGGCTGAATGTGTCCGGGAAAACGCGGTGTGGCATACTGCGCCACGCGCCATTCGGTCCATCCCTTTCCATGAAGGGCTTCAATGCGCGGATCGCAGTGCCAGTTCGGGAAATAATACGTTGCGACGATTGGACGTTTTGTCATTTTTAAAACCTTTCGTAATGTTTCGAGTTCTGTGTTTTCTTAAATTATACTCTGAAAACGTGAAAAAGACAAGGGGTTGAAAAAGGAATCTTTGGCATGAATATGACAAAACGGTTTTTCGAATTGGTTTTATTGTCAGTTTCCTGCCAGAAATTCCCGTTTTACCCCTCTTGTTTTTTTTAGATTCTGGAGTATAATTTATGAAAACGAAAGAACCGGTGAGGTGAAAATGAAAAGGATAACATTGAAAGCATTGGCGGAGCAGAGCGGATTTTCTCAGAGAACGCTCTTTCGCATTTTGCGCAATGATCCGCAGGTAAAAGCCAGCACCCGCGACGCTGTTATCCACCTCCTCAACATACACGGATATATGATTCAGAGCAATAGCGAAAATGAAAAAATCGTTGTGGATGTTTCCATTGACAATCTCTATTCCGAACAGATTGCCCGTAAAGTTTTCAAACGGCTGCAGCTGGAAAATTATGAGACTGTTCTGACGAATTCCCTGCGTCATCCTGCCGCATTGCGAAAGGAGCTGGAGGATGCGGACGCCGTTGTTTTTTCCGGGCTTCAGTGTGACGACTGGTTCCGGATTGCGCGCGATATCAATCCGTCAATCTACCGGGTCAGTCTTTTCTGTGAAAATGCACAGGAAGCGGAGCTGCATATCTCCGCGGACAATGTCGGCGGCGCCCGTCTCGCCGCGGATTTCCTCTGCCGCAATTTCGGAAGAATCGCTGTTTTCACCAAGACCGTCTGCTCCGATTCCGCGGAACGTTCCATTTTTCTGCATGCGATCGCGAAAGAGCGTTACCCGCAGGTTCGCTGCGACCTGATTCATTATGAAGGCGACAATGAGCTCCCGCGTTTTTATGCGGAACACAAAGATGATTACGACGCCTATTTCTACCAGAACGGCACTCCGTGGGTTGTGCTTGACCCGCTTCTGGAGCGCGACAAATCAAAAATTTTCCGTCTGATGTTCAACGATCCGAAATACATCCGTGAAATCCGTGCGCTCAAGATCGCGCCGAAACTGGACGCCTATATTGATTTTGATGTTGACAGACTCCAGGATTTTGTTGCTTTTTACCTGCGCAACCGTCCGCTTCTGCGCGAGCAGCCGCACATCATAACACTTCTGCCGACAAAATTAATCGAAATAACGCAGCATGCAGGAGGTAAACCTTAGCACATTCTCTTTTCATGAGTCAGGAACAAACAAAACAAACACAAAAAGGCTGAAAACATTATGAAACTTGCAGGAAAAACAGTATTTTGGCCGCATACAGGCAGAAGAAACCAGAATTCCCGGGGGTAGTCCAGATGGTTCACGCTTATAGAGCTCCTCGTGGGAACTGCGCGGGAGATCGGACTTG
>DHMO01000003.1:42760-64547 GCA_002405835.1 Lentisphaeria bacterium UBA4640 | reverse complement strand
GGGTGTACTTTGCCAGGAGCGAGGTGACGTAGGTTTTGCCGATATCCGTTCCTGTTCCGGTTACAAAAAAGGTCTGACTCATCTTATTTTCCGTCCTTTCTGAGAGGTATGAATCCGTATGGTTTCAGTTCGTGGAATCCGAGCTTTCCGAGCCGGTCCGCAAGTTTCCGCACCGCTTCCGGAGCGGCGGGATCGAGGGAAAGACAATAGCGTTTTGCGAGCGGGTATTTCCCGTTCATGACCGATTCAAAATCCGGCGCGGTTCCGTCGACCGTGAGCAGACGGATTCCCGGCGGAAGCTCTTCTTCCCGCACGAGGAAGGTGAGGGGGAGGATTGCCGCCGCCGTCACATCGCTCCGCAGCAGTTCGAGCGCGGCTTCGGAACTGCCGGCTTCGATGAAGTGGGTTTTCGCTTTCCGGGCTCCGCCTTTCGCCTTCAGCGCGCCGGAAACGTGAATAATGTTGCGGACCGGCACTCCGGTTCCCTGCCATTCCGGGCAGGCGTTCTGCATCAGTTTCATGACGTCTTTGGAGGAAATGTCGCGAAAGCTGTTTTTTGAGTTGACCGCGATCACGGCGCCTTTCAGCGCAAACGGCAGCGCCTCCGCACCGTCAAGCCTGCGCGGGGAGAGGGCGAGCAGAGGTTTTGCATCCAGCGCGTCCGGGTCGGAAGCGAGAACCGTCTGGAACTCCGGCATGGTCTGCGCGAGTTCGCGGAGAAAGGGACGCACCGTTTCGGCAAGCCCGCCCTCGGCGAGAATGCGGAGTTTCGGAAGTGTCAGCGAATCGGCGGAAACGGAAAACGCCAGAACCGCGAGCGCAAGGATCAGCGTGCGCATTGGCGCGCCTCCATCATCCGTTCGAGAAATTCAAACGGGACGGCAAGGGAGCCGCTTCCGGTTCCGAGGTCGATTCCCGGCTGATTGACGCCGTGGTAGTCGCTTCCGCCGGATTTGAGCACCCCGGCTGCTTCAGCAATTTCGTGCATCATCTGCGTCTGGTGTTCGGAGAACATGGAGTAGTTTGTTTCGACTCCGTCGATACCGAAATCCATGAGTTTGCGGAGCATTTTTTTTGCGTACCCGCGTTCGCCCGCCTGACCGCTGACGGGATGCGCCCAGATCGCAAGTCCGCCGGCCGCATGAATGACTTTCACAGCCTCGGCGGAGTCCGGCAGTTCGCGCGGAACGTATGCGCGGCAGCCGCGCTTGAGACACTGCACGAAGACCTCGTGCATGGTCTTGAAATATCCTTTGCGGAGGAGAACCGCGCCGATGTGCGGACGTCCCACGCTTTCGCCGCCGGCGACCTGGAGGAGTTCATCGTAGGTGATTTCGTATCCGAGAACATTGAGTTTGTGGATGATTTCCCGGTTGCGTTTTTCTCGCCCGGCGCGCATCCGTTCCAGCAGTTCGGAGAGTTCCGGCGTTTCCGGATTGATGAAGAGTCCGACGATGTGGAGTTCTTTTGCGAAGAGGCGGGTTGAGATTTCCACGCCGGGCACGCCGATGATGCCGCATTTCTTTGTCTCCTCCATAAATTCGGGCAGTCCGGAGACTGTGTCGTGGTCGGTGAGAGCGATTCCCTTCAGGCCTTTTTCGCAAGCGTATTGAACGATCCGCGCAGGAGTATCGGAGCCGTCCGATGCGCGGCTGTGTGTGTGTAAATCTATCAGATTCAGCATAAATCCATTCCTTTGAGTCATAAACTATAGCACGCCGGAGGGGATTTTTCAAACGAAAGATTTCTGATTTTTCAACAAGGAGAAAGAGCGCTTTTTCAGAACTGTTTAGTCTGCTTAATTTTTTGTTTTTCCGCTTGTATTTTTTCAAAAAGTTGTTATATTAAAGGGCTGTTAATAATTCAAAGAGGAATAATGTATGGGCGAAGAACTGCAATCCTGGAAATCTGTTTTCCGGCTGGGCGAGCTTCTTGAACTTGCCGCGGCGCGGAAACAGGCGCAGTCGCACAACAAACTTTACGGCAATCTGACTTTCAGTCAGAGCCGTGTCTGCATCGCGCTGATCCGTCTGCTGGAAAAACAGCCGGAAGGCGTGACGCTCAAACAGCTTTCCGCCGAACTGGAGGTGACGCCGGGTGCTGCGTCGGAACTGGTGGAGGAGCTGGTGAAAAAAGGCGTTATTTCGAGAACCCGCAGCGAATCGGACCGGCGCGCGGTCTGCATCCGCTTCCTGGACAATGTCACGGCAATGCACCGCACAGCTTCCAAAGAAATCGAAAACACGTACCGCAAAATGCTCAGCGTTCTCTCCGCGGAGGAGCTGAGCGAGTGGGAACGTTTACTGGATAAAATTTTGAACAGTTATCAGAAAGGACAGAACTGATTATGTCGTACAAAATGAACCGTCTGCTTATGACTCTCGCGGTCCTCGGAACGATTTCCGCTCCGCTCTGCGCCCAGCAGGGAGCGCCGACTCCGACCGTCGCAGTGGAAAAAGCGACTCTCCTGAAAGACACCGAAGTGCGGAAGTACGTCGGTCACATCGAAGCGATTCAGAGCGTTTCGCTCCAGGCGCGTATTTCCGGCGTCATCTATGAAATCAAATTCAAAGAGGGCGAACTTGTGAAGAAGGGCGATCTGCTTTTCGTCATCGAGGACACCACCTACCGCGCGCAGGCTCGTTCCGCCGAAGCGACGCTGAACCAGATCCGCGCGGAACTCGATTACGCAAAATCCGACTTTGCCCGTCAGGAAAACCTCTACAACAAAAAAGCGGTTTCCCAGGCGGTCTACGAAGAGGCGAAGCGTCTGCTGAAAACCACCGAGGCAAAGCTCTCCCAGGCGGAAGCACAGGTGCTCGACGCCAACAACTCCCTGAGCTATACGAAGATTTACGCTCCGATCACCGGCATCATCAGCAAGGCGACTTATACGGTCGGCAACTACGTCACTCCCTCCAGCAAGGCGCTTGCGGATATCGTTCAGGTCACCCCGATCTACACGCGTTTCGCCATCAGCGAACGCGATTTCCTGAAAAATTTCGGAACGATCCCCTCACTCCGCAAAAACGCGCTTGTCCGCATTCAGCTTCCCGACGGACGCATCTACGCGAAGAGCGGCAAAGTAGTCCTGACCGACAACAAGGTTGATTCGGAGACCGGTTCTCTGACGATGTGGGCGGAATTCGAGAATCCGGACCGGATGCTGGTTCCGGGCGGTTATGCGACGGTTCTTCTTTCGAGCGAGCTGAACAAGCCGATGCCGGCGGTGAAACTTTCCGCTGTGATCACGACAGCCCAGGGCAGCCTGGTGTATGTGATCGGTGCTGGAAACAAGATTGAAGCGCGCCCGGTTGTTCTCGGTCCTGTCATCAACAACATGCAGGTGATTGAAAAGGGAATCAAGGTCGGCGACACGGTTGTCGTGGACGGCACGCACAAGGCGCGTCCGGGCAGCACGGTGGAGCCGCTTCCCGCGAAGTGAGGTTGAATCATGCTTTCACAAATCTTTATTGACAGACCCAAGCTGGCGATCGTGATTGCGCTCGTCACCATGCTTCTGGGCGCGATGTGCATTACGAACGTTCCTGTTGCGGAATATCCGGAAATCGCACCGCCGCAGATTATGGTCACAGCCTCCTACCCGGGCGCCAGCGCTGAAGTTATCGCGGATACCGTCGCTTCCGTTATCGAATCGGAAATCAACGGTATCGAAGATATGATCTACTTCAGCTCGACATCGGACAACAGCGGCAATTATCAGCTTTCGATTACCTTCAAATCCGGAACCGATACCGATATTGCACAGGTCAACGTCCAGAACGCCGTGCAGCGCGCGGAGCCCACGCTCCCCGCCGAAGTCAAGGCGCTCGGCGTGCAGACCATCAAGCGTTCCACCGATATTCTCGGCATGTACGCGTTCACGACGGACGGTTCCGAACTGAATCTGCTTGAGCTCAGCAATTACATCAAAATCAACGTCCGCGACGAACTCGCGCGTATCGACGGCATCTCCTCGTGTCAGATTTTCGGTGAACGTTCCTACAGCATGCGCATCTGGCTTGATCCGCTCCGCATGTCCGCGCTCAACATCAAGCCTGCGGACATTTCCGCCGCGATTGAGGATCAGAACATCCAGGCTGCTGCCGGAACGGTCGGTGCGGAAAACAGCAATGAGTACATTCAGCTGAAAGTCAACGCTCTCGGCCGTCTGAAAACTCCGCAGGAGTTCGAGGACATCATCGTCAAGGTCGGGGAAAACGGCGTCGTGACGCGTCTGGCGGACGTCGCCCGCATTGAACTCGGTTCGGAGAATTATTCCGACAACAGTATGTTCAACGGCAAGCCCTCCATCGCTCTGGCGATCTACCGTAACGACGATGCGAACGCAAACAACGTCGTCGCCGAAGCGAACGCCAAGCTGAAAGAGCTCTCCCAGCGCTTCCCGAAGGGGGTGAGCTATGTCATGGGCTACGACCCGACCGAATACATCCGCACCACGATGAAGGAGATTATTGAAACGCTGATCATCACCTTCCTGCTCGTGGTTGCCATTACCTACATCTTCCTGCAGGACTGGCGCGCAACGCTGATTCCGTCCGCCGCAATCCCGGTTTCCCTGATCGGTACATTCATCTTCCTCGTGCCGCTCGGATTCTCGATGAACGTCCTGACGATGTTCGCGCTGATTCTGGTGATCGGTTCACTGGTGGACGACGCGATCGTTGTGGTGGAAAACTGTATGCGCATTATTGAAGAGGAAAAGCTCCCGCCGAAAGAGGCCGCATCCAAGAGCATGCACCAGATTACGGGCGCTGTCATCGCGACAACCCTGGTTATCGTCGCCATCTATGCTCCTGTGGCGTTCTACGGCGGTATGGTCGGAACGATTTACATTCAGTTCTCCGTAACGATGTGTATTGCGCTCTGTCTCTCGACAGTCAACGCTCTGACTCTGAGCCCGGCTCTCTGCGGCATGCTGCTGCGTCCGTACAATCCGAACAAGCCGCGCGTTTTCCGCTGGTTCAACACCGGACTCGACTGGACGCGTAACGGCTATCTGAAGTTCTCCGGATTCCTTGCGCGCAAAATGATCATCACGGTCATTCTGATGCTCGGCGTTCTGGCTGCGAACTACTGGCTTTTCAACCGCATCCCCGGCGAATTCCTTCCGCACGAAGACAAGGGCGCCGCGTTCTGCGACATTGAACTGCCTCCGGGCGCAACGCTCGCCAGAACCAATGCCGTTCTGGATGAAACCTACAAGACCGTCAAGGACATCAAAGGCGTCAAGGATGTGATCACCGTCAGCGGATTCAGCTTCATCGGCGGCAACGGCGAAAACGTCGGTCTGGTCATTGTCGTGTTCGATGACTGGAGCAAACGTAAAACGCCGGATCTCCAGCTTGATTACATGACGAACGTCATGCGTCAGCGTCTTTCCCGGATTCCTTCGGCGAAAATCAACGTCTTCACGCCGCCCGCGATCATGGGACTCGGCGCGACCGGTGGTGTTTCGTTCATGCTTCAGGCGACCGGCAATCAGACTCCGACGGAGCTGGCCGATACGCTGTGGAGCTTCCTCGGCGAACTGAACAGGCAGCCGGAAACGCTCTATGCGTTCAGCGGTTACAACGCCGGAACCCCGCAGCTCTATCTGAACCTCGACCGTGTGAAAGCTGAAGCGATGAACGTCCCTGTCAGCCGCGTGTTCACCACACTTCAGGCAAAGCTGGCGTCGATCTATATCAACGACTTCAACCTGTTCGGCAAAACTTACAAGGTGAAGATGCAGTCTGAAGCCGCGGAGCGTTCCACGCTCGGCGACATCACCCAGATTCTTGTGCAGAGCAACAGCGGCAAGATGGTTCCGCTGAGCGCGATCGCCGATGTCTCGTACATCGTCGGACCGCGTCAGATCACGCGCTTCAACCAGTATATGTCTGCAAGCGTGAATGCGCAGGCGAAGCAGGGGTACACCAGCGGCGACCTGATGCGCAAGATTCAGCAGCTCGCCGATACAAAGCTCTCGAAGGACTACAAGATTTCGTGGACGGAGATGAGTTATCAGGAGCGCGGCAACGAAGGCAAGCTGCTGGTGCTTATGACGTTTGCGCTTGTGTTCGGCTATCTGTTCCTGGTTGCGCAGTATGAAAGCTGGGCGGTTCCCGTCCCGGTCATGGTTTCGGTTGCATTCGCCACGCTCGGCGGTGTGATCGGTCTGATGATCGCGGGTATTGCTCTGAACATTTACGCGCAGCTCGGTATGATCATGCTGATCGGACTTGCCGCGAAGAACGCGATTCTGATGGTCGAGTTCTCGAAGCAGGAGCGCGAAGCCGGACTCACGATTTACGATGCCGCTCAGGCCGGCGCAAAGCACCGTTTCCGTGCTGTGCAGATGACCGCCTGGTCGTTCCTGATTGGCGTGTTCCCGATGGTGATCGCGACCGGCGCAGGTTCGGGAAGCCGTACTGCAATCGGTGTTTCGACGTTTGCCGGAATGCTGCTCGCAACCCTGATCGGTATTGCGTTCATTCCCGCACTGTACGTAATCAGTCAGACGATTTGTGAAAAAATCAGCAAGCGGAAACTGAACGGAACTGATTCGCTCAAGTAACGCTTGGCTGTGCCCGTAAACGGAGCCTCCGGAGGATGCAAGTTCTTCCGGAGGCTTTTTTCATGCGGGGATGCGCTGCATATAAAAAAGGTGCCCGGTACCGAGAGGGGTCGGTACCGGGCTGCAACAAAGGAGAGAGTATAACAGGTGATACTTGTCGGAATACCACTTGCTACATTGTGTTTGACCGCATAACCGTTCAGATGTTCCATGAAATACAATAAAAAAAATGAGAAAAATATCATTGTGACAAAGTTCACAGCAGGTGGAGAGCACCCTTTTCTTTTCGCCGGGTCCGGCAGATCGCCGCAAGCTCCGCAGGGGATAATATCTGCAGGTGGTTTGAGGGAAAAAAGCGCAAACTCCGTACGTGCCTTCCGGGATGCGTGAAGCGGTACCCGTATACTGCAGGCTGACAGCGTCCTGTCGCGCGCCGTTCTGAATATTTGCGCAAGGAGAGAGTCCGGAAGATGATCTCAAGGTTGTGTTTTCCCTGAGTATCTGTCAAAAAAAAGACCGGGACGAGCCCGGTCTTTCACTGAATGGAAAATCTGAATCAGCCTTTGATCGCTCCGGCGGAAAGTCCGCGGACGAAGAGCTTCATGCAGAAAAGGAACATCACGATCAGCGGGAGCGATGCAACCGTATAGCCGGCCATCAGCTGTCCCCACTGTTTCGTGTATTCGCCTTCCAGATAGAGCAGGGAAACGGAAAGCATCTGCATGCTGTCGTCGCGGATGTAGAGCAGCGGGGAAACGAAGTTGTTCCACTGTCCGATCACCTTCAGAATTCCGAGTGTGCCGATAATCGGCATGGACATCGGAATAACGATGTGCCAGATCTGCTGCAGAACATTTCCGCCGTCGATCTCAATCGCATCGAACAGGTCCTGCGGGATATCTTCGATGAAGTTGCGCAGAACATAGATGTTGAACGCCTGACCGCCCGCGATGGCGGGGACAATCAGAGCCCAGTAGGTGTTGTACATTCCAAGTGAAGTGATCAGCTTGAATCCCGGAACCATGTTCGCCACGCCCGGATACATCATCAGGAGTGTAAACACGAAGAACAGGAAGTTCGACCCCGGCATCTTGAAGCGCGCGAAAAAGTACGCGCCGACGATGGAGAGCGCAATCGAAAGGACCGTGGAAATGACCGCGACAAACGTCGTGTTGAAGATTTTTCCTCCGATGAAGTTCCAGGCATAGGAGTAGTTCTCCCAGTGGAACGGCAGCGAGGGCAGCCACGGATTCTCAAAGAACTGGGCGTTGTCCTTCAGCGAGATGTTGAACATCAGATAGAGCGGGATGAACGCAAAGAGCAGAATAATGATGATAAAGAGGTGCTTTGCGCCTTCACCCCATAAGGATCTGACTTTTCTTGCCATGATAAACAGTCTCCTCTTACTTGTTGACTTTGACGAAGCGGTTGTTGATGTACGTCAGAGCAAGCGTTACAACAAAAATTACGAAACCGATTGCGCAGCCGTAACCGAACAGACCTTCCGAGAAAGCGTCGCGGAAGATTCGCAGACCGGGAACCGTGGCGACTCCGTTCGGACCGCCGCTGATGCCGACGAACAGGTAGATGTTCTCCCACGCCTGCAGAGTCGAAATTGTCATCAGCACGAGATTGATTCGGATCTGCGTCATGATGAGCGGCATTTCAATCTGCCAGAAGATGCGGAAGGGACCAGCGCCGTCGACCTCCGCGGCCTCGTAGACGTCCTCGGGGATGCTCTGGAGACCTGCGAGATAAATCAGCACGCCGAATGCGCCGACCCACGGGAAGCCCATGAAGATGAGCGACGGAATGATCAGCCGTTCATCCGAGAGCCACTGAATGCTGTCCGTCGGGGAGAGGAACCCCATCATGCGGAGCAGACCGTTCAGGATGCCGTTGTTCGGTTCGTAGAAATATTTCCAGATGAGGATGCCGACCATGCCGGGGATGATCATCGGGATGACGAACATCACGCGGTAGAGGTATCCCATGCGGTCGCTTATGACATGGTGCAGAATGACCGCCGTGATAATCGGCAGAATCATTTTTATGACGTTCGCGACAACGAAAATCAGGACCACGCCGAACGAATGCAGCAGCGTGGTGTCCTGCATCACACGGATGAGGTTCCCCATTCCGATGAACTCTTCCACAGTATCGCCGTTCCAGCGGTAGAAGATATGGACCATGCCGTTGTAAATCGGATAGTAGGAGAACACGATCACAAGCAGAAGCGGGATGGCGATCAGCAGATAGACCGGCCAGTAGTACCGCAGTTTTTTGACAGGAACTTCAACAGCCATTTTATAAGATCTCCTTCAGATTGAGAATGTCCTTGGTTAGGGTGTCAAGATCGGTCAGATTTTTGAATCTGGAGATCAAGCCTTCCTGGTTGAGTTTGTAGCGGGTGTTGTAGGTCTTCTTCTCCGAAGGCGAAACGGCGCCGAGTTCTCCGATCGCGAAAGCGGTTCTCATGCCGTCAAGATTCCACGATGTGCGCTTGTCGTAAATAATGGATTCATTCAATTCGTTCAGAAGCTGTTTCCGCTTGCTGAGGAATGCGTTCCAGTACTCTTTCTTCGGGTTTTCCGGCTGGTTGATGATCAGGTCTTCCAGCACAAGTGTCATATCTTTCTGCGTTTTGTTTCCGACCTGGGTAATCAGTCCGAGACCGGTGTAGCCGGCGCCTTCAAACGGACGGCATTTTTCGAGAAGAGCAACCTCTTCATCAATCTGGGCCTGCGTCATTTTCCCCTTGTTCGGGCAGTGGCACATGGCGGAGATTTCCGGCCCGAACGCCTCGCGGTAGTCAACGCGTTTCAGCGGGGAGCCCCATTTGCTGTGACGGATCATCGTCAGCTGGGAAATCTTGTAGGACGTGATGTACTTCAGGAAGTCGATCGCAAGGTCGATATCCTTTGCGGCTTTCGGAATGCCGAAGCGTCCGCCGATGCCGCTGCCGATTTCCGTCATTCTGCCGAGGTCGCGGTATTCAAAGCCGTCGCCGATAACCGGAAGCGGAATGACGTCGACTTTGAATTTGGAATTGTTGACCATGGAGAATGCGTTGTAGGTTCCGTCGATGAAGTAGCCGACTGTTCCGGAGGAGAACAGGAACTTGGTCTGCTCCAAGTCGATTGCGGGGAAGCCTTTCGCGAAGTATTTGCCGACCAGCACCGTGAGTTCCGCCGGAGCGAGGAGACGGCCGAGGTCAACGGACTTGTCGCCGTTTGCGAGCTTGTGGAGCATTTCGCTTGCGCCGACACCGTATCCGTAATCGGACAGCGAATCGTTGTAGTCCGCGTTGAGGATGTTGTTGAAGTGCGCGCAGATCTGGTTGATGGTTCCCTTGTCGAATCCGCGGACACCGACGGGGATCAGCGGCTTGCCGATTTTGTTGCCGTACTCCAGAATCTTCTTGCAGGAGTCAATCCACTCGCCGAGCGTATTCGGAAGTTTGGTATGTCCGGTCGCCGCCTGATAGAGTTCAACGTTGACGTACATGCGGGTGGTGCACATGAATGTGGAAACGCCGAAATATTCGGAGTAGGTCGTGCTCAGCGCACCGACCATGTCGTCGGCAAATGTGTCGCGCCATGCCATGCCTTCCAGCGGAGTGCCCTTGTTGTAGGGGTTCTCCTCGGCCAGATACTGGGAGAGCGGGAGGAAGTACTGATTGTGGAGTTCTTCCGTGCCCGAAAGCTCGATGACGTCGGCGCAGTCGCCGCCGATGAGCTGGGTGAGGAACCACTGTGCGTAACCGCGGGCGGGAACGGTCGTCTGAATGACTTTGACCTTGACGCCCTCTTTGGCTTTCATCTTTTCATACTCGATGATGGCGTCCGCATATCCTTCGCGGAAACCGTCTTCGAGCTGCCAGTGTGCGAAAGTCAGCCGTTTGGCGCCGCCGGAGAAGAAGCCTCCGCCCTGCATGCTGTTGCGGATGACCATGATTGTGGAAATCACGAAGAAGATCAGAAAGCAGATGAATCCGATCTTGTTCATGATGCGCTGAAATCTGGATTCTTCCATATTACTTCACTCCTCTTGCTTTCATGAACCGCTGGATCACAACAGCCTGCGTGGAAAGCGGATAGCGTTTGATGTACTCGCGGTAGTACGGTTCGGCGGACTTGAAATCATTCAGCCGTTTTTCGTACAGATAGCCGATCCGGAGCAGGAGGGAACGGCGGATGCTCGGGTGAACAACGTTCAGCGCGTAGGCGGCTTTGAGGTGTTCAACCGCATTTTTGTAATCCTGTCTCTCTTTGATGAGACGGTTTGCGGTGTAGAGGTGAAGCGGAATCAGAAGCTGGGTGTCGCCTTTGAAATTCCGGACATATTCATCCACGGCCTCTTTGTCAGGATAGGTGTAGAGGAATGCGGTGGCGGCCTCTTTGCTGTTCGGGACCGACTCCATGATGTCCTTGTAGATTTTGCGGTATTCGATTTTGTCTGCGAAATCGCCGTAAATATCCTTGCGGTCCTGCATGAGCTGAGCGCAGCGGGCATAGCTGAGGCCGGCGAGAATGCGGAGCGCCTTCGGATTCGCCTTGTTCGCATAGAAGAGTCCGAGTTCCAGGACTCCTTCTTTTGCGGTTGCTTCGCTCTGGGTCTTGTCATACGCCTTTGTCATGGAAAGCAGCAGGGATGCGAGCGGTTCGTTTTTGCGGTCTGCACCGAGAGTGCGCACGCGGGAATAGTTGCCGACGGCATACGCCTGAATCAGCGGATCGACCTCTTTTTCCGCTTTGACGGCCTGACTTGGTTTTTCCTGAGCGAATCCCGTGAACGGGATGGACGCGAGGACTGCGAATGCGGCAAGAGCTGCCGGTCGAACTTTGTGCATACTCACCGTATCCTCCTTGATTCGTACATAATTATCTCCTTGTGTTAATATGCCCGGAGCAGTGGGGCAACCGTTCCGGACCGGCACAGAACGGGCTTGCGAGCCTGATCGTCGGGGAACTCACGGGCAGAGAGTCCGGCGGACGGGGATCACAACAAGCCATTGCGTGTCGGCGAATTCTATTTATATCATAGATTATACACCATGTTTCTGCATTTGTAAAGTCCCGGAATTAAGTATTTTTAATTTTTTTTCGGAGCAGAAGAACGATGCTCCCGTTCATTCGCTTCCCGCAGACCGGAAAAACTCTTTTCCTCCGGTCCGCAGGAAGGGAAAAATACAAATCAAAGCACGGTCAGGATCAGGCCGCAGACAATCAGGACAACGCCCGTCAGTTTCGCGGCGGAACATTTTTCGTGCAGGAAAAACATTCCGAGCAGAACGCCGACCGGAAGACTCATCTGACGGAATGCCTGGACAAAGCAGACGTTCGTCACAAAGCCCATCGCGATCAGAATCAGCAGATAGGCAAGCGCCGCGCCGATTCCCGCAAGATACGGATGCGGATGACAAAACAAATCCTTCGTCACTCTCGCCCGCTCGTGCGGAACAGCAAAGACATAGCCGGAAAGCGTCAGCAGCAGAACCATTTCCCGCAAGCTCGAATATGCGGCGGCGCCGTGCCAGCGCGCAACATCCTCGTTCGCCAGCAGAAGACGAACACCTTCGCTGTCGAAAATCGTGTAGCCTGTCGTTCCCGCCGCCGCGACAAGAATGCCGAGCAAAGCCCGGTTCCAGTAATTTTTCCAGTGCAGATCGGAAAAATTCTTCATCGGCATCAGCACGCAGCCGGACATGATGATCAGCATTCCGAACAGTTCCAGGGGAGAGGGCGATGCACCGATTCCGAGAAGAACCGTCACAAACGCCGTCATGATCACCGGAAGCGCCCGTGCAAGCGGATACGCCAGCGAGACGTCCGCAAGACGGTATGCGCGGGAAAGTCCGATGTCGCAGATCATCCCGCTGAGTCCGCCGCCGAGCAGCATCAGCCAGAAGCGGGGAGGGAGACGCGTCAGGTCGATCCCGGACGTCAGCGCAAGCGGCAGAGTCGTGCAGAAACACGACGCCGAAACCACCATGTAGAACGCGGGAACCGGACGCGCGCTCTTGCAGATGAAGTGCCAGAGCGCATGAAGAATCACCGAAGCGAAAATCAGGATGAATGCCGTCAGCGTCATGCTTCAGCCTCAGTGCATCCCGCGCGCTTCCAGAAGACGCAGAATGAGTTCCGAATCGTTGGAGGTGACGCTGTCCGCTCCCATCTCAATCATCTTGTCGAGCAGTTCTTCCGTGTCGATCGTCCAGGCGTCGACCAGCACATTCTGCGAATGGAACCAGTCGGTCAGCTCTTTGGACATGGCCGTGTGGTGAATGCCTACGCGGAACATGCCCTTGAAAAATTCGGGTTTCCAAAGCATCGACTCGTTCGGGTCGCCGTGCTGAAGCAGTTCCGGATAAAGTTTCTTCATCTCCGTCAAAACGTTCCAGTGGAAGCAGACCAGACAGAACTGATCCATCAGATTGCGGCGTTTCAGCTCCGCCATTGCGAGTTTTGCGCACTCGATATCCGGGCGTTTCACCTCGACCAGCTGGAAGAGTCCCGGTTTTTTGCGCGCGACAAGGTCCAGAACTTCGGTGAAGAGCGGGATCTTCTCGCCGGCGAACTCCGGGCTTTTCCAGGAACCGAAATCCAGCTTGCGGAGTTCGTCAAACGTCATTTCCTCGACAACGCCGTGACCGTTGCTGCAGCGGCTGATTTCATCGTCGTGGGTGACGACCAGCTTGCCGTCGCGCGTCAGATGCAGATCGTATTCAATCGCATCCACGCCGAGTTCAATAGCCTTTTCAAAAGAGATCAGAGTGTTTTCCGGATACTTCGCCGGAAAGCCGCGGTGTCCGTTCACAATCATTTTACGCATAAAGCCTCCTTGTTAGGGTTGCTTTAAATTATCATTCGGAATATAAAAAGCAACCGGAAGACACCTGTTTTTCATTAAAATATTCATTCCGTTCAATTTTTATGACCGAACAATCATTTTGCTCTTGCATTTCTTTTCATTCGTGCTATTTTGCATGAAAGGAGGATTTCTGAGATGAAAAACGATTACGACCGGCAGATACTTTCCTATCTCAACGATCATGAGATGCTCACGACGGAAGCGGCGATGGAGTTTCTCCCGCTGAGCGAAGTTTCCGTGCGGCGCATTTTCAACCGGCTTGCGGAACTGAATCTGGTGCGGCGCGTGCGCGGCGGCGTCCGCCAGCCCGTGCGGGAACAGAACATCCGGATTCCATATTTTCTGCGCGGACAGTGGTTCGCTGCGGAAAAACAGCGGCTTGCGAAGCGCGCGGCGGAGCTTGTGAAACCGGATATGGCTGTCGCAATCCACGGCGGTTCGACGACGTCGTTTCTCGGAATGTATCTGAACCACGGAACGCTGATTGTGAACTCGCTTTCCATCTGCCGGATTCTCGCGGACCGCTTTCCGTCCGGCGGCGGACCCGACGTCATTCTTGCCGGAGGAAGCGTCGATCTGCACAGCGACATCATCACCGGTCCCGAGGCGGAGCGCGGTTTTGCCCGTTACCGCACCGACCTTGCGTTCATCTCCGCCTGCGCACTCGATGATCGCGGTCTGCTCGATATCGATTCACCTTCCGCAAGCATGATCTTCCGGATCGCGGAGAATACCGACAAGCTCATTTTTATCGCCGACCACAGCAAATTTCACAGAAAAGCCTATGCGCGCGGCCCCGCGTGGGAAGAGATTGATGTTCTCATCACCGATTTTGATCCGGAGAACCATGAACAGCTGAAAGAGATCCGCGCACGCGGCGTTGAAGTCATCATCGTGCCGAATGCGGAGTGACGCAGGATTCAGAGAACCGGAGTTTATGAAACGTGCGGTCCCGTGCTTCCGCGGACATTCAGTTTGACCGGAACGATGATGCGCGATTTCGTCTCTTTTCCGTTCATCGCATGGTCGAGCTCAAGGAGGGCGGAAGAGACCAGGTGCGGGTAATCGTACTGCAGTGTAGTCAGCGGCGGATTTTGGAACGCGGAAACTGCGCGAGATTCGTAGGTTACCAGAGAGACATCTTCCGGAACCCGTTTGCCGCATTTGCGGACGGCGTCGAGCAGAACCGGCGCCTCGTCGCTGAGGACCACAAGGAATGCGGTGAATCCTTCCGCTATCAGAGAGCGGACATGGGCGATCTTCTCTTCCAGAGTCGCTCCGAAACAGTTCCGGACGGAATCGCGGATTCCGTGTTCTTCCGCAACCCGTTGGAACTCGCCGAGTCCGCGTGCGAGCTCCTCTTCCGTTGACTTGGAACTGCGGCCGCGTATGCGGGCTATACGGGTGTGTCCGAGCGCAATCAGATGTTCCATTGCCGCACGGACTTCGCCGTCCGCATCGGGAAAAACGGAGCAGATATGATTCAAGGCGGAACCGAAGTTGTTGATGACGACGAGGGGGATGCTGTACCGTTCGTGCCATTTCATCGCGATGCGTTCACCGGAGATCATGATTGCCCCGTCGAAAAACTGGTCGTTGAACAGTTCGATATTCTGGTAAGGAACGACGACCGCGCGCCATCCGCGCCGCCTGGTGCGGGTGAGGATTTCATTCAGAATCTCATCATAGAAATCCGCGAACCAGTTGAGAATGACCGCTACGGTGCGTTTGTGGCGGACGGAGAGGTTTTTGTAGTTCATTTTCCGTGCAAGTTCGAGGACTTTTGCGCGGATTTCCGGAGCGACTTCTCCCTTCTGATTCAAAGCGCGGGAAACCTGCGAAATGGAAATATCCAGTTCCGCCGCGATATCTTTCAGCATGATTCTGCGCATGAGCATCTCCTGTTTTTCTGCAATATAACCGCATTGCGGACAATATCAAGCGGAGAAAAACACGTTTCAAACAGAAAAAAAACGAAAAAAGAGCATTTTCCGCGTGTTTCGGGATTGTTTTTTTGAAAATAATCTGTATTGTATCCAATGTAAACCAACACCATCTTTTTAAGGAGATTAAAATGAGAACGTCCGTACTTGGCATGATCCTGGCAGGCGGCGAAGGAACCCGGCTTGCTCCTCTGACCGACCAGCGCGCGAAACCCGCTGTCCCCTTTGGCGGGAAGTACAGAATTATCGACTTCGTGCTCAGCAACTTCGTCAACAGCGGAATCAACAGCATCTTCGTTCTGACTCAGTTCAAATCCCAGAGTCTGATGGAACACATCATCAACGGCTGGAACATTTCCTCCACCCAGGTCCGCGGCAGCTTCATCATTCCGGTGCCCGCGCAGATGCAGACCCAGGACCGCACCTGGTACCGCGGAACCGCCGATGCGATCTATCAGAACATGGCGCTGATCGAAGACTTCAAGCCGGATCTCGTCGCCGTCTTCGGCGGAGACCACATCTACAAGATGGACGTCAGCCAGATGGTCGATTTCCACTGCTGCAACAACGCCATTGCAACGGTCGCGGCAATCCCGGTTCCGATCAGCGAAGCAAGCCAGTTCGGCATCATTCAGGTCGACAAGGACTGGCGCATCGTCGGATTCCAGGAAAAACCGAAAGATCCCACGCCGCTTCCGAACGACAAGAACATGGCGCTTGCCTCCATGGGCAACTACATTTTCAATACGAACGACATGCTCGCGCTTCTCAAAAATGACTACAACCAGAAGAGCAGCTCACACGACTTCGGCAAGGACATTATCCCGAGCCTCGTCGGCACCAAGCGTCTCTACGCATACAACTTTTATTCCAACAAGATCCCCGGCCAGGCGGTCAGCGAGAAGCCCTACTGGCGCGACGTCGGAACCCTCAAAGCCTATTTCGAAGCGAACATGGATCTCCGCGCCACCCAGCCGCAGCTCGACCTCTACAACGACAAGTGGCCGATTTACAACTATCACTTCAGCCTCCCGCCGGCGAAATTCGTGCATAATGAAGATGTCGACACCTTCGGACTTCCGCGAATCGGCAAGGCGATCAACTCAATTGTCTGCGACGGCTGTATCGTATCGGGCAGCACGGTCACGAACTCGGTTCTCTTCAACTCGGTTTTCGTCCACAGCTACGCGACCGTCCACAACTGCATCCTGTTGAATGACGTCGACGTCGGCGAACATTGCCGCATCCGCAACGCCATCATTGACAAGCACAATCAGATTCCGCGCAACACCACGATCGGCTACGACCGCGAGGAAGACGCCAAGCGTTACAAAGTTGTTGACATTGGCGACGGACAGTGGCTGACGGTCATTCCGAAGGACCGTCACTCAAGTTCTTATGTTCTTCCGAAGAGTGTGGAAACGCACGAGGGCGAAGCCCCCGCCGAATCCGAAGAGAAGAAGTGATTCCCGTCCCCCGGCCGCAGAAAACGCGCGCCGGGGGAATTCTTAATAAAGTTCTTATCATGAAACGAACAAACTATGAGCATCTTCCGCCGCTGACGATATACTGTCCGCCAGAAATTGATGAAGGCGCATTGAAAGATTTGTCCGAACGGGTCTTTTACCGCGGAAGCGAAGACCATAAAGGGGTTGACAATTCCTTCGGTTTTTCACTGAAGCCGCCGAGAAGAAATGCTTCTGTCTGCGACAAGGAGATCACTCCGGAGAAAGCTCAAAGCTGGCTTCGGGAATCCATCCGGAAAGGAAACATTCAGTGGACTGTTGCAAAAGAGAAGCATCCTCGTTATGTTTGGGGAATTTTTGAAGGTCAGCTCTACCTTGCCCGTCTGACTAATGATGGAAAGGGAGAATATAAAGGATATCCGGTTCAGGAACCGGTAACGGTAAAAGGACTTGTGGAATGAGCAGTTTTGAATTTAACACACGTGACTGGTTTGAAGGAACCGCACCTGAAGAGTTGGCTGTAACAAACAATTCTCTTTCCGTTGCTGTAAACGGCAAGGTCGTTACTTATCTGCTGAATAAAGCCATCAAGTCAACATCCAATGAAGTGTATCTTCCTCTTTATCCTGTAGCAGAATGGATTGCCGCAAACTGGTGGCGTTTATTGTATGAATGCAATCCGCACAGGGATGTCGAAAGTTTTCAAACCTGTCACAATCTCAAATATGCCGGAGAGGGATACTTCCTTCCGGATCTTCTTCTGGCTCCGGAAATTGATGTTGTCCATTTAACGTGGAATGAGCGGGCAATCAACCATGGAGAGCTTTCCTTTCTGGGGTACGGATCCGAAAACATTCCGTTTGAAGATGTGAAAAATGAACTTGCCCGTTTCGTCCGGTTTGTAATCGGACGGCTTCTGGCAAACAATATATCGGACACTCCGCTTCAAAAAGACTGGGCGGCGATTGAGGCTTCAACCAGAGATGCCGAAGAGCGGGATTTCTGCATTGCATGTGCCCAGCTGGGGTTTGACCCTTATTGCATTTCCGCCTCCTGTGCAGATGAGATTATCGAGGCGGATGAACGCCTTTCCGGGAAAATCAGCCTCGGCGAATTCTTCAATACCGTTGCTCCCGGGCATATCAGAGCGTCTGTTGAATGGCTTGAACAAATCGGAACGGCAGATTCAAAAAACTCCGCATTCAATAATGAATTACGCCGCATCAAAGAGCTTTTGCCTGATTTTTCCCATGCTCTTCCCTGGGAACGCGGTTACAAAGAAGCCCGATGGGTTCGAGCAAATTTTTTCAAGACTCAGTCTGCGTTCAGGGATTTTCAACAGAAAATGATGGCAGAAACCTTTCAGAAAACAGTCCCCTTTTCTCTCTGTTCCGCGCTTGTTGAAACATCGGAAAAGCAGACTCCGATGTTTATTTCCACCTCGCAGAAAAACAATTTTCTTGCAGGAAGAATGCTCGGCGAATATCTGCACTCATCCGCAGATCATATCAATCTTGTGACGAAAGTATCAACACCCAGCCAGAAGTGTTGCCGGGCATTTTCCGCAGAACTGAATGCTCCGGCCGAATGGCTGAAACGGGACCTGAACGGAAAGCGTCTGGTTTGCGACGATGATATTGCGGAATTGGCAGAAAAATACCAAGTCAATGAGCTGGTCGTCAAATATCAGCTGGTCAACCACAATTTGGCCGCTGTTCTCTGAGGCAAGTTATCATGCATATGGAAAATCCTCTCTGTCACAAGGTCCGGGAAGCGGTGCGGCGGGAACTGTGCAACGCGCCGGGATGCCATGACTTCGATCACACCGAACGCGTGTTGCGCAATGCGGAAATGCTTGCGGAATTCGAACTGAACCCGGAGGATTCCCGTTCGTTCCTCGTCGTTTCGCTCGCGGCGCTGCTGCATGACATCGCACGGCCGGAAGAGATGAAATCAAACGGGAAAATCTGTCATGCGCAGGCTGGATACGGGAAAGCAATCCGTTTTTTGCGTGAATGCGGATGCGGCGACGAAGAGCTCATTCAACTCGTTGCAAACGCCGTGAAACGGCACCGCTACCGGGGAAAAGACCAGCCGGAAAACCTTATCGACAAAATTCTCTATGATGCGGATAAACTCGATTCCATCGGAGCCGTCGGAATCGGACGCGCATTCCATTTCGCCGGACGGATCGGCGCACGGCTTCACAATCCGGCGGAAGAGGCTGTCGCCGGCGAAGCATACGGACGCGAGGACTCCGCATACCGTGAATATCTCGTCAAACTCCGCAGCGTCCCCGAACGGATGCTGACCGTTTCCGGACGCGCCGCAGCCGCGGAACGCGCAGAATTCATGCACGAATTTTTCCGGAGACTCTGCGAAGAGAGCGGAGTGAAATAATCGTCCTTTTTTGCAAAAAAGGTTGTTTTTTTTGTTCCGCACACTTATATTAAAGAATCTTCAAAACAAAAAGGTTTTTACTCAAATGAAACTTTGCAAACTGTTTTCCAAAGGCGCGGTCCTTCAGCGCCGCCAGCTTATCCCCGTGTGGGGAGAAGCCACTCCGGGCGCTGTCGTCAAAGCAAGTGTCGCCGGAGTTTCCGCATTCGGCGTCTGTTCCTCAACCGGAGATTTCATGCTCCGTCTCCCCCCGATTGAAACCGCTGGCGGTCCCTGGGTCCTTACGGTTGAAGACCTCTCCAGCGGAGAAAAAACGGAAATCGAAGACGTCTTGATCGGTGAAGTCTGGCTCGCCTCCGGACAGTCCAACATGGAGTTCCGCATGGGAACCTCTCCCGTTCAGCTGAACGAATTCCGTGAAATACAGAAAGATCCTTCCACACTCCGCATGTTCAACGTCGGTCAATGCGCCACCAGCGCACCGCAGAAGGACTGTCTGACCGGCAGCTGGATGTACTCCGACCGTGCCAGCGATCCCGATTTTTCCGCCGTTGCGCTCTGGTTCGCGTACAAACTCCGCGAGAAACTCGGTGTGCCTGTCGGCGTTATCCATTCCTCCTGGGGCGGAACGTTCATTGAATCCTGGATTGGACGCGAAACGCTGATGAACAATCCGGAAGTCGCCCCGCTGATCCGCGATTACGAACAGCGTCTTGCCACGGATGACATCTGGAAAGAGGTCGCGGCCAATCTTACAGCGCCGTCGCGCTTCGGCAGCAATGTGAAGGGCGATCCGGGCAACAAGGGGGAAACGCTCGGCTGGGCAAAGCCCGATTTCGATGATTCCGCCTGGATCGATTTCGACGTCCCGGGCAGCTGGACTGACCGCAAGCTCGCCGGCAACGGCTCCGTCTGGATCCGCAGGGAAATTGAAATCCCCGCCGCATGGGAGGGCAAGGAACTTGAACTGCGTCTCGGCGGAATCGACAAGCATGACGTCACATATTTCAACGGCGTCAAGGTCGGCGCCAGCGGACAGGGCTTTGACGAGGCGTTCTGGAACGTCTGCCGCTTCTACAAGGTTCCCGCGGAGCTCGTCAAAGCCGGAAAAGCTGTGATTGCAATCCGTGCATTTTCGTTCATTTTCGACGGCGGATTCGGCGGAAGACCCGACTGCTACGCGCTTGTCCGCATTGATGATCCGGAGCAGGCAATTCCGCTTGCCGGAACCTGGAAATTCTCCGTGGAGACCGATTTCGGCAAAGTCATTCTCCCCGAGGTCAGCAACCTCGCGCGTCCGAACTACCCGAACACCTGGTCGATTCTCTATGACGGCATGATCCGTCCGCTCGTTCCCTATGCGATCCGCGGCGCGATCTGGTATCAGGGGGAAAACAACGCAGGAACCCGCGAAGGTGCAATCGCTTATGAACGTCTGATGGGCGACCTCATCACCGACTGGCGTTTCCGCTGGGGACAGGGCAATTTCCCGTTCTACATGGTTCAGCTCGCGAATTTCAGAATGCCCTATTCCTACAATGCCGATCAGCACTGGCCGACTCTGCGCGAAGCACAGCGTCATGCCTGTGAAAAGAATCCGAACACCGGAATGGCGGTCATCATCGACTGCGGCGAAGCGGAAGACATTCATCCGAAAGACAAGCGTTCCGTCGGATACCGTCTCGCGCGTCTCGCACTCCACAACGACTACGGATTCGAGGATATCGTCCCCGGCGGTCCTCTTCCGAAAGAAACAGCTATTGAGACCGGAGCTCTGCGCGTCCGCTTCGAAAATGCGCAGGGACTTCACTTCAAAGGCGAGCCGCGCGGCTTCTATGTTGCCGGTTACAGCGGAGAGTTCATGCCTGCCGATTCGGTAACGCTGGACGGTGCAAGCGTGGTTCTGCGCTGCGCAAAAATCGAGCGTCCGCTGCATGTCCGCTACAGCTGGTCCGACAACCCCGACGGCAACCTTTACAACGGCGAAGAGCTCCCCGCCACGCCGTTTGAAGCATAACTCAGAGCATTGCCGCAGGATTTAAAACAGCAGCGCCCGGATGGAAAAACTTTCATCCGGGCGCTGTTTTTTTTGTTCGGAACAGAAGGCTCAGTCAATTTCCTTCATCCAGAATCCCCAGAGATCGTCGCCGTAGCGGAACGAACCGAGGAGAAGCATGTCGGACATGTAACGGATGTTCATTTCCGAAACGACCGTCTCTTCCGAAGAATCGGGGAAGACGGAAAAGTAGTAAGCGGCTTTGCGGTCATCGGGGGCGGAGGCGAGCGGAATGCATACCGTCCCACCGAGATCGCAGCATCCGGTTGCGCGCATCGGCGCACCGGATCTGGCCCGGCACGCCTTTGCAATCACCTCGCCCGCGTGACGCGGATCGTATACGATGTCAACGATGTTCAGTTTGACAATTCGCAGATAAGGGTTCATTCGCCGCCGCTCATCCGTAAGCTGTGCTGGAGTTGCGCTCCGGAGCTTTTGCCGGATTGGACTTGAAGAACTCAACCGCATC
>DHMO01000003.1:0-42560 GCA_002405835.1 Lentisphaeria bacterium UBA4640 | reverse complement strand
GTCGCATTCTTCGTCGGAGCGAAACACTCCTTGCGGTCGGCTTCGAGAATGATCGTGGAGGAGGCGAGCGGAAGCGCATCGAAGATGAAGGATTCCAGCTTGACTGCGTTCGGAGCTTCCGGCTTGACGGGCGTGCCGTCGGCGGTAACGTAAGCGACTTTCTTGTCGGCGCGGTGCCACGGAAGATCGAGCTTGCCGTTTGCGGTCAGACGCTCAATGAATTCGCGGCTGATGACATGGATTGCCGGGCTTCCTGCAATGAAGTCGAGCTTGCCGTTCGTGGTGCGTTCGGCGAGTTCCTTCGGCATATCGCTGTATTCGATGATCTGGAGTTTGCCGCCGGTGACGCAGAAGTTTCCGAGCTTTTCAAACGCGTTTGTCTTGGAGAGCATGATGCTGCTCATTTCCGACTTCTCAAGCGCATGCAGACCGATCATGAGCGGGTTTGCGACCGGAACGAGCGGGTTGTCGACCTGGAAGTAGGAAATGTATTCGACGCCGAGTTTTTTCATCAGATCGAGGTTGCCCCATTTGCGGAGCGCAAGGAGCGTGCCGCCGTGACCGTCCGGAGTCAGAGCGATGGAGTCTTTCGCAGACATCAGCACCTTTCCGGAGTAGTCGATTGCGGGCATGAATCCCTGGGTGAAGAAGTGGATGGAATCCTCCGGCAGACCGAAGAAGCTGTGCGCCTTGAAGAAATCACGGGTGGCTTTATCGTTGAGTTCGCTGGTCATGATGAACCAGTGAATGCGGGTTCCATATTTTTCGGAGACGCGGTCGAGGCTTTCCGCGAAATACTGGAAGAGAGTTTTGTGGAGCACCGGAGTGATCGGATAGGTTCCCTTCGGACCGTCGAAACCGAGACGCGTTCCCTGTCCGCCGGCGACTGTGAGAGCGGCTGTTTTTCCGGCGCGGATGAGTTCCACACCCTTTTCAAACGCCTTCTTGTAAAGAGCCTCCTGTTCCGCATCTTTGGGAACGAGGGGGAAGTAGGATGCGGGCGCGAGGTCGGCGGGGATCTCGGTGACGGGCTTGTGCATCACATAGTCCTGAATGAGAGTGGAAAGGTGATCCCAGTCGATTGCTTCGATCTGCTTCTGCAGTTTGTCGTGTTCGGCTCCGGAGAGCTTGTTGAGCGCATCGAGGATGTGCGTCTGATTGTTTTTCTTGAGAGTTTCGGCGATATTCATAATCATCTCCTTTATGATTTAATTTTTTCCGGTGCTTCCGAATCCGCCGGTGCCGCGTCCGGTTTCCGAGAGTTCCGCGGCGGGTTCGAGCTGAACGTCTGCGAGTTTTGCGATGACCATCTGCGAGATGCGGTCTCCGCGTTTGATTTCAAACGGTTTATCGCTGAAATTGAAGAGAATGGAACCGACTTCTCCGCGGTATCCGGCATCGATAGTTCCGGGACCGTTGAGGACGCCGATTCCATGTTTGAGAGCGAGTCCGCTGCGGGGTCTGACCTGAGCTTCATATCCGACGGGCAGTTCGATTGTGAGTCCGGTCGGCACGAGAGCGACCTTTCCCGGTTCGAGGATGAAATCAATGCGGGACCGCAGATCATAAGCTGCATCATCGAAATGAGCTTTAGCCGGAGTCAGATCGCTGCACCCTTCGAGCATTTTGAATTTGATGGTCACACTCATACGAGCTCCTTGTTTTGAGAGTATGGTAATTTAGCACGAAACACCTGAAAATGCAAGAGGATGAACGCCGCAAACCCCGCAAGACTGCGGGGGGAATGACATGCCCCTTAAAGGTTGGGGCCAACTGCAGAGGTGCAGTTTATGAAGGGATACTGTTTTTTTTCGCCGGAAAAATTTTTTCATGCTTGTATTTGGCCGTATCTGAATGTATGATATATTCCGTTAACAGGAGTGAGAATGAAGGATTTCGACCCGGGAAAAACTCAGACAATCGGAAGCGATACTCGGAAAATTCCGGCGGAACGGATTACAGCTTCGCCAAATGAACGCTATCATAACCGGAATGTGATCGGTTCCGGCGGAATGAAAATCGTCCTGCAGACCGATGACCTCAATGTCGGACGAAGCATCGCCATGGCAATCTCTAAGGACGCTTCGCCGGAAAAACAGCTCCGCTTCCTCGAAGAAGCCCGAATCACCGCATCTCTCGAACATCCCAATATCGTTCCCGTTCATGACATCGGCAGAGGACGGAGCGGCGTCCCTTATTTCACCATGAAGCTGGTTCACGGTCTCACTCTCGAACAGATTATCGACGGGCTGAGAAAAGACGATCCCGGACTGCAGAAACGGTTCCCGCTTCATGCCAGACTCGAAATCTTCCTCAAAGTCTGCGATGCAATCGCTTTCGCACACTCGCGCGGAATCATTCACCTTGATCTCAAACCCGACAATATCCAGGTCGGAGAGTACGGCGAAGTGCTGGTGCTCGACTGGGGAATCGCCCGGCGGGTCGGCGATGTGGAACCGGATGTTCCCGCGTTTCCGAATCTCTCCGCATCCGTCGGCGTCACAATGGACGGCGTCATCCGCGGCACACCGGAGTACATGGCGCCGGAACAGGCGTCCGGACAGAACAGCCGACGCGGACGATGGACCGATATTTATTCCCTCGGGGCGATTCTTTATACGCTTATCACTCTGCACACGCCGTATGAGGGACGCACGATGGAGGAGATCCTCCAGAATGTCATGACCGGTGGCATCACGCCGCTTGCGCTGAAGGACGGGCGGCGCGTGCCGGCTCCGCTGGAATTCATTGTGCTGCGAGCTATGGCGCTTTCACCTGAACAACGTTATCCGAGCGTGCAGGCGCTCCGTGAAGATATCATCGCGTATCAGAACGGCTTTGCAACGGTTGCGGAAAACGCGGGGCTTTCCACCCGTTTCCTGCTCTGGCTGAAGCGGAACCGGATTCAGATTTATGTCATTTTCTCAATCGCGCTTACGATCGGGATCGTGCTGACGTTCGTCGCGATTCATCTTTACACACGGGCTCTCAGCGAACAGGTGTTCGGACGTTCCGAGCAGGCGCGGATTGCGGCGGAACGGGCGTTCAGCGGACTTGAATCGCGCATTCGCCGCGAAAATCTCCGGGAATGGAAACTCAAATTCTCCGACGATTTCACAGAGCCCGATTTTTCCGACCGCTGGAAGTTTCAGCTGAATCACAGGACACCTCTTGCGGCTTCGCAGGTGCGGCGGTATGTGAAGCCGGCTGCGGAGGGACTCCGCGTTTTCGCAATGGCGTATCCGCTCGATATGCTGTTGTCAAGTTCTTTGCGTTCCAACGATTTGCGTATGATGACCGAATTCTCCGTCGATGACGCCGTCCCCGGCGCGGCGGTGCAGATGACGCTCAACAATACGGGGTTCAACGACGGTTATGTCTTCACTCTTTATCCTCTGCAGAATGCGTATGTGACTCTTCACCGCGGACACAGCGAAGAGCTGCTCGCTGAGGCGAAAGTTGCGCATCCGCCCGTTGGCGAGGCGTGGAAAGTCGACGTCATTGTCACATCCGAGCCGGAGGGAACTGCTTTGAAAATGAGTGTGCAGGGCAAAGAGGTTCTGCGGTTTGTCGAACCGCGCCGCGTCAGCGGGCTGCCGGGGCGGACGATTCCGGCGGCGCTTTCGTTCAGCAAGTGCGCGGCAACGGTGCAGAGTGTCAAGCTCATGACGCTCGGGGCGTCGATCCGTGCGGATATTCTGGATATTGCGGAACAGCTTCTGCGCAAAGGCAGCTTTGCCGCAGCGGAGGAGCTGTTCAACGAAGCGGAGGAGTCGGCGACTTCTCCGGAGCGGCGCAAACGTGCGGCGGACGGTCTGCGCACGGCGCGTCTGCTTCAGGTGTACCGTTCGCGCATTCCGCAGTGGGAGGAACTGCTCCGGAAAAACTGGAAGGGGGCGCAGATCCGTTTCAATCTGGAATACGGTGGATTTCACCTGCTTGCATCCGGAGATTCGGTGCGCGATCTTTCCGTGCTGAAGGGAATTCCGGTCAGCGGTCTGACTCTGCTGAATGCCCGGCCGCAAAGTTTTGAACCGCTGCGGGGAGGGCGTCTGCGCGTGCTGGTTCTGCGGGACTGCCGCATTCCCGATCTGTCTCCGCTTGCCTCATTGCCGCTTGAGACGCTTGTTCTGAACCGGACGCCCGCCGCAAACATCGAATTCCTGCGGAAGCTGAATCTGAAACATCTGACTTTGCGGGGGTGCGGAATTGAATCGCTTGCACCGCTCGCCGGAATGAAACTGGAGACGCTTGACATCAGCCGGAACCGCATCCGCGATCTGCGTCCGCTGCTGGGAATGCCGCTGAGATCATTTTCGGCGCAGTTCAATGAGATTGCCTCCGTTCTTCCGCTTCACAAAATGCCGCTGGAGGTCCTGAATCTGTCGAACAACCGCATTTCCGATATTCAGGTCCTTCATGGACTGCCGCTCCGGAATCTGGATTTGACGGGCAATTCCATCGAGGATATTTCCGCTCTCGAAGGAATGCCGCTTGAGGTTTTGAACTTGGCGTACAACCGCGTTGAATCGCTTGTTCCTCTGGCGGAGACGACGGGGCTGACGGCGCTTTATCTGGAAGGGAACCGCGTTGCCGATCTTTCGCCGCTCCGGAAGATGACGCGGCTGGCGGTGCTGGATGCATCGGACAACCGGATTCTTTCACTGGTTCCGCTGGCTCAATGCCGGATGCTGACCGATCTTTCGCTTTGCGGAAACCGGATTCAGGATCTTTTGCCGCTGAAGAATCTGACGGCGCTCCGGTCGCTGAACTGTTTCGGCAATCCGGTTGCGGAGCTTGACCCGCTGAGCACTCTGGATTTGGAACGCGTGTTTGTTTCGGGCAGTTCCGTAACATCGTTCGGAACGCTGCTTCTGCGTCCGCCACGTGAATTTTTCCTGTTTCACGATGCGAAAATGGAGCGCGGGAACGCCGCGCATCTGTACGAACGGAGCGTTGCGGGGGAAGCCGCAATGCGTCTGCGGCAGCAGCTTCGGGTGCTCGATGCGTATCTGGAGGGCAACGGCGGCAGACTGCGGAACTTGGCGTATGAAATCAACGGGAAACGCTATTCGCGGATTCCGGTGATGATGAATTACGAATCGGCGCAGTCGGCGGCGTCTCGACTCGGTGCGGCTCTGCCGGGATGGGAAAATTCCCGTGAACAGGCGGAGCTTTTCCGGATTCTCAAGACGCCCTTCTGGGTGGATGAAAAAGCGTTTGCGGAAACGGCTGAGCCGCATTCCGGCTGTTTCCTGGATCGCCGTCCGGGGCGGAACGGCGTTGTGGTCAACCGGGATTCCGCTCGGATGTTTCCGCTTGTGCTGGAATGGAAATAGAGGTTTCCCGATTTACTTTTTCCACTGTGAATACGGCGTGCGCGCAAGCTGAGAATTGGCGTAGCGGTGGTCGCCGGTCACTTCTTTCCCGAGCCATTCGGGACGCGGGAAGGTCTGTGTCTCGGATTCTAGTTCAATTTCCGCAATGAAAAGTCCTGTGTTTTCGCCGCGGAATTCGTCGATTTCCCAGCGGAACCCCTGATGAACGACGATATGGCGCACCTTGTCGATAGCTCCGCCGACGCAGAAAAGGCTGAGCATCTGTTCGGCGTCGGCAACGGGAATTTCGTATTCGAATTCGTTCCGGGAGAATCCTTTTGCCGCGCTCTTGAGCGTGAGAAACGCTTTTTCGCCTGCGATCCGTACACGTCCGGAGACGTAGGCTGCGCCGCCGGAGAGCGGCAGATAGCGCTGTTTGAAAACGGTGGATTGAGTGACGTCTTTACGCCAGGAATCGTTGTTCAGAAGGAACTTGCGTTCAATTTCCATGCCCATGCGGAGTCTCCATGCGGGAAAGAATCAGAGCTTTGAGATTGCGGAGCACCTCGGCGGACTCTTCGGTTTTCATGATGCGGATTGCGCGGTCGATGAGGAACAGACGGCGCGAACGGGTGCCTTCCTCTTCCCAGCGCGGCAGAATCCGTTCGATGGCGAGCGGATAGATGCGGGCGGAGGCAATGCCGGAAGCCGTTTTGCTGAAGTTGATGACGCCGAGCACATTGTTTTCACATTCGCCGACCACTCCGGCCTCTTCGAATGCCTCTTTCGCCGCGGATTTGAGCGTATCCATGCGCTTGGCGATGTTGCCTTTCGGGAGAATCCATCCGCCGCCGGCCGAGGGGGTGACAAGCATGACGCGGATCTCATCGCCGTACACGATGTACGGCGCGCTTCCGGACTGCTGGATCAGCTTCGCTTTCGGCGAGACTTTTTTCGCCGTGCGCGGTTTGACGGCGGTTTTCAGATTGACGGTTTTCATTTTGCGCTTTCGTTGAATTTCCGCAGCGCCGCGGCAAGACGGTCGTAAAGACGGTACAGCGCGACGCGTTCGGTGATGGAGGAGGAGAGCATCCGCTTCACTTTTCCGTCCTTGAACACAATTTTCAGTTCCACATAGCGGGAGAATTCGACTTTGAGCCAGATGAAAATGCATCCGGCGACCAGAATGAGGTAGGCCGGCATGTAGTAGAGACACGCGAGCGAGCCGAGGATGAAGAGAATCACCGCCGTGGTGCAGGTGAATGCGCGGTGATCCACACTGAACTGTTTGACGTCTTTCAGCTCCACTTGTTCGCGGGGAAAGTTCACAACCCCGTTTTCCACTGTGATTTCGGAATAGTTTTTGCGTCTGTGAAGTCGGATTGTCATGCATGAACCGCCATTCTGATCTCTTTCAATTTTATCCCCGGAATCTTGAGAGATGGTTCGTAAACCGGAGAGATGAATTTTTCCTGTTCCCCTGCGAGGATTGCCGCCAGCGCGGTTCCCTGATCTTTCGCCGCCGCCCAGAGCCCGTTGACTTTGCCGTCGAGCTGAGCGCAGTCGCCGATGGCGTACACATCCGGAAGCGAGGTTGCGAAACGGTCGTCGACAACGATTCCGCGTCCGGTTTCCGCTCCGGCCGCTTTTGCCGGTTCTATGCGCGGACGGATGCCGGCGGAAATGAGGACGAGTCCCGTTTCAAATTCCGTTCCGTCGTCCAGACGAACTTTCCATCCGCCGTCTGCGTGGACGAGCGATTCGGTGGAGCGTCCGGTGAAGACGCGGTAGCCGAGTTCATCAAATTTTCTGCTGAGAATCACGGATTCCGCTTCGGAGAGCTGGCGCGGGAGAAGACGCGGCTGCATTTCGATGATCGTGACTTTCAGTCCGCGCTGAAGCAGAGCGTATGCGGCTTCGAGCCCGAGCAGTCCGCCGCCGATGACGGCTGCAGATTCTGCGCCCGGAAGCTGCCGGAGAATGCGCTGAACGTCTTCGAGAGAGCGGAGCGTCATATTCTGTTCTGCTCCCGGAATCGGGGGCAGGGCTGCGTCCGCTCCGGTCGCGAGAATCAGTGTTTCGTATGCAAGTGATTGCGAATCAGTGAGTTCGATTCGTTTCCGCTCCGGGTGAATTGCGGCGACGCTGGAGGCGGGACGGAAGTCGATTCCGAGTGCGCGGATTGCTTCGGGAGAGGCGAGCATGAGTTTTTCCTCCGGCAGAGATCCCGCCAGAACTTCGGGCAGACGGATCCGTGAATAGAGACCATGCATGCCGGAATCGAGGAGGACAATTTCCGCATCCGGCATTTTTGCGCGCAGGGTTTTGGCTGCAGTGAATCCGGCGATTCCGCATCCGATGACCGTGATGTTTTTCATGATTCCCTCCTCCTCTCTGATGATAACAATAAAACGAAACGTTTTTCGTGATATTGTGCAATATAGACAGGATATTGAAAAAATCAAGAGATTTTTACAAATGTTTCGGAAAAAAGTCAGTTCTCCAGACGGATCAGTTTCTTTCCATTTTCCGTTTCGCGGATATGTGCGCGGATGGGGACGCTGCTTCCGGGGAACATGGCGTCGGCGTAATAGACGCCCTTTTCATCCGGGGAACAGGTGACGATCTGGACTTCGAGCGGGACGCGTTCATTGCTGTTGCCGAACATCTGACGGAAACGGGCGAGTTCCTGATTTCCGGAGGGCGGATTTTCCCAGCAGTTCATGAACTGTTTTTCGTTGCCTTCGTTCCATGCTTTGTCGAGGATGCGGAGAAGCTGAACGGCCTCTTCGCTGTCCTGAGCGGATGCGACTTTTTCGCGGTCGGGCATCTCGCTGCGGAAGCGGATGAAGAGAAGGAGCAGAGCTCCGAAGAAAAGTGCCGCTAAGAAGAATTTCTTTTTCATAAATTCAAAAAAGATTCCCCCGCCGGAGGGGAGAGGTACCGGCGGAGGAATCGGGAGATGGTTGTTGTTATGCGAGAACCGCCCACTGCGAATCGACGCCGTTGCCGAGGCCGCGCCACTTGCTGAAGTCGCCGCCTTCGTAGTAACCGAGCGATCCGGTGGAGTTCTGACGGACCAGCAGGTCTGCACGGCTGTCGCCGTCGTAGTCGCCCGCACCGATGATTGTCCAGTCGGAGGGATCGAGCTGACCGAGGGAGGACCACTTTTCCGCGCTTCCGTTTTCAAACTTCATGACGGAGCCGGTCTCCTGGTTGAAGAGAATCAGGTCGTCCTTGTCGTTGCCGGAGAAGTCTCCGATCGCCGCGACGCTCCATCCGCTTCCCGCGGTGCCGAGGGACTGGAAGTTGCCGTCGATGTCGGTCGTGTAGAAACCGTCGGCGTAGGAGAAGAGGATGTCGTCTTTGCCGTCGCCGTTGAAATCGCCGACTCCGAGCATGGTCCAGTTGCTGTCGAATCCGGAGCCGAGGGCGATCCAGCTGTCGGTTCCGTCGGACCAGATTCCGAGTGCGCCGAGTTCCGCCGCGTGCCAGATGATGGAGTTTTTGCCTTCATTGCCGGTGATGTTGCCGACTTTGATGTTCCACTGGATGTTGTCGCTGTTGGTGAGGTAGCCGATGTTCTTCCAGGAAGCCGCATCGGTGACGCCGCCTTCGTAGTAGCCGATGTATGCGCCTTTGACGCCGTTGACTTCGGTGTTGCCGATCATGACGAGGTCGGCCTTTTCATCGCCGTTCATGTCGTAGCCGCCGGCGATAACCCAGTCGGACGGCTGCGGCTGACCGTTGCCCTGCCAGTCGGTGGTTCCGTTCATCCAGTAGCCGACCTGATGATCGTCGTTTTTCTGGAAGATGATGTCGCTGATGCCGTCGCCGTCGAAGTCCTGACGCACTTTGGCCTTGCGGATCGTGAAGTCGAGATCGCCGCCGTTGTTGGTCAGCGTGTACTTCATCTTGCCGATGCGGAAGAAGTCGGAAGAGGTGCTGCCGGAGACCGTGAGGACTTTGCCGATCGCTTCGCCGTTCACTTTGACCGTGACGCTGTTGGCGAAGCCGGATGCACCGTCGGCGAGGTTGTAGGAGCCTTTGCTCTGATCGGCCTTGATCAGGATGGAGTAGGTGGCTTTTTCGCCGCCGGAGATGATTCCGTAGTTGTTGATGAGCGCAACATCTTCGGTGGTTCTGACCGTGAGGTCGAAGTCGAAGTTGACCTTGTTGGTGAAGGAGACGTTTGCACCCTCTTCCATGTGGAGCTCGCCGGTGACGGTTCCGATGCCGACGGAGACGCGTCCGCCGCTCATGACATAGGTGTCGCGGATGATCATGTCATTCGGATCGTTGGGTCTGGAGACGACGTTCATGATTCCGCCCTGGTTGACCGTCGTCTTGCTTGCGGTCGTGAGGGAGTTGGAAACGGACATGGAGCCGCCCTTGTTGATGACGGTTTCAGTTGCGGTTCCGCCGGAACGGAGGTCGAAACGCGCACCCGCTGTGTTGAGGGTCACGCGCTCGGTGTATGCACCGGAAACGCCGATCCAGGTCTGACCATTTGCTGTGACATCACGCAGCATTCCGCCGCTGATGGCGTAGATCCAGCTGCTGGAGACGCCTTCGGTGACGTGGTTCGAGAGAACGCCGTCTTTGACGCGGAGCTGGCTGCCGCCGCTGGAGATGTCAATGTTCGTGGTGTCGGCAACGGTGAGCATGAACTGCGCGCCCTTTTCCACGATAACATCTCTGGCGTCGCCGCCGAGGAGGGAGAAGCGTCCGCCGGAAGAGATGTAGCTGCTGGTGAGCAGGCCGCCGGAGGAGACGCGGACCCAGCCGTTGATGCAGGTGATGTCGGTCGCGGTTCCGCCGCTCTGGATGTTGACTGCCGCGGTTGTGCTTCCGCCGTTGTTGATGTAGCCGGAGAGCACGCCGTTGCGGAGGGAGAACGCTACGCCGTTGGAGGTTCCTTCAAAGACGGTGTCGGGAGCAACGTAGAAGACGAGTGTGGAGTACTCATCGGCGGTGATGTTCGTTGCGGTTCCGCCGGAGGAAACGTAGAGAGAGCCGTCTTCGGTGACGTGTGCGCTGTCGAGCGTCGCAGTGCCGATATCGGGAGCGGAGCCGAATCTGGAGGAATAGATTTTTGTGTCGTTGACATACCACTTGTCGTTGATGGTGAGGCCGGTGGAGCTGGCGCCGTTGTAGATGTCGTTGCGCGCGCCGTAGGCGTCGAGACCTTCGCCGCCGTGGTTGACGCCGAAGACGATGTGGCCGACTTCGTGGCTGATGGTATTGATGATCTGTTCCGTGGAAGCGGAGGAATCGAGGTTGACGAACGCCTTGTCGTTGGGGTTCAGGTTGCCGGCGTCGATGGTTTCGGCAAGACCGCTCTGTTCGATGTCGGCGGTTTTGCCGACGTAGACGGTGGAGTAATCACCGGAGAGGGGCTGTTCCGTGACGAAAACGACGTTCTGTCCGGCGTATTCGGCATTGAGTTTTTCGGTGATTTCCGCGATCTGCGCCGCGGAGAGACCGGAGTTGTTCACGGTGACGTCGAACTGTGCGAGTTCACCTTCGTAACGTGTTTGTGCTCCATCGAAATCCAGATAGATGATCTGAGCTTTCGGAGCCGGGGTAACAGCCTGAACGCCGCCGTTCATGGCTGTCATGAGTTGTGTTGCCATCGCTTGATCTCCTTATAGTTTTTGCAATGGTTTTAATGTGAAGCACCGCATGTTGCGGCGCTGACTTCCTGTTTTGTCGGAACCGTTGAGCGGCGCCAGCAGCCTGCGGTTCCCGTGTCCGAAAATCTGTTTTCCGTATTCCTTTTCCGTTTCGGTTTTATCTCAAAGGAGCGAACCGCTCCACTGTCCTGTTTTCCATTTTCCCCACGCTCCGGTGACGATGACGCTTCCGTCGGCGGTCATGAGAAGGGAGGTTTGAGAACCGGTGAAGCGTACCGGACCGCCCAGACTGTGTACAAAGATGCGTTCGTCCGGAATGTTCGGCGCCGCGTCGCCTCTGGTATCCTGCTGATCGTAAACTCCGGTTTTGAATGCTCCCAGCCGGAAGTTGTTTTCCGTGAGAATTGCGATGCTTCCGACGGCGCGGACATGGAGGTTTTTGACTGTCAGAGAGTAGCGTTTCTGATCCACACCTTCTCCGGTTGTAACATAGGTTGTGGCTTTGCCGATTTCATTGAGCATATTGTTGTTCGACGGGTAGGAAACCTGAATGCGCTGCTCCATGGAGGGACAGCGCCAGATTTTTCCTGAACTCGATATGTACGGATGCACCGCCGACGGGAACCCGTAGCATTCGGGACCGCCGCCGCGTCCGTCGTCGTAGCCGTACGGGAGGCGGTACGACATGTGCTGTTCGCGTCCGAGAATGTTTTTGCAAGGCACATTCTGATAGTCGTTGATGTATTGCAGATATGCCAGGGAAATCTGTTTCAGATTGCTGGCGCATGCGATGTACTGCGCCCTTGCGCGCCCCCGCTGGAGGAGCGGACCGAGCATCGCCGCCAGCAGAATGATGATGGCAAGGGTGATCATGAGCTCTATAAGCGTGAAATTCCTTTTCCGGAAAAATCCCGCCGTTTTTTTCTTTCCCGTCATTCAGACACCTTGTGTTCGTTTTTTTTGCGCGTTTAAATTAGCCTCTTCTAATTTAAAAGTCAAGTAAGGTTCGTATTTTTCTTTATAAAAAAGATTGCCTGCATGTTTTTCCGCGTTAACCATTGAAACTTAGTATAAATTTTTTTTAAATAAATTCATTGCAGAATTGAAATAGTTAAATTAGTTACAACTAAATTAGTCTTGAAAAATATGTGAAAAAGTTCTTTTCCGCGCTTGCATTTTTGCCGGAACCGCTGTATTGTAAAGGCGCCAGCTCTGAAAAATGTTTTCCGCAGCGGAACAATGCAGCGGGAATCGGAAAAAATGTTATATGCCAGACTCTCCGTCGTTCGGCGGAGGCTGGTTTTGTCGCGTCTGCCCGCCGTGCTGACGGACGCGCTGACGCCTGCCGCATGGGTTCTGCTCCCGGCGGTGCTGCTTGTCCGTTTCTTCGGTCTGAGCATGGAGATTCTGCTTGTTCTTCCCTGTATTTTCTGCGCGGGATTCGCCGTGTGCTTTTTCCGCGCGATGCCGTCCCGGGCGGAATGCGCGGCGGAGGCGGACCGCATGACAAATACGCAGTCGCTTGCCGCAACCGCTCTGGAGCTGACGGTGCGGAGCGCGGAAGGTGAATTCGCCGCTTATGCAGTCCGGCTTGGACTGGAACAGCTGGAAAGTCCGCGTATCCGTTTCCCGTTCCGGCGTCTTCACTGGAAACGTCTTTTCATTCCGCTTCTCTTTTCTTTGTTTTTGACCGGCTTGCCGTATCCGGCGGAGCTGACCTCCGTTCTGCAAAATGGAAAACGGCGGACTGCTGAACAGCAGGCGTCCGCTTCCGCCGCTGCGGATGCGGCGTATGAAAACGGAGATGGAGGGCTCCTCGCGTTTTCTTCCGGCGCAGCAGCTCTGCCGGGTACGGGAATTCCGGTCGGCGGCGAAGGTTCCGGAAACCGCAGATCCGGTCTGGCGGCGAACACCGCACCGCGTCCGGGAAATGCTTCCGCCGACGCCGCCGGACAGAGCGGCGGACGTGGTGAACCGGAAGAGGCCGTCTCTCAGTCTCTGCCGGAAAAAACATCGGGTTCCTCCGGCGGAGAATCGTCCGGAAACGGCGGATCGGAAGGCGGTGAAGGCGGAGAAAATTCCGGCATGACCGCCGGGCTTTCTTCGGGAGACCGCTCCCGTTCGGAGCAGCGCCGGAAACGCCGCGAAGTGCGCCGCGGAAAAGAACTTTCGCGCGGAGGCATTCAGCCTCTGCTTTCCGACGGAGCCAAGCCCGCCGGACGCGAGCTCTCCGAAAAGGAGGGGCACGGCGATGATCCCGGAGACGGGCGCGGCGGGGATACGGGCGCGAAAAAATCGCGCGGAGCGGCATCCGCTCTGCCGGCGGTCCCGCTTCCGGACGTTGTTTCCGGCAGACTCGGCGCGGGGGCAGATCTGACCTCGGCGGTCTCTTCGTCATCCGGAACCGCGGAGCGGCGTCCGGGGACTTCTCCGGTATCCGCCGTGCGTGAACCGCGCGGTTTCCGCCGCGTCATGCCCGCACGCCTGAGACTGGAGCAGCGGCGTTTTACAGAATCTGAATCAGTGGAAAATAAAGGAACAGGAATATGATGCAGACATCGTCCGCGCCGGAACCGGTCCGGCAGTTTCAGAAAACCTTCAATCTTCTGAAGAATGAATTGACCCGTGTGTTTGTCGGACACGATGAGGTTGTGACCGATCTTCTTGCTTCGGTTGCGGCGGACGGGCATGTGCTTCTGGAGGGCGTCCCCGGGCTGGGCAAGACTCTGCTCGCGCGAAGTCTTGCGGCGGCGCTGTCGCTCGAATTCTCGCGCATCCAGTTCACGCCCGACCTGATGCCTGCCGACATCACCGGTTCGATGCAGCTTCAGGAGGACGGGCGCGGCGGAACTTCGCTGGTGTTCCGTCCGGGACCGCTGCTCGCGAATTTCATTCTTGCGGATGAGATCAACCGCGCGACCCCGCGCACGCAGTCCGCTCTGCTGGAGGCGATGCAGGAGCATCAGGTTACTGCCGGCGGCTCCACCATGCGCATTCCCGAACCGTTCACCGTGATTGCCACACAGAATCCCGTGGAGCAGGAGGGAACCTATCCGCTGCCGGAGGCGGAGCTCGACCGCTTCCTTGTCAAACTTGAAATCGGATATCCGAAAGAGGAGGAATATTTCCGTATTCTTGACCTCACCACTTCCTCGCACGAGGAGCGTGTGAACGCGGTCTGCTCTGCGGACGATGTGCTTGCCATGCGCCGGACCGTCCGTTCGGTTCTTGCGGAGGAGAGCGCGAAACGCATCGCGGTCCGTCTTGTGATGGCGACCCAGCCGGAGTCTGAGTTCTGTCCTGCCTCATGCCGTCCGCAGATTCAGCGCGGAGCGGGACCGCGCGCCGCGCAGGGACTGATTCTGATGGCGAAGGTTTACGCGCTTCTCGACGGGCGCACCGCGATCGGCGCGGGCGACGTCTTCCGTGCTGCGCTTCCCGTTCTGCGTCACCGCATTGCGCTTTCCTTTGAGGCTCGGATGGAGAAGCAGACGCCGGATTCGCTTCTCACAAAAATTCTCGGAGAGTTCCAGAAATGACAGCAGATGAACTGTTTCCCGCGGAACTTCTGGAGGCGGCGCAGCTCTGTGCCGTTCCGCCGGAGCGCAGAGGCATCCCGTTCTCATCGGGAAGCCACCGTTCGCCGTTCCCCGGGGACAGTTCTGAATTTCAGGATTACCGCGCCTATACGCCGGGCGATGACCTGCGGAGAGTCGACTGGAATATCTTCCGCCGCTCGCGCCGTCTGCTCCTGCGCCGGTTTCGGAATTTTCCGCGCACGAAGCATCTGATCATTCTGGATGGAACGCGTTCAGTCCGCTGTGCTCCGGAACGGGTGTTGACGGTGTGGCGGATTGCCTTTTTTCTCGGTACGGTTCTGCTTTCCGGCGGCGACCCCGTAACGGTCTGCTGCGGAACTCATTCCGCTGTGTTTCCAGCCGGTTCCGCTTCCGCATCGGCGTTGAGTGCGTTTCTGATGAAGAGTTTCCATACCCCGGCGGAAAAATCGCTGTTCCCCCTGCGGCTTCCCGCCGGACCGCACTGCTGGGTTGTCTCCGATTTCCTTGAACCGGAAGGTCTTGTGCGCTTGGAACGGCATCTGAAACATTCTGTCGGATTTACTCCGCTCCGCATCCGGAACCGTGAAGAGGAGCTGAACCCCGGAGCTTATTCCGGTTTCCGTCTGATTGATTCGGAGAGCGGAACGGAAGTCGCGGTTTCTTCAGACTGCGTTGCGCGTTATATGGAACGTCTGGAGCAATTCGACTCGCTGCTGATGCGTTTTGCCGCGCGGAACGGCGGAGGATATCAGGTGTTCGACTGCACACTTTCCGTACCGGAGCTGATTCAGCTGTGCCGGACGAAACTTTGTCCGGAGGTGTCCGAATGATTGCGCAGGGACTCTCCTTTCTGTCCGCTTCGGCCGCTGGAGCTGTTGCGGTTCTCGCTTTGCTTGCGATGCAGTTTCTCCGGGCGCATGGGGAAGGACGCGTTGTCCCTTCCGTCATGCTCTGGCTTGATGAACGGGTTTCGCCGCTGCGGCGGATTCTGTCCGGAGTTTTTTCGCGATGGAGAAGTCTGATTGCGCCGCTGCTCGCACTTCTTGCGCTGATTTTCGCTTTAACCGGACCCGTGCTGGTGATGCAGCCGGATGCTCCGCGCACGGTGGTTGTCTGTGCGCCGGATGCGCGGAAGGCGGCGGAGCGGATGGTCGCGAAACTGGATCCGTCCCGCACCTCCGTTCTTCTGCTTTCCGGTTCGGGCGTTTTTCTGCGAAACGATCTTCCGTTCGCGGAACAGAATGTTCAGCTTCTTCCGGTCGACCGCGACGGCGTGCTGGCTCTTGCCATGCGTCAGACGGGAGAAAAAGGTTCTGTCATCTGGCTGGATTCGGTTCCTCCGCCGCGACTGCCGGCGGGAGCGGTGTTCCTGAAAACAGGGAACGCGGCTTTTCCCGTTGCGTCTCCTTTGAAACTGCATATGGAGCACGCATCGGAAGCTCTTCTGAAACGCCTTGCTTTCCTGCCCGGCGTTCAGTTGACGGACCGGAAATCCGCAACGCTGATTCTCTCTTCAGGGAACGGCACGGATGAAGCGGAAGCGGAAGGGATCTATGCACTGCTGACCGCTTCCGGAGTTTACGGATTTTACGAAAACGGACAGTTCGCGCGGATTCCGGATACAGAACCGGAACTTCCTCCGCGCGGCGCGTTTCACCTGAGCTGGATTCTGTTCGTCGCGGCTTTGCTTGCCGCGCTTGCGGATTTCCTGCTTTGGAGCAAACGAAAGACGGTGTGACATGACTCTTTTCTTTACCTCGATATGGTTTCTGATTCTCCTTCCGCTGGCGGTTCTTCCGTTTTTTCTGCGGCGCGGCGTGCGGCTCTGCCAGAGTGCGGCTCTGCTGTTGCTGGTTCTCGCCGCATCGGGTCCGGTGCTCCGGCTGACGGAACGCGGACCGGAGTGCGTGATTCTTTATGAAGAAGGAACGGTTCCGGATTTCTCTGAACTGAAACGGCATTTCCCGTATTCGCGTACAGTCCCGTTTCACGGTTCTGCCGCTCATGCTCTGTCAGAGGCGGGCGCCGCGCTTCAGAAGGGCGGAGTGATTCATCTGTTCTCCGGTTTCTCCGAATCTTCCGGATCAATCGCTCGCGAAACGGATGCGCTGGCGCGTCGCGGAATTCCGGTTTTCGCCCATTTTACACCTTCTGCAATGCCGCAGGAGCCGGTGCTCAGCAAGTTTTCTGTCCCTCTGCATATCGGAACCGGAGAGACTGCGGAAGCGGAATTTTCACTCTTTCTGCCGCATCCCGCGACGCTCCGTCTGGTGCTCCGCGATGAATCCGGAGCGGAGCTGGCGCGCACGGAACGGAAGTTTTCATCCGGCGTACAGAGCTTCACTCTTCCGTTTTCTCTTTCGGGAGCGGGGGAGCGTGAGCTGATTGCGGAAATCAACGGCAGACGTGCCGGTTCGCATCCGCTCCGTGTGGATGCCCCCTTGCGGGCTCTGCTGATTTCGCCGCGTCCGGAGGAGGACGCCGCCGCGTTGAACCGGATGTTCGCCGGACGTCTGATTGCGGAGCGCCGGACGTCTGATCCCGTTTTCGCTTCGTATCCGCTTCTGATTTTCGGTGAAAACGGAGTGAATCAGCTTTCGCGCAAAGAACTTGCGGAGGTTGCGCACCTTGCGGAACGCGGAACCGGACTCCTCCTGTTTGCCGGACGTTCTCCGCTTTTTGCTCCGGGATGCGTCCCCGCAGAATTTGAGAAAATTCTTCCGCTGCGTCCGTCGGGAAAAGTTCTGGAACGGACGCCGACAACCGCGCTTGTCATCATTATCGACACTTCGGGCAGCATGAGCGGAACGCGTCTGGCTCTTGCCCGCGAGACGGCGCGTCTTGCGCTGGACAAACTGCGGGACTGTGACATGGCCGGCATTGTCGAATTTCACGGACGCCGCCGCTGGGCCGCGCCGATGCAGAGCGCTTCGAATCATCTGGAGCTCCGCCGCGCGCTGAACCGTCTGAACGCCGGCGGCGGAACCGTCATTCTTCCCGCTGTGGAAGAGGCGTTTTACGCACTCCGCAACGTCGATACGCGTCTGAAGCATGTGCTGATTCTGACCGACGGCGGAGTGGAGCGCGGCGATTTTGAGGGACTCCTCCGCCGGATGGCGCAGAGCGACATCACCGTATCCACCGTCATGGTCGGTCCCGGACAGAGCGATTTTCTTGCGCGCCTTGCTCTGCTGGGCGGGGGACGCTTCTACAATGCCGCCAGCCGTTTTGCCTTGCCGGAGCTGAACTTCCGTCAATCCGGACGCGAAGCTCTGCCGCCGTACCGTGAGGGCGTTTTCCGTGTGGAACGTGGCGTTTCCGTGCCGTTTACGGAGAGACTCCCGGAGAATTTGACGGTATCCGGCGTTTCGGAAACGGAGTTTGTGCCGGGCTCGGTCGAATTCCTGCGAGGCGGCGGGCTTCCGCTTGCGGCGTTCCGTTCATGCGGACTTGGAACCGCTGCCGTGATTGCATCTGAACTTTCTGGCCCGTGGGTGCGGAATCTCTCCGCCGATCCTGCCTGGACTGGGATGCTTGCCGGACTTGCGCGCGCACTTCCGGATCCGGTGAAACTGCGCCGCTTCGATTTCCGTTCTCTTTCCATGAACCGCGATATTCACATCCGGATCGACAGCTCCGGTGAGCATCCGGAATTGTTTGCGGAACTCCGTTCCGGCGGTGGAGCCGAGCGGATGCGTCTGGTGCGCGGTTCGGACGGCGCATTCCATTTTCGCGCCTCCTGTCTCGCCGGCGGAGCATACAGTCTGAGCGTTTCGGAAGAACCTGATTTCTCTGATTCCGAATCAGTGCGTTTCCTTTCTGCGGATGCCCCGTACACGGGTTCGCCTGAGTTGAACCGCGCATTTGCGGAGGAGCTCAATCGCCGTTCTGCACTTGTTCCGGTTCCGGCGGAGCACGAAAAGTTCCTGCATCTGCGTCCGTTTTTCGGATTCGGTTTTGTGATTCTGATGCTGCTTCAGATTCTGCTGCGCCGTCTTCCGCTCCGCCGTTCCGCGTTTGTGCTTTGCTGTGCGGTGCTTCTGCCGTTGTCCGGTCAGAGCGCGGACCGGTTTGAACTGGCTGTTCAGCTTGAAGATGCCCGTTCCGCCGGAACGCTTCCCGCCCTGCTGGGAAAATGGAAAAAGAATCCCGATCCGGACAGGCTGGAGCTCCTTTTGAATGAACTGGAGGATTCCGGACATCCCGCCGAAGCTCTGAATCTTCTGGAAAATATCCCCGCCGATGTTCGGTTTGCGCCGCGCCTGCTGCGTCTCGCCGAAAAGTGCGGAAAAACGGAGCTGATGCGCCGCCGCACACGGGCGATGATGGCGGATGATCCGAATCTCTTCTGGCTGAATGCGGCTGTCCGTCTGGAACTGCTCGCGGGAAAACGTGCGGAAGCTCTGCGTCTGTTCGAAATGCGCATTGCAAAGGAAACGAATCCGGAAATTCTGTTTGCGTTGAGCAGTTCCGCCGAATCCGCCGCGCTCTATTCCGCCGCTTCCGCCGCATTGAAAAAAGCGGAGACGGCAGGTGGAGAATTCCGCTGGCGGGCGCGCTTCATGGAGGTGGAACTTCTCCGCCGCAAGGGGGAACCGGAGGCGGCACTTGCGCTTCTGAAAAAGTTCGCCGGCGAAAATCTTCCCCGCGGACTTTCCATGAAGGCTGCCGATCTCTGTGAACAGCTCGGAGATATTTCCGCCGCATTGCAGATTTACCGCAGAAACGGAAGCGAAGAGGCTCTTCAGCGTTCCGCCATGCTCCTGGAAAGCTCGGGAAGTGCACGGGAGGCGCGTTCCCTCTGGATGCGTATCTGGCGCGAATCCGCAAATGAGATGCGCTCGCGTCAGGCTGCGGACCGGGTGATTGCGCTCGCCGTGAAGGAAAAATCGCTGGATAAACTTCTTTCGGAACTGAAACATGAGCCGGAGACTCCGCGCCGGAAACTCTTCTACTGCCGCGCTTTTGCGGCTGCAGGGCGGCAGAATGATGTGCTTCGTTATCTGCATGCTCCGGCGGATGAACGCTTGCGTCTTACGTTCCTTCTGGAGTTCAAACGCTGGCGCGAGGCCGCCGCTCTGCTGGAGACTCTGAAAGAAAAATATCCGGCGGAACGCGAATCGTTTCTTCAGCAGCTGACCGCGATTGCCGTGGAAAGCCGCGACCGTGCGCTTGCGGAACGCTCCGTTTCGGAATTGCTCGGGAACGCAAAGGACCGGGCGTCCGCGCTTGAATATTCCGCCGGAGTCTTTGCTCTTCTCGGCGACCATGTGAAAGCGGCGGAACTTTACTCCGAATGTCTGAAACTCGCGCCTGACCGGATTGAACTTTATCTGCTTCGTGCGAATGCGGAAAAAGCCTCGGGGAAGGGGGCGGATGCGCTCCGTTTCTTCCTGACGCAGATTGCGGATCCCTCGCTTCCGCCGGATTTGTTCGGCGTGATGGCGGACGGTCTTTTGAATCTGAACGCTCCGAAGCCCGTGCTGAATCAGGGACTGAAGGCCGTTCTGATGCGTCTTGATGCCGCGCCCGATGAACTTTTCTACTACCGTCTTGCCGAAGATTTTGCTGAAGAGCTGGGCGATTCCGCGCTCTGGCGAAAACTTCAGCATCGTCAGCTTGCGGTTGCTCCGGAACGCCGGGTTCTGCTGCTGCGCGGACTTTTCGAGGACAGTGTTGCGCGGAGCGACCGTGCGGGGGCGCTCCGTTATGCGCGGATTCTGCTGGGACTGAACGAAGTCTGTTCTCCCGCGCTCTCCCGAGCGCTTGTGCAGTGCCTGATTGAATCGGGAAATTTCAGCGCGGCGGAACGCTGTGCCGGAAGTGCGGATTCCGCCGACGGTGCACATCAGAATCTTTTCGCCCTGACGGAAATTCTGCTCGACAGCGGGCATCTTGTGGATTCCGCGCGGATCTGCCGCGAGCTGCTGAGTCTTTCGCCCGATGATCCCGCGCTTCTCTTCCGTTACGCGGAAGTCCTGGAGGCGCAGGGAAATTACCGCGATGCCGGGCGCATGAACTGGAAAGCTCTGCGTCTCACCGCCGCGCGCGGGAACTTCTCTGCTGAATCTGCAAAGAGACTGCTTCCGCGGATTGCATCGTTTGCGAATCAGGCGGTTCTGTTCCCGGAACTTCAGGCGGAAGTGAAAACGTTTTCGCGCACAGTTTCGCCGTCCGCACGGAAAGCTGTTTGGCGTCCGCTCCTGCAGCGTATCGCCGTTCTGCAGAGCGGACGCCCGACGGGAAAGCCGCGTCCGGTTGTTCCGCAGATTCCACCCGCAGCCGCATTTGCGGAGGAGCTGCGCATGCTTGCGCCGGATGCCGCGGCGAAAAAGGTGAAATCTCATTTTGATTCCATGAAACCGGAACGGCGCGCCGCGTTCTGGCTGAAAGTCGTTGGAGAACTTCAATTCGAACCGTCGCCCGCCTTGAGTTCCGCACTGGAACGCATCGGGGATTCCCTGAAACCCCGCGACGCTTCCGTTGACTGGCCGCTGAATTCATTTGCGCTGAAACTGAAGCGGCATTATGCGGATGCCATGCTGAAACGTTTCCCTGATTCTCTGCACGCGCTGACCCTTGCCGCGCGTCTGCATGTGGCCGGCGGTGAATCGGACACGGCGCGGACGCTCGCGGACGAGGTCTATGATCTCTTCCTGAAACAGGAGCAGGTCAAACTCCCCGATGTGCGGATTCTGCGCGATTTGAACTGCGTGTATGCCGATGCCTCTGCCGCGCGGAAGGAATGGATTGAGACTCTGAACGAGGACCGCACTCTGCTTGGCGATTCGCTTCCCAGCGACCTGCTCCAGGCGGTTCTGCTGGATGGCGCGGGACGTTCGGACGAGGCGTTCTCTCTGCTTGCCGGAGTTTGGAAACGGGGCGTGCGTGAACTGACGGTTTTCCGTTCTCTGGAAGAGCTCGCTCCGCGATGCGGCCGCCTGAATGAATTTCGGGAGCTTCTGCTTGAATATGCTCCGAAAGATAACGTGGTTCAGGTGCTTTATGCCCGCCGTCTGGTCTTTCTGCTCCGCACTTCGGGACGCGGCGCGGAGGCGCGGGCGTATCTCTCCGCGCTTCCTCCGGTTCTCATGAAACGGGAGCGTCTGCTGCTTGACAGCGAATCGCTTGCTCCAGAGATGTTCGCTTTGGAACTTTGCCGCTTTGTGACCGAACAGAGCCGCACAGGTTCGTTCATCGGATTTTATGCGGATGACTACGGCGTTTCCGGCGCCCCTCGGACGAATGTCCTGCCGTCGCTTGCCGCAGGTTTGCCGTCGCTCCGGGCTCCGCTGGAGTATCTGCTCTGCGGAATGCCGGTTACGGAGCGCGGTTTTGCCGCTCTGGTGGAAACTCTGCGCAATCTTCCGTCTGTTCCGCAGGATGATTTTCCGCGTACCGCACCTGTCCGGGTGATTCTGAAATCCCTGCGCGGAGAGGCTCTGGATGCTGCGGAACGGAAACTCGCGGCGATGCTTGCTTCCAATCCGCGGGTTCCGCAGGAAAACGCTCAGCTTTTCCAGAATGCCCTGAGGACGTCTGAACATCTGAAACAACCTTAATTCACATAACGAAAGGAACAAAAAATGAGAATGAAACTGTTCTCCGCCGCCGTCCTGCTGGCTCTTGCCGTGTCAGGATTTGCCCATGGACCCGCCCCGCTGAAAAGCCCTGCCGTCGACTGTGTCCGGAAGGGTGATTTCGCAAAAGCCATGACGCTCTTCGCGGAAGAGGTCAAGGCTTCGGACGACGTCCGTCTGAAACGCGCGTATTCGCAGTTGAAAATCACGCTCCGTCGCGAGAAATCGTTTGCCGGAGAGAAGGATCCCGCAGCCGCCGCGCGTCTCGGACGCCAGCTCCGCGCGTTCTATTATCAGAACGGACTTTTTGCGAAAGCGGAAGCCGTCGACAAGCGCGTCTACGAGCTCGCCCCGACCTCTGCGAATGCGGTTTCCTACGGAATCACTCTGCTTAATCTGGACAAGAACCGCGAGGCCGCTGATCTGTTTTCAAAAGTCGATCTGAAAGGGGCGAAGCCGGGAGCGGTTCTCTGCGCCGCGCTTGCATACGCCCGTACCGGAGACAAGGCGAAGTCCGAAGAGCTCTGCAAACCGTATCCCGTTGAAAAAATGAGCGCGTCCGATCTGAAACTTTATTCCCGGATCGCCGCACTGAACAACGACATTCCCGCCTGTGCTTCCGCGGTTCGCCGGATTCTGGAACAGGCTCCGTTCAAAGAGCATCATGCGCTGAAACATCAGCTGTTCTCCGGCGCGGATTTCCGCAACGCCGCCGCGAGCCCGCTGTTCAAAGAGGCTCTCAATACGCAGTCGAAAGTCAAGGATAAATGCGCGACGTGCCCGAACCGCGGCACGGACAAGTGCGATGACCGCGACTGAGTTCTGAAGAACTCCTGAATTTCCCCGCAGTCAGTTTTCCGTCTCTCCGGCGCGAAGCTCCTGCGGGGATTTTTTTGTGCGCGAGCGGACGAACCGCGCAAAGCTCGACGGACTGCGGAATCCGCATCTGCGCGCGACTTCCGCGATCGGAAGAGAGCTGCCGCGCAGGAAACTGTTTGCCAGCTGCATTCTCAGCTGCATGATGAAATGTCCGGGCGAAGTGAGTCTGTTTCGCCGGAAATAAAGTTGAAGCGTGGTTTCCGGAATTCCGAACCGGTCGCAGAGTGTCTTGACCGAAAGCTCCGGATCGGAGCAGTTGGCCCGGATGTAGTCAACGCAGCGTTCAAATATGTTTTTGGAATTCTGCGCGGGCGGAATCACCAGTTCCGAGAGAATCTGAACGAGAAGCCCGGAAAGCCGCGCAATGCAGACCGGATCGCGTGTATAGATATCCCGCTCCAGTTCCGCAAAGAGTTCTTCGGGAAATGCCGCCGCATGTGAGACGCGCTCCAGTCCGTAAGCCATGAAGGTGGCGACTGCGAGGGGACCCTCGAAGCAGAGCCAGCGGGACTTCCAGCGTTCGGAAAGCCCGCGCATCACATGCGCTTCTCCTGGAAGAAAATAGAAAACGTCGCCTGCCTCCAGCTTGAATTTGCGTCCGTAGAAGTCGATTTCCCCCATTCCCGATTCGCTCCAGCAGAGTTCCACGAAATTGTTGTGAATCTCCGTGGATATGCTGTAGCTGTCCGCCGGAAGCTCCTTGCGTCCGACGGAACAGACGTAGAAGGGGAGTGCGACCAGTTCTTTCGCATCGAATCCCCGGACGCAGCACTTTGTCTCGATTGTCTGTTTTGTCAATTGATTCACCGTTTTCGCATGGTTCCATTTTCCCTTTTTTAATATAGAACATCCCGGAAATATTGCAAGTCGTATCTGTTGAAAATGAATATTGAAATACGTTTTTTGCTGATTGCGCAAACCGTTACGGCGGATTATAGTAGGCATATTGCAAACGACAGGAGTTCTTTATGCAGGATTTCAGTAAACTTCTCCGGCAGTCGCCGGAAACGGTCGGCGCGGGACGTCTTGCTCCGCGGGCGTTTTTCCATACTTATGCAGCCGAAGCGGAGGCGCTTGCGGGCGGGGAGAATCCGTACTCCATGACGCTGAACGGCGAGTGGCGCTTCAAATGGTTTGAGAATCCCGATCTGGTGACGGATGAATTCCGTCCGGAAACCGATGATTCGCAGTGGGACCGCATCGCCGTTCCCGGCTGCTGGGATATGCAGGGATACGGATATCCGCATTACACCAACATCAACATGCCGTTCCCGGATTATCCGCCGTCCGTTCCGCTCGACCGCAACCCCGCTGCGGTTTACCGCCGTACCTTCACGCTTCCCGAATCATGGCGCGGACGCCGCACGATCCTGCGCTTCGACGGCGTGGAAAACCTGTTTTATGCATTCGTCAACGGCGCGCTCGCCGGATTCAGCAAGGATTCGCGCGGCGCATCCGAGTTCGACATTACGGAAAAGCTCGTTGAGGGCGAAAATAAAATCTCCGTCTTCGTCATTCAGTACAGCGACGCCGCGTATGTGGAGGACCAGGACCAGTGGTGGCACGCCGGAATCGTCCGCAATGTCACGCTTCTTTCGCGTCCCGTGGACCGGATTGAGGATATCTGCGTTACTTCCACGCTCGACGACTCTCTGAAGAACGGTCTGCTGAAACTCGAACTGATCGCCCGCCTCAAACCGCTGAAAGGCGCGTTCTCCGAGGGCAACAACGGCATGGTCGAGTATTGCGTGAACCGTCCGCAGGAGGGCTGGTTCTTTGATCTGCGTCTGCTCGACGCCGCGGGCGCTGAAGTCTGGAAGGCAACCACCGATGTCGGACACAAGCTCAGCGAGGGCGTTTACTTCAACGCCAAGGATCCTGCGCGTCTGTTCGGATATATTGAGGCGGAAATCCCCGCCGTTCATGCGTGGAATGCGGAAGATCCGTACCGTTACACGCTGACTGTGACCTTGCGGAATCAGGAACGCGGAGTGATGGAATCCGCCGCAGTCAAAATCGGTTTCCGCCGCGTGGAAGTCCGTCGGCGCGAGCTGCTGATCAACGGCAAACCGGTTCTGATTCAGGGCGTAAACCGCCACGAGCACGATCCGCGCACGGGACGCACCCTCACACTCGAAGCGATGCGCCGCGACCTGATTCTCATGAAGCAGTTCAACATCAACGCCATCCGCACGAGCCACTATCCCGATGCTCCGGAATTCTACGACCTCTGCGACGAGCTCGGTTTTTACGTTTTCGATGAAGCGAACATTGAAAACCACGGCTTCTTCTACGACATGTGCTCCAATCCGAGCTGGGGAGAATCCTATCTTGACCGTGTGATCCACCTGGTGACGCGCGACCGCAACCACCCGTCGGTTGTTGTCTGGTCCCTCGGCAATGAATCCGGTTACGGAGCCAACCACGCCGCGCTCGCCGGATGGATCCGTGAAGCCGACCCGTCGCGTCCGCTCCACTGCGAACGCGCAATCTATTCTCCCGACCGAGGCGGCTGGGCGCCGAATCTGAACCGTGGCATTACGGATATCATCGCCCCGATGTATCCGCAGATTGATTCCATCATCAACTGGGCGCGCACACAGACGGAGGATGACCGTCCGCTGATCTGCTGCGAGTATTCGCATGCCATGGGCAACAGCAACGGCTGTCTGAAAGAATATTTCGACGCTTTCCGTCATTACCACGGTCTTCAGGGCGGATTCATCTGGGAGTGGTGCGACCACGGAATTTACAAACGCGGCGCAGACGGCAAGGAGTTCTTTGCTTACGGAGGCGACTTCGGGGATCAGCCGAACGACTTCAATTTCGTCTGCGACGGTCTTGTCTCTCCCGACCGCATTCCGCATCCCGGACTTTATGAGTTCAAAAAACTTGCCGCTCCCGCTGAATTTTCTGCGGTTGACCTCAACTGCGGACGCGTTCAGATCCGCAACCGCCGCTGGTTCACTTCGCTGGACGACTGCGAGGTCGTCTGGACTCTCACGGTCAACGGGCGCGCGGCTCAGACCGGTACGCTGGCAGTGCCGCATCTGGATTCCGATTTCGCAATTCCGGATTTCACCGCGTATGCCGCGCACGACCTGTTTACGATCAACAGGAAAAACACGGCGGTTCTGACGATTCCGTACAGCCGCCCCTCCGGTCTGCGCATCGGTGACGAATGCCGTCTTCTCGTTTCACTCCGCCTGAAAGCCGCGAATGCGTGGGCTCCGGCAGGGCACGAACTCGGCTGGGAGGAGTTCATCGTTCCGTATCAGAGCCGTCAGCTTCCTGAACCGGAAGCGATGCATCCCGGCACGCTTGAGGTCGCGGAGAACGGTGTTCTGTCTCTCTCCGACGGTTCCGTCCGCATTGAGACGGAAGCAGCGCTGAACACCTGGCGCGCCACGACGGACAACGATTGCCGCCGTCACCGTTTCGGCAAGATGAATTTCGGCAACAGCGCCGGAAACATCTGGCTTTCCGAAGGTCTTTTTGATCTCAAGTGCACGGAGCGCAAAGTTTGCCGCGAAACGGGGAAAACGGTTGTTGTTTCCCGGTATGGCGAGCTGGCGGTTCATACGCAGACGATTGTTCCTGAAGCGGATGGTTCGTTCCGTTTTGAGAACGTGATGGAATATGCGCAGAGCCTGACAGATCTCCCGCGCATCGGAATCGTTCTTGAGCTTCCGCAGTCATTTACGGATGTTGAGTACTGGGGACGCGGTCCGCAGGAGAACTACCGTGACCGCTGCGCCGGATATCCGGTCGGACGTTACAATACCACGGTTGATGCGATGGAAGAGACCTACATCATGCCGCAGGAATCGGGCAACCGTACGGACGTCCGCGAATTGATTGTATCGGATGGCGCGCATCGTCTGGCGATTGTACCGGAATCTGTTATGGAATTTTCGATTTCTCGTTACAGCGCCCGTGCGAAGCAGTCAGCAATGCATCTGCACGAGCTGAAGGAGAGCGGCAGGATTTATCTGAATCTGGATCTTCTCCAGCGCGGCGTCGGCACCGAAAGCTGCGGTCCCGATACGCTTCCGAAGTACCGAATTTCCGGCGGTGTCTACCGCTTCACCTTCCGTCTCTTCTGGAAAGCGTGAGAAATATTCTTCATGCCGGAGACTCTTTCCATTGAGTCTCCGGCTGTTTTTTAAATTACAGACCAGGCGCGGACTTGGAATCCGCTGCGGTTGTAGGATTCGTTTCCGCCGTAAACCAGCATGCCTCCCCGGTTTTGAGCCAGTTCGCACCAGTAGTTCAATCCGGTGAACATGGCTCCGGAGACGGTTTGTGCCGATTTGATTTCAACAGGGTAAAGTTTTTCTCCGTTTTCAATAATGAGGTCGACTTCGTGCCCTTGAGAATCGCGCCAGTAATACATTGGCGGTTCGATTCCCATGTTGAATGCGGATTTGAACAGTTCCGATATGATGTATGTTTCAAAAATTGCCCCGCGCTGACTGTGCAGCTCCAGATCTTCGACGGAACGGATGTTCAGAAGATAACAGAGCAGTCCTGTATCATAAAAGTAGAGTTTAGGTGTTTTTATCAGCCTTTTATTGAAATTCCGGGCGTGCGGTTTCAGCAGGAATATGATGTAGCTTGCCGCAAGAAGGGAAATCCAGCGTTTGACGGTAACCGGAGAAACTCCGATGTCGCATGCCAGTGAATCCATATTGAGAATCTGTCCGCTTCTCCCGGCCGTCAGGCGCAGGAAGCGTTCGAATGTTTCAAGATTTCCTACATTGACAAGCTGGCGGACATCCCGCTCCAAATAGCTTTGAGTATATTGTGCATACCAATTGGTCGGCTTGATGTTTCTGTCGTAGATGGGAGGGTAGCCGCCGCGGAAAATGTGTTCAAATGGATTTGCCGGAGAGCCTGGAGCATCTGGCGTCTCTTCCGCCAAACGGAAAAGATCATGGTTGCTTTTTCCGCAGATTTCCCGGTAGGAGAGCGGCAGAAGCCGCAGAGTGGAGCAGCGTCCGGCGAGCGACTGGCTGATTGCTTCCTGCAGGTGAAAATTTTGAGAGCCGGAAAGAATGAATTCTCCCATTTTTTTATGTTCATCCACGAGCGGCATAATGTAACTGAAAAGTTCAGGAACCCGCTGGACTTCATCCAGTATGACCGGTTTTGAAAACTGTGCAAGAAAACCGTTCGGGTCTTCAGTCGCGAATTGCCTTACATCCGGCTTTTCGAGATTGACATAAGCATAGTGCGGGAACAGTTCTCTGCAGAGAGTTGTTTTTCCGGATTGTCTTGGCCCGGTGACGGCAACTGCAGGATATTGTGTTGCCGCCTCAAGAATTTGGCTGGACATTTGGCGTGAAATCATGGGAGCCTCTCCTTTTTATTTCTTGTAAATATAACATCAGATATTATAATTGCAAGAGTATAATAGATAAAACCCTTGTAAATCTAACTTTCAATATTAGATTTACAAGGGTTTGCTGTTGCAGTCTGTAGCCGGAAGGGAAAAAATCTTCTTGAAAGATGTAAAAAAAGATGTATATTAAGAGTGAGAGGAGGTGTTATGAATTACCGTGAACTTATAAAACTAATGCAGGCTGCAGGCTGGTTCCTTGAACGGAATGGAAAAGGCAGCCATAAAATCTGGCGTCATCCGGATCGACCTGACCCCATTCCGATTCCGGATTACGGGAGCAAAGAACTCAACCCCTCGCTTGTTCGAGGAATCAAAAAGAAAGCAGGCATAAAATGAATAAAAAAACTTACTTCATGTTTGTTCATGAAAATTCCTCAGGTCTCTGGTGCGAGTTTCCTGATCTCGGCTGTATGACGGATGGGGACAATCTTGAAGACCTTATGAAAAATGCAGCCGACTGCCTTGAGAGTTATATGGACAGCGTTGTTTCGCACGGCGATTCGCTTCCGGAACCATCGTCCGCCGCAGAACTGAAAGCCAAGGCGGATGTGTGCGAGGAGCCTGTAGCGTTTATCGCTCCGGTTACAGGATATCTTCCCGGAGTCCCTGCACGAATCAATGTTACCAGCACGGCGGATAAAATCGATGAAATCACTGCTTTTGCCAAGCGTATACACCGTTCCCGCTCGGAGCTGATGGTGAATGCAACTCTTGATTATATTCGCGCAAACGCCTGATTGCTTTACAAGGAGACTGTGTGCCGGATGGCAGAGACAGTCTCCTTTTTAATTTCACTCTTCCGTTATCACAAGGCGCTCCAGAAGGGCGGGGAAGCAGTTGTCGGCGAACCAGTCGTCAGGAACCGCAACCTGTTCGGAGGTAAGAATAATCTCCGCACTTCCGTTCACAATCTTTTCCCGCGGAACGGAGAGTTTCTGAAGTTTGTTCTCCTCGTCGCCGCGCGGACAGTTCCACGAGACTGCCGAGTGAACGACTGCATCGCCGGATTTGATCTGGACCCGGTAGCGGAAGGCGCCGGGCGTCCAGCGCGGAACGGCATCCGCCAGATAAAAGTTCACGGTTGTTCCGGTGAGCGTGTCGAGTCCGTTTACCGAAATCCGGAGGGCATGCGGATGAATCCAGAAGGATTTCCCGTTGCCGACCGAAATGCCGCTGCCGCGCGCAAGAACCGAAAGTTTTTCGTTTGCGGAACGGACCACTCGGTCGTAGGGGACGGCGGAAAACAGTTCCCCGAACGGATAATTTCCGAAACAGTCGATTTCATAGACGGCCGTTTCGTTTGACGGAATCTGCGCGGCGAAACGGGCGTCGTCTTTGGCGTGGATACGCTGAAGTTCCGAATCGGCATGATCCGCAAACGCACGGAATTCCGATGCGGCGAATTCGATCGCGGAAATCGCATCGGGGGCTGGGCGGACCTCTTCCGGAAGCAGTCCGTAGAAGCGGTAGTAGGAACGGCGTGGTCCGAATTCAAGAACAACCGTTTCGCCGCGCTGGAAATCTCCGAGCGGACGCTCCTGCGAGTCGATTTTGCATTTCTTCGGGGCGGTGAACCGGATAGTCAGCGGCGCGAGAAGCGGCGTGTCCGGGTAGAGATAGCACTGGCGGTGCGGATGCGTTCCGATGGTCTGAACCTTCCAGAGGTTGTTTCCGACGCCGTTGAACTCGGCGGGGGCGGGGGAGGACAGCAGTTCCAGCTGAACGTGAACATCGCCGGCGAATCCGACCGGAAGGACGATGACGCAGTGGGATCGGCGGTCGTCCAGGATCGGCGGATAGTAGGCGGAGATTCCCGGCTTGTCGATCCGGACCGGACGGGCGTCCCAGAAGGCGATCGGCGTCTTGCGCGGGAGCGGCGCGGCAACGGTGATCTGCGCGTTTTTGCCGTTCAGTTCCACGCGGATATTCGCGCGGTCTTCATCGGCGTGGTTCGGATTGCCGGTTGCCGCCTCAATGTAATCGTAATGGATCGACGGCAGCGGATCAAGATGGGAAAAGACGGCTTTGTAGTCGAACATTTCCATGCAGATCGAGGGACCCGCGTTGACGGGTTTGTTCATGATGCGCGAACCGACGAAATAGTCGCGCTGGGTCATGACGATTTCCGGAGAAGACGGACAGAATTTTTCGTAGTAGGCGGCGACGTCGCGTCCGTTTGCGAAGATGATCGGCAGTTTTTTAGCGAGGTCGAGGATGAGCGCCATACCGCGGCGGTTGTGCTTGGTCATCGACCGAACGCCGTAGGTTCGGCCGAGCTCAAATCCCGCGGAGAGGAAGAATGGTTTGCGCTTGAATTCGGCGGCGCGGAGGCAGTCGATCACAAAGTTGCGGAAGCGTTCCGGATATGCGCCGGATTCAACGGTGCGGTTCCAGCGCAGGAAGTGCGCGGGGGCAAGCGCGTAGTCGTCTCCGTTGATTGCGGCGGTTGCGAACGGCATTTCGAGCACATTCGGTTCGCCTTCGGGCGCGCGGACTCCGGGACGGTGAATATCCTCTTCGCACGCATAGAACGGCTGGGAGGGCATTCCCTGCCGGTTGAGCAGCTGGAGAATGGAGAGTCCGTTTTCCTTCATCGCGCGGAAGAGCGCGGGAGTGGGATTGTCGGTAGCGAATCCGCGCAGCTGGGCGAGCCCTTTGGACTGGAACCACGCGTTGAGCTGGCGCAGCCGTTCGGAGATGCGCTCTTCCGGGAGGGATGTTTCGGCGCCTCCGAAGAAGGGGTAGACGGTGTCGCCGTAGTCCTGTTCGAATCCGCGGAAAGTGGAATCGTTGAGCTGGTCGGGGGCGACGCAGTAGTTGACGGGGACACGCTTTGCATGAGCGACGCTGTCGAAATTATCTGCGGAGAATGCCGCGACGGAGAGCTGCAGAATGACTGCATGATCCGGCGCGATTCCGAGATACCGGATTCGTTTTTCCGAAGCTCCGGTGTTCTCATAAATCAGATAATGTCCCGGGTGCAGAGGTCCGATGGCATCGCCCTTCCGGGCGGATATTACTTTGTTTCCCGTAGAGAGATGCGGGTGTTCGAATAATTCGGAATCGTATTCCAGAATAATTTTTTCTGTTTTGTCGTAGAGATAACGCATATAAAACTCCTTGCTACCGGTATTATACTCCATAATCTGTAAAAGTAAAAGGAGAAATGAAAAAACTATGAAAAAAATTATTTGCCCATTGCTTTTTCCTTTTTAAACATTATGTTAATCAAACCAACTCAAAAAAGGAATTTATCATGACTCGCGAATGGAACGGATACTGGATTAACGACGGAAAGACGATGTGTGCACCGGCGGACTGGGTCGGCGCAGCGCCTTATTTGCGCAAAACATTTGTCTGTGACAAAGCGCCGGAAAAAGCAACGGTGTTTCTCTGCGGACTCGGATGGCATGAACTCTATGTCAACGGACAGAAAGTCGATGACCGCGTGCTCGCGCCGGTCGTTACTCAATATGAGAAACGCGATTCGTATATCGAATACGATGTGACCGGACTGCTGAAACCGGGCAAAAACGCGGTGGCGGTGCTTCTCGGAAACGGATGGTACAACTGTCATACCTCTGAAGTCTGGAGCTTTGACAAGGCTCCGTGGCGCGACTGGCCGAAACTCCTCTGCGATATTGTTGCAGATGGAAAACTTCTCGCAAAATCGGATACCTCATGGCGATTCCATGAAAGCCCTATCCGCTTCGATGCGCTCCGCAACGGTGAACATTATGATGCGCAGTTTGAAATCCCCGGATTCGCCGATCCCGATTTCGACGACTCCGGCTGGAAGCCCGCCGTTCAGTGCAATCCGCCGGGCGGACTGATCGTCAAAGAGGATCTTGAGCCCTGCAAAATCATGCGTGAATATGAACCGGTCGGCAAAAAATTCATCTTTTCCTACCAGACCGTTTACGATTTCGGAACCAATCTCACCGGCTGGTGCGAAATCGAGGTTGAAGGTGTGCGTGGCGAAACCGTTAAAATCGAATATGCAGAACAGATCCGGGCAAATGGAAACATTACACTGGATGAAATCGGCATGTTCGTTAAAAAGGACGGTTTCCAGACCGATACCTATACGCTCAAAGGCGAAGGCGTCGAGCGTTTCCATCCGCGCTTCACCTATCACGGTTTCCGCTATGTGCTTGTGACCATCTGGAACAAAGATACGAAACTCCGTTCCATCAAGGCGCAGTTCGTTCACAACTCCTTCCGCAAAGTCGGCGAGTTCGAATCTTCCGACGCCACGCTGAACCGTCTGCAGCAGATCACCATGCAGAGCTATCTCTCCAACTTCACCGGCATTCCGACCGACTGTCCGCACCGCGAAAAGAACGGCTGGACCGGCGATGCAAACATCGCCTGCGAGACCGGACTCTGGAACCGCGACGGACACGGCGCGTACACTCATTTCATGCGTCTGCTTGCCGATACTCAGCGCGCCAGCGGACAGCTTCCCGGCATTGCGCCCTCGGGCGGATGGGGATACAACTGGGGCAGCGGTCCCGCATGGGACAGCCTACTGTTTGAGGGCTGCTGGCAGGTTTACCGCTTCTACGGGGATGATTCGCTCGCCCGCGAACTTTATGACAATATGAAACGTTATGTCGAGTATTGCCGCGGCATGTCCGAAGACAATATTGTCCGTTTCGGGCTTGGCGACTGGTGCCACTGGAACAACCGCGGAATCGCTCCGGTTGAAGTCACCTCCACCGGCTATTACTACAGCGATACGGTGCGTCTCGCCAAGTTCGCCTCCCTGTTCGGAAAAGAGGAGGACGCAAAGCGTTACACTGAACTTGCCGCCGCGATCAGGAAGAGTTTCAATGAGAAGTTCTACAACGGCGACGGCACCTACTCGACCGGAGTCATGACCGCTCTTGCCGCGCCGCTTTTCTTCGGTCTTGCGGAGAAGGATCAGGAACTGACCGCAAAGAAACTTGCGGAACTGGTCCGCGCGAATTCGCACAAAGCCGATTTCGGAATTCTCGGCGCAAAATATGTCCCGCGCGTCCTTTCGGATTACGGCTATGCGGAAGATGCGTTCCGGCTCATCACGCAGCCGGAGTTTCCGGGCTGGGGCTACTGGGTGAAATGCGGTGCAACGACACTCTGGGAACACTGGAACGGCTGTTCGTCGCAGAACCACATCATGTACGGCGATATTTCCGCGTGGATGTATCAGTATCTCGGCGGCGCGGAGCCGGAGTTCGAAAATCCGGGATTCAAGCACTTCACGCTGAAGCCGAATTTCGTTCCGCCGCTTTCACATGTGAAGATGTCGCATGACACCCCGCATGGCGAACTCCGGGTCGAATGGAAACGCGAAGGAAAGTCGGTTCTCTGCGAGATTCAGATTCCGGAAGGCTGCACTGCGGATCTTGTTCTTCCCGGCAAGCCGGCGGAGAAGATCGGCGGATGCTGCACCCGCACGGTTGAACTCTGAGTTTTGATAAAATAAAATAAGAACAGCGCGTCTCTGGAGCATTTTTCAGAGACGCGCTGTTTGTGTAAACCGTTTGCGGTTTTTTTGTCGTGCGGCATCAGCCGCGGCGTTTTCGAGAGCGGATTATTCCGCGTAAGCGGCGGATATGCGCATGTCGGCGCAGCCGTAGTAGAGAATGTGTTTTCCCTTGAATTCAACAAGACCGGAGGCAAAACAGGTGAAGTCTGCAATTCCGTAGAATTCATAAAGATGATCCGGAGCAATCACGGGTTCGTCGCAGCGGGCGATGAGACGCGTCGGATCGTTGCGGTCGAACAGCGCCCAGCCGATGCGGTAGAAACATTTCGGGTGGAGCGGGAGATAATGCGGAGAGGCAGCGCGGGCGAGAGGTTCTGCGTATTGCGGTCCGGCGTCGCCGTTGTAGAGAAGCAGAATGCCGTCGTCGGAAATGAGCGGGGCGGCTACGGATTCGCAGAGGAACCCATCGAATTTTCCGGGACGCTGTGTGAGCGCGGGCTCATCAAGGAGGTGCCAGGTGCGGAGATCTTCGGACCACGCAAGGCGGAGACACCAGTTGTCGTAATACGCCCAGTATTTGCCGTTGATTTTTTCCGGAGTGACTGCGATTGCGCGGGAGGGGAGAATCTCGCCGAGGAATTCCCAGTGAACCAGGTCTTTGGAGAGCGCGCCGAGTCCCGGCGTCATGACATTGAAGCGTCCGGAGGGTTCGCGGTAGACTCCTGTGTAGGTGAGCAGCCATTCGTCGCCTATTTTCACCAGACGCGGGTCTTCGAATCCGCCCTGGAACGGGGAATCGGGACCGGGATTGAATTCGGGAACCGGTTCGGGAGACATGGTGAAGTTGAAGCCGTCTTCGCTGATCGCCCAGCCGAATGTGGAGACGCTCCAGTTTTTCTTCGTGGCGGCTTCGCGGCTGAAATCAATGCAGCGGCAGAGCATGTGGACTTTGCCGTCCTTGACGGTTGCGGCGGGATTGAAAACGGCGTCTTTGGCGCAGGAATTCGCGTTCGGACGGAGAATCGGGTTGCCGTCGTATTTTTTGAGGCGCGCGACCCATTCAAAAGATTTCGGAAGCTGAGATGTCATGGAGAACTCCATTGTTAAAGGTTCTTCGCTAATATAATCATTCGCAAAAAAAAATCAAGCCCGCATTTGTATTTGCGGGCTTGAAAAAGGACGGTTTATTTTACGCGTTCCGCTTTGATGTTGTCGATCCAGACCTCCGGAAGCTGTGTTGAAAACGCAAAGTTTGCCATCGGGACTGCGGCGGAGGCGAACTTTTTCAGATCGGTCGGGTAGACGATCTCAAAAGCGTATTCCTTCCACTCGGTTTCGAGCGCACAGTCTCTGCGGATGATGTTCTGCGGGGGCGTCTGGGTGACTCCTTCATTGAAGGCGTTGAAGATGAAGAGCATTTTTCCGGGTTTTGAGCTTTTCGCCCAGAATGATACTTTGTATTTTGCGCCGGGGATCATCGGGAAAACGGCGGATTGAATTGCCGCGGAATCCATTCCCTTGAGCGTCAGCTTCATGCTCTTGTCGCCGTCGATGAAATCGGATTTCGCAATGTCCGCTGCGAACTCTTTCTGTTTCCAGGAGCGGATCCAGAAACCGGGGAGCGTGTCCCTCGTGGCTTACGCTCAGTACAGTTCCGGCTTCTGCCGCGGGAACGGCGGTTGTTTCGAGCGGGAACTGGACGAGTTTTCCATCCGCAAAGAGACGCAGGATGTTTTTCGCTTTTCGTCCTTTACCTTCAAGCGGAAACGGATGCAGGCGGCGTTATTTGCTTCGATGCGGAATTCCTGAATGCCGTCCAGCGCTTTGAAGCGTCCGCCGAGTCCGGCTTTGCCTTCGATCGCGCGGCTGCCCGTGTTGTAAACGGTGACGAACAGATCCATGCTGCCGTTTTTATTTTCGAGGAATCGTTTGAGAAATTCTTTCATTTTTTAACCCTTTCTTTTGTGTTGATTTCAACTATTTTATGCTTTTAACGGTGTCGCCGTCATGAATTGTGGAGCGCGGTGTCCGCTGGAACGGTTCATCGCTGTGTCCGATGATTTTTTTCAGAATCCAGTCGTTGATGCAGCTGATTTCATCGGTGTCGCAGTCGATATATGCGGGAGTGAGTCCGGGGAAGAAAATTTGCGCAGGCCTCCATGCGCAGAGGTAAGAGACATTTTCCGGAACGCATACCGCATTTTTTTTCAGAATATCCATAACGGGACGGACGTTGCCCGAATCGGAGTAAAGAAGCGTGTATTTTCCGAGACCGGAGGAGCTCAGCATCCGCTCGAAGCTGGTGAGGGACATGAAGCCGTCAAACGGCTCCCCGGTCAGTTCGTAGAGGTGGTGTGCAAAGGTTCCGGCGGTGGTCGCCGGATCGTCCGGACGATCAATTTGATCAGAGTCGTAATTGTGCAGATACAGAATGTGTCTGTGCCCGTGCGCGGTGACATAGTCCGCAAGCTGGATTCCGCGTTCCGCTTTGGCGTCGCGGATGGTGTCGAATTCATTTTCGAATCCGTTACCGAGAACCAGCAGCGGTTTGCCTGTTTTGTGAATTGCATCAAGATACGGGCGCGCGGAGGGTGCCGGAGTGCTCCAGATGACGCCGGCAATGTTGTTCTGCAGGATTTCCAGCAGACGCTCCGGTGCGTTGGAGTTCGGAATGAAAACCTGTTCCTCGTTGACGGCTGTCTGTTTTGCTGCGATTGCAACCCGCGGGTCGCTTGCGGCGAAAACGCTGCGTCCGTCGCCTTTCAGCACGGCGATTGCGGGGAACTGAATGCTGTGGCGGAGCTGCGCGTCCGGGTTGATGAACGTGCCGAGTCCGCGGCGGGTGATGAGCAGGTTGTCTTCGACGAGTCCGCGGATGGCTCCGCGCACGGTGACGCGGCTGACGCCGAAGATCCGGGTCAGCTCGTTCTCCGGCGGGATGCGCAGATCGCTTCCGTCGCATTTGCTGATCAGATTGTAAAGGTACTTCCGCACCCGCATATATTCCGGCATGACAGTCGCCATATTCAGTTCTCCTGGTTTGTGAAGATATAATACATCATAAACATGTTGTTGTCAAGGGCAGTTTCAAAAAAAACGTTCTTTTTTATTTTTTGATTAGAAATTCATGAAAAGTGCGTGTATCTTACCGCACCGGCGGATTTGCCGCCGGAGTGTATGAACCTTTGATAGAGTTGAAGAATCGGCAGCGGGCACGCTGTCTATTCGTCAGCTCTGTCGAACACGAGGAGTCTGACTGTGAAAGACAAAACCATTCAATACGATCATCTGATCATCGGCGGAGGCGTCGCCGGTCTTTCCGCCGCGCTGATGCTTGCGGAAAAATCGAACGGACGCATCTGCGTTGTCTGCAAGGGCAAGGCGGAAATCTGCAACTCCCGTCTCGCGCAGGGCGGTATCGCGTGTGTGCTGGACAAAGGAGACACCTTTGACGAGCATATTGCCGATACTCTCGCGGCGGGCGACCACCTCTGCAATGCGGTCAACGTCCGCGGAATCGTGGAGGCCGGACCGGAGAAGATTCAATGGCTGATGGATCTCGGAACGCATTTCACCACCCGCGGTGAAATCGGCGAGAACAACGAAGAGAAGAAGCGCGACGAGTTCCACCTCGGCCGTGAAGGCGGGCACCACAAGCGCCGCGTCATTCATGCCGGCGACATCACGGGCGAAGCGGTTCACAACACTCTGCTCGCCGCCGCCCGCGCGAACGATAAAATCGACATCCTCGAAAACCACTCTGCAATCGACCTCATCACCTCGTGGCGTCTCGGCTGGATGGGTGAAAACCACTGTCTGGGCGCGTATGTGCTCGACGTGGGAACGGGATTTGTCAAAACCATCGTTTCGGACACCGTGACCGTCGCGACCGGCGGCTGCGGAAAGGTCTATCTCTATACAAGCAACTCGGACGCCGCGTGCGGAAGCGGAGTTGCCATGTGCTACCGTGCCCATGCGCCGATCGCGAACATGGAGTTTCTCCAGTTCCATCCGACACTGCTGTATCATCCGAAGGTCAACTCCTTCCTCATCAGCGAAGCTCTGCGCGGCGAGGGCGGCATCCTCAAGGTGAAAGACTCCTCCGGAAAACTCGTCACGTTCATGGAAAAATATCATGAAATGGCGAGTCTTGCACCGCGCGACGTTGTTGCCCGCGCGATTGACAACGAACTCAAAGTGCGCGGTCTCCACTGCGCCTATCTCGATATGACGATGCTGGACCGCGCGTTCCTCGAAAAGCGTTTCCCGAAGATTTTCGCGCAGTGCCTGGAAGCCGGAATCGACATGTCCAAGCAGCCGATTCCCGTTGTCCCCGCGGCGCACTACAGCTGCGGCGGCGTCAAGACCGACATCAACGGCTACACCGGTATCCCCGGACTCTACGTGGTCGGCGAGAGCGGCTGCACCGGACTTCACGGCGCGAACCGTCTGGCGAGCAACAGCCTGCTCGAAGCTCTTGTCGTTCCCGATTTTGCCGCGAAGCACATCATGGAGCATGCCTCCGAACTCAAAGCGACGCGTCCGAACGGCGTTATTCCCGACTGGTCGCGCGGAAACGCCACCGACTCCGATGAACAGGTCGTTCTTGCGCACAACTGGGACGAGATCCGCCGCTTCATGTGGGACTACGTCGGAATTGTCCGCACGAACAAGCGTCTGGAGCGCGCCAAGCGCCGCGTGACGAACATCCGCGAAGAGATTGACAAGTATTACTGGGATTTCCACATCACGAAGGAGCTTGTGGAACTGCGCAACATCACGACCGTTGCGGAGCTCATCATCGACTCCGCCATGGCCCGCAAGGAGAGCCGCGGCCTGCACTGCAACGCGGATTATCCCGACCGCGATCCCTCGCTTGACGGCGTTGACACCATTATCACCAAGCCTTTCAGACAATGACCATCAAGCCCAAGATTGAAAAGTACGTAACGGATATTGTCGCCGCCCTTCAGAATGCGGGTTATGAAGCCTACATCGTGGGCGGCGCCGTCCGCGATTTTCTGCTGGACCGTCAGCCGAAGGATTACGACATTTCCACATCCGCCACGCCCGAAGAGGTGAAAAAGGTTTTCCGGAAGCAGCGCTGCATGATCATCGGCCGCCGTTTCCGTCTGGTTCATCTCTATCACGGCAAGGAGATTCTGGAGATCAGCACCTTCCGCAAGAAGCCCGAACACAACGCTCCCGCTCCGGAGAAGATGAATCCCGCCAAGCGCGCCGCCGCTCCGGAAAACATGATTTTCCGCGACAACGAATTCGGAACCGTTCAGGAAGACGCCTGGCGCAGAGACTTCACGGTTAACGCGCTCTTCTACGATCCTGTCAACGACCGGATACATGACTACACCGGACACGGGCTCGACGACATCCGCGACGGAATCGTCCGCATCATCGGCGACCCCGTGACGCGTCTGGAGGAGGATCCCGTCCGCATCCTCCGCGCACTGAAACTTGTCGGTCAGTACGGTTTCCGCATGGAGCCGGAGACTGAGAAGGCGGTGCGCGCGACCATGCCTCTGATCCGCCTCGCTTCCGATTCCCGCATGACGCTGGAACTCGAAAAAATCCTGAAGAGTCCCTACGGCGATCTTGTTCTGGCGACGTTCCACGAGTACGGTTTTCTCGAATACTTCCTGCCTTCCATCAATGCGCGCTGGGATGACCCGGACACCGCGCACATGCGCGAACTCTGGAGAGTCCGGAACGAGCGCATCCGCAAGGGCGAATACCGGGAAAGCATTTCGCTCGCCATGTCGCTGATCGTGCTCCCGTTCGCGGAGAAACAGTTTGTGAACAAAGGACGTCTCATCGGCTATCATCCGGGGATTGAGGAGGAGCTGAAGCACGCGATCAACCGTGCGCTCTATCCGCGTTCACCGACCAAGCGTGCGGTTGCCGCTGCGGTCCGCACTCTTCTGCTTCAGCCGAAATTCCTGAATGAAACGAAGGAAAACCGCGAGCGTCTCAAGGCGCATCCCGGCTATTCCCACGCACGCGAACTTGCGGTGATCCACAACACGGTTCATGCGCATTGCGGAGACTTTGAGCAGTTCTGGCCGAAGGGCGACCCGAACCGCAAGCCGCCGCGTCGTCGCCCGCGCCGTCCCCGCACGGAGAGAACTGTGAGATGAACAATCCGCTCGCATTCATTTTCCGGCTTCTCGTCACTCTGGCGCTGATCATCTGCTGCTTTCCGATTGTGGCGGTGATATTCATCGTGCTCTGGCTGACGGGGCGTCTCGGACTGGCGCGGAGTTTCATTTACGCTCCGCTCCGGAACCGCGCTCCTGAACCGGAACGCGCGGTTCCGCATCAGGACGGAGAAATCATTGAGGCGGAAGTCATTGACGCTCAAACTATAATGGAGAAGGATCCGCAGGATGCTGCCGGTGATTCGAAGAACCGATTCTCTTGATTCCAGACGCGGAAGAACCCGGAAACATCTTCTGCGTCTCTGTCTCCTTATTGTCATTTTTCTGATTGCAAAAGACTGCGTCGACTTCGCGACCCGCCCGGAGGATCCTTCGGGCGGACGCTATGCGGAAACCTGGAAAACAGATTCCTATGCGCTCCGGAGGCGTCTCCGCATCGCGGCGCCGATGGTCGCGCAGACCGTTTCCGCAAAGCCGTCGCCGCGTCTTCCGCTGTTTCAGGCACTGCACGACAGATTGAATGAGAATCCGGATATTCCGGAGCTGGCGGAGAACCTGCGCGTGCTGATTCGCGGCACGGAGCTTCCCTTTTACGGAGCCGGTTCCGCCGCCGGAGTCTTTTCCGATTTCCATCAGATTCTCCAGCAGGGCATTCACTCCGCTGTGGAAAAGCGCGAATACGGAACAGCTCTGAAACTTTTCTCCGTTCTCTGTGCGCATACGCGGATGATGCTGAATTCGGATGTCGCCGACGTGCAGTATCTCACGGTCTGCGCGGACTCGGCACGGGAACTTGGCTCGCATCCGCTTCCCGCCGTGCGCCGCAAAGAGTTCCGCGCAGTGCTGGAACGTTTCCTCGCCGAACCGTTCCCGTCGGAGAACGTTTTCCGCTGCGCTTTGATGAACTCCCTGCGCGATTATGAGAAGATCCGCCTGAACGGGTTCCGCTTTTTCCTGAGCGAACCCATGCCCGGCACGCTCTTCAAGGAGGCTTTTTCCGGACGCGGCTCGCTGTTCCGTCCGGTCCGGATGCTGGTGCGCGATTTCTTCTATCCGGTTGATGCGGATGAGTCTGAAACGCTTGATCTTTATCTTTCACTCTTTTCCGGACGCGGTCTTCCTGCGACGGAACCGCAGCATGCGGTTGCGCGGCGCGAACGGGCGCGTCTCGCTGAACTTCTGCTCCTTCGCGACGAAGCGCTCGGTCAGATGCAGGAGCTTGCGGAGCGCGTGCAATGAAACGCATTGCTTTTCTGTTTTTCTGTTCTCTTTTCTGTCTGCTTGCCGCTCAGGAAGCCGATTCTCTCCGGAAGGCCGCGCTCGGCGGGGAGGCGGAGGCTATGCTGAAACTTGCGGATGAATATTTCCACGGAACGCCGTCGCGCCATGCGGACCGGACCGTTGCGGCATACTGGTACCGCAAGGCGGCAGAGGCGGGCGTTCCGGAGGGTATGTACAATCTCGGAGTCTGTCTTCTGAAAGGGGAGGGGACGGACCGGAACCTGCACGAGGCGGTCGAATGGTTCCGGAAAGCGGCGGATGCGGGGGTGAAGATGGCGCGTCTGCATGTCGCCGGAGTGACGGTTACGGGACTTCCCGCCGATCCGGCGCACAAACGCGCGGCCGTCGCCCCGATGCCTGAATACGGTCTGACTCTGCTGAAAGCACTGGCGGAAGAGGAATTTGTTCCCGCGGAGCTCGAATACACGCGTTTCCTTCTCCAGCGGAACAAACCGGAGGAACTTCCGGACGCGGTCCGCGTTCTGACCCGCATGACGGCGCGGAAGGATCCGCCTCCGGAAGCGCTGCGGATGCTTGCCGACTGCAAGTACGGCGGACTCGGCACGAAGCCCGATCCGGAGGGCATGATTGCGCTTCTGCGGCGGGCTGCGAAGAGCGGCGACGCGGAGGCTCTGGGCAAACTGGCGTTCTGTTACGAATACGGGCGCGCGGTCCCTCCGGATATGCCGAAAGCGGTGAATCTGTACCGTCTGGCGGCGGAGCGCGGCAATGCGAAATCTCAGTACAAATATGCGGAGTGTCTTGCGGCCGGGACGGCGGGGGGCAAGCCGGATCTTCTCTCCGCGCTTCCCTGGTACAGGCGTGCGGCGGAACAGGGCAATGTCCAGGCGCTCTTCCGCATGGGGGAATTCCGTCTCGACGGAATCGGTTTTGAGAAGGACGAACATGAGGCGTCGCGTCTCTTTTTCCTTGCCGCAAAACAGGGATACGCTCCGGCGCAACATGCGCTCGCGCGGATGTACGAGACGGGACGCGGCGATCTGATCAAGGATGATTCGGCGGCGGTCTACTGGCTGACGCAGGCTGCGCAGAAGGGGGAGCCCTCCGCTCAGTGCGAGCTCGGACTGCGCTATCTGGAGGGACGCGGCGTGACGCGTAGTCTGACCCGCGGGGAAGAGTGGCTTCAGCGCGCGGCGCGCGGCGGTGATTACAAAGCTCTGCGGATTCTGCGTCTGCGCGGACTTGCGGCGCCCCGGCCATAAGTAAATTTTCTCAGAGCTGTCCCATAAAAACTC
>DHMO01000009.1 GCA_002405835.1 Lentisphaeria bacterium UBA4640 | reverse complement strand
GTCAGAAATCCTTTGGTTGTGCGGAAAGGTTAAAGAAGCTTGATTGTTGTTCCGTCAAGCTTTATATAAATGAGTCTCAATTCGCGGAAAGTCCGGATACCTGGGTTGCTTGCGTGACCATCCGCCCACAGTGTTGAGCCAACACCGCCATGATGGAGGCTGAGCGCTTTGGCTTCACTCGTTGTACTGAAATAGAAGTCTGAAACATTTTTCACATCTCCGTAATCATAACTGGTATCACTGAACAGCGGGAAGCGTGAACTGTTCCTGATTTTTTCCGGAATGTAACACATTTCAGGGTTACTGCTGTTTACGACAGGAATGCCCGCTACGTAGGAACTGAATTTCCCGAAGAGAGACTCTGTCTGCGGCCAGCAGTTCCAGTAATTGGGGTCATGCAGGCTACCCTGCGGAGGCAAATTGATTCCATAGACATTCTGTTCTCTGTTTACCCATGCGGCAGGGGCTTGCGACGGGCAGCGTCCGACTTTCAGCGGAATATATCCGTGACTTTTCGGTTCTCTGCCGTCCTTGTAGATTCCGAACGCATACGACCAGGAGCCGTTGTAGTTTACGGCGAGATACCCGTTGTTGTCGTTCGTGTAGAGCGCTGCCGCGGTCCCGACCTGCTTCATGTTGGAGGTGCAGTTGATTTTCCGCGCCGCTTCCCGCGCCTTGTTCAACGCAGGCAGAAGCATACCGGCGAGGATGGCGATAATCGCAATTACCACGAGGAGCTCTACAAGCGTAAATCCAAAACATATCGCATCGCGATACCATCCAAAAATCGGCTTAGATATCTTTTTCATATTAATCCAACCTTCCTTCTTGTTCATTCAATCCCGCGGGGCTTGCGCCGCTTTCACGGTAAACTGAATGGTGTACTCTTTTCCGGCTTCCGCGTTTTTGATGACGAAAAGACCGGCATTGTCATGATTGACCAGAATTGCACCGGAACCGTCGATGCCGCCTTCCGCGACATAACACGCCTTCTTGCTGAGCCAAAAATCAACGGGCATGACTTTGCCGTTTTTCAGTTTGTAGGTTTTCTTGAAACTGCCGTTCGGAGCAAGAACACCGTTGATGTCGATGTGGTCGATTAGAACCCAGCCGCACGCCTCCGGAGTCCGTGCCCATTGTCCCATCAGCCCGATCCGAAGATCGCCGTCTTCCGACGGGGTCACGGTGTAGCTGAACTCTTTCCATTCGTCAGAGAGCTTGGGGGTGACGACGCTCAGAGTGTACTTCCTGTCGTCTTCGTCACGGACATAGGTCTGGCGTCCGACTTTCATGGAATCGGATTTGCCTTCCAGCTCGATTCTGGATTTGACGCAGTTGATGTCGGAGCGGAAAAAGCAGTTCGCCGCCTGTACGGAGAACAGAGCTGCCGCCGCAAGTGTAAGAGTCATGAGGTGTTTCATTGTAACCGTCCTTTCTTGTTGTTTTTTCATAATGTTCATTTGAAAAGCAGTTTCACTTCGCGGATGGAGTAATCCAGCGATTTGTCCGCAGGACCCATCCCGATCCGGATTTTCCGGATCTGACTGAAATCAATGTCTCCTTGCGGAAAATAAACGGAACGTTTCTGCCATTCCTCCGAAGGAGCGGGGAAGCTGAAACCTTTCCAGTTCCCGGATTTTTCCGCAAGATGAACTTGAACATGGAGATAACGTTTTCCCCCGTTCCCCTGTTTCGCTTTGATTTCAAAGGCTATGCCGACCACGCCGCTCAAATTTTCCTTGTCCGTCAAAACGTATTCCGGATAAACCCAGCCGCCGCCTTTTTCCCACTCCGTCCGGAAGCAGATTGCGTTTTCCTCCGGAACGGCGGAAATACGCATGCGTCCGTTTGAATTCGGTCTCCAGCGTACAGCATTGTTCAACTCCAGAGCAACCGGTTTCATGCTGTTGCGGTTCTGGAAATTCATGCTCAGCGGATTTCCCGATCCGGCACGATCTTTCAATATTACGGACAGTTCCGCGGCATTCGAGCCACGCGGAACCGTCAGCGGCGTTGCGCTCTCAGGAGGCAGAACGATTCTGCCCGGGCGCTCCGTCCGCACCAATTTGCCGTTGTTGTAAAACGAAAGCTCCGGTTCAACGGTCTGCGGCTTTCCGGAGAAATTGAACATCTGAAAATCCAGTTTTTCCGGACAGTCCAGATAACTTGTCGCGGTTCTGTTCGCACATTTCCACTGTTCAAACAGGAAGACAACCGGTGAAATTTTTCTTACTTCAGGCTTGTAGCTTTTTGCCAGCTTCCAGTATTTCATATGCTCCGTATCCGGATTGACAAGCCCGGCGAGCTTTTCGGACGGCACAAGCAGATAGCAGAGTCCGCCATCCGCCTTCAGGTTTCCGCCCGCCTCCGCCTTGATCGGGGTTCCGTCAATAGCGAAAGCCTCCGTAAACGGAATCCCCTCCGTGCTGATCCAGCGCGGTTCAACGGTACCGGTATAGAGAACAATGACACTGTCCGCCCCATTCGTAAAAACACGTGCGGCCTTTACCGGAGCGGGCTTCTTCTTCAAATCTCCGACGTACTCTTTCCCGGAAAGGATCAAAACAGAGTTGAAATATGCATGGAGGGAACGATGCGGCGTTCCGCGGAAGTCCGTCATGCCAAAATTATTGACCCCTTCCGCAAAGAAACGCAGACAAAATGGAAAGAAACGTTCGATTCCGGCGGCTTTGGCTTCAACGCCCTTCATTACGATCCAGAGAGCGCTGAGTTTGTCCTCGTTGACAGGAGCTCGCTCGCGTCCATACGGAGGACCGTAAGTGCGTTTCGGCACGATTCCGCGCGACCACGCCTTGCCGCACTCCGTAATCCATATCGGCATACCGCCCTTTCGGTACTCCTTCATCCACCCGCGATAGAAACGTACGAGTTCTATCATTGTTTCCGGGGAATGATAAGTGTGAAAAGCGAAAACATCTCCATAATCCAGCAATCCGGACTCAAAATACGGCCGCATAACCGCAGAATTGCGCTGTTCCGACGTCCCGGAAAACGCCGCCAGAACCAGAGGAATGCCCGAATCTCTCATAAACCAGGAGGATGCGGCAAGAAGCGGTATGCTGCTGTCTCCGGGGAAAAATTGCAAATCCGGCTCGTTGCCGATCTGAAACGAACCGAGGGCGGGCCTGCGCCGTTCAATCATGGAACGGATGCTGTCTCCTACCTTGAAAAGTTCGCGCGGATACGGTTGAAAAGCGGCATTTCGCTTATCCGTGTCTATAAAGGCTCCGGTCCAGCGCGGCGGAGCTCCCAGGAAAGACGTGACCACAATGCCGAACTCCCCGGCAAGCGGGTAAAGCTTTTCCCTGCGGACATCCCACTTTCCGGGCTCTTTCTCTTCCTGATTCCAGTGGTGATATTCCCGGATCGTCGCAATGCCGGCTTTTTTCAGCACCGCCATCATCTGCCTGATTTTTTCCGGAGAATCATAATTCAGCAAAGTTTCCAAAGCGAAGAACCGGTCCGGAACACGGGAAGAAGACTCGAGTACGGAAAGGCCGATCCGCTGTTTTCCCAAATCAAGTTCATAAAATCCGCGATTCAGAGTCAACGACGTCTCCAGCGTCTCACCCTTCCGCTTAAACATTCCGGAACCGACGTTTTTTCCGCTATAATCCAGCAGAGAGTAAGACAGGCTCTCCGGGAGAGCTGCCCCCTCCCCCGCCTTGACGGTCAGCCGCGCAGTCTTACCAGGCTCCGGATAGAACTCTCCGACATTCTGTGGAACATAAGTCTGCGCGGCAAGCGTCGTGCAAACACAACATATGCCAAAAACACCGCTTTTCAACATGACTGCAAACTCCTTAAAAACTGTTTCCGAACTGGGCGGTCCAATCCGGGTTTTCCGGACCGAAATGTTTCAGCATCACAATCGGATCGCAGTCGGATTCATTGACAATCGTCACACCGCGTTTCGCCGCGGCTTCCGAAACGAAATATTCGTCGTGAGTCAGTTCACCGTACCGGATCAGGGCGGGCGTCTCCAGCGGCATCCCGTTTAATGTACCATGTCCCTGCATCATAATCAAACCGTAGGCGGCGGAATCCTGCACGACGGCGGTCTGACCGGGCAGAACCGTCAGCTCTTTCGCGGAAACCGCCGGAGATTTGTAGCACACCCAGCGGTCAACCGCTCCGGGCGTCCGGCGGATATTCTCCACGGGACGCATAAAGCGATGTTTCCCGAATTCAGGATCGACGTTCAGTTCCCAGTTCATGTTGGAGATCAGATAATCGAAATCGCCGACTTTCTCCTCCGGACAGTTCTTCCACAGCAGAGATTCGGAAATGAGCTGGTCGTCAACCAGACTCTGCCACATTGCGTAGACGTCGCTGGCGAACTGCGGTTCGTAGGTGCAGAGACTTCCCGGTGCATGGAGCACGCCCGGCGGGACATCCCATCCGGTTCCCGGTTCCAGACGGTACGCTTTGGAAAGATTGGTGATTTTGTTGTCGCCTTTCGTAAAGTTCACCAGACATTCCCGGACCTGTTCTTTTGTCGTCCCCGGTTCAAAACCGAAAAAGGTGAACGGGAAGTGTCCGCCGTGGTTGTTGAGCTGCGGCGGGAAATAATAACATTCCGGCTTGCCGCGCTGTCCGACGAGTTTCGCGTGCTCTTCCATATGGTGAATATGATGCGGCAGCGGACCAAGGTTGTCGAAAAACTTGGAGTAGACCGGCCAGCAATGGTATTCATTCCAGATGCGTTCGCCGAGCAGTTCCGCTCCGAGTTCTTCCACGGCTTCGGTCAGCGGAATGCGTTCGCCGTCTTCGGTAACGAGGTGGCTGATGCCTTCGTTCTTTCCGGTCAGAGGGCCGTTGTCGGCGGGCGTGGTACATCCCAGCCAGCGCTCATCGATGCCGCCGCGCGCGCCGCCCAGCGCGTAGTAATCGTCCGGATGCAGTTTGATGCGCCGCCCCGGAATGCAGAACGAGCGCGGAACCCAGTTCGGAACCAGACGGAAGATGCCTCCGTTCTGCTCAAAGGTCTTTCTGATTTTTGCGGAATTTGTCATTTGCAGTCTCCTTCAAGATTTTTAAAACTGATTTTCAGTTGTGTTTCTACGGTTTCATACGGCTTCATCCGCCGCGCCTTTCCGGATTTCATGTCGGCGTTCCGGCCCTCCAGAGAAACGTTTGCCGGTTCAATCCCCAGCGCATAACTGCCGGTGAGACAGTTTTTCCATTCGATCAGCTCCGGCAGTTCCGCGGAGCCATACTCGAAAGCGATGCGGATTCCGAGTTCGCGGTTGTGCAATTCAAAGCGTTTCTGCCCGTCCGCATCCGCCGGAAGGTCATGGAAGAAACACTCTTCCTCATAATCCGGCCGAGGTTCCTCCAAATGGTTCCAGCGCGCGAGGTTCCGCTCCGCCTTTTCCGTGCGCGGGCGTACCTTATGCGGTGGCATGACGAATTCCAGTGCGGGCGAAGCGAACGGCCACCCGAAGTTGCAGTGATAAAGCAACTGGAGGAACTCCTCATGCGGCGCAAGATTCGTAAATCGGTCGGTTACGGTGATTGAATTTTCCCTGTATGCCGTTTCAATGGTCCGCCGCCACCGCAGATTTTCCCCGAACATTGCGGCTTCGCGCATGACTCCGGAAACCCTCATGCGGAAACTTCCGTTTTCATCCACGCCGCGCGACAGCGACAGGTCTTCCGCCGGGAGGGACGAGGCGCGTCCATGAAGCCCGAACTCTCCGTTCGGAACACCCGAATTGCGAAGACCAGAAGTCGTCAGGAGTCCTCCCTGCCAGGAACGGAGCCAGCCGAGCCCGTGCGGATCGAAATGAGAGGGCGCGACATATCCCGACGGAGTACGGAACGCGAGCGGAATTCCGCGGAAACGGCAGTCAACCACATCCATTCCGCGATCCGGACATATGCTGAAACTTAACCCGGACCCGTTGTCCGCCTGAACAAGCCGCATCCCGCGCCCGGCGCCTTCTTCGAGCGAAACCTGACGCAATTCCGCAATCTGTTCCATGGAAGCCAGAAAGCTGCGTTCCGGCAGAGGCGGCAAATCTGAGAGATTCATTCAACACCTCCTTCCAGCCGGAAGAATTCACCGTAATGAAGTTCCGGAATTGAAAAATGAAGTTCTCCGTTTTTCCATACAGACGGAATTTCCGCTCCGTCAGAAACCCGTACGATCCGTTTCGGTCTTCCGGAATGGCGAATGGAGAATTCCACATTGCAGAGCGGAATGACCGGAGCTTCATCCTGCCGGTTGACAATACAGAGAAGTTCCGTTCCATCCCCACCTTTCAGCAGAGTGATTTCCGCCGATTCCGCCAGATTCTTTTCCTGAACCACGAAGGATGGAAGAAACTCGCGGAGCAGATTTTTCATGAATGTCCGCTGCGTTGCATGATTCTGCAGTGCAACCGGAGCCGCCAGCCAGACACATACACCTTTGCCGAAACGGTGAACCGTCAACGCGGGGAAATCCGTTTTCACTCCAGGCGGGTTGGAATGAATGGAAGCATAACGTTCCGGATCGTTCACCGGAAAATCGGGAAACGCCAGCGTTCCGCGGACTTCCGTTTTCGGAACGGGACGTGCCAGCGGCACATTTCCTTCCGCATAAATCAGTTCTGCCCCGGTGTACGTCACGCTGTCGGACCGTTTCCCGGTGTAATCGACGCCGAAGACGTCCGCAAGCGCAAAATTTTCCCCGCCGCATCCTTCTGTGTCGTAAAGCGAAGTCGCTCCGGTGGCAATCAGTGTACCGCCGTTCCGGACAAATTCCCGCAGACGTCCGGTTTCCTCCGGAGCAAGATAAGCCGCATTGCAAACGATCAGCGTTTCCAGCCCGCTGAAATTCTCGGTCGAACTGGTGACAACCTTCCACGGCGTATGCAGACGGTTCAGCACCTCCGTCATTCCAAGCATTTCGTCGAGCACCGCGTTTTTCCGGACAGACATGTTGTTGGCGCGTCCTCCGTTGAAATTCTTCAGTTTGATTCCGTTAATGGCACGGTTCACGCAACTCTCCATCGAAAAATAAACACCGACGCCGGCCGCAGAGTGTCCGTTCAAATTGCGGACGGCATTCCGGTACGGATCCAGCTTCCGGTTCAAATCGTGAAATCGGCGGTAAAACGTCTCTTCCAGCGAGCCGTCCGGATTGATCGCGTCAATGAAGAGATACGCGCCGCCGTTGGCAAGCGTGGTGAGAGCGCTCATGAAAAGCTCCTCGTCCGACTTTGCCGAGGTGTGATCGTTCAGACTGACGCAGCGTGAGGTCATGAATTCAAACGGCGGAATGCGCGTGTAAGCAGCAAACGCCTTGACCGCGAAACGCTGCTGAGTCTTGCCGCCGTAGAAATCTCCGGAAGCGTAATCGGACGCCGCCGCGATCCCGCCGGACTGTCCCAGATACCAGCCGTGCAGAACCGGGGAAAACTGATGCGTTACTGTGATGCCGGGCTTCGTCCGGCGCACAAAATCCGTCAGGTTCCGCGCGAATTCCGCCAGGGAACGCTCACGGAACCGCTGAAAGCCGACCCATTCCGGTGAATCCCAGTCGATCACCTCCGGAAACGGCTTGCCGTATTTTTCGCGGCAGGCGGAACAGCAGCAGATCGTCGGCCAGAAGGTCATGTCGATAAAAATGCCGTCCACGTCGTATTGCAGAATTTCCGCAAGCTGGGTTTCATAAAACGCGAGCGCGTCCGGCTGATTCGGACAAGTGAAATGATAGCGTCCGTCATGATCCATTCCGACATTGTCGATGACCCGGGTGTGCGGCAGACGGCGCGCGCAGTCGTTGTGATAATTGACCGTGTAGTACGCGACCGGGACAATTCCCGCTTTGCGCAGTCCGGCGACCGTCTCGCCGAAAATGTCGCGTCCGTCCAGATTGGCATGAATATGCCCGGCTTGCGTCGGATAATAGCAGTTGCCGTTGTGATCGCAGGCGTAGACCATCGCGGATTCCACTCCGGAAAGCCGGACCATCCGGACATATTCCTCCGGAGAAAATTTCCGCATGTACGAATCTTTCAAATCCGTGATGTGATTGTCGATCAGCAGACGGCTGTAACAGGTTTTTCCCTCGTTCATAAATTTCTCTCCTGAAGCATTTTTTCTTCTGTGTTCATTATAGTTCACAACAGGAAATTTGACAAGAAGACAAATCAACCATTTACAGCACAAATCAATTATTTCTGTTGTTTTTTTGAAATCCCGTGCTATGTTAGTCTCAACAACAGAAAGAAGCTTGAAATGATTCCGGAACTGACCCCGCAAACCCGAGAAGAACGCGTACTTCGCATGATAAATCCGTCCGTCGGTCCGATCTGCCGGACGAACTGGAAGAGCGGACACATCGAGCGGAACCGCCGGATTTACGACTATGAATTCGTCTATTTTTCTTCCGGAAACGGCCGCGTCATGACGGAATCAAAAGTCTTCTCCTGCACTCCGGGCGACCTCATTCTCATTCCACCCGGAATCATCCACTGCACGGTTTGCGACTCTCCGGCGGAACGCTGGTGCATTCACTTCGACTGGTACGGCGACTGCTCCGCGCACTATGACAAACCCGCCATTTTTGTTTATCTTGACGAAAACGAACCTTTTGACGAATCCGCCATCGCGCTTCCGCCTCCGGAAAGGCTGAACGCGGACTTCCCGCTGAAGAAAACGGTTCCGGAGCAGGACCGGCCGCTCATGATGAAACTGCTGAATGAATATTTTCTGCTCTCTTCATCCAGCCTGAAAGAGGAATTTCACAGACAAGGGCTGCTGCTGACGATTCTCGGGCTTGCCCTGAGCAGCGATTCAACCCCGCTCTCCAGGGAGAAAAAACGCAATTCCCGTTTTTTTGAGGCGAAAAGCATCATTGACATGCAATTCATGAATTCCGACTTCACCGTCATGCAGCTGGCGGCGGAAGTGCATCTCTCGCCGAATCATCTGACCCGGCTCTTCCGGCTCAACATCGGATTCTCCGCGCACAATTATCTCATGCTGCGCCGGCTCTCTCTTGCAAAGCAGCTTTTAGAGGAAACGGATCTGCCGGTTTCCGAAATCGCGGACGATTGCGGATTTGAAGATCCGAACTATTTCGCCCGCTGTTTCCGAAAACACACCGGCTGCGCCCCCTCCGCATTCCGGAACAGGGGACACAGCCCGATTTCTCTTTAATCCCGCTTCCACGTTTACTCCGCGCGGCGCGCATTGTAACGGTGGAAACGGTCCCAATAATCCTGATTGACGTCATGACGTCCGTTCGCCGCCATCGTGCCTG
>DHMO01000070.1:29608-95406 GCA_002405835.1 Lentisphaeria bacterium UBA4640 | reverse complement strand
GAGACGGCGGCGAGAAGTTCTTCCGCCCGGTCGGGGTTTTCGAGCGCGGCGTCGACGGAAGCGGGAAGCGAAAGCCATACCTCCTGAGCGCAGAGGGAAAAGGTCAGCAGAAAGAGGAACGGCGCAAGTTTCATCAGACTTTCGCCAGAGTGTTCCGGACGCCGAGCGCGGTGAGTTTTCCAGGAAGGTTTTCGTATCCGCGGAAGATGATTTCAGCGCGGTTGATGACGGAGGTTCCTTTTGCGCATGCGCCGGCGATGATCATCGCCATTCCCGCGCGGATGTCGGGGCTTGCCATCGTGATTCCGCGCAGCTTCGCCGGACCCGATATCACGACGCGGTGCGGGTCGCAGACAATCGCGTTTGCGCCCATGGCGATGATGCGGTCGACGAAGTAGATGCGGCTTTCGAACATTTTTTCGAAGAAGAGAACGGAGCCTCGCGCCTGTGTCGCGGCAACGATGAGACAGCTCATCATGTCGCTGGGAAATTGCGGCCAGGGACCGTCCGCGATGATCGGGATGGCGTTGCCGAAGTCGGGGCGGATTTTCATTTTCTTCGCGGTCATGGCGATGCGTCCCGGTTCGAGACGGAAGGCGAGACCGAAGCGTTCGAAAACGCGGCGGGTCATCCAGTAGTGGCGGGGTGAGATGCCGCCGAGAATTTCGATTTCGCCGCCCGCGGCTCCGCAGAGCGCGAGATAGCTTGCGGCTTCGATGTGGTCGCCTTCGACGGTGTGTTCCGCACCGTGCAGTTTTCTGCAGCCGCGGATTATGAGCGTGTTTGTCTCCAGACCGTCGATCTGTGCGCCCATCTTGACGAGCAGACCCGCGAGCTGTCCGATGTGGGGTTCGCAGGCGGCGTTGCGCAGAACCGTGGTCGAAGGAGTGAGGCACGCCGCGGTCATGATGTGTTCGGTTGCGGTGACGCTTGCTTCATCGAGGAAAATGTCGATGTCCGCGGGCGGGCGGCGGCGCGTTTTTTTGAATTCGAACGGGATGTTGTCGGATTCAATCTGGATTCCGAGTTTCCGGAGACCGTAGAAATGGGCGTCGAGACGGCGTCTGCCGATGACGTCTCCGCCCGGGGGCCAGAGTTCGGCTTTGCCGGTCCGTGCGGCAAGCGGTCCGGCGAAAAGAAGCGAGGTGCGCAGAGCGGAGCAGATCTCCTTCGGGAGGCGGTTCGTCTTGAGGTTTTCCGCCTTGATGACAACTGTTCCGCCGTCGCGTTTGACGGAGGCTCCGAGTTCCGCGGCGAGGTGGAGCATGTTCTCGACGTCGATGATGTCGGGGACGTTGTGGAGAATCACCTCTTCCTCGGTGAGCATGGCGGCGGCGATCATCGGCAGAACGGCGTTCTTGTTGCCTCCGATCGTCACCTGCCCGTGAATCCGGGATGGACCTTCTATGATCATGCTCTGCATGAGGGGACCTCAGGGGACCGGCTGGTGCACGGCGATTGAGCGGCGTTCCTGCTGCCGGGGACCGCGTTTCAGAGAGATGTAATCCCGCATGATGTTCAGGGTTTCATCCAGGTAGAGGTCCTTCTTGGTGTTCTTTTTCCTGTCCTTTTCGGAGCTGTCCAGATGAAGAAGTTTTGCCTGTTCGTCGTAAATATCTTTTTCGCGGAGGTACTCCTTCCAGCGCTGTTCGAGATTCAGGGAGATGGTCTTTTTGTCCTTGTTTTTCATCAGGTACGCGATGTCGCGCTTGAGCATGGTGAATTCGGGGCTGGCGGCGACGCGGGCGTCGGATTTCCGGCGGAGCTCGGAGGCGACTGCGCAGATGTTCGGGTCGTACTGCGCATGGGCAACGGGGCTGATCTCGTCCCACGGCATCGGGTTGTCCAGCTTTTCCTCTCCGGTCTCCATGGTGTCGGTGAAGGTCGGGAAGGCAATGTCGGGCGTGACGCCTTTCAGCTGTGTGGAGGCTCCGTTGATGCGGTAGAACTTGGCGTTTGTGAGCTTGATGGAGCCCGCGGGGAAATCGTAGCCGATATAATGGAGATAACTGGTGAGGTCTGCGACCGTCTGGACGGTTCCCTTGCCGTGCGTCTTTTTGTCGCCGACGAGAATTCCGCGCTTATAGTCCTTGATGGCCCCCGCGAAGATTTCGGAGGCGGAGGCGCTGAGACGGTTGGTCATGACGATGAGCGGACCCGCGTATTCAATGGAGGGATCTTCATCTTTGTATGGGACGACGCGCCCGGAGGCGTCGCGGATCTGGACGACTGGGCCCTCTTTGATGAAGAGTCCGGTAAGAGTGACGGCTTCCTGAAGGCTTCCGCCGCCGTTGGAGCGGAGGTCGATGACTACGCCGTCGAGTTTGCCTTTTTTCTTGAAGTCGCGGAGAATTTTGCGGACGTCGCGCGTGGAGCTCTTGTAGTTGCGGTCGCCGGAGCTGGCGGCGTGGAAGTCCGCGTAGAACGAGGGAAGCGTGATGACTCCGATGTTGAGCATTTCGCCGTTTTCGGCCTTGACGGAGAGAAGTTTGCCTTTTGCTTCAGACTCTTTGAGTTCGACTTTGTTGCGGGTGATTTCGATGGTGACGGGGAGAGCTTTTGCACCTTTGACGCCTTCGAGGATGGTCAGGCGGACTCTGGTTCCGGCTTCGCCGCGGATCATGGAGACGACTTTGGAGAGCGGCATGTCAATGACGTCGACCGGGTCGGCGTTCTCCTGGGCGACGGCGATGATGCGGTCTTCCGCCTTCAGTCTCTTGTCGAGATCGGCGGGACCGCCGGGGATGATCTGCACGATCTTGGTGTAGCCGTCCTCGCTGGTCAGCACGGCGCCGATTCCGACGAGGGAGAGCTGCATGTTGATGTTGAAATCCTCTTCGCTGCGGGGCGCCATGTAGCTGGTGTGCGGGTCGAAGAGACGTGCGAAGCTGTTGAGATAGAGTTCGAGCGCTTCAATGGGTTCCATTTTCTTGTTGAACTGAACGAACTGTTCGACGCGTTTGCGGATGCGTTCGATGGGCGGTTTTGCTGCGGGAACCGTTTTGTCTTCGTTTTTCTGTTTTCCCGCGCTGATGCGGTTGGGGGCTGTGCCGGCGGAAACCGATTTGTTCTCTTTCTTCAGCTCCTCGGCTTTGATGCGGTCCTGAAGCCTGATGGAAATAAGATCGTTGGTGAGCTTTTTGCGCCAGATGAGAGCGCGCTCCTTCTTGTTTTCCGGCCAGTCGGATTTGAGACGGTCGAACTGATAGACTGCGTCCGTTTTGAAATCCGCTTCGGTGAAGGTCGCTTTTTTGACGAACTCTTCATATTCTTCGAGGTTTTGGAGGTACTTGTTGAAGATGGCAAGAGCGAGGGTGATATCGCCGTTGGAGGCGAGGGCCGGGAGGAGATAATCCTGGCGGGTGCGCCAGAGATCGACCTGGTCTTTTGTAAAATAGAGCTTGAGCGGATCAAGAGTCTTGAGATAGAAATCAAAGAGTTTGCGTGAGTTCTCAGGATTGATGTCCCGTTTCACATAATGCTGTCTGGAGAGCATGGCGGAGGTGAGCTGCGCAATGGCGCGCATCTCTTCGGTCTGCTCGAACGGCTGCCCGCGGGGAGCTTTCTTGAGTGCCGCAGGCCGTTTTGCCGGGAGGCTTGAAGCATAGAGCTGCGTGCGCGGCGGCACCTGGCGGGTGAGTGCGAATCCAGTTGAGACGAGAAGGGCCAGAAAGAATATGGAAAGCAGGGGAAAGATGAGTCTCTTCAGTTTCATTGTCCGTATCTCCTAAATCGGTGTGTGAATTTTCAAAAAAAAGACAAAGATGTCCCGGGAAATGTTCCGGGATCTTGGAAATATAAATCTTTTGTTTAATATTTCCAGTCCTTTTTCTGAAAAAATGCTTGTATTTTTCAAGGGAGCCGTTAAATTGTGGAAAAACAAGGTTCAGACGAATGATACAGACAGGTGTGCAAATCAAAGCGGGGGCGTTTCCTCCGCAGTGGCGCTGGCGCGCGGATTTAGAGGAACTTGCGGAGGCGGGAGTCTCCCTGATCGTGTTCCCGATCCCGTGGTGTCTTGCGGAGCGTGCTCCGGGCTGCTTTGACTTTTCTCTTTTTTCGGGTTATCTGCGCGAGGCGTACGCGTGCGGCATGCGCGTGATACTGACTCCGGTTCCGGAGCCGCCGGTCTGGATTCAGGAACGCTGTTTCGACCGTCCGGAATACCGCAGCGCCCTGTTCGCGTTCTTTCGTGCGCTGGGCGCGGAGTTCGGGGAGGAGAAATGGCTTGACGCATGGCGGCTGGAACTGCTGTCGCTTGACGACTGCCGCTGTCCGGCGTCGCTGGAGCTGTTTCAGAAATTTCTGCAGTCCGAATTCTCCTCCATCCGGGAGCTGAACGCCCGCTGGTTCCGGAATTACTTTTCATTCGATCAGATTCCGCCGGAGACTCCGGAGTGTCTGCCCGATTCGCCCGAGTCCATGGCGTTTCTCCGCTTCCGGCGTCTGCGCGAAGCGGGATTCTTCAAGGAGCTTGCGGGACTTCTCCAGCGGAAAGGGCGGACGGACGTTGCGCTGCTGCTTCCTCCGCGGATGTCGGGGCTGCTTCCCGAAAAACAGCTGGACATTGCCGTTTCCGTGGAGCAGGGCGAGAGTTACGCGGAGCGGACCGCTGTTCTTGCCTCTTCCTCCGAAACGTTCTGCCGGGAGGGAATCTGCGTCATGGAGCGTTCTCCCGGTTTTCAGGCGTCGCCCGATCTGCTGACTCCGGAGCGGCTTTACCGTTTCCTGTGGAACGCGACCGCGTATGGCGCAAAACGGATTGTGCTTGGTGAATGGGACAAAGATTCTCTGTTCAACCAGCTGACATCCGACGATTTTCTGTTTGCGGACCGGCTGAATGTGCTGAAACGCTTCCGGGTTCAAATGGAGTCCTCCGCGGAACTTTTGGAAAAATGGGCGCCGGAAACCGGAACGGTCGCCGTCTACCGCAGCCGGATTTCGGAGAGACTGCTTCAGGTGAAAGGAATTTATCTGAAATCTGCCCTTGCATCTCTGCGCGGCTGGGTGCGCTCGCTGACCTTTTCCTCGACGCCGTTCAGCATCTGCTCGGAAGAGTCTCTGGATGTTCTGAAGAACAAGAAGCTGCTGATTCTTCCCGGAACTCCGGTGATAACGAATGCCGCGGCGGAAAAGATTCTGGATTTCGTGCACGGCGGCGGCATTCTTCTCTGCGAACCCGAGTGCGGCGCGTGGAGCACGACAGGGGTTCCGCTGCGTCCGGATACGCGTTTCATCGCGGAGGCTGCCGGCGTTCTGGAAACGGCGCGCATGGTTCCGGATTCGCCGGTTCTGAAATTCAAAACGAACAAGAAAATCTGCACTCTGGATTCCGGTCCGTATGTGGTCCCCCTGCATGTCATAAAAAAATACACGGAAGTTCTGATACCGTTCCGCAATGGAACCGCGCTTGCGGAGAGCATCCCGTACGGAAAGGGAAAGATTCTGCTGTTTGGCGCATGCATCGGCGCTTCCGCTGCGTCGGTGCGAAGTCCGGGTCTGGAGGGGTTCCTGAATACGCTGCTGAATGCGGTTGTGCCGAAAATCAATCTGATCAGCCGCAACTGCCGCGTGGTTTCGGGTTTTTCCGGAAAGAACCGGATGCTCTTTGTCTTCGGGTCGGATGGCTCGGAGAAAATAGAGCTGCATTTCCATAAGACTTTCTGGAAAAAACTTGTGCTGCGCGATCTCGTTTCCGGACGCCGCATTACCGTTTCTTCGGCGGACAGCATCCGGAAAATCAAATTTATTCCCGACGCTTCCGGCGTTGCCGTTCTGGTCGAGGAAGGAGTGCTTTCATGAATATCCCGTTTCCCGAAAATCCGCTTGCGGAACGCAAGAAAGTTCGCATTGCGGTGCGTTTGAAAAACAAAGGCGCGCAGGCGGTCCGCAAAGGTCATCCGTGGGTCTTCGAAGATTCCGTGGAAAGGCTTTCGCGCGACGGCGCGGCCGGTTCCGTCGCGGTTCTGTACGACGGCAAATCCAATTCCGTTCTCGGCGCGGGGCTTTACGATCCGCGTTCGCAGGTGCGCGTGAAGGTGCTTTCCTATGGCTCGAAGAATCCTCCGGTCGGCAAGCCGCTGTTTCTTGCGGGAATCCGGAAAGCGCTTGAGCTGCGTCTTCCGGCGCTGCCGCCGGAGACGGAGGCGTGGCGCGTGGTTCACGGTGAATCCGACGGCTTCCCGGGACTTGTCTGCGATAAATACGGCGATACTCTGGTTCTGAAGCTCTACTCCGCCGCGTGGATTGTGTGGGCGGATGAGGCGGCGGAAGCTCTGACGGAACTGCTGCCGGAGATCCGCCGGGTGGTGATCCGTCTCTCCCGTGAAGTCGCGGCGATGCCCGAAGGCTCCTCATGGTGTCCCGACGGTTCCGTCTTCACTTGTGACGGCGCGCCGTTCGACGGTAATCTGACCTTTCTTGAGAACGGCATCCGTTTTGCCGCCGATGTGATTCGCGGACAGAAGACCGGATTTTTCCTTGACCAGCGGGACAACCGGGACCGTGTGCGTCATCTGGCTTCCGGAAAGCGCGTGCTGAATGTCTTCTCCTACTCCGGCGGTTTTTCGCTTTATGCCGCGGCGGGGGGCGCGACGGAGGTTGTGAGCGTTGACATCAACCGTCATGCGGCGGAAGCCGTTGCGGAGAATTTTGCGTTGAATCCGTCTCTGAAGAACTGTCCGCACAGCGAGATCGCGGCGGATGCGTTTGTCGCGATGGGAGAGCTCGCCGCGAAACGCCGCCGGTTTGATATCGTGATCGTCGACCCGCCCTCTTTTGCGAAAGCGGAAGCGGAGGTGCGGACGGCGCTGAACACCTATTCCCGTCTGGCGAAGGCCGCGGTGAAGCTGCTGGCTCCGCACGGACTTCTGGTGTTTGCTTCGTGTTCGAGCCGGGTGACGGCGGACGCATTGTTTTCGGCCGTGAAGGAGACCGCGTCTTCGGCGGGGCGTCCGCTGAATGAACTGGTGCGGACGGCGCACGCGGTGGATCATCCGGCGAAATTCCGGGAATCGTCATATCTGAAATGCATGTACGCGGAAGCGAAAAATTAAAGGAGATTTCCGATGAGCAGCGACGCGTTTCTTATTCTGTTTATGATTCTGATCACTTTGATGGCAGTGATGCCGCTGTTTCTGCGGCGTTTCAAAATCCCGCAGGTGATTGCGCTTTTGATTGTCGGCATGATGATCGGTCCGAACGGGTTCGACCTGGTGGGACGTCTTTCTCCGGCTCTGTCGTTTCTCGGCGGTGATTCGAAGATGATTGAGGAGAATTCGCTGACTCTGATCAATTCGCTCGGTTCGCTGGGACTGCTCTTCCTGATGACGCTTGCGGGAATGGAGGCGGATTTCAAACTGATCCGCTCTTCGAAACGTCCGGTTGTTGCGCTGAGCATTCTGACTTTTCTTCTGCCTGCCGTTTCCGGCTTTCTGGTTTACGGATATTTCCGGGCGGAAGACTTTCCCGGAAAACTGCTTTATGCCTCGCTGTTCGCTTCGCACTCGGTCGGCATTGTGTTTCCGATCATCCGCGAACTGAAGATTTCCAAGACGATATTCGGTTCGGCGGTACTGATTTCGACGGTGATTACGGACGTTGCGAGTATCGTTCTTCTTGCGGTGAGCGTGCAGATGAAAAAGGTTGTGACGAACAATGCGGGATTCCACAAGACGCTTTCGCTGTTTGACTACATAGACCCGTCGATATTCGGCAGCTGGTTCACGGTTGTGTTTCTGCTGCTGGTTCTGCTCTACTTCCTGCTGGTCCTCTGGCTGGTTCCGAAAGCGGGACGTCTGATTTTCCGTGTTCTGAACAACGGCGAAGATGTGATTATGACCTGCTTTCTGTTTCTGATTCTTCTGGTTGTTCTTGCGGGGGAATTCCTCGGAATCAACCTTGTGGTCGGCGCGTTCCTTGCCGGGCTCGGACTTTCGCGCATCATGCAGGCCCCGGAGTACAAGACGACCTACGATGTTTTCCATAAGTTCGAGGGGATCGGTTACGGTTTTCTGATTCCGTTCCTGTTCATTTCCATTGGCATGAAAACGGATCTTCACGCGCTGTTTGAATCCGCAAGCAATGTCGGCATCATCGTTCTGACGGTTGTCGGACTTGTCGTGAGCAAGGTCTTTTCCGGCTGGCTTGCGCTTCGTCTCTGCGGCTTTGCGAATCTGAAGGGAATCTGCGCGGGAGTGATGACGGTTCCCCAGCTTTCCGCCACGCTTGCGGCCGCCGCGATCGGCAAAGAGCTCGGGATGCTGGACAACAGCTTCTTCAACGCGATCATTGTTCTTTCGATCGTGACGACTCTTCCGGTTCCGAACATTGTGCGCTGGATTATCGAGCATTTTCATCTTCAGTTCCGTTCCGCGGAATCCGAGCCGGAAAAAGAGAAGGATGAGCTGCAGGATCAGCTGCTGTAAGGCTGTCCGCGGGGAGATTTTTCTCTGAAAAACAAGAAAAACGCATATTTTTTCGGATTTGCTCTTGACGTTTGCGGGTTTTAGGGTTATTGTTTCTCTGTGAACAATCTCACAAAGAACTTTTTCACAACACGGTAAAAAGGGAAAATGAAACTGACGAAAAATATTCCGGCCCGGACGATCGAGCGCATGGTTTTGTATAAGAGACTCCTTTCGGATCTGCTTTCCAAAGGACAGAAAACACTTTTTTCACACCAGCTCGCCGCACTGGCTCACAACACCCCGGCTCAGGTGCGGCGCGACATTATGACGATCGGGCATGAAGGAAGCCCTCACAAAGGATACGATATCGCCAGTCTCATCTCCCGCATTACCGTGATCCTCGACGGGTCGAAAGACCGTTCGATTGCGCTTGTCGGAGTGGGAAACCTCGGACGCGCCATTCTTTCGTATTTCACCTACCGCCACCCGGGGCTGACCATTGTCGCGGCATTCGATACGGACGAAAGCAAAGTCGACCGCGTCATCTCCGGCTGCCGCTGTTATCATACCCGCGATTTTGAATCGAAAGTCAAAGAGCTTGACATCAACGTCGGGATCATCACGGTTCCGGCGGGGCAGGCGCAGGCGGTTGCCGATATGATGGTCGCCGCCGGAATCAAGGGCGTGCTCAACTTTGCGCCGGTTCCGCTCCGCGTGCCGGACTCGGTCTGTGCGGACCGCATTGATATTGCCAGCTCACTGGAAAAACTCGCTTATTTCGCCGATCATCTGAAACAGCGCGACTGAAACGAATGCAGAACGAACAGAACACAGCCGCCATTCTGGAACGCTATCCCGCCGGAGTGCGGGAGAATCTGATTGCAATTCTCCAGGATGTTCAGGATTCGCAGGGGGCGCTCTCCCGCTCCGCAATTGTCGCCATTGCCCGTCATCTGGGGCTCGCAGCGGGGAAGGTTTACGGCGTGGCGACATTCTACAATCAATTCCGGTTTGAAAACACGGGAAAATACCACATCATGCTCTGCCGGGGAACGGCGTGTCACGTCAAAGGTTCTGCCGCCGCACTCGAATTTCTGGAGCGGCATCTCCAGATTCATCCGGGCGAAACGACGGCGGACGGGCTGTTCAGTCTGGAGGTTTCTCCCTGCCTCGGCGCATGCGGGCTTGCGCCCGTCATGAGCATCAACGGAGAGATTCACGCCTGTGTGAACGAAGATAAAATCCGCGATATCATTTCCGCAATCCGCGACCGTGAGGGGAGGGAGGCATGACTGCATATCCTCAGGACGTCAAGTCGATTCTCCTTTCCATGCTGACCTACGACGGCATCAAGCAGGAGATTTCCGGACGGGCAAAAGAGCTCGGTTCGCTTCTGCTCCGCCGGAACCCGCAGCGTCCGGCTGTATTCGTCGGGACTGCGACTTGCGGGCAGGGAGCGGGAGCCGGACACACGCTTGCCGCGGTGCGCGAATTCCTGAAGTGGCACGATGTCGAGGCGGAAGTCATTGAAACCGGCTGCCTCGGGCTCTGTTCGGCGGAACCGATCGTGATGGTTCAGCTTCCCCGCTTCACCCGTCTGGTCTATTCGTTTGTGACAAAAGAGAAGGTGGAGCCGCTTCTTTCCGCGCTCCTTCTTGAAAAGCGTGTGCCGGAGGAGGGATTGCTCGGACAGATCGTGCTTGAGGGGCAGTCCGCCGCACCGGGAATTCCGCTGCTGAAGGAACATCCGTTTTTCCGCGGGCAGACTTTCCGCGTGCTTCAGAACTGCGGCATTGTCGATCCAGGCTCAATTGAAGAATATCTGGCCGGCGGCGGATACCGCGCGTTCGCCAAGTCGCTCCACACCATGACGCCGTCCGAAATCTGCGAAGAGGTGGAGCTGAGCGGGCTGCGCGGACGCGGAGGCGGCGGTTTCCCGACCGGAACCAAGTGGAAGCTCGCCCTGAATTCCGCCAGCGACCAGAAATATATGATCTGCAATGCGGACGAGGGCGATCCCGGGGCGTTCATGGACCGTGCGCTCATCGAAGGCGATCCGCACCGTCTGATAGAGGGACTTGCAATCGCATCCTATGCGATCGGAGCCGGACGCGCCGTCATCTACATCCGGGCGGAGTATCCGCTCGCAATCCGGCGCTTGGAAAACGCGATTGAGCAGGCGCGGGTATACGGTCTGCTCGGAGAAAATATTCTGGACAGCGGCTTTGATCTGAAAATCGTCATTCGCAAAGGTGCGGGCGCATTCGTCTGCGGCGAGGAAACCGCGCTGATCCGGAGCATTGAGGGCAAGCGCGGGATGCCGGGGCCGCGTCCGCCGTTCCCGACGGAAAAAGGGCTTTTCGGAAAACCGACGGTCATCAACAACGTTGAAACAATCGCCAATGTTCCGGGACTGATTCTGAACGGACGCGACTGGTTTGTTTCAATCGGGACGAAGCGGAGCCGCGGAACAAAGGTGTTCGCTCTTTCCGGAAAAGTGGTCCGCACAGGAATTGTGGAAGTCGCAATGGGTGTTTCCCTGCGTTCCATCATTGAGGAAATCGGCGGTGGAATGCAGAACCGGAAACGGTTCAAAGCGGTTCAGATCGGCGGTCCGTCCGGCGGCTGCATTCCCGCTTCCCATGCGGATTTGCCGGTCGATTACGAAACGCTCCGCGAGTTCGGTGCCATGATGGGCTCCGGCGGACTTGTCGCAATGGACGAGGATACCTGCATGGTCGACGTCGCCAAATATTTTATGGAATTCATTCAGAACGAGAGCTGCGGCAAATGCGTTCCCTGCCGCGAGGGAACGCGTCAGCTCCGCGAAATTCTGGAACAGATTACGCGTCCGCGCTCTGCGGAACATGGAGACGATGCGCTTCTCCGTTTCAAAGCGATACTGAAACTCCGCAATCTTGCGGACGTGATCCGCTCGACGAGTCTTTGCGGGCTCGGGCGGACCGCGCCGAATCCGGTGCTTTCAACTCTGCGCTGGTTCCGTGACGAGTACGAAGCGCATATCTACGACCGCCGCTGTCCCGCAGGAGTCTGCAAGGGGCTGATCCGCTGCGAAATCGACCCCGCGCTCTGCCGCGGATGCACGGTCTGCGCCCGGGCCTGTGTGCACGGGGCGATTGTCGGATCGGCGAAAAGCGTTCACCGCATCGACCAGATCCGCTGCACGGGCTGCGGCGCGTGCCTGAAAGTCTGCAAGTTTCATGCCGTCCGGCGGCTGGAGGAGTGAGAAATCATGTTTGAAATCACCGTCAACAACCGGGTTATCGACGCCGAGGAGGGGGAGACGATTCTTTCCGCTCTGACGCGCGTAGGCATCCGCGTTCCGACACTCTGTCATCTGCCCGATCTGCCGCCGATGGGCGCCTGCCGGATCTGCATTGTGGAAGTCGAAGGGGCGGAGGGCGACGGTCTGGTTCCGTCCTGTTCCTATCCCGTCGCGGAGGGAATGCGGATATTCACGAATTCGCGGAAAGTCATCAATGCCCGCAGAACTCTGCTGGAGCTTCTTCTTTCGAATCATCCGGATGATTGCCTTTACTGTCAGAAAAGCCGCGACTGCCGTCTGCGCAAACTCGCGGAGGAATACGGAGTCCGTGAGCGTGCTCCGGGCAAACGTTTCCGGGAGAAACTGCGCGACCTGACCGGCGCTTCCGTTGTCCGCGACGCCTCCAAATGCATTCTCTGCGGCAAATGCGTGCGGGTTTGCGAAGAGGTTCAGAAAGTTTGCGCCATCGGCTTTGTCGGACGCGCGGGGCGGACGGTTGTCGCGCCCGTATTTCATCAGAGCATGAATGTTTCGAGCTGCGTCGGCTGCGGACAGTGCACGCTGGTCTGTCCGACGGGCGCTCTGGTGGAGCACTCGTCGCTGGACAGTGTGACTGCGGCGGTGGGCGATCCGGAAAAATGCGTGGTGATCCAGCATTCTCCCGCAGTTGTTCTTGCGGTAGCGGAGGAGTTCGGGCTGAAGCCGGGAATGGACGTCCCTGGACTCTTGAATGCCGCGCTGCGCAGAATCGGTTTCCGCAAGGTGTTCAACAGCGCGTTCGCGACGGATATCGCGATTCAGGAGCGGTCAAAAGAGCTTGTGGAGCGGTTGAAATCGGAGACAAATCTTCCGCTGATTGTCGCGTGTTCTTCCGCGGTTCCGTTTATTGAGGAATTTTATCCGGACTTCATTCCGAATCTTTCGACGGTGCGGAGCGCCCAGAGCATTCTTGCATCGCTGATCCGCACGCGTTTTGCGGAAGCGGAAGGGATTCCGCCCGACCGTATTTTCAGTGTTGCGTCCGCGCCCTGCACCGCGCGGAAATCCGAGGCCGCACATGCGGTTCCCGGTGGCGAAGCGGCGCTGGATGCAGTTTTGACTTCACGCGAGCTTCTGCGCCTGATCCGTCTTTACGGAATCGATTTCAATTCTCTTATTCCTGAACCTGCGGACATTCCGTTTGCGGTGCGCAGCACGGCGGGCAAACTGGCGGATGTTTCGGGCGGAACGGCGGAGGCGATTCTCCGCACAACACACCGCCTGCTTTCAGGACGCGAACTGAAATCCATGAAAATTGAATCTGTCCGCGGTCTTGATCCTCTCAAAGAGACGACGATTCGCGTCGGCGATGCGGAGATCGGCGTGGTTGTGGTGAGCGGACTCGGCACGGCCCGCCGGGTTCTTGACCTGATCCGTTCGGGTGTGATGCGGGATGTGAAACTGCTGGAGATCCATGCGTGTCCGGGCGGCTGCATTGCGGGCGGCGGACAGCCTTTTGGAGCTACTCCGGAGAAAATCAAGGCACGGATGCAGGCTCTCTACTCCATTGACCAGAGCGAGCATCTGCGCACTGCGCATTCCAATCCGGATGTCCGCGCGCTGCTTGAGACGGTATCCGCGCCGGAGTCTGCGGAACTGTTCCATACGGTCTATGCTCCGCGTGATGTGATTATCTGAAAGGAGTCGCGATGAGTGTTTATACAGGTTGTCATGCGTTGATAGCGGACCCCGATTTACGTTTTTCCTCTTCGCTGAAAGAGCACTTGGCGTCGCTCGGCTTTACGGTCGCAACGGTATCGACTGCGCGTGAGGCGGAGGAGGCCGCGCTGGCGATTCCCCCCGATCTCCTGATTTGCGAGATTATGCTGGAGCATCCGGACAGCGGTTTTGTCCTGCTGCACCATCTGCGTCCGCGCTATCCTTCGATGCGTGCCATCATCATTTCCGGAGTATCCTTCCGCACCGGCTTGCATTTTGATCTGTCCGAGCCGGATTTCCGCGAATGGATCAAAGCGGACGCGATTCTCGACAAGGATATCCGGTTTGAACAGCTGGACGGTCTGTTGAGTGTCGCGCTCTCCGAGCGCTCGAAAGTGTCGCCCCTGACGGGGCTCGGCAAGTGTCGTCGCTGACGCTCCTCGAAAGTGTCGGCGGCGCAGCCGCCTCGGCAAGGGCCGAGAGCTTCGCTCTGTTGAGCGGCTTCCGCCGCATGAGGATAGAGATGAGGAGATTTGTTATGCGGAATGGTATGGCAATTAAAGCAAAAAATTGTGCGTCAGCGTGTAAGCGCCGGAGGCGCGCTTTGGAAATAGTATGCGTCAGCATCAGCGGAGCGAAGCTCCCGGCGCTTTCGAGCGCTCGAAGAGCGCGACACTAAACTAAGGAGTGATTATGGATAAAATCAGAATAAAAAATCTTCGTCTTCCGATTATCATCGGAACGTTGGAGTATGAACAGAAGTTTCCGCAGAATGTCGTGTTCAATATCGAACTTGAATATGATATGCGGAAGGCGGGGGAGACCGACAATCTGTTCGATGCGGTCGATTACAGCGCAGTGGAACGGCGGATTATCGAATTCGTTTCGGCGTCGCATTTTCAGCTTCTGGAGGCGCTCGGGGAGGGCGTTGTTCAGAACTGTTTCAACATGGATGAACGGATTCAGACTGTGCGGATCCGGATAACAAAGCCGGCGGCGGCTGTCCGCGCGGAGGCAATCGAAATCGAAATCGAAAGGAGCCGGAAATGAACGCTCTGCCTGTCTGGAATGAAGATTTTACCGTGCGTCATACCGAAGTTGCCCGCGAAGGAAAACTGCGCATAGACACCTTTTTCGATTATATGCAGGAGGCCGCCGCAAATCATGCGACGAATCTCGGATGCGGGCTTGCCGATCTCGAAAAACACGGCATGATGTGGGTGCTTTCGCGGTTGCGTCTGCGCATTTTGCGCACGCCGGGAATCGGCGAACGGATCACTGTGACCACATGGCCCTCCGGAGTGGACAAGCTGTTCGCCACACGCGAATTCATTCTGACCATTGGAGACGAACAGATCGCCGCGGGTTCCAGCTTCTGGCTTCTGCTTGACCGGGCGCGGATGCGTCCGCTCCGCGTATTGGAGTCTCTGCCGATTCCTCTGCCGGACAACAGCGGACGCGAACGGGTTTTCTCCGATCTGCCGAAGCTGCCGCGCCGGGAGTGCTCAGACCCTCTGCCGCTGACGGTGACTGAATCGCAGATTGATGTGAACCGTCATATGAACAATGCCCGCTACATTGCGCGTCTGTTCGACTGGCTCAGTGTGCGTCTTGGAGCGGCTCCGGTGGTTTCGGAGATTCAGGCGAACTTCCTGATGGGAACCGCGCCGGAATCGGTTCTGACCGTTTCGGGAGGCGAGACGGATGGCGTCTGGTATATTGAAGAGAGTGTGGATTCTGTTCCGCATTTCCAGGCGGAAGTCCGGTTATAATTTTTTCTGCAATGAAAAATCCCGTCCGCCATTTCTGACGGACGGGATCAAGTGAGGTTTCTGTTTTCCGGATCAGCGTTCGGGGTCAAGTCCGAACTGGCGGAATCCGTAGGAGTTGAATTCACCTGTGGTGTTCTTGGAGACGGCATCTTTGATGTCGGTGATGTCGCCCTGGAGTCCTGCGGGGATTGCCGTCGCGGGGGTGACGAGGTCGCATTCCGCGACGATCACAAGCTGCGAATTCTTTGTGGATTCGCCCTCGCTGGAGAAGAGCCATCCGAGAACCGGGATATCCTTCAGAAGCGGGATGCCGGTGGAGCTGCGGACAACTTCGCTCTTCTGAATTCCGCCGATCACGAAGCGGTTTCCGGTGGCGTTGCCGATCATGACGTCGTTTTCCGAAACGCTGGTTGCGAGACGCGGGGCGCCGCTGGAAGCGTAGCCGAGAAGCGAGGTCGCTGTGACGCCGATTTTGAGCGTTGTCGCCTTTTCCGTGACGGAGGGGGTGACGGTCATGTTGAAGGCGAATCCGTTTGCCGGCTTCGTGGTGATTTCCGGACCGCGTCCGCCGTCCGCGGGTGCATTCAGATAAAATTTGATGGAGGAATCATCTTTGATGCGGGCGGCTTCAACGGTCTTGACCGCTTCGCTGCGTCCGGCGATGGTGAAGGTGGTTCCGTTCACACCCTGGAGGTCGTAGCAGACCGTGGAGGGTGTCTGAATCTTGACGACGGAGAAGGGGCCGTTTGCGGTGACTTTGTGTCCGCCGGCGCTGGTGATGTCGAGCGAGCCCTGATCCTTGACGTATCCAGAGCTGATCGTGGTTGCCGCGCCGGTATCTTCTTTTGCATTGACGATGAAGACGCCGGTGGAGCGGTTCATGACGGTCGCCTGGTTGTTTCTTGCGCGGACTTCACCGCTCATGGCGATTTTCGCTTTGTTCTTGGAGACGAGGAAGTCGAGGTAGCGCGTGTTCCACTTCGGGTTGAAGTTGATGAATTCGGCGAGGTTGTGCTTGCCGCCCTTGACCATGCCGCCCGCATAGGTTGCGGACCAGTTGTCGCGGTAGGTTCCCCCCATGGAGAAGAAGTTTGCGCCTTCATTGTTCTTCCATGCCTGGAAGTCTGCGCCGATCTTGCCGTCATTCTCCGCCATGAGTTCATAGACGGTGTAGCGGATGCGGACCTGCGGGTGCGGAACGTCGTAGAGCTTCAGCATCTCTTCGATGTTCTTTTTCGAATAGAGCGCGGTGTTGAAGAAGAGCGCGTTGAGGTCTTTATCTTCGCGGACTTTGTCTTTGCCGCCGATGAGCTCGGTGGTGTCGTCGGACATGTTTGCTCCGACCGCTTCGATCATGTTGAGGAGTTCGGAAGCGGGGCGGTTCTTCGGGAAGTAGAGGAACTTGGGCTGACCGGAGGAGTTCTTGATTCCCTTTGCATCGAGTTTTGCGACGATGGAGTCAATGCCCATGCCGTCGGGACCGTCTTTGAAGCGGTACTCTTCGGCGGAGACGATCAGCAGTCCGGTTCCGTCCATGAGGACCATTGTTTCAACGCCTGTGGGGGCTTTGAGGTACTGGTCGTAGTAGGCGGACATCGCGAGCGGCGTGCTGAGCTCCGTGTGATTTGCGACCTTTGCCGCGACGCCGTTGAAGAGACCCGGATTTGTGCGCACGGTCTGAACCATGTTGCGGAGATAGGGGCGGATCTCGGCGGGATCGGCGTTCTTGAGAACGTAGGTCTTGGTGATGATCTTGGAGTCGGATGTGTCGCGGACGAAGTGGACCGCGTCGGTATCGGTTCCGATTCCGACCTGGAGCTGAGCCTGGACGTTGGAGGGGAAGTATGCCGGGTTCAGATTTCCGGTAGGCAGTTCGCTTGCAGCGGCTGCGCCTGCGGCTGTGCAGACTGCGCCGAGAAGAATGCGTTTGAGTTTTCTGTTCATAAAATCAGTCCTTTCCGTGTTTTATTTTTCGTTCTGGACGAGTTCGGTGATTTCAGTGAGTTTTCCGGAGATTCTGGAAATGTCGGTGTCGGGGGTGACAAATTCAGATTCGGCGGTCAGGAAGAAGTGTGTCTTCTCGACGTTCCGGGTGGTGGTTCCGAAGATGTACTTGAGGACCGGGATTTCGCAGAGGAAGGGGACGCCGATCGTCTGTTCCACATCCATCTGGCGTGTCCAGCCGGTCAGGAAGGATTCCTGTTTCATGCGTATCGTTCCGAAACCGTTGATTGCGGTTGATTCCGAAAGTTCGCTGCCGTAGTTGTTGCGTTCGACAACCGAGGCGCTGGAGAGCGCATAGCTGAAGTCGAAGACTCCATCTGCGGATTTGCCGTCATAGCAGATTGTGGGGGCGGAAACGGTGAGTTTCAGCGAAGCGGTCTGCGAGGCTTCCACGTAGGTCTTGTCGTTGTCTTTTTTCAGAATGTTCTGATAATCGGGCGTGAAAGTGGTGGAAGCCGCCTTGCCGTTGCGAAGCGCGAGGGTGACCGTGGAGAGCTGGCGCGCTTTGCCGTTCTGCTGAAGGATGCGGATGAAGCTCATGTCGAACGCGGGAGCGAAGAACATGGAGCCGTATCCCCAGGACATGCTGTCGGAGATGAACGGCATGAGCTTGTTTGCGAGCTGGGCGACCTGGACGGTTTCGTTCCAGCGTCCGGAGAAGAGGTCGGCGCCGAATCCTGCAAGCTGGAGACCGGGGCCGTTCTTCCATGCGGCGTAGTCGATGCCGATGTCGGTCAGGTCGCTGTCGCGGACTTCATAGAGTTTGAAGGTGACGAGGACCTGCGGGACGGGGCGGTCGAGCCATTTGAGATATTTGAGGAGGTCTTTGCTCTTGTTTGCGGAATCCTTCCAGTAGATGAGGTTGGAGGTCGCGTCGTAGACAATTCGCGAATCAAACTTTCCTGTGGAGGATTTCGGATCCTTGTAGGTTCCGTCCTGAGCGGCATAGGTTTCATCTGCGTCGCCGGAGATGCCGGCTTTGACCATCAGCTTGACCATGTCGGCGGAGGAGCGCCACTGGGGATTGTAGACATAGCGGGTGACTCCGGTTCCCTTGACAATGGAGCCGTCGGCGTCTTTGGTTCCGCTCGGGCGGTCCATCTTGGCGATCATGTCATCCACATAGCGCATCATCGGTGCGGGTGTGGTGACGACGATCCACTGCTGTTTTCCGGCGGAGTAGTTGATGCGGTCGACCTTTGAGTTGTTGGAGTAGCGTTTGACTGCTCCGAGGACGAACGGCACGATGTCGTTTGCCTTGATGTGTTTGAGCGTGTAGACTTTGGAGATCATGTACTCCTGCGCGTCGTCTTCGATGAAGCGGATTTTTCTGGTTTTTTCCTTGTTGACACTGTTTGCGGGGGAGACCGGTTCCGCGGCGACGGCGGCGGTGAAACCTCCGGCGCAGATTGCCGCAAGGCCGGTCATTCTGAATGCTTTGTTCATACGAACTCCTTGGTTAAGGTTGGCAAACGGTGTTTCCCGTTGCTTTGTCAATAATTTAACCCCCGATTCTTCAGCGATTATGCGGGCTGTGTTTGATTTTCATTAAATTGAAAAGATGTGCCGGAAAAACGTTTTCATGAAAAAGAAAGTTGTTTTCCCGCTTTGCAATTTGGCTTTTTCGCGGTATATTGCTCTTGAATAGAGGGAGTCTTTATGCCTTATCTTTTGTTTGATGAAAACGGAACACTGAATTACATCCGTCTGACACGGGGATTTCTGCTGACGCTCGGATGCACGCCCGACTGCAACATCGTTCTGCCGCCGGGAAACTGTCCGCATTTCCGGATCGCCGACAGCGACGGAAACTGGTTTTTCGAGGATCTCACATCCGCTGCGCCGGGGGCGAGAACGCCGCTGGCGAACGGCGACCGCATCTCCCTTCATGACCTCACGATCCGCTTTCTTGATTCCGTGGACGGGCTCGGCGCAAAGCCGTTCCCCGGCGTGCTTGCGCTTTCCGCCGGACAGAAGATCGGCAAATATACCGTTGTCAGCCAGACCGGGAAGACGGAGCACGGAAGGCTCTACCGGCTTTCGGATTTCAATTCCAAACCGTTCGGGCTCAAAGTCTACAACAAAAACACGACGGAGGAGGACCGCGCTCTTTTCAAGCGGGAAACGGATGCTCTGCTCGCGTGTTCTCTTCCGGATTCGCTCGCACCTTATCACAGTTTCGGTTTCATCAATACGAACTGTTACTATGTAACGGATTACTACGAGCATCCGAATCTTGCGTTCCGCATTTCCAGCAAAGCTCCGATGCCGCAGCTTGATGCGCTGAAAGTTGTCTATGACATTGCGGAAATTCTGCGCGACGCCTTCCGGACGACCGGAACGTTTCACGGTTCGCTCATGCCCTCCAATGTTCTGTACGATGCGGAGGACCGGATGCGGCTTGCGGAATTCGGCATGTTCTACTGGAAGTCGGTTGTGCTGGCCGGCGGGCATCCGTGCGTTTCGCCGTGGTACATCAGCCCCGAAGCGGTTTCCGGTGACGAGATGTCGATACAGTCGGATATGTATGCGCTCGGCGTGATGCTTTTCCAGATGCTGACCGGTGTTCTGCCGTTCCATTCGTTTGACGAACGGGAACTGTTCCGGAAACATCTGCTTTCCCCGTTTCCGCTTCCGGCGGAGCGCAACCCGAATATCTCCGTTTCGGCGGGGACGATTCAGCTGCTGCTGCGTCTTTCCGCGAAAGATCCTGCGGGACGCTTTCCCGACTGGGATTCTCTGCTCAAAGCGCTTGACTACGCCGCGTCGTCGCGTCTCGTCCGCACATCGGCGAAAGGCTCCGTCCGCGCCGCGGCGGGCACGAATATGAAATCAACCCTTCAGCTTAAATCAAAAGTTCTGTAAATACAACAAGGATCTGCAATCATGATGAAACAGCTCAATGTTCCGCCTGACAATCACGTCAAAGTTCTCGATGGACAGGGATGGGTTGGTCTGATCGATCACCTCGGCACCGAGGCGACCATTGTCAACGCCGCCCGCGTCTCCTTCGGCAAACTCAAAGATGCAATGGATGACCGCGATGTCGGTCTTCTCAACTATCTGATTGAAAACAAGCACACCAGCCCGCTGGAACACGTGGTTTTCACATTCAGCATTCACTGCCCGCTGTTTGTGCGCGGACAGTGGCACCGTCACCGCACCTGGTCGTACAACGAAATTTCCCGCCGTTACACGGAAATCGACATGGAGTTCTACACTCCGCCGAAACTGCGCCGTCAGGCGGAGAGCAACCGGCAGGCGTCGTTTGCGGATGAGTCGTTCGACGACGCCGCGCTGCGCAAGCTCATTTCCGACCACAACCAGTCCTCTCTTGCTCTCTACGAAAAACTGCTTGCCTCCGGCGTCTGCCGCGAACAGGCGCGCGGCGTTCTTCCGCAGAACATGATGGTGACGTTCTGGGGAACGGTGGATCTCGCGAATCTCCTGCACTTCCTGGAACTGCGCGACAGCGAACACGCCCAGTGGGAAATCCGCGAATACGCCCGCGCGATCAAGAAACTCATCAAACCGATCGTTCCGCATGTCGCGGCTTATTTTGAGTCCAAAGGCGAAGACTGGAACGTTTAACCGGGGAGACTGACCGTGAAACTGGAGGAGATCGACAAAAATTTCAAGCCGGTTGAAATCGACGGCATGAAATTTGAATTTTACTCCGTGAACCGTGCGCCGTTCGTCGTGGAAGGCTTCCCTTGGAAGCATCCGCAGAAGGAGTATTTCCGTCTGCCTGCCGATATGACCCCGGCGGACGTCAACGAGGGGGCGCTGGAGCTTGCGAACAACACCACGGGCGGAGCAATCCGTTTCCGCACGGATTCCAAAGTCATTGCGATTCGAGCGGATCTGATTTTTTCGCATGACCTTCCGCACATGCCGAAGATCGCGCAGAACGGATTCGACTGTTACCGTCTTGACGGCGTTGACCCGCATTTCGTCGGAATCTCCCGTGCTCCGGAACTGCTGAACTGTCATCTGGAAACAACCGTTGCGCGGGATCTGGATGGCGAGCTGAGCTTGTTTCAGGTCAATATGCCTCTGATCGGCGCGGCGGAGCACATTGAAATCGGAGTCCTTCCGGGTTCGCAGCTGCTTCCGCCGACCCCGCACCGGATTAAAAAGCCGATCCTCTTCTACGGTTCCTCCATCACACACGGCGCGTGCGCATCGCGTCCAGGCAACTGCTATCCGGCCGCGCTCTGCAGGGCGTTCGATGCACCGCAGATCAACCTCGGATTCGCGGGTTGCGGACGCGGCGAACCGGCCGTCGCACGCGCGATTGCGTCGCTTGACCTGACGGCGTTCGTTTTCGATTACGACCACAACGCCCCGACCGCGGAGCATCTGCGCAAGACGCACGAGCCGTTTTTCCGGATTATCCGCGATGCGCATCCGGAGCTCCCGATCCTCATGCTTTCCCGCTGCAACTTTTATCCGCGGGTGAACCATGACGATATCGAGCGCCGCGCCATCATTCGGCAGACATATGAAAACGCCGTGCGCGCGGGAGACTGCAACGTCGCTTTCATCGACGGCGAGACGCTGTTTGCTGGTGACCGCCGCTGGGATTGCACGGTTGATCTCTGTCATCCGAACGACCTCGGTTTTTACCGCATGGCAACTGTGATCGAACCGGTTCTGCGCAGACTTATTGAAAATTCCACCTCCAAATAAGGAAACAGATATGATCCAAGTCGAAATTCAGATTGACGGACAGTGGCTTCCCCGGAACAATTCCGCCGGATTCACAGTCGAACTTCAGGACGGCGGCCGCATTCAGGCGGTTGTTACGAACAACTCCGGAAAGCCGGTCCGCTTCGGCGGTTTCCGTTTCACCGGATTCGAATTCCCCGCGAAGGGGAAAGACATCCGCATTTTCCGCGAAGGCTGGACCATGCCCGCCCCCGTCGGTTCCCGCAGATTCGGCGAGGCGGATTACCACGTCAGCGACGGCTATAAGCGTTTCTGCGTCTGCGACGCTCCTGCGTACGACGGCGTTACCCCGAACCGCTTCTCCGGCGAATATGTGGCGATGCTCAATGACAAAGCCACCGGAAACAACATGCTTGCCGGATTCATTTCTTCCGCCGATCAGTTCACCCGCATGGCGGTTGAGCTCGATGATGCGGGAGTCAAAGAGTTTTCCGCCTATTGCTACGGAGACAACATTCTTTTCGAACCGGGTGAATCCATCCGTTCGGAAATTCTTGTGATCCGTCATGGCGCGAACGCCTGGAAGCTGCTTGAGGAGTTCGCTTCCGACTGGGCGAAACAGATGAACGCCAGGAGCTGGGACCATGTCCCGACCGGCTGGTGCAGCTGGTATTACTATTTCTACAAAGTTACCGAAGCCGATATTCTGGAGAATCTGAACTACTGCGTCGAGCACAAAAAAGATTTCCCGATGGAATATTTCCAGATCGACGACGGTTATCAGCCGTATCTCGGCGACTGGCTTGCTCCCTCCAAAAATTTCCCGCACGGCATCCAGCCTGTGCTCGAAAAGATTGCTGCGACCGGCATCAAACCGGGACTCTGGTTCGCTCCGTTCGCCGTTGAAAAAGGTTCCAGAATTCTGGAGGAACATCCGGAATGGATGATTCACGATGCAAACGGCGAAATTCTCTATCCTGCCACCTGGCGCGACAACGTTCCGATTGCGATTCTCGATGCTACTCACCCGGAAGTCTACAACCACCTCCGCGACCTCTTCCGCGCCGTCCGCAAATCCGGCTGCGTCTACGTGAAACTCGACTTCATGATGTATGAAGTCAGCGTGACCGGCGGCGTCTACCACAACCCGAAGATGACGCGCACCCAGGCTCTCCGCCGCGGCTATGAAGCGATCCGCGAAGGCATCGGCGAGGATGCATTCATGCTTGGCTGCACCTCGCCGCTCGGTTCCTGCGCCGGCATCGTCAACGCAAACCGCATCGGCACCGACATCACGCCGTACTGGGGACGCGAGAAGGACCGCGCGAACGTAGAGGCTCCGTGGGTCCGCAACGTCTGCCGCAACATCATCAATCGCCGCTACATGCATAAGCGTCTGTGGATCAACGATCCGGACGTCCATATCGCCCGCAAGGACAACAACGAGCTGACCGAAAACGAGATTCAGCTCTGGACCTCCGCCCTCTGGCTGGTCGGCGGACTCGTTCTGATTTCCGACCGTTTCAGCACGCTCGCGCCTGAACGCGCCGAGCTCTCCAAGCTCCTGCTTGCGCAGACGGATACGTTTGACGCTTATCCGGTTGATCTCTTCGATCGTGAAATTCCGGCGATCTGGGCTGCAAAGCGCAACAGCGATGGCGCACCCTGTGTCGGAGTCTTCAACTTCGAAGACGATGCGCAGACGCTTGACGTTGACCTTGTCTCCATCTTCGGCAAAGGCGTGACTCTGAAGGACCACTGGACCGGACGGACCATTCTTTCCGATTCCGGCAAAGTGGAGCTTCCGAAGCACACCTGCGTCATCCTGATGAAGGCGTAATTCAAGAACAAAGACACGGGACGCGGAAATACAGCTCCGCGTCCCGCTTTGTTGATTACAGATTGGATGAGATTCTTATGTTGAGATTTCAGAATCCGATATGTTTTTTGTCGTTCACAACTCCGGTTTTGCTTTCGCTTTCGCGGAGGAGGGCGTCGAGGCGGTCGCTGTTGGAGACGTCGTTCCCGAGGTAGAAGATGCTTTGACGGACTGTACGGAAGTCGCCGGGGGCGAGGTGCCGGATTGCCGCCAGTCTGCGCTCCTCCGCCGGAGTGAGCTGTGTGTGGAACATGCGTTCAAAGAAAATTTTCTTTCCAGCATTGTCCAGATAGTCGAACTCCAGCTTGAAGGTGAAGCGGCGCATGACCGCGGGATCCAGATTGACGGCAAAGTTCGTCGCACCGATCATGATGCCGCTGAAGTTCTCCATCTGATGCAGCAGCTCGTTGACCTGCGTCACCTCCCAGTTGCGGGTTGCGCGCTCGCGGTTCTGAAGCATTCCGTCGATTTCATCGAGAAAGAGAATGGCGTGTTCCTGCTCCGCTTCGGCAAACGCCTGTTTGATCGCCTGTTCGGTTCCGCCGACGTACATGTCCAGCAGGTCGCTTCCCATTTTGACGATGACTTTGGTGTTCAGTACCGCGCCGAGATACTTGACGAACTCGGTCTTTCCCGTTCCCGGAGCTCCGGAGAGCAGCAGGTTCATGCGCGGACGGTCAAGCTCGTTCTGTTTGCCGTTCAGATAGTTGCGGACCGCGCCGACGATGTTTTCAAGCGGAATCTTCCCCTTGATGTTGAGTCCGGAAAGAGAGTAGTCTTTCGCCGGAAGCATTTTGTTTTTCTGAGTGGAAATCCCGAGCAGTTCGCAGTGCGGACGCATCAGTTTTTCGATGAGCCCTTCAACCTCTTCCGGTCGGGGAGTCATCTTGGAGAGGTTCTGCAGGACGAGTGTAATGCCGCCCGCGCTGACCGGATAGAGTGTGGCCAGTTTGCTCTGCAGCTCATCGGGAACCAGCGGCTCCAGATTCATCTTGCAGATATTGTTGTGCCAGATCATCTTGCGCTGTGCATCGGTGAGCGGTTCAAAGCGGATGGAGTAATCGAAGCGTCGGCGGCTGGATTCATCCAGCGCTTCGGCGGGCGTGTTGGTAATCCAGACGGTTGGAACCTTGCTGGAATCGAGCACCATGTTGAGACGTCCTTTGTCGCCGACGGATACGTTCCCTCCGAAGATTGACGCGAGGAGATTACCGCCGTTTCCGCCGCGGAGCATCTCATCGGCTTCATCGACGATGATCAAGCTCTGTGCCGGATCTGCCATATCTGTGCAGACTCCGAGAGCTCCGAAACGGAATTCCGGTTTGCTTTCAGCATCTCTGTTGATTCCGGGTTTCTGCTTGATGAGATAGCAGGTGCGGTGCAGACGCTCCGCGAGTGTTTTTGCGAAACTCGTTTTTCCGGTTCCCGGCGCTCCGTAGAGCAGGATGTTTGCCGCTTTCGTCCCGCTGCGGGAGGTTATGATGCGTTCAAGCAGTTCTCCGTGCTTTTCGACGACAGCTCTGTAGAAATCCCAGGGGAGAGACTTTTCTGTGTTGCGTTCGAAGAAAATATTTGCGATCGGATCGGTTGAGAATCCGTTGAGAAAACCAAAAAGTTCGGGATTGAAATCCAGGTCATCATCATCAAGACACGCATAACGGCAGAGACGGTTCTTTTCCATAAGAGCTTCCCGGACCTCCGCAATATCGCGATCAACAGATTTTGCAATGAAGACGACTTTGTCGTTCAGATCGGTGTGGCGGTTGTGCCCATCGGCAATACAGAGGAGGTCTTTTTGAACAAAGGCCTGAACCAGCAGGATCTGGATTTCCAGATCGCTGAGTTTCAGCGTCTTTTGAAGTTCTGCTGTTTTACGTGGAAAGAGCTCATGCGTATAATGTTCTGCAGGATTCTTCTGAAGCGCTTCAGTTGAGATTTGAACAAGAAGATTGCGCAGTTTCGGTCGTGCAAATTCAAAGTTCCAGATTGTTCTGAGAACTTCCTGCGAATCATCTTTAAAATCCAGACAGTTCCTTCCGTGAGCGTTTATCATTTTCTGGAGGTCTTTTGAAGGAAATGTTTTGGTGATAAGAGCGTACCATCGCTCAGAAGGGAGCAGGTCGGCGACCAGCTGAAAGGTATCATTGTCGTTGACTGAACCATTATGATTCTTAATGAAATTGATAAAGAATGTTAAAGCCTTGGCTTCGCACCAGCGGGTCGGTTTCTCTTTGTACTGTGCCATTTTATATCTCCGTATTTAGTGAATGATTTATTCTTAGCAGAAGACATGCCAACTTTTTTGAACGGCGTCAGTCTGTGAAAATTTTGCTCACCGGTCAATTGCTGATTGCCGCTGTTCAAATTTTATGCATTTTTGAGAATAGCGGAAAGGCGGGAAAAGTAAACGGAGAAAAAGGAAAAATACAAAAAAAAGAACCGCTTCCTTTTCGGGAAACGGTTCTTCTGTCGAAACGACTTGAAGTCGATTAACGAGCGTAGTACTCAACGACGCGCATTGCTTCGACCTGAACGGGGATCTCTTCGATCATCGGTTCACGGAGAACGGTGACCTTGAGCTCTTCCTTGTTGGTCTCGTAATACGGCGGGATCGTGGAGTTGACGTCACGCGCGATTTCCGCGACTTTCGGGGATTTTTCAGCGTTGATGGAAACGACCTGACCCGGTTTGAGGCGGAAGGAAGGACGGTCGACAATTTTGCCGTCGACGAGGATGTGTCTGTGAGAGACAAACTGTTTGGCAGCGAAGATCGTCGGAGCAATACCGGAATGATAGACGGTTGCGTCGAGTCTCATTTCGATGTGCTGCATGAGGATTTCGTTGGTTCTGCCCTCTTTGCGTTTTGCAACGATGAAGAGGTTGCGGAGCTGGCTTTCAGTGAGAGCATAATGCGCTTTGAGCTTCTGCTTTTCCTGCATCATGACGCCGTAGGTGGAAAGTTTGGATTTCTTTCTGTTCTTTCCCTGAAGTCCGGCCGCATACGGTCTCTTGACGCTGGGGCACTTGGGCATGTTCCAAATGCAGTAGCCGAGACGTCTGCACAGTTTGTGTTTGGCTTGAGCTTGTTTCATCCCGTTTCCTTTCTTGAATAAGGTTCTTTCTTATGCTCGCAAAGTCCGCGTCAAGCAATACAGGGGCGGGCAGTGCGCTTCTCATAACCATGAGAATTACTCAATATACTCCGCTTCCGCGAAAATTCAAGTCCGCCGCAAAGAAATGTGAAAAAAATATTTTCGGAAAAATATTCAATTCCGACTTGAAACGCGCACAAAACGGTCTATACTTAGGGCAGTGAGGAAACCGGCGGTTTTCCGTCGGTCGAAATAAAACGGAACGGGCGGCCCCGAACACCAACCGTTCAAACGTAAGGAGATGACATTATGGATATCATTGTCAGCGCACGTCACTTCGATTTAAGCGAAGCACTCAAGGTTCAGGCGGAGAATGCCGCTCACGCGGCCCTCGACGATCTGACGTTGAAGATCTCCAGCGTCCGGGTTGTTCTCGATATTCAGAAGAACGTACATAAAGCGGACGTTGTAGTGGCGATCAAGAACAATCTTGTCAGCGCCTCCGCGGAAACAGTCGGCGACATGAACAAATCGATTGTCGATGCTCTCGACAAAGCGGGAGTTCAGGCTCGCAAATACCTTGAGAAGAAACAGGATCATCGCGATCGTGATTCCATCAAGGAAGATGCCCCGGCTGCGGAATAATTTCGAACCCCTCAACCGCCTCCCGCTCAAAAAGCGGGAGGCTCCTTCCTTTTTATATGAAACAGTTTATTGTCGATGCGTTCTCCGAGTGCATCTTTCACGGCAACCCCGCCGCCGTCTGCATTCTGGAACAGCCGCTTTCCAATGCGCTGATGCAGAATATCGCAGTTGAGAACAATCTTTCCGAAACAGCGTTTGCCGTCCGGAACGGGAGCTGTTATGACTTGCGCTGGTTCACACCCGGCGGCGAGGTTCCGCTCTGCGGACATGCGACGCTTGCGACCTCGTTTGTCCTCTTCCGTTTCTATGAGCCGGGCGCGGAGGTGCTGGCTTTCCGTACTTTGAGCGGAGAGCTCCGCGTGCGCCGCGAGGGAGAATATCTGGTGATGGATTTTCCCGCTTTTCATGGTCGTAAAATTCCCGTGACGGAGCTGATGACGAAGGTCACGGGAACCGCCCCGCTGGAGGCGTTTCTTGATGAAGATCTGCTGCTTGTTTATGAGGATGAAGAGATTATCCGGAAAATGACGCCCGATTTTGAGCTCATGAAACAGCTCGGCGGTCTTGGCGTGGCGGTTTCCGCTCCGGGGAAGGAATTTGACTGCGTTTCGCGGTATTTTGCCCCGAAGCTGAAAGTGAACGAAGACCCTGTCACTGGGGCGGCGCACTGTCTGCTCGTCCCGTATTGGGCGGAGCGCTTCGGGAAGAACAGAATCCGTGCGTGGCAGGCGTCCGCGCGCGGAGGTGAACTGCGCTGTGATCTGTGCGGAAACCGCGTCATCCTTGCCGGAAAAGCCGCGCTCTATTCAACGTCTGAACTGAACATTGAAAATTTTTGAGGCATCTGAATGGAAATCATTCCTTACGACCCGAAATATCGTGCGGATTTTGTCCGCTTGAACACCGAGTGGCTGACCAAGCTCTATTACATTGAATCCTATGACCAGTATTCAATGGATCATGTGGAGGAGCTGATCGCAAAAGGTTCCATGGTCTATTTCGCTGTTGAAAACGGAAAGGTGCTTGCAACCTGCATGACGGAGCCGCTTGGCGACGGCATTTGGGAAATCTGCAAACTTGCCGCCGCCGGGCAGTATACCGGAACCGGCGCCGGCTCCGCCGTGCTCAAGGCATGCATGGATTATTCCATTGCGCACGGAGCAAAAAAACTGTGTCTGATTACCATTTCCGGACTCAAGCCGGCAATTCACCTGTATAAAAAATTCGGTTTCGTTGAAATTCCTTACCGCAAAGACGTCTGGCATTCCGAAAAAGCGGATGTGGAAATGGAATACATCGTTCCGGAACAGAAATAAAACTCACGGACGGTAAAAATATTCGTTCAGCTTCCGTGCCGCCTCGATTGTGCGCGGACCCAGACGGTAGAGCAGGGAGGGATTGAGTTCCGTCAGCACCTTTCCCGTCCGCGCCGCTTTTGTGCCGCGCAGGATGGAATCCGGAGGCAGGGGGGCTCCGCAGGAAATCAGGATATCCGGATTCTGTTGCAGAACCCATTCAGGCGAAACGGTAAAATATTCGCGCTCTTCTGTCCCTGCGATGTTGTGTCCGCCGGCAAGCTCGATCAGTTCATGAATGAACGTGCGGCGTCCCGCCGTGCAGAGCGGAGAGGGGGAGATCATGACAAAGACGGACGGCGGATTTTCTGATTTGTGAAAACGTGCAAACGCGCGACGGTTTTTCTGAATCTCCGCTTCCGCCTCCCTGTTTTTCCCCAGCAGCTTTCCGAGCGTGCGGAGCGCAGATTCGTAATCGGCGAGAGATTTCGCGGGAATGATGAGATACCGGATTCCCGCCTGTTCCAGAAGCGCCCGCTCCTGCGGCGCGCGGTCCGTTGCCGTAACCACGGTCGCTGCACCGGACGCCAGCACCGCTTCCGGGTTCGCTTTGCCGAAACTTCCGGCGACGGGGACTTTGCGGACCTCTTCCGGGAAATCGCATGCGGAGGAGCGTCCGCAGAGCGCATCAATTCCGCCGAGCAGACAGATGATTTCTGTCAGATTCGGGCTTAAAGAAACAATCTTCTCCACCGCAGAGCAGTGAACTGCGGAGAAGAAGATTGCAAACAGCAGCAGATATTTCATCTTAATGTTTCGGCGGACGCTGCGGACGCGAGAAATCGCCGGCGGCTTCGCGGACCAGACGCTTCGGAGCCTCCTTCGCAGTCAGTTCGTTCAGACGCTTTTCGAGATATTTTTCTTTTCCCTCGGAATGCTTTTCGTAACGTTTTTTCATCGCCGCCAGCCGACGCTCCATGTTCCGGATGTTTTCTTCCGTGTCCTTGAGCAGTTTCTTCTGGAATTCCAGCTGTTGTTCCACATCTTCGCGGAGTGCGGTTTTGAGCTTTTCGAGCGCGGCTTTCCGGAGCTCTTCCGTCTGGGCGTTGAGCCAGGCTTCGCGGAGCGCAAGCAGTTTCTGCGCTTTTGCCTGACGGCTCCGGAAGAAATGTCTGCGCATCGCTTTTTCGAATTCGCGCGGATCCTTTGCCGCGAGCGTTTTCAGTTCAGCGCGTTCCGCATCGGTGAAATCTTTCGATTCCAGAGCGATCAGCAGCGGATGATGTCCGGGGGGCGGCGGTGGCGGAGCTCCGTTTTCCGGCGGTCTCGCCTCCGCGGCGGCAGAAATGAGAAGAACGGTCAGCAGAAAGAGAATTTTTTTCATATTGTTTGTACTCCTTGATTCGTGAATTCATCGGCATAGGAGAGCAGCTGCGCTCCGTCGGCAACGTCGCAGGAAAGCGAGATCAGACTGTCGTTGTAATCGAACAGCGACGGAGTTGTCTGTGCGACTGCCGGAGCATCCGTTTTTTCCGGTTCAGACGGCATGAGCGAGTAGAACGCGAGTCCGAACGCGACCGCGAATGACGCCGCGATCGGCAGGGCGATTTTCCACAGACGGAATGTGCGGTGTGCTGCATGGCGGCGCGCCTCCGCGAGAATCGCCGCATCCAGATGCGCGGGAACTTCTGCTCCTCCGGTGTTTTCGAGGGCGGACATGCGGAGGAACAGCGCGCAGTCGGGACATTCCGCGATATGGCGTTCCGTTTCCGCATCGCGCGGGAGACCGGATGCGATTGCTTCTATGACTTCCGGACAAGTTTTCATATCGGTTCCTCCTTTCAGGATACCCATTCCGCGAGTTGTTTTCTTAAGTTCCGGAGCGCATACTGCATCCGCCCCAGAACGGTGTTGATCGAACATTTCTGAACTTCCGCGATCTCCTTGAAGGAGAGTCCCTCCTGACGGAGCAGGAAGACTTCCTTCTGTTCCTCCGCGAGCGAATCCGCCGCGCTTTGAAGCGCCTTTGCGAGTTCGCGGTTGTGCATATCGCGCCACGGCTCCGCATGAGAGACCGGTTCACACGGCGCCGCTTCCTCGTCGTCGAGAGAAACCTCCGCGGATTTTTTTGTCCTGCGGAACTGGTCGATCGCGAGATTGTGGGCGATCATGGAGGCCCAGCTGAAAAACTTCTGCCGTCCCTCGTACGCTCCGAGACTGCGGATAATGCGCAGCCAGACCTGCTGAAAGACGTCGTCGGCGAGCGCGTGGCTTCCGAGCATTTTGTTCAGATAGGCGTAGAGCGGCCGCTTGTACCGTTCATAGAGCATATCGAAAGCTCCGGCGTTTCCGTCGAGATACGCGCGGATGAGCTTTTCGTCTGTCTGTTCGTTTTTCATATCCATGTAACGCAGCACCGCCTGTTTTATTGTAATGATTTTTTAATATATTCGGAAAAATTGATTTTTCAAGGCGGAAGACGTGATTTTATCGGGCGGCGCGCGGCAGAATCACCGCAAGCGCCATGCCGGGAAGAATGCAGACGGCATTGAGAATGAGAATGGTGATCATGAGTGTGGAGCAGCGGGAGAGCAGGGCAAGTTCATAGTGCCAGACGTGTTCCGCCCAGTTCCCGCACCAGCTGAACAGAAGGTTTGCGAGAAGTACGGTCAGAACGATTGCACAGAATCCGTCGCTTGCGCCCTTGAGATCCGGCGGACTCAGGGTGATGTGCGAGACGATGGTCTGGGAGAGATAAATCCAGAGCCAGCTCTGCCAGCTTTTCCAGAATGCGGACGAGAGAAGCCCGGAGAAGAAATGCTGAGTTTGTTCCATTGCCCCGTTTCCCTCGAGCATGGCGGATGGCAGGAGAAGGTGTGAAAGGAGAATGAGCGCGGCAAGACCGCCCCATACGGGACCCGTCCCGATGAAGAAGTTCCCGATTCTCTGATAAAGACTGTTCGGGTTGTATGCATGCTGAACGTATCCGAGCGTTCCGTTGTCGTCGGGCGCGAAGAGTTGCATTTCGATGATTTTGTGCCGGAAGACAAGACAGAAGAAAGCGTGTCCGAGTTCATGGAGCATAACCCCCGGAGCGGTGAGATAGACATATCCGTCGCCGAGTCTTGTTCTCAGCTGTTTTCTGAGAATGTTTGCGATGATCTGCATGACAAACGCCGCCGCGAGCAGTGGCAGCAGTCCTCCCCCGAGAATGAGAAGGGAGGACTTTAGCGTCTGCAGAAGATAGTCCGGAATGTTCATTTGGAAGGGTTACTCTGCTGTTATTATGTTTGTTTGGCTGCCCGGGTTGCCGGGCAGATGTTTGTTTGAAAAGAAGTAAAGCGCGATTGCAAGGAGGATTAAGAGAATCAGACAGCCGCAGCCTTTTTTCAGAAGCCAGAACATGGGGTGATATTTCTCCTTTTATTTTTGCTTAACAAGCATTTCAATTTCGTTTTTTTTGAAAACAACAGTGTAGCGGTAATCGCCGGAATCAAGGTCTTCGCCATTTTCAAGAACTTGACGGTAGCTGATTCTGAATTTCGAGGGCAATGGATAGTGTTTGTGGAGCAAAGCTGCTGAACGTAACATCGCTGTGCCTTCCGGGGATTTAAGGGAATCTGGATTTTTTATTACAATAACGACAAAGATAAAATTTTGAAACAGGTATACCCCTTGAGAAGGAAGGGGACTTGACTCATAAATTTCGTCTGCGGAACTGTGCAAGGTAATTTTGCTTATCTTGCCCGGGGAGAGTGGAATTTTGGATGCCGGAAGAATAATACATTTTTGAATTTTATTTGAAGCAGAACTTTCCTTTCCATCGCCTTGAGCGGATAACTGCTCAAGGGCTTGTTTAGAGATGCAGGCAGATGTAAAGAGCGTGGTGAAGAGCAGTGAGGCAAACATTATAGAGTATTTCATTTTTAAGATCTCCGTAGATTTGTTCGAAACGGCGGAGCGCCGGGGTGCTCCGCCTGAAATGAGGTTGAGTTGAGGTTGTTAATCAAAAATCATCATCGACGTCCGCATCCCCGCTGAACGTGCCTGCAGTAGATCTGGCGTTGCTTTTGCGCTGAACAGGAGCCGGATCCTGGATGATATTGGTCCCTTTGCGAACTGTGGGGCGGCGTTTTTCCAGTTCGTTGCCGAGACGTCTTGCTTGGTCTTGCGCACCTCGGGCAAAATCTTCCGGACGGTTTTTTGCTGCTTGGACTGCGGTTTTGTTAGCTGCTTCGCGTCCGCGTTCGACCGTCTGATGGCGTTCGTCCATGATTTTGGTGGCATAGTTGATTTTTTCCACTTCAAGAGCTGCCGCAGCGGAGGCCGGGTCAATTGCATAGACGGAAACATAAATAGTTTTTCCGCTGATCGGGTTTTCGACTTCTTCACTTTTGATTTCTTGAAGTCCTCGGATTGTTTTCCCTTGGATTGTCTGAGTCAGCTTCTTTTCCATACTTGTAGCGACATTGTTGATAGTGCTATCACCAAATTCTTTTGTATGGACAGCCATTTGGGCGCATTTATAGGATTCCACATCTCCCCAGACAGAGAATGCAGTGACTCCTTTAGCAAACTGTTCTGCAAGATCTTTGTTGCGTTCAAGCTTGATTTCATTTAAACTATCATCGTACGGGGCTGCGCAAACGCCAATAAACCAACGATTCCCATCCTTGTCGATGAACTGGCGTGGTCCAACGATTGCTGCAAGGTTTTGCTTTTCAAGCCATTCTTCAAGAGTTATCCCATTGGCTTTGGGTTTGATTTTAAAATCTTCTCCAGTTACAATCGCACGAGCTGCGCGTTCAAGGACGTTGCTCCAGCAAAGTGCTATTGCGACTTGATAGTTTTTCCCGTCCCAAGATTCTGTCTGGAAAATGCCAGTTGCTCCATAAAGCGGCATGGAAGCAAAGGTCGTGACGCCACTCACTTGTTTACGAGCAAGTTTTCCTTTGCGTGCTTTTGCTTTACGTTCAAGTTCTTCGATGCGTTTTTTAGAAACTTCAAAACGCTTCTTAAGTTCTTCCAGCCTTGCTTGAGCTTTTTGGTTTCTTGAATTTGCGTTATACTCGTTATCAATTTTCTTGATAACGGCTACCATTGCATCATCAAGGCGATTTGCAAATGTCGTTTCACGAAGGGTATCAGCTTCCGCTTTGTTGGTTTTTTCCAGTAATTGGGCAAGAGCCTCCTTTTCCGAAACAAGTTCAGTTTCAATGGAGGCACGGTCTTTTTCTAGTTCCTTATTTAAATCGGTGCCTGGAGTGTGAACCATATCTATTGCATCCATCTTGGAATTGCAGAACTCAATGATTTTTGCTTTGCCCTGAAGAATGGCGCGTTTGATAGCTGCTTCACGCAAAAATATAAAATTTTTGTCTGAAGCAGGGTCTGCACATGTGAATGTTGCACTCTCAATGACGATGTAGCGTTTTTTCTTTTTATCCCAACCGGTTGTCCATTTTTTCCCCTTTACAAGATCATTTAAAACCGTTTTTGCATTTTTGAATTTTTTCTCAGGAGGAGGTACTTGCATTTCCTGAGCTTCGCGGACGGCTTCCACTCCGCCGTCACTTACCGCCTGTGCGGGAGCTTGCTGCAGTGGAGCCTGTTCCGCTTCTTGAGTCTGTTCCTGAGCTTCCTGTGCGGAGAGCTGATACGATGCGCCGAAAGCAAGTCCGACGCCCAGTAGTGAGACGAACAATTTGTGTTTCATTGTCTTTCCCTTGTTTGTGGTTTAGGTTAAAAGGTTAATTCCAATAAGCTTGTTTCAACACGTATCGTTTTCGGCACAGTCCCTTCGGCAAATGTTTTCTCTAGGGCGGACAGAAGGAAGTCTTCAAAATCTGCCGTTGGACCTACGTATGTGCAACTGAATTCGATGCGTGAGCCATCTATTCGCTTTGTCTGAAGGGTTGTGCACGGGATCCATGTAACCGTTTGTTCCAAAGCCTTGATGAACTGGCGGTCAGCAGGGCAGTTGTTGAATACGACCTTGACAGGATGTCCGTTTAAGACCCAGTCCATTACCACTTTGTTCAGTTTTTCATGGAGTTGTTTTTTCATGGTTTTGAATGCTTTACTTGCGGCGCTTTGGCGGATCTGATGGAAGGTCCCTGAATAGGTCGATGTCAAGCGTGGGGTGTTATGGATACTGAAGAGCTGTCCGCCACCGCGGATATCCTGCAGGCGAAGTTCCAAATCTATTTGAATGCCCTGTCCGTAATAATCATCGTTTACTCCGAGATATTGGCAGTTTGCATCGAATATGAACGCTGCATCGTTTTTGTGTGGAGTGACAAGAAATCCCAAATCGGCGAGGAACCCTTCAAACGCTGTTTTTAAATCTGGGTCGACGGTCTCCACGTAGAATGGAGGATTTCCCATGGAACGTATGAGAGCAGCGTAGTTATCAATGATGTGTTCCTTTTCTACCTGGGCATTTATGATTACCTGATAGTTGATACCGACCATACCTTCGCGGACTATGCGGTATCTTTTTATGGCTCCGACTGTTTGCGAAATGACTTTGGATTTAGCCTTTTCATTGTTCATCAGCTGACTTTGGCCGATAACCATCGTTCCCATAACCTGTTCGACAGCATTGCGGAGGGCTGTTTGAAGCGCTTTCTGTCTTGCTCGTCCAATTTGAGAATTCACAACTAGGCTGTATCCGATTGCGCGAACGGTTCCCGGCGGAGCCGCATGCAATTGTTTTTCCAATTCTGCTGAGGAGTCCTGGAGTTTTCCGGTGACATAATATGCCGCTTGTAATCTGTCTCCGTCGGCTTTCTGATCAAGGAGAACAACTCCACGAAGAAACTGGTCAATATTGATATTTTGGACGGATCTGGAAAACTGGACAAGGTATTCCACTCCGTTTTTGCTTCCGGATTCCATGAAAACTTTTTCCTGTGCACTGATATTGCTTCCTAAAAATCCGGCTATCGCTTTTTTCGCACGGATTTCCGCAATTGCAGAAGCTTCGTTGACAGTCATTCCGTTTCTCATTTTCACTTGGTGCCGAGAGATGATCCAAAGTCCGGAATCAGGAGCCCATCCGGTTCTGAACCTGTTCATGAATTTCTGCGTTTTCATCTTCGAAAGTTCCGTTTCCGGAGAGAATCTTAGTTCGGAAGAAACGCCGTTGCCCAATGAAGATTTGAGCGTTACAGTAATATCTTTCTGCATGCTCTGCTGAATATTGACTGTCGGAGTCTTTGTGGCATTGCCCGGCACATTTTCTGTCCCTGCGCATCCTGTGAGCAGGAGGAATGCGGAGACTAGTGGTATGAGTTTGAGCGGTAGCTCTCTCATTTGTCGCCTCCGGCAACTTTGATGAAATCAGGCGCTTCCGCCAAACCGGATGAGGCCGCAAAGAAGTCGTATTCTTCTCGGGCGCTTTCCCAATCCTGTTCGACAGCTTTAATGATATTAATGGCTCTTTTTGTCGTATTGGCTCGCCAAATGTTCAATTCTGAGGAGCCTTCCTGTCCCATTGATGCGAGGGTTGCATTGTAAAGAGGGACTCGCATAGCATTTGGATTTCCGCGTTTGCGTGCGTAGATAACCATTTCCATGTTTTTTAAAAGGCCTGTTGCGCGGCTTGCTTTCAATACTGCAACTTTGCTGTCAGGGTCGAGTTCCAAAATTTCTCCTCCGGCAGGGAATTCACTGTAGATATGATTGATGAGTACCAGAAGCAGTTTATTGATCAGCGCGTTATGAATGATATTTCGCTGTTCCTGAATAGTTGTGTCGATTCCAGCCGCTACAAAGCCTCTGCTGGTAACTTTTTGCCAAATTTTAAGTCTGGCATTGAATTTGAACGCCGGGAACCAAGACAGGGGAGCATTGTTGTTTGCCTGCATGGGAATTGCATCCAGTGTCATTGCGAATGTTTCACACCCTTGATTCCCGTTTTGATAGTAATTTTTATTTGGTGTAACTTTGACATTTATGATGTATTCCGCTTTTTTCATTTCGGAAACATCAAGTTCTGAAGCATTGGCGACTCCTGTCCGGACATCCTCTCGAATTTCCTTGTCTGCCAAACTTTTTTTTGAGACTCTGGCCATAGGAAATCTGTTTGTCGCGCTGATGGCGTTTGCAAAGGTTATTTTTAATAGATTGAATTCTTGTTCGTTAAGAATGTCGCTGTCATCATTTTTATCAAGATTCTGCTCAATTCCTATGTCAAATGGCAATTTGTCGAACCGTTTTTCATTAATGCCATCAGGGATTTTAATATCTCTTTCTTCCATAAATTTTTTGTTATGAAAGACGAGACTTTTATCCATTTCTTTCAGAGCGTTATTTACATTGTCTGTAACAATGATGCTGGAACACGAGCAGAAGAGAATGGAGAAAGAACAAAGAGTGAGTACTAAAAAAATTTTATGCATGTTTTAGTTCCTGTAAATTGTCAGGAGCTTCGTAAAAGGAAGTCCCTGACAATTCTTGTTGAATTTTAGTTGGCACTTGCGCCTTGGGTTTTTCCACTGTTGTCATTCATGAGCTTCATGTCCTTGTAGGCTTCAATCAAGAACGGAACAGCTTTCCCTGTGTATGCAATCTGCTTTCCAACGCCATCGGAAAGAATCGTTGAATCTTTTTGCAGTTTCTCAAGTTCTGCTGCATACTGTGCTTTTTTGTCTATGATCGGTTTGTATTTTGGCAAAGCGGCAATTTTTGCAATTTCTGCATCAATTTCTTTCTTTTTTGCCGCATTGGCAAAGCTCTTTTTGGCGAGCATAGGAGCTGTTTCTTTTAGAAAATCCTGCATGACCGGATTTTGAGCAAGGATTGCGATATCGTTGCTTTTTGCCGTTATTTTGGCTGCAATATCTTGAGCGAGAACATTCATGTTCTGAGAAATTTTGGCTAAATCGTCTGCAATTTTCTGCATTTCAATTATTTTGGCATTCCAGTTTTCTTTTGCCAGCTTTTCTTGATAAACTTTTTTGCCTCTGGGAATAAGATCTGTACGTTTGACTTTATTCCCTTTACAGTTTTCTTTATAAGCGTCAAGCGCTGCGGAGTCTTTGCCCGCTTCGAACAATTTTTCTGCTGTCAGAGTTTTTCGTTTTTCTTCAGGTAATTTTCCAAGTTCTTTTTTTGCCTGCTTAAATCCGGCCTTATCTCCATTATGGAGAATGGCTTTCGCAACGGCGATGGTTGCAATGTCACCATGAGTTTTTTCGATATATTCTCTCATGGAAACCCCGACTCGTCTGTAAATGATGGTGGAGCTGTCTGCAATTGCGTCGATGCCTTTGTCGTTTGTTTTTTCGATGGATTCAGCATTGCGGGATCCAATGAGAAACTCATTGAGCGGATCTTTTGTTTGATTTGTCGAAGCGCAGCCGATCATCAGTGAGGAAGCCACTGCGAGCATTCCGAGATAAGCGATCTTTTTCATTTGAAGCCTTTCTGTTTTCCTGAATCCGGGATTTTAAGGGTTGAATGGATTCCGGAAAAGATTGTTGTTTTCTTTACGGTTGTGATGTGGAACGGAAAATCCGTCCGGTCGATGAAAATGCTGATTGCTGAAGTTGTTCTGGCCTCCTCTTATTGCCCTGTTGTATGGTTTTATGTATGTCACCGATGTGTCATACGGAAGAGATAAATCCGGGAACCGCAGTCCGGCATTCCGGCAAACAGACTGCGGTTCCCGGCGATTGGAGTCGCCCGAATCCGGATGAATACAACAGCGGATGGCATTGCGCAGGGAACAAGAGAACGACGGAAGAATGTATGATCCGCAGCCGCGGACTTCTTCAGCAATCAGATTTTCATTCATCATTTTCCGTGTCCTTCAGTTTTGCCCGGTTTATTCGGTGACGTCCGGTCACGGCAATAAAAAGGGCGTACTTCATTTTGTAAAGAAGCACGCCGGTATATTCGTCCAAGCAGGCATAATACACCCCTTGCGACAGGATGTATCTTCAGGCTTGCAGGAGTTATGTTTTGAAATTGGCGTTTTCTTTACATGTCCCGCTTGAAGATGTACAATCTTCAAATAAAAATGTCAGCTTATGCTATTGTTTATGTCGATCTTTCCCTCTGATGTTATCAGGTTTCTCTATATACAATAGCATTCATTGCCGGCATTTTCAAATGAAAATCGTAAAATGTCTGCAAAAACAGAATCTATCGGCGTACTTTTCAATCAGCTCAAAGAAATTTTCTCTTCAGATATCTGAATCTGAATTGAACGGTGCAAACGGAGTTTGCCGTTCGGGAAAATCTTTGTCTTTCTTCCATTCTTATTTTTCCCGGAGCTGTCTGAACAGCTTCCGGCTGTCTGAACGGATGAAGTTTTATGGATGATAGCAGAAAAAAGGAAAAAGTAAACATGAAATTGAAAAATTTTCAGAAAACAACCGGGGACCGCAAGACTTCTGGCTTTCCGTCTCCCCTTCAGAATCGCATGAATGACTGGATGAACGACAATTCATCTATCTTTCTCTGGGCAAAAAATTGCGATTCCGGAAAGTGAAATCTTGACGGTCCCCGGATGGAGGGGCTATTTCCAATTTTCCGGCATTTCACAAAAACTCATCTTTTTCAAACAGCTGTTCCGTTTCCCCTCAGAGAATCGAACCGAGCTATTAAACGGAGCAGATGGTGAAATCTTACAGGAAGAAAAAATTATTTCTGATATTTTTTTATTAAAACAGGTTCCAGCGCAAGGAGTTTCTGGTAAAGTCCTTTCACTTTGTCGTAGGCGTCGTCCCACGCCGGGTCGCGGTGGATATATTTTATGTTGAACATCGGAACCGTGCTCCCGATGGTGCGTATAAGTTCGTTGCGTAGTTCGAAATAAAGCCAGACCGGGTCATTGGCGTATTCCCGCTCGAATGCCTTTGCCGCCGCGTCTCTGCGTTTCGATTGAACATACTGTTCCGGAGGAAGAATGCTGTCAACATCTTCTGGATGCTGCAGGATATATGCCTGTGCTTCGGCAATTTCAGCCGGCGACACCGATGATTGAAGGGCTTTGCCCATGTTATGGAATTTCAAGGCCATGAGTTCGTTATATTTTTCCCGGAGGGGCGGAAGGAGTTTTTGGAATTCTTCCGAATGCTGGTATGTGGTATTCAGCAGGGCAAACTGCTTTTTATATTCCTCTTTGGTTTTGAATCGCGGAGTGCGTTTTTTCTCCGCCTGTTGAACGGGTAGCTGCTGGACGGGTGGTTGAACGGTCTGCTGCTGAACGGGCTGAACGGTCTGAACGGGCTGAACGGTCTGCTGCTGAACCAGCTGAACGGGTTTGCGGAGGAAGAAGATTCCGGAGGCGGCTGCGATGGCAAGAAACAGCAAAACGAGTGCCGCGGCGATGAGCCATTTGTTTTTCCTGTGCGGGACCGGAGCTTGGAACGCCGTTTCCGGGATGGCGCCGGAGCAGAGATTGTTGTAGAGCCGGATCATATCCGCGCCGCCGCAAAGGGTGAGCGAGGCTGGGTAGGCGGGGTATTTTTCGACGGGCATGCCGGTCAGCGCGCAGTAGATGACTTTGCCAAGGGAGTAGTAGTCGTCCGCCTGGTGATATTCGCGGATCCCGGCGAGAACTTCGGGCGGGAGGAATCCGGGCGTTCCGGCGAGACTGACGCTGGTGGTGTCGGTTACGAGCCCGATGTCGCCCAGAATCGCGGAACCGTCGACCCACAGGATGTTGTCGGGTTTGAGGTCGCGGTGGAGGAGTCCGCGGCGATGCAGCGTTTCCAGATTTGCAATCAGTTCATCCGCCATTTTGCGGACAGCGTCGGTCGTGAGACGCCGCTGTTCACGGAGACGGTTCGCGAGGGTGTCGGGGATGTATTTGCCATCTTCGGCGGAGAGATTGTCGGCGGCGTCCATGGTGTACCAGAAGCAGTCATCGCCCTTTTCGACATGGTAGATCTGAAGCAGATTTGTGCGCGGGCAGACGGTCTGATACTGGATCAGTCCGTTGAGTTCCCGTTCGCAGGAGCGTCCCTGGGAATAGACGATTTTGAGAGCGACGCGGCGTTTTGTGAAGGTGTTTTCCGCGAGGAAAACAGAACCGTAAGCTCCTTGCCCGCATTCGCAGAGAAGAGTGTATGTGCCGAGAGTGTCGCCGACTTTATAGCTCAATTCGAGCCTCCGGGTCGACTTCGTTGTGGTGTTTTACGATTTTTTTGAGCATGGCGGTGCAGCGGTTTTTCGCAACGTAGAGCTGATTGACCGTCACGCCGAGAATGAGCGCGACCTGTTTTGCGTCGCGGTTCTGGAGTCCGTACATTTCGAATGCCTGCCAGGTCTTTTCATCGACGCGGCAGCGGAGTTCGTCTTTTGCCTCTTCGAGGGCGGCTTTGCGCCATTCTTCGAGGAAGATTTCATCGAACGGATCGGGCTGTTCGGGAATTTCCGCATTGAGGTTTTTCTGTCTGCTGGCGTCGCGGATCTGATCGACGATGCCGGAGCGAATGATTCTCGCGAACCAGGTGCGGAATTTGACTTGCCCTTCGCGGTAGGTGAAAGTCCGGGCGTTGCTGAAGAACTTGAGCATGACAGTCTGGATGAGGTCGCCGCATTCGGCGTCATTGAATCCCGCGCCTTTTCCGGCGGCGCGGATGACGGGAGCGTAGCGGCGGTAAAATTCATCCCAGGAGATTTCATCGCCGTTCTGTACGCGTTCAAGCAAAGTTTTCTGTGTCGGTGGATAATTCATAGTGCTGTAATATACACGGTGATGTAAGGAATTGCAATACAGCGTTTTGGAAAAAATATCAGGCGGAAGGGCGCCTGATTTTCCCTTCAGCTGTGAATCGGGCGGATAAGCCCTTCGGCGAATTCGCGGCGGAGTTTTTTCATTGTGCGGCAGTAGTCCCATGCGAGAATTGCGGTTGCGCCGATCCATGCGAGCGGGTTGGAGAGACAGACTCCGGGATAGCCGAACCAGACGGCAAGTCCGAACGCTCCGACTACACGGAGAACCAGTTCCACGACGCCCGCCATGAACGGAATGAAGGAGTGTCCCATTCCCTGCTGGACATTGCGGTAGATCAGAAGCATGGCGAGAATCACATAACAGCTTGCATTTGTGTTCAGATAGATTTGTGAACAGTGTATGACCTGCTCATCGTATCCGCCGATGAACCACGCGGTGATGGGAGAGGCGAACGCAATCAGCAGAACGCCTCCGAAAACGCTGAACCCGAGCGCCATTGCGGAGCATTTATAGACGCCGTCGCGGATGCGCGGGATGTTGCCGGCTCCGTAATTCTGCGCGGCGAAAGTCGCCATTGCAATGCTGAACGAGAAGAGCGGCTGAATTGCCAGCTGGTCGATTCGCGCGGCGGCGGTGTATCCGGCGACGGCAACGGAGCCGAAGCCGTTGAGCGCCGTCTGGAGCACGAGAACGCCGACAGCGGTTACGGAGAACTGGAACGCCATCGGGAGCGCCACGCGGAGATGATCCCAGTAGAACTGCGCATTGAAAATCCAGTCGCGGCGGTGCAGACGCAGAATCGGGAACTTGCGGAGCATGTAGACGAGACAGAGGACGCCGGAGAGTCCCTGCGCGATCACCGTCGCCCACGCCGCGCCCGCGACGCCGCTTTTCAAACTCAGGATGAAATAGAAATCAAGAACGACATTGACAATGGAGGAGATGATCAGGAAGTAGAGCGGCGTTCTGCTGTCGCCGAGCGCGCGGATGATGCTCGAAAGCATTCCGTAGAAAACAATGGTCCAGCCGCCCCAGAACATGACGATCAGATAGTTGTAGGTCTCGTCGATGATATCTTCCGGCGTGCGCATGAGCTCAAGCACCGGGCGCGCTCCGAGCACACAGAGCAGAGTCACCGCGGCGGTGATGACGGTGCACATGACCAGCGAAGCGGCAACCGAACGGCGGACGCCGTCTTCATCGTGCGCACCGAAACGCTGGGCGGTGATGACCGCGAGTCCGCAGGTCAGCCCGAAGAAGAATCCGAAGACGAGGAACATGATCGAACCGGAGGAGCCGCCGACCGCGGCGAGCGCCTTGTAGCCGAGCGTGCGGCCGACGATGATCGTATCCGCCATGTTGTAAAGCTGCTGGAAGATGTTGCCGACCAGAAGCGGGAGCGTGAAAAAGAGAATCAGTTTGGCCGGGCTTCCGGTCGTCATGTCTTTAACCATGGGGAACCTCCGTTTCAGATGAGATTGAATTCGCGGCGGAGAACGCGGAGCACTCCGTCGTGGTCATTGTCCTCGTCCGTGATATGGGCGGCTGCGGATTTCAGTGCGGGATGGGCGTTTTTCATCGCATAGCTGTTGGGACATGCGCGGAGCATGGAGAGATCGTTGAGGTAATCGCCGAACACCATGCACTCTTCGGCGGCGATTCCGAGTTTTGCGCAGAGAACCGCGAGCGCGGCGCCTTTGGAAACATCCGGATTCATCACGTCGACCCAGGTGCTGCCGGAGAGCGCAACCGCGAATTCCGGTTCCAGCTTTTTGAGCGCGGGATAGACCGTCGGCTCCGCACTGCGGGAGTAGATGGCGATCTTGCAGATCTTGTCCAGTTTCATCGCCTCATGCAGATCGGAAAGATGCCGGAGCTTTGCGTAGTAGTAACCCGTATTTGTGATGAAATCCTCATCATCTTCCGCAAGATACGCGCTGTCGAGTCCGCAGAGGACGGGGTGTGCGCCGGGAACCTGAGCGGTGAGAGCCAGAACGCGTTCGATTGCGTCGTGCATCAGTTCGCTGCAGTAGAGATTTTCGGAGCCGCGGAAGACGATAGCCCCGTTTTCGGAGAAATAGTAGAGCCGGTCGGCGACGGGTGCGAAGACGTTGCGCAGATTGTAGTACTGGCGTCCGCTGGCGGCGACGAATGCGATGTTGCGCTTCCAAAGTTCATTGAGAATGGGGAAGGTGTCTCCGGGGAGCTGTTTGCGGCTGTTGAGCAGAGTACCGTCCATATCGGCGGCGATGAGTTTTATCATGGGAAAGCCCTCTGTTTTCAGGCGCATAATATAGCATGCAAGGAAAAAAAATCAACCTCCGCTTCTGAAAATCGCAGAAGCGGAGGCTGAGAAGAAAACGGAGCGGAAGAGTTATTTCTTCAGCAGGTAACCGGGCATATCCGTGCGGAACGGACAGGCGGGGAACCCTTCTTCGTTGTAGAAGTTCGGGTTGCCCGGATAGCCGGACCATGCGTAACGGACTGCAACGGGTTCTTTGACGGAATCCGCCCAGACCAGGACGCTGGCGCCTTCGATGCGCGCGTTCGCCCAGACGAACTTGCCGTCTTTTCCGGCGATGGCGAAACAGTTGAGTTTTTTGCCGCCTTTGGCGACGAGTCCTTTGCCGACGTTCGTGAAGCCGAGACGGATTGCGTTTCCTTCGATCTTCATGGATTCATACATCGGTCCTGCGGTGATGCCCTTGCGTCCGTAAGCGAGACGTTCCGCTTCGGCGGCGACGCGCTTTGCGAGAGTCTGCTTGTCGTTCGGGTGAATGTCCGAGTGGTTGCCGATATCGATTGCAACCGCCATTCCGGTGTTGGGAAGATTGAGCGTTGCGGTCTGGACTTCGCGGAGTTTCGCCCAGGAGGGATCGGAGGGCTGGAGTTTCTTCCAGAAGTCATCCGCGAGCGGCTTGGCCGGGGTGTGGCGCTCGAATGCGGCCAGCTGGACAAAGACGAACGGCATTGCCGGATCGTTCCATTTTGCGCGCCAGTCCTTGATGAGCAGGGGGAACAGCGTCATGTAATCAACCCATCCTCCAGCGTTGGATTCACCCTGATACCAGATGGCGCCGCGGACCGGATAGACGATCCAGGGGGCCATCATGGCGTTGTAGAGGGTCGCCGGGAACTGCGGAGAGGAGGCGGCGGCCACCACTTCAACGGAGGGACGCTCTCCAACTTTTTTCAGATCCGCGGCGAATTCGACTTTGCTCTTCCAAACTCCGGCAAGCGCGATGCGGGACTTGACGTCGTTGCCGTTCTGAATGTAAATTTCTTTTGCGGAAGAGGTGAATCCTCCGTCGGCGAAGAGGTCGATGACGCGGACCGCGAGCGTGTTTTTGCCGGCTTTGACAAGTTTTCCGGGAACTTTGTAGCGGCGTTTGAAGCTCCAGTAATTCGGGGTGTCGGGACCGGTTGCGCCGATCTTGACGCCGTTGAAGAAGGTCTCGTCGCAGTCATCGACGGTGCCGAGTGAGAGCGTGAGATCTTTTCCGGCCCAGTCGGCGGGGATTTCAATGTTGCGGCGGAACCAGACGACGCCGTCGATTTTGGAATCAATGAGTCCGGGGACTTTGGCGTCTGCCCAGGAGGAAGCGTTGAAATCGTGGTCTTTCCAGTTCGCGGCGGCTTTGACCTGAGCGTCATAGAGCGCGAAGAAGTTCTTGTACCAGGCGTTGAAAGCGGCGTTGGCTTTGTCGCGCAGGGCTTTCAGACGAGCTTTTTCGTTGCGGATGAATTCGGGATTTTCCACGCCGGCGATCTGCGAGAGTTCTCTGCCGCGTTCAGCGGACTGATAACCGGCTTTGCTGATCCAGGGTTCGACGCGCGTTCCGCCCCAGTTTGTGCTGATGAGCCCGACCGGGACATTGAGGTCGTGGTTGAGTTCACGTCCGAAATAGAATCCGAGCGCGCTGAACGGCTGCACGGTTTCGGTGTCGCAGAGCTGCCAGCCGGTTCCCTTGATTGCGGAACATTCGACGCCGGGGGAGACGGTGCGGTTGACTCTGAACAGACGGATGTTCGGGAAGTTGGCGTTCTTCGCCTCTTCGAGTCCGTTTTTGCTGCGCCAGAATTGGCCGTTGCTCCAGACGGGCATTTCCATATTGGACTGACCGGAGCAGACCCAGACTTCGCCGATAAGCACGTCATCGAATGAAATGGGGGTTGTTCCCGGAGCGCCGGTGACGACGACCGTGTAGGGTCCGCCGGCCTGCATTGCGGGCAGAACCGCTTCCCATACGCCGTGATCATTTGCAACGGCATTGACCGATTTCCCCGCGAGCGTGACCTTGACGCTCTTTCCCGCGGGAGCGGTTCCGACGATGCGGATCGGTTTCTGGCGCTGAAGCACCATGTGGCTGCCGTAAACATTGTTCACGGCAAAACTTTCCGCATTTCCTTCCGGGCATGAGGTGAACAGAGCACATGCGCCGAGCATGAGAGCGGCCGACACGGAAAGCGCGGCATACAACAGTTTTTTCATTTGCATATTCTCTTTGTTTTGTTGAGGTTTTTCTGTTTTCCATAACGGTGGTTTAAATATAAAACCGGGGAATTGAAAATGCAAACAGCGGAAGCATGAAAAACGCTTTTTCTGAAAAAAAAATCGGAAAAAGACTTGACATTGCCAACGTTGGCAGTATATTTATTCCATTGTCATGAAGGACGCTCCGGATATGCGGAAAATTGTCTGGAGAATCCATAAAACAACCACTCAAGGAGGAAGATTATGACAAAACGCCGTTATGCCGTCTGCGGAGTTTCCGGACGCGCGATCCAGATGTGGATTCAGCCGATGTACCATGAGTTCGCGAACGCCGCTGAATTCGTCGGAATGCTGGACATCGACCCGCTCCGTTTTACCGTCTGCAAGCGCGAGATTCCTGAATCCGCAAATGTTCCGACCTACATGCCGGATGAATTCGACAAGATGGTCGAAGAGACCAAGCCGGACGTCATTTTCGTCGTCTGCCGCGACTGCTACCATGTCACTTACATCCTCAAAGCTCTCGAAAAGGGACTTGATGTTGTCACAGAAAAACCGATGACGACCTGCTGGGAAGACGCCATCAAGGTCCGCGAAGCGGAAAAGAAATCCAAAGGCAAAGTCACCTGCACCTTCAACTACCGCTACAATCCGCAGCACAAACTCCTCCGCGAGCTGGTTCTTGCCGGCAAGATCGGCCGCGTCACCCACGTCGACCTCAACTGGTACATTGACATCAAGCACGGTTCGAGCTACTTCAACCGCTGGAACCGCATGCGTGAAAACTCCGGAAGCCTTTCGATTCACAAGGCGAGCCATCACTTCGACCTCGTCAACTGGTGGATCGGCAGCCCGGATCCGCAGCTGGTCCATGCGTTCGGCGCTCTGAATCACTACGGTCCGAACGGTCCGTTCAATCCCTCCAGGAAAGACGGACGCCACTGCTCCGACTGCACGGAACGCAGAAAATGCGCATACAAGAACCGCTGGGAATCCCGTGCAACCGTCACCAAGGTTCATGACGACCACCTCGACAACTTCGATGAGAGCAAGGGCGTTCTTTACACCCCGTCGATCTACCGTCCCGACATGTGCATCTTTGATTCCGAAATCAATATCCAGGACACCATCGTTGCGGACGTCAAATATGCAAACGGCGTGCTTCTGAACTATTCCGCGAACTTCTCGACTCCGTACGAGGGCTACCGTCTGGCGATCAACGGAACCCACGGACGCATTGAGGCGGAAGAGTGGGGCGGTGCGGGCGCAACCGCGTTCCCGTGCCCGCGTGAACACGACCACTACGTTGACTACTACCCGATCTTCGGTTCCCGCGAGCGTCTCTCGGTCCGGCCGGGCATCGGCGGACACGGCGGCGGCGACTCCGGCATCCAGGAAGACGTCTTCCTCGGAGTTGAAGAAGATCGTCCGTATGATATCCTCGCGAATTCCCGCGACGGTCTTGCCGCGATCTCCATCGGCGACGCGGTGTTCAAGTCCATCACCTCCGGTCAGATCATTGATCTTTCCGAAGTGATGTCTCACTGAGTCTGACTTCCTTTTCCCCCGTCTTTGGCATTGTGCCGGAGGCGGGGTTTTTTTATGCCCATTCAGGGCAAAAAAAGAGGCTGTCCGTTGCAGGGGACAGCCTCTTGAGAGAACAGGCGGGGAGGGATTATTCCTGACGGATCTTATCCCATGCCTTGATGAACTTTCCGTTGTCGGCGCCGAGATCCTGAAGCGCGGTGCAGGTTGCACGGACGGATTCGGGAAGCATGAATGCGGGGTTCTTGCGGAGAGCATCGCTGACGAGCTTCATGCCTTCGGTGTTCGGGGTGACGTACATGATTTCATCCATGTTTTCGGCGGAGATTTCCGGACGGTAGATGAAGTCGATGAATTTGTGTGCAAGATCGGGATTCGGACTGTTTTTCAGAATCGCGAAGTTGTCGAACGTGAAGGTTGAGCCTTCTTTCGGGATCACGAACACGATGGAGGGATTCTCTGCGGAGACCTGAAGCATGTCGCCGCTGTAGGTCTGGATCATATTGAATTCGCCGGAAGCAAGCGCGCGCTTGGCGTCGTCGACTTCAAACTTGGCGATCTGCTTTTTCCAGGTCTGGACGAGTTCCACGGCCTTGTCGATCTCCTCCTGTTTGGTGGAGTTGACGTCGAATCCGAGAGTGCGGAGGGCGACGCCGAGGACTTCGCGCTGGTCGTTCAGCAGGGAGGTGCGGTTTTTGAGTTCGGGACGTTCGAACATGCGCCAGGTCGGCTCGAAGTTTTTGACTTTATCCTTGTTGTAGCCGATGCCTGTGAAGCTGGCGAAGTAGGGAACGGTGTACTCAAGTTTTTTGTCGAGCGAGTATTTGATGTAGGACTGGTCAATGTACTTGTCGACGTTCGGGAGCTTGGAGTGGTCGAGCGTGAGGAGCATGTCCTGACGCTGCATGAGTTCCGCCATGTAGGAGGAGGGGACGATGATGTCGTAGCCGCCTGCACCGGCTTTGAGCTTGGCGTACATCGCTTCGTTGGAGTCGAAAACGTCAACTTTTACTTTACAGTTGAACTCCTTCTCAAATTTTTTGACGACATCGTTGGAGATGTAGTCACCCCAGTTGTAGATGTGGAGGACTTGCTTGGGCTTTCCGCAGGAGACTGCGAGAAGCGCGGCGAGGACCATTCCGGCGAGGAACAGTGTTTTCTTCATTTTTTTGGCTCCAATAGTTTTTGGCTGATAAACACAAGGACGAACGTGAAGATCAGAAACACCACCGACAGGGCGTTGATGACGGCGGGTGTTCCGCGCCGCATTGCGCTCTGAATGTAGATCGGCAGTGTCGTGTCTCCCGCTCCCTTGACGAAGAACGTGATGACAAAATCGTCGATCGACAGAGTGAAAGCGAACAGCGCGCCCGCAATCACTCCGGGTGAAATGACCGGAAGGGTCACTTTGAAGAAAGTCTGAAGACTGTTTGCGCCGAGGTCCTGAGCGGCTTCAATCAACGAGGAATCAAAGTCCTGGAGACGTCCGAGCACCACCATTGTCACGTAGCTCATGCAGAAGGTGATGTGCGCGATGATGATGGTTGTCATTCCGAGCTCCATTTTGATTCCCGTGAGCTGTTCGACCCATGCGCCGCAGACGGAGAGAATGCTGACGAAGAGGAGGAGCAGGCTGATTCCGAGGAGGATGTCGGGGACCACGAGCGGGGAATAGACGAGCGCGTAGTAGAGTCCGCGGAATTTGCTGCGGCTCCGGTGCAGTGCCAGAGCGGCGAGCGTGCCGAGGAGCGTGGAGAAGAATGTTGCGATCAGCGCGATGATCAGGGTGTTGGAAAGGGCCTCCCAGATCGAATAGTCGCTGAAGAGCTTCTGATACCATTTCAGCGAAAAGCCCGTCCATCGCCCGCCGTATTTGCTGGCGTTGAAGGAGGCTGTCGCCACGATGATCAGCGGAGCGTAGAAGAAGATGAGCGTGATGAGAGTCACGACCATCGGGAAACGGCTGTGGCGGTTGCACTTGCTCATTTTGTCACCCTGCTTTTGTTGCCGCGGACGGATACCGCGTTCTGGATTCTGCGCAGCCAGACGGCGAGGATGAGGGGGATGAAGACCGCCAGCATCAGGACAGCCGAGAGTGCGCTTGCGTGTGGAAGGTTGCGTTCGGTGAAGACGCGCTGCGCGATTTTGTCGCCGATCAGCTCGCTTGTGGGACCGCCGACGAGGTCGGGGATCAGGTATGCGCCGAACGCGGGGATGAGGACGACCATGACCGCCGTCCAGATTCCTTTGGAGACGCCCGGGACGAAGACTTTGCGGAAGGCCTGGAATGCGCTTGCGCCGAGGTCTTTCGCCGCATCAAGAAGAGCAAAGTCAAACTTGTCCGCCGCCGCGTAGATCGGCAGGATCGCGAACGGGAGGTATGTGTAGATCATCACAGCGAGGACCGCCCACTGATTGTAGAGCAGCATGGTTTCTTCGGGGATGAGCCCGATGAACACAAGCACTTTCTTGAGGATGCCGTCGGGGTGGAGGAAGACTTTCCATGCGTAGATGCGGATCAGGAAGTTTGTCCAGAACGGCACGATGATGAGCATGAGGACGATGCTTCGGGTGCGCGGCGCCATGCGCGAGAGGTGGTATGCGATCGGCACGGCGACGAGGATGCAGACGAGAGTCGAGACGATGCCCAGCCAGATAGTTCTCCAGATGATCGAGGGGTAGCTCGGGTTGGAGAGGTCCTGAATCGTGTGCAGAGTCCAGCCCGCGCCGATTCCGCCGAAGGGATCGACGGGTTTGAACGCGAGCAGGAAGACGATGAAGACGGGGAGTGCATAGAAGAGGATCAGCCAGACAAAGGAGGGCAGACCCAGGAAGAAGTTCATCCAGCGGTTTTTCATTTCGCGCTCCGCCTCAGAGGTCGGGGAGGGCGAGCAGGTTCTCGTCCGCCTCGGTGTAGCGTTCCAGCATGTAGGCGTTGTCGCCTTCGAACTTCAGCCAGACGTTGTCGTCCCACTTGATGTTCCGCTCGTCGAGCGCGTAGCTGTAATGCTGTTTGATGACGGAGATCCGCCAGTCCTGCACACGAACCCAGTAGCGGGTGTGTGCGCCGAGATAGATGACCTCTTCGACCTTGCCTTGAAGCAGGTTCGTGTTGGAGTCTGTCACTTCGGGTTTTACGGCGGAGATCATGAACTTCTCCGGCCGGATGCTGAGGTTGACTTTTCCGCCGGGCTGCACGTGTTTGTCGTTGTAGACGCGCAGGGAGGGAAAGCCGTCGATTTTGAGTTTGCAGTAGTCGCCGTCGACCGATTCCACAACGCCGTCGAAGAAGTTGGTGTCGCCGATGAACGCGGCGACGAAGCTGTTCTTGGGGGCTTCATAGAGTTCGACGGGGGTTCCGGTTTGTTCAACGTTGCCCTGATGAAGAACGGCGATATGGTCGCTGATGCTCATCGCCTCCTGCTGGTCGTGAGTGACGAAGAGGAAGGTGATTCCGACGTCGTCGTGAATCGTGTCGAGTTCGATCAGCATTCTCTGACGGAGTTTGAGGTCGAGCGCGGCGAGCGGTTCATCGAGCAGCAGAACTTTGGGTTTGTTGATGAGTGCGCGGGCGATGGCGACGCGCTGGCGCTGACCGCCGCTGAGCTGTCCGGGTTTCTTGCGTTCGTGACCGACAAGCTGGACGAGTTCGAGATATTTCTGGACCTCGTCGTTGATTTTCCGCTTGTCAGCACCTGCGATTTTGAGACCGAAGGCGATATTGTCCCAGACGGTCATGTGCGGGAAGAGCGCATAGTTCTGGAAGACTGTGCGGATTTCCCGTTTGTTCGGGGGAAGGTCCGTGATGTCCTTGCCGTCGAGAATGACGCGTCCGGAATCGGGAGCTTCGAATCCCCCGCAAATACGCAGCAGTGTGGTTTTACCGCAGCCGCTGGGACCGAGCAGCGAGAAGATTTCTCCTGCTCCGATGGAGAGAGAAACGTTGTCAAGCACGGTTTGCTTGCCGTAACGCTTCGTAATGTTTTCAAATCGCAGTATGTCGCCCATCTTTCATCCATTCTCCGGGTTAGAAATTGAGTCCTATAATGTATCATAAATCGCCGGAAAAAAAAGCGCCGAAACAAAAAAACAGCAATAATTTTTTCCGGCGAGTTGCAGAATGCTTTTTTTTGTTGTATATTGTACGGATTTCAATAGAAAAAGGAGAATTTTTCCAATGCGCGTCATCAACAGTATTCCCTACAATCCGGAGCTCGGTTTCCGCGGGCTCGGCGACCTCTATCTGCCCGACGATGTCACACCTGAAACAAAAGCGGTTCTGACGATTCACGGCGGCGGCTGGTGCGCGCAGGAGAAAAGCTCTTTCGCCGGCGTTGCTCTCTGGCTCTGTCAGGAGCTGAAAATGGCGGTCTACAATATCAACTACCGTCTGAGCTCCCGTGTTCCCTGGCCTGCGTGCGGAGACGACTGTCTGGAAGCCGGGCGCTTTTTCCTGGATGCGCAGATTCCGGAATTTCAGTTTTTTGACCGGAGCCGCATTTTTGTGATGGGCGGATCCGCCGGCGGACATCTTGCGCTGGTGACCGGACTCCGTCTTCCGCCGGAGCGCGTCGCCGGGATTGTTTCGGTTTCCGGAATTGCGGATATCGAGCCGGATTTCGCCGCGCATCCGGACCGCTACGAGACGCTGTTCGGGCATGTGCCGTCCAGAGAGGAACTGGCGTCGATTGCTCCCGCAAACTTCCTGACGCCGTCCAGCCCGGCGATTCTCTGCACGCACGACCGCCGCGACAATGTGGTCCCGGCTGCCTCCGCCGAACATTTCCTGGAAATGGTCCGCAAAAACGGCACGGCCGGCGAATCTTATTATTATGAGAAAGATGAACACGGTTTCTCGCACCGCATCTGGATTCCGGACAGCACACCGCACCGGCTTTATCCGGACATCGAAGCGCATATCGCGGATTTTCTGGCAAGACAGAAGTAAAAAGACTTGAAATTCGGGGAAACTGAGGTATAGTATACTCATATACATGAGGGAGTAGTTTCGCGGAGTTCCCGCTCCGTGCGGCAAGTCAACATACCGGCTGTCCCCGAATACAGCCTGGCTTGCATTCAAAAATGAGACTCAGGTATGGCTTAATTTCAGCCGTACAGGGTCTCTGCCGTTTTCCCCTGTCCGGTTTTATTAATGAAGGAAGCGGTCAGGAGGATTTATGTTTTTCATTGAACCCGTTTTGCTGGGTGTGAGCCTTGCGATGGATGCGCTTGCCGTTTCGCTGGCGCTCGGTGCGGTCGAACGCAACAACTTCAACTGGCGGAAAATTCTTGCAACGGCGCTGTCGTTTGGCGTGTTTCAGTCGCTCATGCCGACGGCCGGCTGGCTCGGCGGCTCGCTCTTCGGAAGTCTTGTGCAGACTTACGGACGTTATCTCGCCGCTCTGCTGCTGTTCGGAATCGGCGGGAAGATGGTGTGGGAGGCGTTCCGGAAAGACGGGGACGAGGAGGAAAAAATCACCGGCTTCAACTTCGTCCGCCTGATCGTCCTCTCCTTTGCGACGAGCATTGATGCGCTTCTGATCGGCGTCGGTTACGCATGTCTGAAGCGTGTGAACATTCTTGCGGATGTGCTGATTATCGGTTTCGTAACATTCCTGATTTCCGGCGCGGGGTGCATTGCGGGACGGCGCGGCGGACATATCTTCGGGAACAAATGCGAGGTGCTTGGCGGGTTTGTCCTGATCGGAATCGGCGTAAAAGTTCTGCTCCTGGATTGAAAAAAATCAACTTTTTTTGAAAATCCGCATGACAAAACGCATTTTCTGTGCTATCGTACCGGACTGAATTTTGCTGAGAGGATTTGTCATGCGCCTTTTTTCATTTTTGCTGCTGTTTACGCTTCCGGCGTTTGCGCAGTTTGAATATCTGACCGACCCGCGTCACGGCGGACCGGTCCGCTACGCGGGAGATCTTGCGGCGAAACCGCACGTGCTTGTCCCGACGAATTATCGGCCGAAGCTGCACGAATTCCGCGGAGTGTGGGTCGCGACAGTCGAAAACATTGATTTCCCCGTTTCCCGGAATGTGGCGGAGTTCAAGCGGAACTACCTGACGGTCGTGAACAACCTCAAAGCGATCGGTGCAAATGCAATCCTCTTCCAGATCCGCCCGAACAACGATGCGTTCTATCCCTCGCGTCTGAACCCGTGGTCGCGCTCGCTGACCGGACAGGAAGGAAGGGGACTGAACGGATTCGATCCGCTCGCGTTCATGATTCAGGAGGCGCACCGCCGCGGGCTCGCGTTTCATGCGTGGCTGAACCCCTACCGTGTTGCCGGGGCGACTCCGCTCTGGAAGAAAACCTATCTGAATACGCTGGCTCCGGGGAATTTTGCGCGCAAACATCCGGAATATGTCCTCAGCATCCGCCGGAAAGACGGCAAGAATCAGCTGATTCTCGATCCCGGCAACCCCGCGGTGATCCGTTTCCTCTGCAACACGGTTCATGAGATTGTGACGAAGTACGATGTGGACGGCATTCATCTGGACGATTATTTTTATCCTTACGACGGAACCGGCTCTGCCGACCGCGCGACGTTTCTGCGCTACAACCGCAACAAAATGTCTCTGGAAGACTGGCGCCGCGAGAATGTCAACACGCTTGTCGGTTCGCTTTCCAACGTCATCCGTTCCTGCAATGCGCGGTATCACAAGAACATTCAGTTCGGAATCAGTCCGTTCGGAATCTGGGCGAATGTGAAGACACATCCGGCGGGTTCGCTGACCAAAGGCTCGGAATCGTATGCTCTTCAGCATGCGGATACCCGGAAATGGGTGCGCGGAAACTGGATTGACTACATTGTCCCGCAGATTTACTGGACATTCGGGCACAACTCCGCCGCATACGCCGCGCTTGCGGACTGGTGGTCTTCCACGGCGCGCGGAACACGCACGAAACTTTACATCGGACACGCCCCGTCGCGTCTCGGAACCACGCGCGAGTGGAGCAATCCGAATGAGATTTTCAATCAGTTCCGCTACAATTCGCGGCGTCCGGAAATCTCCGGCTCCGTGCTCTTCTCCTACCGCAGCATCTTCAAACCCGCCAACCCGGTTATGAAACGCGGAACGGAAAAAATCATCCGCACGTGGAAGCAGACCGGGGAGAAAGGAAAACGCAAATGAATTTTCTGATCCGCTCTCTTCTTCCAGCCGCATTTTTCTGCATTCCGCTTGCCGCGCAGACTCCGCCTCCGCCGGAACCCGTGCTGCGGAATCTCTATTTTCTGGAGAAACAGATGAAAGTCTGGAATCTCGACAAGATTGAGCCGCTGAGCCGCTCGATTCGCGCTCCGTTTGCGGCGGATTCGTGGCGCGCCTCGCTGACGCGTCCGTTCGACACCGCCCCGGTGGAAGGACTGCCCGATCCGCAGGGAAAACGGAATATGCGGAATCTTACGGAGCTGATTCTGGTCGCGCGCCGTCCAGGACTGACGCCGGAGAAGGTGCGTCCGCATCTCCGCTGGAAAGTCGCTCCGGGAGAAGTGCGGAAAGTGATTGCGTATCTCGGGGAAAGCCCGGAGTATTTCTGGTTCGGCCAGTCGGATATTCTGACTCTGCACTGGATCCGCAAACATATCGGGCTCGGCGGAAGCGCCTCCGCTCTGGCGGAGGTCGTCGCGGAATCCCTGAATGTGGAAGACGAGAACGGGTTCAGTCGGAAAAGTGCAATGCTGATTCTGCCGTCGTACGGCAATGCGGCGATTCCGTTCCTGCGCCGCGCCATCGGAACCGCGCTTGCAGAACGCGAGCCGATCGGACCGCATCTGCTGGTGATGAAGAAGATCGGAACTCCGGAGGCCGCCGCGGAACTGATCCGCTCCCTGCATTCGGGAAGCCCCGAAGCATATGCGGCTCTGACGGATGCGATGCCCGGTCCTCCGTACCTCAAGGAGGCGAAAGAGATCTATTTCGCGCTGGCGTCCCGTCATGACGCGCTTCCCGCCGCAATCGAAGCCGCGATCCAGTTCCACTGGGAGGCGGAGCTTCTTCCGGTGCTGAAAAAACTTGCGCGCCGTCCGAACTCCTTTCAGGAATATATGATTCTGCGGACAACGATCGACCAGTTCGAAAACAAACGCACGGATTCGCCTGAGCTTGCCGCGATGGAGCAGATCAAAATTCTGCTGATGCGCAGCGGCGATCTGCCCGGCTCCCCCCGCATTCTCTCTCTGAGCGACAAGGCGCTGGAGGTGAAACGGAAGCTGGATCAGGAGGATCAGAGACGCATTCAGCCGTTTGAAGATCAGCTTGCAAAATCGAAAAACACGGATATGGCGGTTCTAGCCGGACTCATTCTCTGCATGACGGACCGCGAGGTCAACGCGCCGCTTTCCAAAGACTACCGTCTCCGGGTGCGCGATGCGGGGATGCGGATTCTGCGCCGGCTCGACAACCGCGCGGTTCAGAACGCCCTGCGCTCACTCAAGGAGAATGCGGAGTCGGAGGATGAATCCAACTATTTCGGTTCGCTCCTCGTCCGTCTGAGCGACCGCTACGGAACTTATGAAAAATGAGCGGAAACGAGTTCAGCAAAACCTGTCGTCTCCATTTTAACTGCGGAGACGCCGAATACCCGAAGGACGCGGCGTCGCGGATCCCCGGCGCGCTTCCTCCGGCCGATCTTTACGCCGTTCCCGCGGGATGCTGCGCGGGCGGTTCCGACCCCGGACGCGTCCGTCCGCAGAACGAGGATTCCTTCCTGATCTGCACGCGTCCGGACGGACATTTTACATTCGCTGCGGTCGCTGACGGAGTCGGCGGCCGGATGGCTGGAGAAGTGGCCTCGCGTCTCTGTCTGACGACTCTGTTTGAGGAGTGGGACCGGCTGAACCGTGAAGGTGTGTTTGAGTCCATGACTCCGGATGCCGTTTCCGCTTTTCTCTCGGAGACTGTGCGGATGGCGAATGAAAATATTTTCCGCGCCGCCGCATCCCAGCCGCCGGAGAACCGGATGTGCACGACGGTTGCCGCGCTCTTTCTCGTACAGAAGAAGGTGTTCACGGTTCACCTCGGCGACAGCCGGATTTACCGTGTGCGGAACGGGGAGATCATGCAGCTGACGCATGATCATTCGCTGATCGCGGAGCTGGTGGACGCCGGGGCGGTCGCTCCGGATGAAGCGCGGAATCATCCGCTTGCGCATGTCATTTCCCGCTCGGTCGGAGTTTGCGAGACGGTTCAGCCGGAAATCTGCGTGTTTGATCTCGTTCCGGGCGACTGCTGGCTGCTCTGTTCCGACGGTCTGAGCGATGTTGTCGAAGCGGAGGAGATCCGGGATGCCGTGTGGAGTTCCTATGATCCGGCGGATGCCGTGCGCAAGCTGGTGAAGCTCGCGCTGAATTATGGCGGTCCGGACAATATCACGGCAGTCTGTCTGTTCGGCTGAGAAGTTCGCGGTAAGGTCTCGTGTTGAGCTTTGTAATATCGCCTTGAAGAACCCGGATTTTCACCGGATTGCCTCCCGGATTAATTCGCGGTCATCCATGTGATGTCTGACGCCGTTGATTTCCTGATAGTTTTCATGACCTTTTCCCGCGACAAGAAGAATGTCGCCCGGACGCGCAAGTTCGACGGCGCGGCGGACTGCGGCGGGGCGGTCCACGACGGTTTCATATTCTGCACCGCGGGGGAACCCGGTTTCCGCTTCGGCAATGATTGCCTCCGGCGGTTCCGTGCGGGGATTGTCGCTGGTCAGAATGGTGAGATCGGCGAGTCTGCCGCAGACCTCCGCCATGCGCGGCCGCTTGGTCCGGTCGCGGTCGCCGCCGCAGCCGAAAAGCGCGATGAGGCGTCCTTTGCAGAGCGGACGCAGGGCGTTCAGAACCCGTTCGAGTGCATCATCTGTATGTGCGTAGTCGACGAAAGCCGCGGCTCCGTCCGGAAGTTCAATGCGTTCAAGGCGTCCGGGAACCTGCAGAGGCGTTTCAAGCGCTTTCAGAATCGCCGCTTCCGGAATTCCGAGCGCCAGCGCCGCGGTCACCGCCGAGGCGAGATTATAGATGTTGTGCGTTCCGATCAGCGGTGAATGAACGGTCAGATCGTGTCCGGGCGAGTGAAGACGGAAGACCGTTCCCGCAGCGGATTCTTTGATCGGTTCGATCCGCACAGCCGCATCCGGATGAGTCATGGAAAGCGAAAGAACGGGGCGTTCCAGCTCCGAAGCGAGACGTGCGCCCCAGGGATCGTCGATATTGATGACGGCGTTCCCGTTTTCGGCGAGCGATTCGGTGAAGAGCAGCTTTTTTGCCTGGAAATAGGCTTCCATTGTCTTATGGTAGTCAAGGTGATCGCCGGTGAGATTGGTGAAAATCGCGGTTGCGAAGCGGGCGGAGCCCATGCGGTGCTGATGAAGTCCGTGACTGGAGGCTTCGAGGACGACGTGTTTGCATCCGGCGTTGTGCATCTGTGTCAGAATCCGCTGGAAGGCGGCGGCGTCGGGTGTGGTCCGTGCGGATTCGGTGGAGGCGGTTCCGTTCCCGCAGTCATATTCGATGGTGGAGATCAGACCCGTGCGGAAGTGTCCCGCGCTCTGCAGAAGATTGCGGAGGAGAAAAGCAATGGTGGTTTTTCCATTCGTTCCGGTGACGGCGTGAAGAGTCATTGCCTGCGCCGGATAGCCCGCCGCGAGTTCGCAGAGGAGACCCCATGCGCGGTAGGCGTCGGTGCAGACAAGGTGCGGCAGATTTGTTTTGAGCTCCGGATCATCCGAAACGATCGCGACGGCTCCGGCGGCTTCGGCGGCGGGAACGAAACGGCGTCCATCCGCTTTTGCGCCGCGAATGGCGCAGAAGAGCGAGCCGGGACGAACCGTGCGGGAGTCGTTGGTGACATCTGCGATATCGCAGTCGGCAAAGTTCAGAATCTGCTGCGGACGGAGTTTTGCGGAACAGTCGGAGAGACGCATGGCGCACCTCACGGTTCAATGAGTTCCAGACGCGTTCCGCGCGAGGCTTTCAGGAAGACGAGGTCGCCGGGTTTCACGAGTGCGCGGACTCCTTCTGCCGCCGATTGCGAATCGGACCAGGTGCGGATTTGCGGATTGTTCAACGTTTGCGCCGCGCGGGTCATTTCGGGACCGATTGCGGCGATCCTGGCTCCGGGGAAATCTGCAAGCGCTTTTTCAAGGGCTTCGCGGTGAACGGTCTGCGACTGTTCTCCGATTTCGCGCATGTCTCCGAGCACCAGAACAAGTTTTTCCGGGTCGGCGAATTCGTGCAGCCAGTCGAGCGTGGCTTTCATGCTGTCGGGGTTGGCGTTGTAGGCGTCGTTGAGCCAGACTGCGCCGTTGTGCTCGGTGCGTTTCATGCGCATGCCCGGCAGGACGCAGGCGGCGAGCCCTTCGGCGATTGTCTGCATGGAGATTCCGAATGCGTCTGCAACTGCTGCGGCTCCGGCGGCGTTGTGCGCCTGATGCGCTCCGGAGAGCGGCCAGTTCACCGTGACACGTTCGCCGGTGCGGTGATTGAGCAGTTCAAAAGAACTTCCGTTGATGTTCCCGCCGCGGTAAAACGCTTCCATGACGGAACCTTCGCCGGTTCCATACGGACGGATTTCGCGGGGAGCGGCCGCTTTGAGCATAATGTCGAATCCGGCGGCTCCGAGCGGAATGACCGCCGTGCCGTCGGGTGCGAGGTGTGTGAAAAGTTTGGATTTTTCCGTTGCCACGCCTTCGAGCGACCCGAGGTTTTCGAGATGACAGCGTCCGATGGAGACAATCAGCGCAGCATCGGGGCGGATTGTATTGGAGAGCGGTTCGATTTCCCCGTGGTGGTTCGTGCCGCATTCGATGATGCAGAATTTGTGTTCGGGAGTCAGTTTCAGCAGATTCAGCGGAACGCCGATCTGGTTGTTGGTGTTGCCTTCGGTCGCAAGCACATGTTCCGCTCCGAATGCACGGACGAAAATTGCGCGGAGCATCTCTTTTGTGCTGGTTTTTCCGCTTGATCCGGTAAGTGCAATTGCCTTTACCGGCAGACGCTGCCGATGGAAGCGCGCGAGCGCCTGGTACGCCGCAACGGTTGAATCCACAGCGATTGCGGGGGCTCCGGCGGGGAGCTTGTCAAGTTTCGTCCGCTCAATGCAGAGGAGCGAAGCACCCTGTTTGAGTGCGGCATCGAGAAAGTCATGTCCGTCGAACCGTTCGCCGGAGAGGGCGATGAAGAGCGAGTTCGGGGTGATGGCGCGGGTGTCCGTTGTGACGGCGTCCACGCCTTCGCCGCGCGGTTCGTTCAGGAACGTTCCGCCGAGAGCTTTCAGGATTTCTTCAAAACGGAACAGCATGAGCGCACCTCAGTCCAGAGTGAGTTCGGTCAGAACTTTGTCGTTCTTGAAAATGACGCGTTTGCTTTTGACTCTGTCAAGCCAGTAGATCCAGGTGTCGCTGAGGATGTTCGGCGTGCGGATCCGGCTCGGGCGTCCGTAGGTGATGAGAACCTGTTTGCGCGTCATGCCTTTTTCGATGACTCCGCGGCGCATTTTTTCGAACTGTGCGGGCGTTGCGCCGGAAGCAGTTTCGACGGCGAGCGCGGTGGTGAAGAGTTCGCGGGCGAAATCCTCCATCGGGATCGTCGTTTTCGCCTGGTCGTAATTGAGTGTGAAGAGTTCACCGTTTGCGCGGAAGACGATTTGTGAATCGGTCATGGATTCGATCTGGACATCGGTTCCGAACGGGATGATTTTTCCCTGCTGGATGTTTTCCGGCGTGAGATCATCGGGAGTTCTGTACCAGAGGTTGTAGGCTGTGCGGACCTGCGCGTGAGTCGGGAGCTGGAGCACTTCCTCGGGGATGAGGGTGCGGGTGTAGCAGCCGGTGAAGAGCAGAGTTCCGGCGGCTGTGAGTGTCAGAAAGAGAGCTGCGGCAAATTTCATGAGTTCAAAACCTTTCGATTACCATGCTTCGGTTGTATATTCGACCGCAAGTTTCGCGGTGTTGTAGCACGCCTGTTTGAGAGCGTTCTGCCGGCTGATTGTGGGGTCGGCGAGAATCTGGTAGTTCGCTCCGCCGCGGACTGTGCGGGTCGGGAAGAGCGGCTTGCCCCGTCCGGGGATGATGACCGTGTATTCCAGTTCAACTTCGAGGCGGAATTCCGCGGGACGGTAGATGTCATTGTCGGTATCGTCTTCGCGGATTGTGGTGTTTTTCACGGAGCGGATTGTTCCGGAAAGGATACAGTCGGCGTCCCCTTTGTTTTTGAGCTTGAGTGCGCCGTCGAACATGTAGCGTTCGCAGAGCTGCTGACGCATGATGGAGGCTGCAAGCGGTTCGAGCGTGTCGTTTTTGATTTCCCCGACGGCGATGGATTTGATTTGCGGGTGCACGAGCGAGCGTGCGCCGATGTGGTATCCGCATCCCGAGAACAGAAGCGGAAGGAGAAGCGCGAAGGCGAGAATGAAGGATTTAAAGCATGTCATCGGTAATGACCTCCTCTTTGTTGCGGTCGACGAGTCCGCCGCGGGTGTCTTTGATGGGCAGGAGCCAGCGGCTTCCGGAGCCGGGAACGTGCAGAGTGTCGGAATGTTCCGCGGGGAACGCCTCTTCGCGGAAGACGCGCTTTTCGGGCGTCCATTCCTGCCCGTTCGCACGGAATTCCTCATTGATGGCGGCAAGTTCGTTTTCCGCTTCCGCCGTGGACTTTGTGGAAGGATAATCCTTGATCACGGTGGTGAAATAGCGCTGGGCGACATCATATTTTTTGTTTTTGCTGTAGAATTTTCCGATATCGCAGAGGCGCGCCGCGATGATGCCGTAGATTTCTTCGCGGGAACGCTTGATCCAGTCGGTCTGCGGGTCGTCCGGATGTTTTGCGAGGAAAGTATCGAACGCTTCCAGAGCGAGCTGGGCGTTGGAGCCGTCGCCGTCGCCGCGTTTGGCGAGGGTGAGCAGGGCGTTGGAAAGTTCGAGCGCTGCATAACGCGCGGCTTCGGTGCCGGGGTGCAGCTTGATGGCTTCGGAGAAGTGGCGGATAGCCTGATCGACTTTGCCGTCGTTCAGATAGAGACGTCCGAGGCGGAGCATGGCTTCGGGAGCTTCGGGGCCGCAGGGGGCGTTTTTGATGGCGGCTTCATAGATTTCAATCGTGCGGTCGTCCTTTTTGATGAACGGGAGCCACGAGTGGTAGTAGTCGCGGTGTCCGGCATGGAACTTGTCGCCGATTTCAAACTGGCGTTTGACGACTTCGTAGTAGTTGATGCGCGTGACATGTCCCTGCGCGAGCTTCTGAAGACAGTCGAATTCGTCTCCGTACTTGCGGGCTTTGCGGAATGCGCGGGCCGCGCTGATGAGGGCGTTGGCTTTCTGCACGGGGTCGTCCGCCTGAACCTGGGCTTCCAGATAGAAATCGGCGGCGGAGAGGAAATTGCGCTGGTTTTCCTGTTCCCGTCCGGCGGCAAACGCATCCAATGCGGCTTTATCATCGGCGGAGACGGGCAGAGCGGCGAGTCCGGCGAGAAGCAGAAATAAAAATTTCAGACGCATAGCAGTTTTTCTCTTGTTTTCTCTGTTTTTTGAAGTATCTTATACAATCTGCTAATGTAGCACAGTTTTGCGGAATCGCAAATGAAAAGCGGAAATCAGAATGAAAATTTTACAGATACTCACTGAACTGGGACCCGGCGGGGCGGAACGCGTGGTGCTGGACCTGACGGAACAGCTGCTTGCGCGCGGACACGAAGTTTCGCTGATCGCCCTGAAGTCTCCTCCGGAAAACCGCACCGTGCTTGACCGCTTTCTCGCGCTGGGCGTGGAGCCGCTTTTTCTGGGGATGGACCGCGCGTTTCAGCTGGGGCGGCTTTTCGCGCTCCGCCGCGCAGTCCGCCGGATTGCACCGGATATCTGCCACTCGCACCTGATGCACCCGAACCTCTGCTCCCGTCTGGCGATGTTTGGACTCGGCATTCCGCTTGTGAATTCGGTTCACATCAGCGAACGCCGCTCCGGACAGGGTGTCTTTTTCGCATTGGACCGCCTGACGTTTCCGCTCTGCTCCGCATGCACGGCGGTTTCGGAGGCGAGTGCACGCTTCCATGAGAAAAAACTCGGACTGAAGACGGGGACGATCCGGGTTGTTTACAACGGCGTCGATCCCGTTCCGCGTCCGGAACCGGAATTTCTGGCGGGGCTCCGCCGCAAGTGGGGGGTGGAGAACTGCGCGCGGATCATCGGGTCCGTCGGACGTTTCGACTGGCAGAAAGGATACGATTTTCTGCTCTCCATGCTTCCGGAGCTTTCCGCACGGATTCCTTCCGGCGAGACCTGGGGGGTGGTGCTTGCGGGCGACGGTGGCGAGCGGGAGAAACTGAAGCGGCTTGCTTCTGCGGCTCCGGCGAATCTGCGGGTTGTCCTGCCCGGTTTCATGCCGGATGCGGCAAAGGCGGACTGGCTGTTCGATGTTTTTGTGATGCCGTCGCGCTACGAAGGGTACGGGCTTGCGCTGACGGAAGCGATGTCGACGGGTGTTCCGGTTGTGGTGAATCCGGTTGATTCTCTTCCCGAACTCTGCCGTTTTTATCCGGACAGCGCGGAAACGGATTTTGAGTCCCCGGCGAACCGCGGTGAGGCGGCGTCTCTGATTGTGAAATTCGCGCAGCATCCCCGTTCCGAAGGGACGGTGATCTGCCGACGGAACGAAATGGCGGAGTCGTATCTGGAGCTTTATGAGAAATTTCTGAAATAAAAAAGAGCGTATCCTGCTGCACTGTAAAGAGGTACGCCAATACACCTTAACTCCGCGCAATAGAATACGCCCCAAGGGGCGCATCATTCAAGCGACGGGAGTATGTTGTTGAATTGGCGTTTTCTTTACATAGTCCGCTTGAAGATCCGATTATCTTCATCTGTTTTTGTACCGGAAGAGATTCCTTGCAGGCAAATCTTCCGATTTCAGGTACAATAGCATTGTTTGCGGAATATTTCAAATGGCGGGACGTAAAATATTTGTAAAAAAAGCGGGAGAAAGAATTCCGTTTGACGCTTGACATTCGCCGTTTGCGGATGTATAATACTGAATTATGAAACATTTCAGTCATAAAATTTCAGTTGTTCTGCTTGGAGCGGCGCTTCTGCCGCTGGCTTCCTCCTGCGCGCTCGCCGACAAGGATAAATCCATCCTTTCACCTTCCGTCTGGAGTGAAATCGACCGCAACCGCGAAAACCTCAACAAACTGAGGGTCGGTATGACGCGCGAAGAGGTGCTCAAGATCATGGGAGAACCGCTGACGGGACAGGTTTACAACACGGAGCATCACTGGTTCTACTACACCCGCACCCGTTGGAGCGACGGCATGGCGACGCATGACGAATGCACGCCGGTTGTCTTTGATGAACTCGGGTTTGTAATCGGAATCGGAAGAGATTTCTACCGCGAAAATTACAGCATCACGTTCTGGAACGACAAATCCATTGAAAAGGTGATTGAGTGATTCCGCTCATCCTCGCCTCCGCTTCTCCGCGCCGTAAAGAATTGCTGGCGCGTCTCGGTCTTCCTTTTTCCATTGAAGTTTCCCGCGCGGAAGAACGTTCGGACGGCTTGTGGCTTACGGCCGCACTCGACAATGCGTATGCGAAGGCGGCGGAGGTTTCCTGCCGTTTCCCCGAAGCCGCCGTGATCGGTGCGGATACGGTGATTGAGTTTGAAAATTCGATTCTCGGCAAGCCGCACTCTTTGGAAGAGGCGGAGGAGATGCTGATGCGTTTTTCCGGACGGACCCATTCCGTCACGACCGGCTGCGCGGTGCTCTGCAACGCGCGGAACATGCGGGTCCTGTTTGCGGAGACGTCGCGCGTGACCTTTCGTCCGGTTGACCGGGAAACGGTCCGGTGCTATCTTTCACTTGTTCCGGTTCTCGACAAAGCCGGTTCGTATGCAATTCAGGATCATGGAGAGATGCTGATTGAACATTACGAGGGCGACCTCGACAACATCATCGGTCTTCCGGTCGCCCGTCTTTCGGAAACACTGCGTTTTCTGTTCTGATTTTATCTCATTTTCAGGGTTGCGAGCCCGATCATCGCGCAGATTCCGGCGATAATCCAGAAGCGGTTGACGATCTGCGTTTCCGTCCATCCGAGCTGTTCAAAATGGTGGTGGATCGGGGTGCATTTGAAGATTCTTTTTCCCGTGAGACGCAAACTGGCGACCTGGAGCATCACCGAGCCGCCCTCCATGAGGAAGACGAATCCGACGACGAGGAGAAGCAGCTGCTGTCCCATGAGCACCGCGATGAGTCCGATGCACCCGCCGAGCGGCAGGCTTCCGGTATCGCCCATGAAGACCGACGCCGGCTTGCAGTTGTACCAGAGGAATCCGATGCACGCGCCCGCCATTGCGGAGGCGAAGACGCTGATTTCACCAAGTTCCGGAATGTACGGAATGGAAAGATATTTCGCGAAGACGGCGTGCCCGTGCATGTAGGCGACCGATGCGAGGGAGAGCACGCAGAAGACCGTTGTTCCAGCCGCGAGCCCGTCCTTGCCGTCGGTGAGATTGACGGCGTTGCTGAAGAACATCACATAGAGCATGTTGAAGATGAAGATCAACCCGATTGCGACGAGTCCCCAGCTTGCGGCGAAGGAGAAGAGCGGGTGGTCAAGCAGCTGCGGAGGAAGCCAGAACTGAATCGTTTCGCCTGCCGGCTTGAGGCACATCGGATCACGGTAGAACGGAAGGAGCATCTTTGTGGTCATGGTGTCGGGCATTTTGTAGATGCAGGCGAGGGCGATGAGGCTGACAATGCCCTGGACGGTGAGTTTCATCTTGCCTGAGACGCCGTCGCGGACGCTCCGTTCGTATTTGACTTTGATGTAGTCGTCGTAGAATCCGAGCGCGGTGAGGGGGAGGAGTACAAGAAGGAAAACGAGAACTTTGGGGTTGGAGAGGTCGCTCCAGAAGATGGTCGAGACAGCAATCGCCGCAACGATGAGAAGTCCGCCCATCGTCGGTGTTTTGTCTTTGGAATGGTCGACGAATTTTTCATCAATGACGCCGGAGAGACGGGCGGATTTCGGCACGCAGAACTGCTTGAGTTTCCGGATCGTCCACGGACCGAACAGGATGACGATGAACATTGCGGTGAGCAGGGCGCAGCCAGAGCGGAACGTGACGTATTCGAACAGACGCAGCGGTCCGAAGCAGCTGCGCAGTCCGGCGAGCAGATACAGCATGAAATATTCTCCTATGGGTTGATTCTTCAGGAATATAAATGTAAATATTGTATTTACAAGAGCTTTTATCAAAAAAAATGGAGTTATTTTTCTGTTCAAAGGCAGGACGTTCCGGAGTTTTCTCTTTAAAAAT